>NZ_SLUM01000020.1 GCF_004345265.1 Allofournierella massiliensis
ACCAGCATTTTTATCCCCCCACACTATTATACCGCTTTCTTTTCCTCAATACGAGAAAAAGGCCACCTTTCGGTGACCTTTTTCGACAGGCTGAGGCAGGTATCCCACTGGGATACCTGCCTTTTTCTGTATATTGAATCAGGAGAAAACGGGCTCAGCCCTCCTTTGGGCCCAGGCCCAGGGCGTCCATCTGCCCGCGCATGCCCTGAATGCACAGGTCGATCACATCGCCCAGCTCCATGCCCAGCAGCTCGCAGCCCTGCCTGATCACCGCCCGGTCGATCTTGGCGGCGAACTTTTTGTCCTTGAACTTTTTCTTCACGCTGGCCGCCTCCAGATCCGAAAGCCCGCCCGGCCGCATGCGGGCGGTGGCGCCGATCAGTCCAGTGAGCTCGTCCACCGTGAACAGGCTCTTTTCCATGGGTGTTTTGGGCTCCACATCGCTGCAAAGCCCCCAGCCGTGGGCCAGAATCGCCCGGATGCTCTCCTCATCCACCCCGGCGGCGCGCAGCGGCTCCTCGGTGTGCTTTAAATGCTCTTCGGGGTACTGCTCGTAATCGTAGTCGTGCAGATAGCCCACCGCCTGCCAGTAGGCTTCGTCCTCGCCAAAATGGCGGGCCATGGCCTCCATGGCGGCGCTCACGCCAATGGCGTGCTCGAACAGATGAGCCTCGGTGGTGGTGCTGTGCAGCAGCTCTTTGGCGCGTTCCATCGTCAAACCTGCCATTTGAATCAACCTCGCTTCTCTTTTGCCGCACCGGCTTTCAGGGGCCGGGCGCGGTGCGTTTTTTGTTATTGTAGCAAAAAACATGCCGGTTGCAAAGTGCGAATTGCACGAATAAAAACATATAAATAAACGATGTTTTATTCAAAATGATACAGCCAAAACCGCTTGACATCTGCCCAAACGGTGCTATAATGGTCACAACGATAATTCAATACACAAAAGCAATGAAGAGGAAAAGTACCCTGTGCACTGCGCCCAGAGAACTGCCGGTTGGTGCGAGGCAGCGCGATCAAGGCCGGGGGAACAATCACCTGTGAGCTGCCGCCTGAAAGGCCCTTCCGGGCACGAGTAAACGCGGACGGTTGGCAACCGTTATCCCGCCGTCTGGTTAAAACCGGTTTTTAAAATCGGGGAGTCCGGGCATGAGGTGGCTTCGCTGTATGGCGGGGCAACAAGAGTGGTACCGCAGAGAGCTTTCAAAAGCCTTTGTCTCTTGCATTCGAACAATTCGAGTGCAAAAGACAAAGGCTTTTTTTATTTTCATCATAAAGGGGATTGCAAGACAATGAGGAGCGACAACGTAAAACTGGGTGCCGAGCGCACCCCCAACCGCAGCCTGTTCTACGCGCTGGGCTACACCGATGAAGAGCTGGAACGCCCGCTCATCGGCGTGGTAAGCGCCTTCAGCGAGATCGTGCCCGGCCACTCCCATCTGGACAAATTGGCCCAGGCCGTGAAGGACGGCGTTCGCATGGCGGGTGGCACCCCGGTGCTGGTACCGGCCATCGGCGTGTGCGACGGCATCGCCATGGGCCACACCGGCATGAAGTACTCGCTGCCCAGCCGGGAGCTGATTGCGGACTCGGTGGAGACCATGGCCATGGCCCATTGCTTCGACGGTCTGGTGCTGGTTCCCAACTGCGACAAGATCGTGCCCGGCATGCTGATGGCGGCGGCCCGGCTGAACATTCCCTCCATTGTGGTCAGCGGCGGCCCCATGCTGGCGGGTCGTCAGGGCCAGCGGAAGGTGAGCCTTTCCCAGATGTTCGAGGCGGTGGGCAGCTACAAGGCGGGCATGATCGACGATACCACGCTGGACGATTTCACCAAGAACACCTGCCCCGGCTGCGGCAGCTGCGCGGGCATGTACACCGCCAACAGCATGAACTGCCTGAGCGAGGCCATCGGCATGGCGCTGCCCGGCAACGGAACCATTCCGGCGGTCTACTCCGCCCGCACCCAGCTGGCAAAGCACGCGGGCATGCAGGTGATGAAGCTGGTGGAGCAGAACCTCTGCCCCCGGGATATCCTCACCCCCGCCGCCTTTGAAAACGCCCTGGCCACCGACATGGCCCTGGGCTGCAGCACCAACAGCGTGCTGCACCTGCTGGCCATCGCCAACGAAGCGGGCGTGCCCATGGATCTGGCCACCATCAACGCGGTCAGCGCCCGGGTGCCGAACCTGTGCCACCTGGCGCCGGCAGGCCCCACTCACATCGAGGATCTGTACGCCGCGGGCGGCGTGCAGGCGGTGATGAAACAGCTGGCGGACGCGGGCCTGCTCCACACAGACCTGCCCACCGCCACCGGCAAGACCCTGGGCGAGAATCTGGTCGGGGCCGAAAACCGGGATACCAATGCCATCCGGCCCATGGATAAGCCCTACAGCACCACCGGCGGCATCGCGGTGCTCTGGGGCAACATCGCAAAGGACGGCTGCGTGGTCAAGCGCAGCGCCGTTGCCCCCGAAATGCTGGTGCACGAAGGCCCGGCCCGGGTGTTCGACAGCGAGGACGAGGCCATTGCCTCCATTTACGCGGGCCAGATCAAACCCGGCGATGTGGTGGTCATCCGATACGAGGGCCCCAAGGGCGGCCCCGGCATGCGGGAGATGCTCAACCCCACCAGCGCGCTGGCCGGCATGAAGCTGGACAAGACCGTGGCCCTGATCACCGACGGCCGCTTCTCCGGCGCATCCCGGGGCGCATCCATCGGCCATGTGAGCCCGGAGGCCGCCCAGGGCGGCGAGATCTCCCTGATTGAGGAGGGCGACACCATTTCCATCGACATCCCCGCCGGTAAGGTGGGGCTGAAGGTGAGCGATGAGGAGCTGGAACGCCGCCGGGCAAACTGGCAGGCCCCCGCCCCCCGCATCACCACCGGCTGGCTGGGCCGCTATGCAAAGCTGGTGAGCAGCGCAAACACCGGCGCAGTGCTCAAATAACGAAAACAAATCCTTGCGGAAGAAAATAAACAACAGGAGGAATCTGAAAATGAATGCATTGAAAAAGGTAAGCAAGTTCGTGGGCCGGTACATGGCCTTCATCGTGGTGGCAGTGGCCGCCCTGGCCTTCTTTGTACCCCAGAGCTTTTTGTGGGTGGGCAAGGACTGGAACGTGGTAACCCGTCTGGTCACCGTGAACAACCTGCTGATGGTGGTTATGTTCGGCATGGGCCTGACCCTCAAGCTGGATGACTTCAAGGTGGTGTTCACCCGCCCAAAGGACGTTCTGGTCGGCTGCGTGGCCCAGTTCGCGGTTATGCCCTTCCTGGCGTTCCTGCTCATCAAGCTGTTCAACCTGCCCCCCGAGCTGGCTGTGGGCGTGATGCTGGTGGGCACCTGCCCCGGCGGCACCTCCTCCAACGTGATGACCTTCCTGGCCAAGGGCGACGTTGCCCTGAGCGTTGGCATGACCGCCTGCTCCACCGTGCTGGCCCCCTTCATGACCCCCGCGCTGACCTACCTGTACCTGCGTGAGACCGTTTCTGTGGATGCCATGAGCATGTTCGTGAGCATCGTGCAGGTGGTTGTGGTGCCCATCGCTCTGGGCTTTGTGGTCAACAAGTTCTTCGGCAAGTTCACTCAGGCTGCTGTGGAGGTTCTGCCTCTGGTGAGCGTGGCCGCCATCGTTACCATCGTGGGCGCCGTCGTTTCCGGCAACCAGGCCAAGCTCTTCGCCAACGGCCTGCTGATCCTGGCCGTGGTCATGCTGCACAATGTTCTGGGCTACGCCTGCGGCTACGGCGTGGGCAAGCTGCTGGGCATGTCCGACCCCAAGTGCAACGCTCTGTCCATCGAGGTTGGCATGCAGAACAGCGGTCTGGCCACCAGCCTGGCCGGCACCGTGTTCCCGGATCTGGCTCTGGCCACTGTTCCCGGCGCGCTGTTCAGCGTATGGCACAACATCTCCGGCTCCATCGTGGCCAACCTGATGGCCGCTGCCGCCGAGAAGAAGGCTCAGAAGGCGCAGCAGGCTGCTGCCCCCGCACAGGAGGCTGCCACCGCTACTGCCTGATTTTTGAAAATGCTCCAAAGCGGGCGCTCAGTGATATGAGCGCCCGCTTTTTTCTGTTTGCGGCAGGGATTTCAAATATGCTATAATAATAAGATACAAATCCATAAAAGGGAAAAAGGAAAAGGAGGGGGCCGCCATGCTGCATCTTGTGCTGGGTGTTTCGGGCAGCGGCAAGTCCGGTCATTTGCTGCAAACCATCCGGGAGCGGGCGCTGGCGGGGGAGAAGAGCGTGCTCATCGTGCCCGAGCAGTTCACCTCCTCCACCGAGGGCCGGCTGTATCAGCTGCTGGGAGACGAGCTGTCCGGCTATGTGACCAGCTACAGCTTCACCAGCCTGGCCGAGGATATTTTGCAGGCCTACGGCGGCGCGGCGGTGCGCACCCTCACCGATGCGGGCCGGGCGGTGCTGGTGCGCCGGGCGCTGCAGTCCATGGGGCCGAATCTGGTGTATTACAGCCGGCACCGGCGCAGCGCGGCCTTCTGCGAAAAGTGCGCCGAAACGCTGGATGAATTCAAAAGTGCCGGCCTTTCGCCCCAACAGCTGGAGCAGCTGGCCAAAAACACCAGCCACAGCAGCCGCAAGCTGGGCGAGCTGGCGGGAATCTATGCCGCCTATCAGGCGCTGCTGGAGGGCTCCGCCATGGACCCGGGCGACCGGGTGCTGGCGGCGGCAAGGGCGTTGCAGCCGGAATTCTTTGCGGGCCGGGCGGTGTTCATCGACGAGTTCGATACCTTCAACGCCCCCAAGCGCCGCCTGCTGGAAGCCATGCTCACCATGGCCGGAGATGTGACCGTGGCCCTTTGCTGCGACGGAATGGAGGATTATGAAGGTGGCCTGGGCCTGTTCAGCGGCGCCAAGCAGATGGCCGCGGCCCTGCGCCAGCTGGCCCGCAAGAACAGCGTGCCGGTGGCCGCGCCGCTGGTGCTGGATACCGACTGGCGCCACAGCGACGCGCCGGATCTTGCCCGGCTGAACCGGCTGATGGCCGGAAGTCTGGAGGACCCGGCCCCCGCCGACGAGCACCAGCTCACCCTGTGGCAGGCCCCCACCCGGGCGGACGAGGCAAAGCAGGTGGCGGCGGCCATTCAGGCCCTTGCCCGGCAGGGGGTACCCTACGGCAAGATGGCCGTCATCTGCCGGGACAGTGAAAATTATCTGACCCCCATCCGGTACGAGTTCCGGCTGGCGGGCATCCCGCTTTTCTGCGATGAGGCCACCACCGCCGAGCACGCCGCCCCGGTGCGGCTGGTACGGGCGCTGCTGGCTTTGCTGCGCCGCGGCCTTTGCACCGAGAACCTGCTGGCCGTGGCCAAAACCGGCCTGACCGGGCTCAGCGAGGAACAGCTCTGTGCGCTGGAAAACTACGCCTATACCTGGCAGCTGACCGCCGCCCAGTGGCGGCAGCCCTTCACCCTGTCGCCTGCCGGATTCGGGGCCAATACCCTTTCGGAAAAGGCGAAGGAAGAACAGGAAAAGCAGCTGGCTCTGGCGGAAGAAGGCCGGGCTTTTCTGGTGGACAAGCTGGACGGCTTTGCCGCCCGATGCAAGGAGCTTTCCGCCGCCGAAGTCTGCGCCGCATTATATAAAAGGATGCAGGCGCTGGGCGGCGAGGAGAAAATGGGCGAGCTGTGCGCCGAACTGAAGGCCACCGAGGGCATCCCCGCCGCCGCCGAAGCGGTGCGGGTGTGGAATCTGACAGCGGATCTGCTCAATCAGATGGCGCTGCTTCTGGGCGACGAGGTTCTGCCCGCCGCCGAGCTGGCCGATCTGTTCGAGCTGCTGGTGCGCAGCACCGATCTGGGTCACATTCCCCAGACGCTGGATCAGGTGATCTTTACCACCGCCGGCCGCATGCGGCTGGATAACCCGGACTGGTGCTTTGTGCTGGGGCTGGCCGAGGGCGAGTTCCCCAAGGCCCCCGGCGACAAGGGCCTGCTCACCCACGCCGAGCGGGAAAGCCTGATGCGGCAGGGCGTGGAAATGCCGGACTGCTTCGAGAACCGGGCCATCCGGGAGCAGGTGTGCTTTTACAAGGCGCTCACCGCCCCGGCCAAAGGGCTGTGGCTCAGCTGGGCGGCGGGCAGCGCCGCCATGCCGGTGACCAGCGCCCTTGCGCCGGTGATCGAGTGCTTTTCGCCCAAAGAGCCCCGGATGGAGCGGGCGGATCTTGCCGCCACTCCGGCCATGGCGCTGGACCTGCTGGGCCAGAGCTGGAACGCGGAAAGCGGTGAGACCGCGGCTCTGTTCCGTGCGCTGGAGGAATACCGTGCACAGCCGGAGGAGCAGCCGGGCAGGCTGCTGAACCCGGTGAAGCGGGCGGCGGGGGGCGAGCCCTTCGCGGTGCACAACACCGCCGCCATGAAGCAGCTGCTGGGCCGGGATCTCTGGCTCACCCCCAGCCGGATGGAGCGGTATTATTCCTGCCCCTTTGCCTATTTTCTGGAATATGTGCTGGGAGCAAAGCCCCGCAAACAGGCGGCCCTCACCGCCGACCAGAGCGGCAATCTGGTACACTACATTCTGGAGCAGGCGCTGCGCCGGGCGGGCGAGGGCTTTGTGGATCTGAGCGAGGAGCAGGTGAAGGCCCTGGCCGCCGCCATTGCGGAGGAATATGTGCAGGAGAACATGCCCGGGCAGGCCCGGCGCTTTGCCTATCTGGTGGAGCGGCTGAAAAAGAGCGCCGCCAACCTTCTTTTATACATTCAGGCGGAGCAGCGGCAGGGCAGTTTCGTGCCGGTGGCCTTTGAAAAGGGCATCGGTACCAGCGCGGAGGATGTGCCCCCGGTGGTGCTCACCACCTCCGGCGGCGAAACCGTGCGCATGGTGGGCAAGATCGACCGGGTGGATGCCTTTGAGAAAAACGGAAACACCTGGCTGCGGGTGGTGGACTACAAGACCGGCAGCAAGGAGTTCCTGCTGGAGGATGTGAAAAACGGCCTGAACTGCCAGATGCTGGTGTATCTGTTCACCCTCACCCGCACCGGTGGGCAGCAGTTCGCGGCCCCGGCCCCGGCGGGCGTACTTTATCTGATGGCCGACCCGGCCCCCACCCGGGGCAGCCGCCAGCAGGCGGCCAAGGGGCTGGAATACCGGGTGGAGGGCCTTGTGGCGGACGAATATGCCGTCATCGACGCCATGGACAGCGAACGCAAGGGCCTGTTCGTGCCCTTCAAATTCGACAAGGACGGCACCCCAAAGCCCGGCCCGGCGCTGGCCAGCCTGGAAACGCTGGGCCAGCTGCAGCAGGAGCTGGACGGCCTTGTGGTTCAGATGGCCGAGCGGCTCTATGCCGGGCAGGTGGCCGCCGAGCCGCTGGCCCACGGAAAACGAAAAGAAACCAACTGCAAATATTGTGACTACCGCAGCGTCTGCGGCCACGAGGACGAGTGAAAGGAGGGCCGGCACCCATGGCAACCATCAAATTTACCCCCCAGCAAAGCCGGGCCATCGACCACTCGGGCAGTGCGCTGCTGGTCAGCGCCGCCGCGGGCAGCGGCAAAACCGCCGTGCTGGTGGAACGGGCGGTGCGCATCCTCTGCCGGGAAGAGGATCCGGTGGACGCGGATCGGCTGCTCATCGTCACCTTCACCCGGGCGGCGGCGGCCAGCCTGCGGGCAAAGCTGGCCCAGCGCCTTTCGGCCGAGCTGGCAAAACGCCCCGGCTCGGGCCATCTGCGCCGCCAGCGGATGCTCTTGCAGCGTGCGCCCATCTGCACCATTGATTCCTACTGCCTGCAGCTTCTGAAAACCCATTTCAGCGCGCTGGACATCCCGGCGGACTTCACCACCGCCGACGGCCCCCAGCTGGCCCAGCTGCGCCGTCAGGCACTGGCGGACGCGCTGGAAAACGCCTACAACGACCCGGACTTCTGCGCCTTTGCGGATCTGTACGGCAAGGGCCGCAGCGATGCCATGGCCAGCCGGGTGGTGGAGCAGCTGCACGACTTTTTGAGCAGCATGCCCCGGCCGGAAAAGGTGCTGGAAGCCTTCTGCGCCCAGTGGGAGGAGGACGCCCCGCTGGACGAGACCCGCTGGGGCCAGACGCTGCGCACCGAAGCCCGGCGGGCGGCCCTCTGCGCCCGGGAGCTGGCGGCGCAGAATCTGGAGGATCTGGAAAACGACCCGGCCATCGACGAGGCCTACCGCCCGGCGCTGGAATCGGACGAGGCGGCGGTGGATGCGCTGCTGGACGCCATCGACGCCCAGCCCTGGAACGCCATGTGCGAGGCCAGCCGGGCGCTGAGCTACGCCCGCCTGAAGGCGGTGCGGGGCCATTCCAGCGAGACCATGACCCGCATCAAGGAGCGGCGGGATCTATTGAAAGACACGCTCAAGCGCCTGCAGGAAACGATCTTTCTGTGCAGTGAGGAGGAGTTTTTGCAGGATCGGCGCACTGCCGCCCCGCTGGTGCGGGCGCTGGTACGGGCCGAGCGGGAATTCAACCAGCGGTTCTATCAGGCCAAGCTGGAAGAAAAAATGCTGGAATTCAGCGACGTGGAGCAGCTGGCCCTGCAGCTTTTGCAAAACGAGGACGGCACCCCCACCCCGCTGGCGGCCCAGCTGAGCGAGGAGTTCTATCAGGTGATGGTGGACGAATATCAGGACACCAACGCCTTGCAGGATACCCTCTATCACTGTCTGGCAAAGCCGGATGGCTCCAACCTGTTTTTCGTGGGCGATTTGAAACAGAGTATCTATCGCTTCCGGCAGGCGGATCCCACCATCTTTCAACAGAAGCTGGACCGGTTTGTGGAATACGGCCAGCCCGGCCCCCAGAAGCTGTTTCTGGACGCCAACTTCCGCAGTGCGCCGGGGGTGATCGGCGGAGTAAACGCCATCTTCACGCCTTTGATGAGCCGCAAGCTGGGCGGCGTGGACTACGGCCCCGGCGAACGGCTGGTGCCCGGCCTTGGCGAATTGGAAAACTACGGCGGCTACGCGGGCGACTGCGAGTTCCGTCTGGTGCAGAGCGAGCGCCCGGCAGGGGACGCGGAGTACATTGCCCGGCGCATCCGCCAGCTGATGGATCCGGCCAGCGGCTTTACCGTGCGGGGCGAGACCGGCCCCCGGCCGCCCCGGTATGAGGATTTCTGCATCCTGCTGCGCAGCCGGGGCGTCTTCGCGGATTACGCCGCCCGGCTGGAAAGTGAAGGCATCCCGGTGTATGTGGATCGGGCGGAAAACCTGCTGGACGCGCCGGAGATCCGCCCGGTGGCAAGCCTGCTGCGGGTGCTGGACAACCCCGCGCAGGACGTGCATCTGGCGGCGGTGATGCTCAGCGGCATGGGCGGCTTTACCCCGGATGATCTGGTGGCTCTGCGCCTTGGCCGCAAAAACGGCAGTTTTTACGGCGCGGTGATGGCAAGCGAGGACGAAAAGGTGAAGGCCTTCGGCCAGTGGCTGCGCACCCTGCGCCAGCTCAGCCAGACCATGCCGGTGGATCGGCTGATGGAGGAAATATTCGCCCGCACCGGCTGCCTTGCCGCCGCGGGCGCCATGCCGGACGGCAGCGCCCGGCGGGAGAATCTGCGCCAGTTTGCCGCCTTTGCGGCAGGCTGCGGCGGCCACGGCCTTGCCGGTGTGGTGCGCGCCATGGACGCGGCCCTGGCCGGTGAGGGCGTGCCCGGCCCGGAGCAGGGCCAGAGCCGCCCCGGCTGCGTGACCATCATGACGGTGCACCGCTCCAAGGGGCTGGAATTCCCGGTGGTGTTTGCCGCCGATCTGGGACGGGAGTTCAATAAGGAAGATCTGCGGGCCGCAGCGGTGTTCCATCCGCAGCTGGGCATCGGGCTCACTCTGCGGGCAGGGCAGGGGGGCACCTACGTCACCGCTCCCTACCGGGCGGTGCAGTCCGCCCTGGCGCAGGAGGGCCTGAGT
This sequence comes from Allofournierella massiliensis, assembly GCF_004345265.1. GTDB lineage: Bacteria > Bacillota > Clostridia > Oscillospirales > Ruminococcaceae > Allofournierella > Allofournierella massiliensis. The sequence continues at coordinate 9,901 of NZ_SLUM01000020.1, forward strand.
GAGGAGATGCGGGTGCTGTATGTGGCGTTCACCCGTGCGCGGGACAAGCTGGTCATGACCATGCCCACCAAGAACGCCCTGAAGCTGGCCCAGAAGATGGCTCTGCGCATCTTTTCCGGCGCGCCGGAGCCCTATCTTCTGGAGCACTGCGGCAGCCGGGGCGAGTGGGTGATGCAGGCTGTTATGGCCCACCCGCAGGCCCAGAGCTTCTGCCGCCAGCTGGAGGTGGAGGTCATGCCGCAGCCGCTGGCAAGCGAACGGGAACTGGCCGACCGGTTCACCGTGAGCCTGGAGGCGGACGAGGTGTCCGAACCCGCCTCTGCCTGCCCGGTGCATCTGCCCGAAGCTGCGCCGGACGAGGCGCTGGCCCGCGCTTTGCGGGAGCATTTTGCCTGGCAATACCCGAACGAGGCGCTTACCCGGGTGCCCGCCAAGGTCAGCGTGACCGCCCTCACCCACGAGGCAGCGGAGCCCACGCTGGAACGGCCCGGCTTCCTTTACAAGGAGGGCCTGACCGCCGCGGAAAAGGGCACCGCCCTCCACGCCTTTTTGCAGCATGCCGATCTGGCCGCCGCTGCTGCCGACCCGGAAGGGGAGGCAAGGCGGCAGGTGAAGGCAAAGCTGCTGGATGAGTCCCTTTACGAAAAAATGGATTTTTCCAGACTGCGGCAATTCTTTGCCGGATCGCTGTTTGCCCGAATGCGGTCTGCGCAGAAGATTCTGCGGGAATACGAGTTCATTACCGCCCGCCCCGCCGCGGACGCCGCCGTGGACAAAACCGGCGACTACGGCCAGGCGCAGGTGCTGGTGCAGGGCGTGGCGGATGTGATTCTGGAATTTGACGACCATCTGGAGCTGGTGGACTACAAGACCGACCGGAACAAAACGCCGGACCAGTTCATTGCCGCTTACCGGCCCCAGTTGTTGCTTTACGCGGCGGCCATTCGACGACGATTCGAAAAACCGCTTACAAAACTTACCCTTTACAGCTTTTCACTGGGCAGGGAAATCGATGTGCAGCCATAGCGCAGCCCCACAAAACAAAAAAGAAAGGATCGAGAAATGGAGCAGGGCAAATACAAAAATTATACGGATGTGGAAGCGGTGGATATCCTCCATCAGGTTTCGGTCATTTATGTGGGCACCAAGGTTCCCCATGATTACGGCACCGGCGAATCCTATACGGCGGTGGAGGTTCACACCTTGAAACATATTGCGGATTACGACGGTATCACCGTGACCCAGCTGGCCCGGGACTACGGCAAAACAAAGGGAGCAATCTCGCAGATTCTGAAAAAGATCGAGTCCAAGGGTCTGATCTACCGGCAGGCGGATCCGGAAAACGACAAGCGATATCATATTTATCTGACTGAAAAAGGAAAAACTCTGGATCAGGCCCACCGGACATACGACGCAAGCCGGTTCGGCGAATCCATGGGGCGGGTGCGCCAGAAATTCAGCGATGAGGAAGTAAATATTGCCTTTACCGTGATGGAGGAATGGCTGGAGATCCGCCGTGAGATCCAGCAGAACCGGCTGCGGAAAAAGATGCAGCTGGAAAAGAAAAAACGCAGAGAAAAGCAGAACAGAGAAACCGAATAAAGGAACAGGGGCCCATTCTCCCGGCATTGCCGCCCTGGGAGAATGGGCCCCTGTTTGTATGTGTTTGACAAAAGAAAGTCGTATTTCATGTGTGAAATGTAGAAAAGGTCGAATAACCCTTGACGATGACGAAAATCAGGTTTACAATCTAACCAAAGATGTATACATGCTAAACATTAAGTTTCGATACGAAACAAAAATGTTGGTGTATACAAACCGGTTCTGCAGAGCGGTGTGTACGTTGGAAAAATGAAAGGGGACAAATTATGAGTAATCTGATCGCCGTTGTCCTGACCATAGCGTATATCGTATTTGTTGCGACGCTGGTCATCAAACGGTACAACTCGGTTTTTGTGTTCATGACTTCCGGCATTGCGGTATTGCTGGGATTCGCGCTGATCACCGGCCAGTCGGTAATGGGCGACGCCACCACAGGAAGCGCCGTCATTGATGTGTTTGCCTTCACGGCCGATGCGTTCAGCTCCAATGCTTCCGGCGTTGGTATGACGCTGATGATGGTTACCGGCTACGCGATGTACATGTCTCACATTGGTGCATCCACCAAGCTGGCATACCTGGCAACCAAGCCCTTGTCCAAAATCAAGAATCCCTACATCGTGCTGAGCATGCTGTTCATCATCGGCACCCTGTTGAAACTGGTTATTACCAGCCACGCCGGTCTGGGCATGCTGTTGATGGCCATCGCATTCCCCATCCTGACCTCTCTGGGCATCAGCAAACTGAGTGCTGTCACCGTTCTGATCATGTGCGGCTTCGTTGACTGGGGCCCGAACGACTCCAGCGCCATCTTCGCTGCCGAAGAAGTTTGCGGCATGCCCATGATGGACTACTTCCTCACTTATCAGGGCCGCGTGGCCGCCATTCTGATCGTGCTGTGCGCCATCTTCCTGCCCACCTACCTGAGCATCATGGATAAGCGGGATAAGCGTCTTGGTTTGGATGGCGAGATCGAGACCAAGGCTCCCGAAAATGTGGACTGCCCCGCCTTCTACGCAGTTCTGCCCGTGATTCCTCTGGTTCTGGTCACCGCGTTCAGCTTCGTGCCCAACATCAAGCTGGACGTTCCCACCGCCAACCTGATCGGTATGGTCTTTGTGTTCGTGCTTGAGCTGATCCGCCGCAAGAACCGCAAGGACGTTACCAACGATTTCACCGTGATCCTGAAGGCCATGGCCAACTCCTTTGCCAACGTGGTCAGCATCCTGATCGGTGCCGCCGTATTCGCGGAAGCCATCCAGATGCTGGGCGGCATCACCGTTATCTCCAACGGTCTGGCCACCATCAAGAGTGCGCCCATCATCACCATGGTGCTGATGTCTCTGATCACCTTCTTCGCCGGCATGCTGCTGGGCAGCGGCAACGCTTCCTGGTACGCTTTCGGCCCGCTGGTTCCCAATGTTACCGCCCAGATGGGTGTTCCTGCAGCCACTGTAGCACTGCCCATGCAGCTGAGCGCCGCTATCGGCCGCTGCATGTCTCCCGTTGCCGGTGTTGTGATTGCACTTTCCGGTATGGCCGGTCTGGAAATCACCGATATCGTGCGCCGCTGCGCGGTTCCCGCCGTTGTGATGTTTGCATGCAACATGATCGTATCCTACATTGTTGTAATGCTGTAAGAGTTTGTTTTTAATTTTTTGGTTCATAGATCGAAAGGAGTACCATTATGAGCAACGTGATTTATGATTTCGACAAAGGCGTGCAGAGAAGAGGCACCGATGCCAAGAAGTTCGACCCCAACCTGTGCCCGCCGGATGTGCTGCCTTTCTGGATCGCGGACACCGAGTTCCCCAGCCCCGTTGAGGTGAAGGAAGCCCTGATCAAGCGCGCTGAGCTGGGTCACTACGGCTATCCCTACATCGATATGGCGTTCGAGAAGAGCATCGCCCGCTGGTACAAGGTTCGCCACAATGCCGACCTGATTCCCGAGTACATTGACTACTCTCCCTGCGTAATCCCCGCCATGATCTGGTTTGCCAAGGAATTCTCCAGCGAAGGCGACAAGATCCTGCTGCAGACCCCCGTATATCCTCCCTTCCATGATCTGGTGAAGAACAACGGCCGTCAGCTGGTTTACAACGAACTGAAGCTGATCGATGGCCGCTACGAGATCGACTTCGAGGACCTGGAAGCCAAGCTGAAGGATCCCCGCGTAAAGATCATGTTCGTGTGCAACCCCCAGAACCCCACCGGCCGCTGCTTCACCCGCGAAGAGCTGCTGCGCATCGGCGAGCTGTGCCTGGCGAACAACGTGATGATCGGTGTGGACGAGATCCACGCGGACATCGTGTTCGATGGTCATGAATTCGTTTCCTTCTGCACCCTGTCCAAGGAGCTGGCAGAGCATTCTGTTACCTTCATCAACCCCGCCAAGACCTTCAACGTGGCCGGCTTCCGTACCGCTGCCTGGTTCACCCACAGCGAGACCGTTTACCGCCGCATGATGAACCAGCAGACCTACAACAAGGGCATGGGCCGCAACATCTTCGGCAACGAGGCCCTGATGGCCTGCTACAACTACGGCGATTCCTACGCCGACCAGTGCGTGGCCTACCTGAACGAGACCAAGAATCAGGCTGTGGCCTATGTGAACGAGAACGTTCCCGGCGTGACCGCCATCGATCCCGAAGCTACCTTCATGATCTGGCTGGATTGCCGCGGCCTGGGCTTTGCCACCCAGAAGGAACTGAAGGATTTCATGTTCAACGACGCCAAGATCCTGTTGAACGACGGCACCACCTTCGGCCAGAAGGAAGGCCTGGGCTTCATGCGCTTTAACTTTGCTGCTCCCCGTGCAGTGGTTATGGAAGGCCTGGAGCGCCTGAAGAACGCTGCGGTAAAGCGTCAGGAGCAGCTGAAAGGCTGAGGCGTAACCATGAATCAGGAACTGATGCGCAAGGTTGCGCAAAAAGAGGTGCTCGCGGTTCTGACCGATGAAGCGGGCAATGTTCTGTGGCAGAGCGCTACCAGCCCGGTAGCGGCTCTGTACGGAGCACATTTCCAGAACACTCTGCCCCAGGGCGGCTATGCGCTGTATGCCAATCAGTTTGGCGCGGCCATGGGCATCTTCGCCCGCCGCTTCGGCGTGAAGGAGTGCTATGGGCACAAGGTTTCCCAGTATGGCCTGCGGGAGCTGGACGGCTCCGGCGTGGCGCTGATCTGGGACGAGCGGATCGACAAGGTGCACTCCTCCAAGGACGACACCAAGGTCTGCCCCATTGAGGCTTTCCTGTCGGAAAATACCGACGAGACCCGTCAGTGGGAATTTTTGCAGGAACGTTTCGCCGGCCCTGAGCCGGCGGAAGGCCGCTCCTGCTCTATTGCAGCACACAAAAGCTGAGTCAACAGATATCCTCCTAAGCGTACTCTCATAAGCTGACACAGCCCAAAAAAGCGCCCTTCGCGAACCGCAACGCGAAGGGCGCTTTTTGCGTTGTAACAGGAAAAAGGGAAGTACAGAACCGGGAGCTGCAGGGGGGATTACAGCAGAATGGCCAGCAGCACCGCCGGGGCGCCAAGAAAGGCCCTTTTTATGGTAACCATCAAGGATATTGCAGATATTGCCAACGCCCGCACCCCCATGCAGTGGGACGACAGCCCCTACGCGGGCTTCTCGGACGTGGAGCCCTGGATCGAGGTGAACGAAAACTACCACCAGATCAATGCGGCCAACCAGCTGGCGGACCCGGATTCCGTGTTCCATTATTATCAGAAGCTGATCCGGCTGCGCAAGGAGCATCCGGTCATCGTCTACGGCCATTACGAGCTGCTGGACGCGGACAACGAGGCCGTGTTCACCTACACCCGGGAATACCAGGGCAAAAAGCTGCTGTGCGTGTGCAACTTCACCGGAGAGAACCAGACGGTGGAGCTGCCCGAAGAATTCCGCACCGGTGCGGCAAAGCGGCTGATCGGCAACTACCCTGAGCAGGAGACCCCGGGCGCGCTGCGCCCCTGGGAGGCTCTGGTGCTGCTGATCGGGGAATAACAGAGCGGTTTACCTTATTTAAAATGCCGTGCGCCGGTCCCAAAACGGCGCACGGCATTCCCTGTTTATCGCCCGGGCAGGGAACAAAAGAAAATATGAAAAATCCCCTTGACGGCGCCAGCCCGGCGTGATATACTAGACCGGTAAAGAAAGCAGCAACCGGTTTAGCCGCCGTGCTCACCTTGCGGCCCAAAGGGGCCCGGGTCATATCTGCGACGATCCGTTTTCAAAGGAAAAGGGGTCGCTTATGTATGCAACTGCGCGGCTGCCAATTCGGCGGCCGCGTTTCATTTTATCACAGTTTTGAAATCAAATTGGAGGTGTATCCACATCGCTACGAACGGCAAAAAAGAGCTTGAGATCAACGAGGGCATTCGTGACAAAGAGATCCGTCTGATCGGCGCGGATGGCAGCCAGCTGGGTGTAATGTCCAGCCGCGAGGCGCTGCGCATGGCCGAAGAGCAGAATCTGGACCTGGTAAAGATCGCCCCCCAGGCGGTTCCCCCCGTGTGCAAGATTCTGGACTACGGCAAATACCGCTTCGAGCAGCAAAAGCGTGAGAAAGAGGCCAAGAAGAACCAGAAGGTCGTCGAGATCAAGGAGATTCGCCTCTCGCTCAACATCGACACGAACGACTTCAACACCAAGGTCAACCAGGCCGCCAAGTTCATCAAGGCCGGCCACAAGATCAAGGTGTCCATCCGGTTCCGCGGCCGTGAGATGGCGCACACCAACCTCGGCCTGGAAGTGGAAAAGCGCTTCGCCGAGGCCCTGCCCGACGCGGTGGTGGATAAGCAGCCGAAGCTGGAGGGCCGCAGCATGCAGATGTTCATGAGCCCCAAGCCCAACAAGTAATTCAAACAACTAGGAGGAAATTAAAATGCCTAAGATCAAAACTCACTCCGGTGCGAAAAAGCGTTTCAAGCTGACCAAGAACGGTAAAGTAAAGCGCGGCCCCGCCTACCACAGCCACATCCTGACCAAGAAGAGCACCAAGCTCAAGCGCGGCATGCGTAAGAACGCCTACGCCGACAAGACCAACGCAGCTGCCGTGAAGGCCATGCTGCCCTACGCCTAAGCCTTATTTCGCTTAGACGGAACGGACTTTTTAACTTTTAGATTGTGACTGTAAAGGAGATATAAACAATGGCACGTATCAAAGGCGCTATGATGACCCGCAAACGCAGAAAGAAGACTCTGAAGCTGGCCAAGGGCTACTTCGGCAGCAAGTCCAAGCACTTCAAGATGGCCAAGCAGCAGGTCATGAAGAGCGGCAACTACGCTTTCGTTGGCCGTAAGCTGAAGAAGCGTCAGTTCCGCAACCTGTGGATCACCCGCATCAACAACGCTGTTCGCGCTCAGGGCATGAACTACTCCAGCTTCATGAACGGCCTGAAGAAGTCCGGCATCGAGCTGAACCGCAAGATGCTGAGCGAGATGGCCATCAACGATCCCGCTTCCTTCACCGCTCTGGTGGAGACCGCCAAGAAGGCTCTGTAAGTTGATAACCGAAAGCAACGCCCGCGCACGCGCACGGGCGTCGCTTTGTATCTGAGGGGCTTGCTGCTCTGCCGCCAAAGGGCAGGCGGCGCTGCCCGTCGCCGGATGCAGATCAGATAAGGAACTGAACACATGCCAGAACGCATTACCAGCCGTGAAAACGGCAAAATAAAATATGCCTGCAAACTGGCCCAGAGCGCAGCCTTCCGCCTTGAAGAAAAAGCTTTCTTCGCGGAGGGCTTAAAGCTCTGCCAGGAGCTTGCAAAATCCTGCCCTATAAAGGTAATATATTATACGGAGAAAGCCCTGGCCAAAACGCCGGATCTGAAACGCTTTGACTGCGAGCAGTATCTGGTGCAGGACCATGTGGCCGAAAAGCTGGCGGGCACCCAGTCCAATCAGGGGGTGTTCGCGGTGTTCGGCCAGCCTGTGGCCAATTTTCTGGACCTGCCCCACAACGGCCGCTTTCTGGCGCTGGAACGGGTGCAGGACCCGGGCAACGTGGGTGCGCTGATCCGCAGCGCCGCCGCCTTCGGGTTCGACGGCGTGATCCTGAGCCCCGGCTGTGCCGATCCCTTCGGGCCGAAGGTGCTGCGCGCCAGCATGGGCGCGGCGGGCCGGATGCCGGTGGTTACCTGCCCGAATCTGGCCGACGCGCTGGCCCAGCTGCGGGCCTGGGGCAGCACCTGCCTTGCGGCCGCGCTGTACAACAGCCGCCCGCTGCACGAGGTGGATGGCAGCTACCCGAACGGGGTGTGCGTGGTCATCGGCAGCGAGGGGCAGGGCCTTTCCGACGGGGTGATCGCCGCCTGCGACGCAGCGGTGCGCATTCCCATCACCAGCAAGGTGGAAAGCCTGAACGCCAGCGTGGCGGGCAGCGTACTTCTGTGGCATTTTCGGGGGGAGATTCAGTGACGGATCGGCGGCAGCTGGAATGGCTCTGGTTTTCGGCGGTGCTGGGGGCAGGCGCGGCCCATTGCGGGCAGGTGCTGGCCCTGTACGGCAGCCCCGGGGAGCTGTATGACGCGGTGGGCAAAGAGGACATGTCCGGCCTGCTCACCCCGGCCCAGCTGCGCCGCTGCGAAACCCTGACGCCCCAGCGGTTCGAGCCTCTGCTGGCCCGCTGCGAGCGCATGGGCATCCGGGTGCTCTGCCTGGACGAGGAGGATTACCCCGCCCGGCTGGCCCCCCTTTCGGACGCGCCGCCCGTGCTCTTCTGCACCGGCGATGTGTCCGCCCTTTCCCAGCCGGCCGCCGTGGCCATGATCGGCAGCCGCCGCCCCAGCAGCTACGGGGTGGAGGCCGCCGCGCTGATCGGCAGCCAGCTGGCCCAGGCGGGCGTCTGCCTTGTGAGCGGCCTGGCCGACGGGCTGGACAGCGAGGCCCACAAGGCCGCTGTTGCCGCCGGTGCGCCCACCGTTGGCGTGCTGGGCACCGCCATCGACAAAACCTATCCCGCAATCAACCGCCGCCTGCGCTCGGAAATGGAGCAGGGCTGCGGTGCAGTCATCAGTGAATTTGCCCCGGGGGAAGCCACCGGGGCGGGCGGCTTTCTTTTACGCAACCGGCTGATTGCCGCCCTTTCGGACGCGGTGTGTGTGGTGGAGGCCCGCCAGAAAAGCGGCACCATGAACACCGTAAACCACGCAAAGCGCTACGGCCGCACCGTATTTGCGGTGCCCGGCGCCATCTTCAGCCCCCTGTGCGGGGGCACCAACCAGCTGCTGGACGAGGGCCAGGCCCACGCCGCCAGCAGCGCAGCGCCGATTCTGCGGCATCTGGGCATCGAGCCCGCGCCACAGGTCGCTTGTCGCCGGGAGCGCCCGGCGACCCCAAAGCTGAATCTGAGCGCTGAGGCAAAAGCCATGAAAAAGGCGCTCACCAGCCAGGCCCAGGGCCTGGAACCACTGGCCAAAGCGGCCGGCCTTTCCGCCGGCCAGGCGCTGGCCGCCCTGATGGAGCTGGAGGTCAGCGGCATTGCCGTTTCCGGCGCCGGCGGGCAGTACCGGCGCGCATAAACAGCCGCCCGTTCCCCGATGCAGGGGGGCAGGGCGCTCTGTGCAAGGGAGAGTACTATGTCTAAGCTAGTTATCGTGGAGTCGCCTGCCAAGGCGAAGACCATTCGGAAATATCTGGGCGATGGCTACGAGGTCACCGCCAGCATGGGCCACATCCGCGACCTGCCCGCCAGCCAGCTGGGCATCGATGTGGATCATGACTATACCCCGCAGTATATCAACATCAAGGGCAAGGAAAAGCTCATCAAGGAACTGAAGAGCGAGGCCAAAAAGGCCGATCAGGTCTACCTTGCCACTGACCCGGACCGTGAGGGCGAGGCCATCAGCTGGCATCTGGCCCATCTCCTGGGTCTGAATATTGAGGACACCAACCGGGTCACCTTCGGCGAGATCACCAAGAAGGGCGTCACCGAGGGTATGGCTCATCCCCGGGCCATCGACATCGACCTGTTCAACGCCCAGCAGGCCCGCCGCATTCTGGACCGTTTGGTGGGCTACAAGCTCAGCCCGTTTCTGTGGCGCAAGGTGCGCCGGGGCCTGTCCGCCGGGCGGGTGCAGAGCGTGGCCGTGCGGCTGATCGTGGACCGGGAAAAGGAAATCGAGAATTTCAAGCCCGAGGAATACTGGAATCTGGACGCCGTGCTGTCGCCGCCGTCCAGCCAGAAGAAATTCACCGCCCGCCTGTACGGCACCGCCGCGGGCAAAAAGCTGGAGATCACCAACGAGGCCCAGGCCACGGGCATCGTGAAGGCTCTGGAAGGCGCGGACTACACCGTGACCGAGCTCAAGCGCGGCCACCGGAAAAAGGTGCCCGCTCCGCCCTTCATTACCTCTACCCTGCAGCAGGAGGCCAGCCGCCGGCTGGGCTTCACCGCCACCCGCACCATGCGTGCCGCCCAGACCCTGTACGAAGGCGTGGACATCGCCGGCCGGGGCACCATGGGTCTGATCACCTACATGCGCACCGACAGCCTGCGCGTGTCCGACGAGGCGGTTGCCGGGGCCAAGGAGTATATCACCGAAGCCTACGGCGAGCGGTACGTCTGCCCCACCAAGCGCACCTACAAGAGCCGCAGCGCCACCGCCGCCCAGGATGCCCACGAGGCCATCCGGCCCAGTGTGCCCGGCCTGACCCCGGACGAGGCGGAAAAGAGCATCTCCGGCGACATCGCCAAGCTTTACCGGCTGATCTGGAGCCGGTTCATCGCCAGCCAGATGAGCGACTGTGAGCAGGACACCGTTTCCGCCCACATCACCGCGGCGGACTACCAGTTCCGGGCCAGCGGCTATGTGGTCACCTTCGAGGGCTTCACCGCCCTGTACGAGGAAGCCACCGACGAAAAGGAGAAAAAGGAGACCGCGCTGCCTCCGCTGGAGCAGGGCCAGACCCTGAAGCTGCGCTCCCTGACCCCGGAGCAGAAGTTCACCCAGCCTCCCGCCCGCTACACCGAAGCCACCCTGATCCGCAGTCTGGAGGAAAACGGCATCGGCCGCCCCTCCACCTACGCGCCCATCATCACCACCATCATCGACCGTGGCTATGTGGAGCGGGAGCAGAAGAAGCTCAAGCCCACCCTGCTGGGCCGCACCATCAACGACCTGATGATGCAGGAATTCCCGGACATCGTGGACGTGACCTTCTCCGCCGGTATGGAAAAGAATCTGGATAAGGTGGAAAACGGCAGCGCCGACTGGCGCGAGACCATCGACGCCTTCTACAAGGGCTTTGCCGCCGCGCTGGAAAAGGCCGAAAAGGACATGGAGGGCAAGAAGATCAAGGTTCCCGACGAGGAAACCGACGAGATCTGCGAAAAGTGCGGCCGCAAGATGGTCATCAAGACCGGCCGCTACGGTAAGTTCCTGGCCTGCCCCGGCTTCCCGGAATGCACCAACACCAAGCGTCTGGTGAAGGACACCGGCGGCAAGTGCCCCAAGTGCGGCGGCCGCATGCTGCTGCGCAAGAGCGCCAAGGGCCGTGTGTATTACGGATGCGAGAACTACCCCAACTGCGACTTTATGACCTGGGATGAGCCGGTGGCCCAGACCTGCGAAAAGTGCGGCGCGACCCTGTTCAAGAAGGGCAGCCGCCTGTACTGCGCAAAGGAAGGCTGCGGCTTTGAGACTCAGGTGAACAAACAGTAACGGAGAATTATGGAAAAACGAGTAACGATTTTAGGGGCGGGCCTTGCGGGCTGCGAGGCCGCCCTCTGGCTGGCTGAACAGGGCGTGCAGGTGGACCTGTACGAGCAGAAGCCGGTCAAGTTCAGCCCCGCCCACAAGAGTGAGGGCTTTGCCGAGCTGGTCTGCTCCAACAGTCTGAAGGCCGACCGGCTGGACTCCGCCTCCGGCCTGCTCAAGGCCGAGATGAAGCTGCTGGGCAGCCATCTGCTGAAAGCCGCCGAGGCCACCCGGGTGGCGGCAGGCGGCGCGCTGGCCGTGGACCGGGACGCCTTCAGCGCCGCGGTCACCGAAATGGTGAAGAGCCAGCCGAACATCACCCTGCACACCGGCGAGGTCACCGCCATCGACGAGAACCGGCTCACGCTGGTGGCCACCGGCCCCCTCACCGAGGGCGCTCTGGCCGACGAGATCACCCGGCTGACCGGGGGCGACAAGCTGAGCTTCTACGATGCGGCGGCCCCCATCGTCACCGCCGAAAGTCTGGACATGAACAGGGTGTTCGCCGCCAGCCGCTATGGCCGGGGCGACGCGGACTATCTGAACTGCCCCTTTAATAAGGAGGAGTACGAGGCCTTCCACGCGGCGCTGGTCAGCGCCGAGCGGGCCCCTCTGCATGAGTTCGACGGCAAGCTCACCGTCTACGAGGGTTGCATGCCCATCGAGGTGATGGCGGGCCGCGGGGCGGACACCATGCGCTTCGGGCCGCTGCGCCCGGTGGGCCTCACCGACCCCCGCACCGGCCACCGGCCCTGGGCCAACGTGCAGCTGCGGCGGGAGAACGCGGGCGGAACCCTTTACAACATCGTGGGCTTTCAGACCAACCTGAAATTCGGCGAGCAGAAGCGGGTGTTCTCCATGATTCCCGGTCTGGAAAACGCCGAGTTCGTGCGCTACGGCGTAATGCACCGGAACACCTTCCTGAACAGCCCCCACCTGCTGAGCCGGGGCCTGAACCTGAAAAAGCACCCCACGGTGTATTTTGCAGGTCAGATCACCGGCTTCGAGGGCTACATGGAAAGCGCCGCCTGCGGCCTGCTGGCCGCCCGCAGCATTCTGGCGGCATTGAACGAACGCCAGCTGCCCGAGCTGCCCGCCGAGACCATGCTGGGCCAGCTGGTGCGCTACATCACCACCGAGAACAAGAACTTCCAGCCCATGGGTGCAAACATGGGCATCCTGCCCCCGCTGGAGGAGCATATCCGCGACAAGCGGGAGCGGTATCTGGCCATTGCCAACCGGGCGGTTGCCGCCATGGAGCAGTGGGCCGAAGAGACCCGATAAACAACAAACCGAACAAAACAGCATGGAAAGGGTGTGCAAGCAATGAAAATCATTCTGGACGCAATGGGCGGCGACAATGCCCCCGCCGAGATCATCAAGGGTGCGGCCGCAGCGGTGGCCAGCTTCTGGCCGGAGGTGGAGATCATCGCCGTGGGCGATGCCGAGAAGATCACCGCATGCGCAAAGGAAAACAACCTGAAGCTGGATCACATCGAGATCGTGAACACCACCGAGGTCATTGAAATGTGCGACGAGCCTGCCAAGGCCGTGCGCACCAAAAAGGACTCCAGCATGGTGGTGGGCCTGAAGCTGCTGGCCGAGGGCAAGGGCGACGCCTTTGTTTCCGCCGGCTCCACCGGCGCGCTGCATGTGGGCACCAGCCTGATCGTGCGCACCGTGAAGGGCGTCAAGCGCCCGGCGCTGGCCACCATCATTCCCGGCAAGACCCCCTTCATGCTGCTGGATTCCGGCGCCAACGTGGAATGCCGCCCCTCCATGCTGGAGGCCTTCGGTGTGATGGGCAGCGTTTACATGGAGCAGGTCATGGGCGTGAAAAATCCCCGCGTGGCTCTGGTGAACAACGGCGCCGAGGAGTCCAAGGGCACCCCCACCTATGTGGAGGCCCACGCCCTGCTGAAGGCCAACAGCCGCATCAACTTTGTGGGCAACGTGGAACCCCGGGACATCCCCGCCGGCGTGGCCGACGTGGTGGTGGCCGACGGCTTCACCGGCAACGTGATCCTGAAGCTCACCGAGGGCCTGGCCAAGTTCTTCGGCGCAAAGCTGAAGGGCCTGTTCAAGAGCGGCGTCAAGGGCGCGCTGGCCTACCTGCTGCTGAAGGGCGGCGTGGCCGACTTCAAAAAGGGCATGGACGCCGACGAATACGGCGGAGCCCCCTTCCTGGGCGCGGCAAAGCCGGTCATCAAAGCCCACGGTTCCTCCAATGCACGGGCCATCCATCAGGCCATCCGGCAGGCAAAGCTCTGCGTGGAGAACGATCTGTGCGGCGTGATGGCCCGCAACCTGATCAGCGAAGAGAAAGAAGCGTAACAACATGCATCAGTTGGAAAACATCATCGGCTATACCTTTAAGGATCCCACCCTGCTGGAGACCGCCCTCACCCACACCAGCTTCGCCAACGAGAGCAAGACCCCCATCCACCACAACGAGCGGCTGGAGTTTCTGGGCGACAGCGTGCTGTCCATCGTGGTGGCGGACCATCTGTTCCACCAGTGGAAGGATCGGCCGGAGGGCGAACTGACCCGTGCCCGGGCCAGCCTTGTGTGCGAGAGCGCCCTGTACGAGTTCGCCAAGGAAATCGACCTGGGCAGCTATCTGCGCCTGGGCAAGGGCGAGGAGCGGGGCGGTGGCCGCCACCGCCCCAGCGTGGTGAGCGACGCCTTTGAGGCCCTCATCGCTGCCCTTTATCTGGACGGTGGCATCGAGGTGGCCCGCGCCTTTATTTTGCCCTTCATCACCGAGGGCAAGACTGCCGAGGCGGACTACAAGACCCAGCTGCAGGAGGTCATCCAGCAGAACCCGGAGGAGCGGCTGCGCTACGAGCTGGAGGGCGAGGACGGCCCGGATCACGACAAGCGGTTCTCCATGGCCGTGTACCTGAACTCCAACCTGATTGGTCGGGGCGTGGGTCACAGCAAAAAGGCCGCCGAGCAGGCTGCCGCCAAGGAGGCCCTGCGCCTGATGGGCCTGGTGGACTGAATCGGGCCGGTGTGGCACGGAACACCCGGCGCCGCACCCGTTTTGCCCGGCACGAGAAAACAGCGCAGCCCAAAGCCTGCTGCGCGGCTTTCTCCTGCTGGAGCACATCCCAATGATCCCAGGGAGGATTTATGGTATTAAAGGAACTAGAGATACAGGGCTTCAAAAGCTTCCCGGACCGCATCAAGATCCCCATTGACCGGGGCATCACCGCGGTGGTGGGGCCGAACGGTTCCGGCAAGAGCAACATCTCCGACGCCATCCGCTGGGTGCTGGGCGAAACCAGCAGCCGCCAGCTGCGCGGCGCGGGCAAGATGGAGGACGTGATCTTCGGCGGCACCCAGAGCCGTGGCGCCATGGGCTTTGCCAGTGTGAACCTGACGGTGGACAACTCCGACCGCCGCATCGACGTGAACGCCGACGAGGTGGTCATCGGCCGCAAGTATTACCGCAGCGGCGAGAGCGAGTATTCCATCAACGGCCAGAACGTGCGCCTGAAGGATATCTACGAGCTCTTTCTGGACACCGGCCTCGGCCGGGACGGTTACTCCATCATCGGGCAGGGCCGCATTGCCGAGATCGTGGGCGCCAAAAGCGCCGAGCGTCGGGAAATCTTTGAGGAAGCCAGCGGCATTGCCCGCTACCGTTACCGGAAAAACGAGGCCGAGCGCCGTCTGGCCAGCGCCGAGGACAATCTGGAGCGCCTGCACGACATTCTGGACGAGCTGGAAAGCCGGGTGGGCCCGCTGGAAAAGGAAAGCGCCAAGGCCCAGCAGTTTCTGGAGCTTTCCGCCCGCCGCAAGGAGCTGGAGGTCACCCTCTGGGTGGACAGCGTGAAAACCGCCAGGGAGACCGTGCGCGGCCAGCAGCGCCGTTACGAGACCGCCCAGGCGGACTACGACCGGATGACCGCCGAGATCGAGGCCATCGACGCCGCCACCGAGGGCATCCGGGCCGAGATGAATCGGCTCACCATGGAGGTGGACCGGCTGAACGGCGAGATCCGCACCATCACCGAGGAGGTGGCGGGCAGCGACAGCCGCATCGCCGTGCTGCACAACGACATCCGCCACAACACCGAGACCATGGCCGATCTTTCCCGCCAGCTGGAAGAGAGCGGGGCCGGGCGCGAGAGCTTTGCCGCCCAGATGCAGGAGCACCGGGCGGGCATTGAGAACATTCGGAAACACATTGAACAGCTGGACGGGCAGATCCGGGAAAAGGAGGAGATGCTCCGGCGCATTCAGGCGGAAAACGCCGCCACCGGCGAGCGCCGGGGGCAGGTGACCGGGGTGCTGGCCGAGCTGACCGAGCGCCAGACCGCCGAGAAGGTGCGGGCCGCCGGCTGCGAAAGCACCGCCGCCACCGCCGCCCAGCGGCTGGAAGCATTGCAGAATGAGCCGGCTTCCGGTCAGGGACTGGAGGAGCTGGAGGGCGAGCTGGCCGATACCAGAGCCTATCTGGGCAAGCTGGACGAAAGCCTGACCCGGCTGGAAAACATCAAGCAGGGTTTGAGCCTGAAGCTGTCCAGCCGGCAAAAGCAGCTGGAGGAGGCGGACGGCGCAGCCGCCCAGCTGAACCGCCAGTTGGAGGCATCCACCCAGCGGCTGCAGCTGCTGACCGATCTGGAACGGAACATGAACGGCTACCAGCACAGCGTAAAGACCGTGATGCGCGCCGCCCAGAACCACCGGCTGCGGGGCATTATCGGCCCGGTGAGCAGCATCCTCACGGTGCAGCCGGGCTACGAGGTGGCCATCGAAACCGCTCTGGGCTTTGCGCTGCAGAACATCGTGGTGGACGGCGAGACCGCTGCCAAGGCCGCCATGGCTTTCCTGCGCAACGAGCGGGCGGGCCGGGCAACCTTCCTGCCGCTGGACACCGTGAAGGGCAGCCACTTCGACGCATCCCGCCTTTCCGGCAGCGCCCGGGTGGCGTCCAGTCTGGTGGAATACGACCCCAAATACAACAACATCGTGGCCAATCTTCTTGGCCGCATCATCGTGGTGGACGAGATCGAGGAGGCCAGCCGGGTCGCCCGTGCGCTGGACTACCGCAACCGAATCGTCACCGCCGACGGTCAGGTCATCAACGCGGGCGGTTCCTTCACCGGCGGCAGCGTGAGCCAGTCTGCCGGCCTGTTCAGCCGTCGGCAGGAAATTGAGGATCTGCGCAAAAAGATCGGCTCTTTGCAGAATCGGCAGGGCCAGGCCCAGGCCGCGGCGGACAAGCTCAAGGCCGAGGTGGAAGCTCTGAACGCCCAGCTGACCGCTGCCTCCAGCGAGGCCATCACCGCGGGCGGCGATAAAATTCGCGCCGAGGGCGAGCTGCGCCGCATCGAAGCAGCCATCAGCCAGGCGCAGGCCGCCGCCCAGCTGCGTGCCGCCGAGTGCGAGCAGCTGAACGAGACCATCCGCCAGAGCCGCACGGAGCTGGAGAATGCCAGGGCCGAGGAAGCACGGCTGGGCGAGCAGATCGCCGCGCTGGAGGCCGAGCTGACCGAGCTGGCCGGCAGCGACGACAGCTTTTTGGCCACCCGGGCCCGCCTGTCCGACGAATTGAGCGAGACCCGTCTGGCCCGTCTGGCGGCGGAGAAGGATGTGAGCCTGCACGAGGCCTCCATCCGGGATCTGGAAAGCCGCCACGGCGAGAGCGGCCAGCGGGAGCTGGCCCTGCGGGAAAACATTGACCGCCTGAAAAAGGCCAACGAGGAGCACGAGCAGAGCATCCGCGCCATTCAGGAGGAAAAGGAAAAGAGCGCCGGCCGCATCCGCGAGGCGGAGGAAGCCATCCGCAAGGCCGCCGAGGAGCGGATGCAGAAGGAAGGAAGCATCAGCCGCGAGAGCCAGCGCCAGCGTGCGGTGAGCGACGAGCGGGAAAAGATGAGCCAGGAGATGGCCCGCCTGAACGAGCGCAAGGCCGCTGCCGAAAAGGAGTACGATGAGCTGATCGCCAAGCTGTGGGAGGAATACCAGCTGACCATGAGCGACGCCCAGCCGCTGTGCGTGCCCTTTGAAAGCGCCGCCGAGCTGCGCCGCCTTGTGGCCGAAACAAGAGGCCGCATCCGTAGCTTGGGCAACGTGAACGTGGGCGCCATTGAGGAATACAAAGAGGTGAGCGAGCGCTACACCTTCTTAAAGAATCAGGTGCAGGACGTGGAGAAGAGCCGCGCCGAGCTGACGAGGATGATCGGGGAGCTGTCCGCCGAAATGCGGGACATGTTCAGCCGCAGCTTTGCGGAGATCAACCGCAACTTCGGCCGCATCTTCACCGAGCTGTTTGGCGGCGGCACCGCCACCCTCAAGCTGGACGACGAATTGAACGTGCTGGAAAGCGGCATCGAAATTCAGGTTTCGCCCCCGGGCAAGGTCATCAAGAATCTGGCCGCATTGTCCGGCGGCGAGCAGGCGCTGGTGGCCATCAGCATCTACTTCGCCATTCTGGCGGTGAACCCGGCCCCCTTCTGCATTCTGGATGAGATCGAAGCCGCGCTGGACGACGTGAACGTGGCCCGCTACGCCCAGTATCTGCGCCGCATCACCGACCACACCCAGTTCATCGTGATCACCCACCGCCGCGGCACCATGGAGGCCGCCGACGTGCTCTACGGCGTGACCATGCAGGAGGACGGTGTGTCCAAACTGCTGCGTCTGGATCTGGAACAGGTGGACGCGACGCTGGTTTCGTGATATAAAAGAAGAGAACTGTTCGCCGCATGGCGGACGCAACCGAAGCATCCGCCCGCCTTATCGGGCGATGAAAGGAAACGAGGGGAGACATTATGGGACTTTTCAGCCGGAAGAAAAAGCTGGATGAAGGCCTGGCCAAGACCCGCAAGGGCTTCTTTGCCGGCATTCTGGACATGCTCAACGCGGGCGAAATCGACGACCATATGTACGAGGACCTGGAGGAGCAGCTGATCCTGGCCGACACCGGCGCCGACGAGGCGGTGCGGCTGGTGGAGGAGCTGCGCACCCGGGTGCGCAAGGACCACATCAAAACCGCTTCCGACGCACTGGCCGCCCTGAAGGACATCATCACCGGCGAGCTGGTGGCCGACGAGCCCATGGATATGAGCGGCAAGCCCGCCGTGATCCTGATGATCGGCGTGAACGGCGTGGGCAAGACCACCAGCATTGCCAAGCTGGCCAAGCTCTATAAGGATCAGGGCAAGCGGGTGATGCTGGCCGCGGGCGATACCTTCCGTGCCGCTGCCGCCGAGCAGCTGTGCATCTGGGCCGACCGGGTGGATGTACCCGTGGTGCGCCACAGCGAGGGGGCAGACCCGGCTGCCGTGGTGTTTGACGCGGTGCAGTCCGCCGCCGCCCGGGGCTACGACATCGTGATCTGCGATACCGCTGGCCGCCTGCACAACAAGCAGAACCTGATGAACGAGCTGGGCAAGATCAGCCGCAGCGTGCACAAGGCCTGCGAGACCGCCAGCGTGGAGACCCTGCTGGTGCTGGACGCCATCACCGGCCAGAACGCCATCAATCAGGCCTCCCAGTTCATCAGCGCCGCCGGTGCCACCGGTATTGTGCTCACCAAGCTGGACGGCACCGCCAAGGGCGGCGCGGTGATCAGCGTGAAGCAGAAGCTGGGCCTGCCGGTGCGCTTTGTGGGCGTGGGCGAGGGCGTGGACGACCTGATGGAGTTCTCTCCCCACGATTTTGCCGACGCACTGTTTGCCGAAAACTGATCCGAAGGAGACAGATTCCAATGCTCATCTGCGCAGCCACCGGCAATGCCGGTAAATTGAAAGAAATCCGCCGCATTCTGGAAGCTCAGGGCCACGAGGTGAAAAGCCAGAAGGAACTGGGCATCACGCTGGAGCCGGAAGAGACCGGCACCACCTTTGCGGAAAACGCCCTCATCAAGGCAAAGGCCATCTGCGAGGCCAGCGGCCTGCCCACTCTGGCCGACGATTCCGGCCTGATGGTGGATGCCCTGGGCGGTGCGCCCGGCGTTTACAGCGCCCGCTACTGCGGCCGCCACGGCGACGACGAGGCCAACAACGACAAGCTTCTGGCCGAGCTGGCCGGGGTGGAGGAGGGCAAACGGGCGGCAAAGTTCGTGTCCGCCGTCTGCTTTTACCTGCCCGAGGGCCGCTACGTCACCTATCTGGGCGAGTGCCCGGGCCGGGTGATCTTCGAGCGCCGGGGCACCAACGGCTTCGGCTACGACCCTCTGTTCGTGCCCGACGAGGTGGGCCTTGCCGGGGGCGGCGTGCGCCCCAACACCGAGGGCCGCACCTACGCCCAGCTGGAGGCCATTGAAAAGGACGCCATCAGCCATCGGGGCAAGGCCATGGCCCTGCTGGACAAAAATCTGGCCGCCTTCCTGAACGAGGGCTGAGCCAAACCCAATTGAAACTGTAATATAAGGAGAATACTATGCTCACCAGTAAACAACGCGCCGCGCTGCGCGCCGCCGCCAACACCCTCGATCCGGTCTTTCAGGTCGGCAAGGGCGAGATCGACGAAACGCTCATCAAGTCCACCGCCGATTGCCTGGCTGCCCGGGAGCTGATCAAGATGAAGGTGCTGGAGACCAGCATGTACAACGCCAAGGAGGCCGCCGCCATCCTGGCCGAGGCCACCGGCGCCGACGTGGTGCAGGTCATCGGCTCCAAGTTCGTGCTGTTCCTGAAGAAAAAGAAGGAGTCCAAGTTTGAGGATATCCTGAAAGCCGCCCGCTGAGATCCGGCAACGTGGCCTGAAAACAGATTGTTTACAATTTGTTTGTAACTTATTTGAAATATCTGCCCGGCAAAATTCGTTGTTTTGTTACATGGCCGGGCACACTGGGGGAGTGGCGCGATGAAACTGCTTTTGTTCGGGGGGACCTTTGATCCGCCCCACAAGGGCCATATACGCCTGTTGCAGAGCGCCATCGACGTGGTGCAGCCGGATAAGGTGGTGGTCATGCCCGCGGGCATTCCGCCCCACAAGGCGGCCAGCGCCACGCCGGCCAGCCTGCGGCTGACCATGTGCCAGTGCTTTGTGCCGCTGCACCCGGATCTCACCGTCTCGGACTGGGAGATCGGCCGCGGCGGCAGAAACTACACCATCGACACGGTGCGGATGCTGGAGGAGCGCTACCCCGGCGCCGAGATCTTTCTCAGCGTGGGCAGCGATATGCTCACCACCTTCACCCAGTGGAGGGAATGGCAGAGCCTGCTGGAAAAAACCACCCTTGTGGTGCAAAGCCGCTACAATGGCGACGACGCGGATCTTGCGGCCGCGGCCCGCACACTGGAAGCGGCGGGGGGCCGGGTGATCTTCGCCCATGCTCCGGTTCTGCAGGCAGCCTCCAGCGATGTGCGCGCCGGGAAGCTGGGCATGGATGCGCTGCCTCCTCTGGTGCAGCGCATCTGCAAACAGTATCATTTATACGAAAAGAGCTGAGGACCATGAACGCAAAAGAAGCGCAGAAGATGGTAAAGGAGTGCCTTTCCAAAAAGCGCTACACCCACACCATGAACGTGCGGGACGCGGCGGTGCATCTGGCCGAAAAGTACGGGGCCGACCCGGACAAGGCCGAGCTGGCCGCCCTTTTGCACGATGCGGTGAAGGAGCGCAGCCGGGAGGAATTGTTGCAGATCCTGCAAAACAATGCTATAATGGCACAAAATGCCGAAAAAAGCCCCCCGCCGGTCTGGCACGGCATCTGTGCCGCCATTCTGGCCCAGACGGAATGGGGCGTCACCGACCCGGAGATTGTCAGCGCCATTCGCTGCCATACCACCGGCAAGGCCGGTATGTCCAAGCTGGACAAGATCATTTATCTGAGCGATATGATCAGCGCCGAGCGGGACTATCCGGAGGTGTACGAGCTGCGCAGGCTTGCCGAGGAGGATCTGGACAAGGCCGTCTGCACGGCCGTGGAGAAGAACATCGGATGGATGAAGGAATGCGGCAAATCCATCGACCCCTTGTCGCTCGAGGCCCTGGAGGACCTGAAGCGCGGCATGCAAACCAGGGAGGATACCCATGAATGAACCCAAACAGCCCCGTAAACTGAACACCGGCTCCGCTTCGGGCCGTTCGTCCGCGCCCAGCGGCTCCACCGGCCGCCGCATCAACCGCAGCGGCTCGCCCGCTTCCGGTTCAGGCCAGCAGCGCACGGTCTACCATGCCAGCGAGCAGCCTCGCCGTCAGGCTCAGCCTCCGCGGCAGGATCAGCCCCAGAGGAAGGCCCAGCCGGCGGCCCATCGCGGCCAGCCCCGCCGCCGCCCGAAGAAGAAAAAGAGCCCGCTGAAAATCGCCCTCATCAGCCTGCTGACGCTGGTGGCCGTGGTCTGTGTGGGCCTGTTCGGCCTGTATCAGTGGGTGGTGCACAGCATCAGCCCCGACGGCGGTGCCCCCACCATCAGCGAGCTGATCAATACCCCCAGCGAATTCAAGGGCGATGTGGTGAACATTCTGGTCTGCGGCATCGACTACGAGGAGGGCCGTGCCTATTCCAACGACCCCACCTCCAACGACGGCATGACCGATATGATCATGTATGTGAACTTCAACGTGAAGGAAAAGAAGATCAACATGCTGCAGATCCCCCGCGACACCTACGCGGGTGAGGAATACAGCACCGGCAAAACCGGTAAGATTAACGCGGTTGCCCTGCGCAATGACGGCGGCATCACCGATCTGGCCAAGCTGATCACCGAGCAGTACAAGCTGCCCATCGACTACTATGTGACCATCGACATGCAGTCCCTGAAGGAGATCGTGGATCTGTTCGGCGGTATCGAGGTCTACCTGCCCCAGGAGGTGGCCGACGGCAAGGGCAGCTGGCTGCCTGCCGGCACCCATAACCTGGATGGCGCTTCGGTGGAGTTCCTGGTGCGTAACCGCCACGGTGATGGCTATGCCCAGGGCGACATCGCCCGGCTGGACATGCAGCGTTACTTCTATCAGGGCCTGTTCAACCGCATCCGCACCGCCACGGTATGGGATCTGGCCAAGCTGACCCCCGTGGCCCTGAAGTATATCACCACCGACATTCCCGGTGATACGCTGGTAAGCCTGGGCGTGAGCTTCTTGCAGGTGGACAGCGCCAACATCATGATGTGCAAGGTGCCCACCTACAGTGCGGCCGAGCGCTACAACGGTCAGTCCATTCAGGTGTGCGACACCACAAAGACGCTGGATCTGATCAATACCTACTTCCTCAGTTATACCAGCCCTGTGGACAGCCTGAACGTGCCCACTCTGGCCACCGCCGGTTCCTCCACCGACCCCAATGTGCAGTACATGGGTCAGCTGGATACCGAGGCCGAGGGCGGTTCCACCTCTGAGGCGGGCTGATCCAACCCGATAACCAACCCATCCACCGCTCCCGAGAGGGGAGCTGAAAGGAGAGAATCAAACAAGAATGGAAAGCTTGCAGCTTGCAACCAGCATCGCAAAAGTGCTGGATACCAAAAAAGCCGCGAACGTGAAGGTGCTGAAGGTGCGGGATCTGACCGTGCTCACCGATTACTTTGTAATCGCCAACGGTACCTCCACCACCCATGTGAAGAGCCTGGCCGAGGAAGTGGAGTTCCAGCTGGAGCAGCAGGGCGTGAAGGCTCTGCGCACCGAAGGCTACGACGCCAAGAACTGGATTCTGCTGGACTACGGCACCGTGATCGTGCATGTGTTCTATCCTCAGGCCCGCGAGTTCTATGATCTGGAGCACCTGTGGGCGGATGCCGAGGAGTGCGACATCCAGTTCGACACACCCGCCGAGGGCGGCGCAAACGAATAAATCAAACGGAACGCCGCCCGGCGCCTTCGGGGGTCGGGCGGTCAAAAGCCAGTTTTCCACAGCGGGAGAAGCCTGCGGTGGAAAACTGGCTGTCGCCGTTTTATTTTAAAGGGCAGCAGCACACAATTCCAGGTGGCCTTCGCCGTGAATGGTGCGGTGTTGCCAAAGGGGCAAATCGCTCAAATTTTGGTTGGAGTTGATAAAGGTGAAATACGATTTCAAGGCCATTGAAAAGAAATGGCAGAAAGTCTGGGCGGATGAAAAGACCTTCGCCGCCAAGATCGACCACACAAAACCCAAGTTCTATGCTCTGGTTGAGTTCCCTTATCCCAGCGGTCAGGGCCTGCATGTGGGCCATCCCCGCAGCTACACCGCGCTGGACATCGTAGCCCGTAAAAAGCGGCTGGCCGGCTACAATGTGCTGTACCCCATGGGCTGGGATGCCTTCGGCCTGCCCACCGAGAACTTCGCCATGAAGAACCACATCCACCCCGAGATCGTGACCAAAAACAACGTGGCCCGCTTCAAGAGCCAGCTGCAGGCGCTGGGCCTGTCCTTCGACTGGGATCGTGAGATCAACACCACCGATCCCAGCTACTACAAGTGGACCCAGTGGATCTTCCTGCAGCTGTACAAGCACGGTCTGGCCTATAAAAAGGAAATGAGCGTGAACTGGTGCACCAGCTGCAAGGTGGTGCTGGCCAACGAAGAGGTCGTGAACGGCTGCTGCGAGCGCTGCGGCGGCGAAGTGGTTCACAAGGTGAAGAGCCAGTGGATGCTGAAGATCACCGAGTATGCCGACCGCCTGATCGACGATCTGGACGGCCTGGATTACATCGAGCGTGTGGCCACCCAGCAGAAGAACTGGATCGGCCGCTCCACCGGTGCCGAGGTGAACTTCACCACCACCACCGGCGATACCCTGACCGTTTACACCACCCGCTGCGACACCCTGTTCGGCGCCACCTACATGGTGGTCAGCCCCGAGCATGCGCTGGTGAACCAGTGGCTGGAGAACGGCACCATCCGGAACGCTGACGCCGTGCGCGCCTATCAGGCTGAGGCCGCCCGCAAGAGCGACTTCGAGCGCACCGAGCTGAACAAGGAAAAGACCGGCGTGAAGCTGGAGGGCGTGATGGGCATCAACCCGGTGAACGGCAAGGAGATTCCCATCTTCATCTCCGACTATGTGCTGGCTACCTACGGCACCGGCGCCATCATGGCCGTGCCCGCCCACGACACCCGCGACTACGAGTTTGCCAAGGTGTTCGGTCTGCCCATCGTTGAGGTGGTCAAGGGCGAGGGCGAGAGCCATCTGGACAAGGAAGCCTTCACCGACGTTGCCACCGGCACGCTGGTGAACAGCGGTTTCCTGGATGGTCTGAGCGTGGAAGAAGCCAAGAAAAAGATGATCCAGTGGCTGGAGAGCGAGGGCAAGGGCCACGCCAAGGTCAACTTCAAGCTGCGCGACTGGGTGTTCAGCCGTCAGCGTTACTGGGGCGAGCCCATCCCCATGGTTTACTGTGAGAAGTGCGGCTGGCAGCCCATCCCCGAGAGCGAGCTGCCCCTGAAGCTGCCCGAGATCAGCGACTTCGAGCCCGGCGAGGGCGGCGAGAGCCCGCTGGCCCGCCACACCGAATGGGTCAACACCACCTGCCCCTGCTGCGGCGGCCCCGCCAAGCGCGAGACCGACACCATGCCCCAGTGGGCCGGTTCCTCCTGGTACTTCCTGCGCTACATGGATCCCCACTGCGACACTGCTCCCGTGAGCAAGGAAGCCGTGGAATACTGGGGTCCTGTGGACTGGTACAACGGCGGCATGGAGCACACCACTCTGCACCTGCTGTACAGCCGTTTCTGGCACAAGTTCCTGTACGACATCGGCGTGGTGCCCACCAAGGAGCCCTACAAGAAGCGTACCAGCCATGGCATGATTCTGGGCGAGAACGGTGAGAAGATGTCCAAGAGCCGCGGCAACGTGATTAACCCGGACGATGTGGTGAACGAGTACGGTGCCGACACTCTGCGCCTGTACGAGATGTTCATCGGCGACTTCGAGAAGGCCGCTCCCTGGTCCACCAAGGGCATCAAGGGCTGCAAGCGCTTCCTGGATCGTCTGTGGGGTCTGGGCGAGATGATCGTTCCCGGCGAGGGCTACCGCCCCGAGCTGGAGACCGCCTTCCACAAGACCATCAAGAAGGTGGGCGACGACATCGAGGTGCTCAAGCACAACACCGCCATCGCCTCCATGATGAGCCTGCTGAACGACCTGTACGCCGCCGGCGGCGCCACCAGAGACGAGCTGCGCACCCTGCTGATTCTGGTCAACCCCTTCGCTCCCCACATCACCGAGGAGATGTGGCAGCAGCAGGGCTTTGAGGGCCAGATCGCTCACGCCCAGTGGCCTGCCTATGACGAGGCAAAGTGCGTGGAGAGCACCGTGGAGGTGCTGGTGCAGCTGAACGGCAAGCCCAAGGCCCGACTGAACCTGGCCTCCGGCCTGGATAAGGACGCCACCCTGGCTGCCGTGAAGGCGGACGCTTCCGTGGCCGCTCTGCTGGAGGGCAAAACCATCGTGAAGGAGATTGCCGTGCCCGGCAAGCTGGTCAACCTGGTGGTCAAATAAGCAATGCTGTTGACATTCTGCGGTTGGGGATCGGGTTCCGGTCCTCAACCAAAGAAAGTTTTGAAAATACACAAGATTTTAGTTGACAGAACCAACTGTGGCATAGTATAATCGATATGTTGAATACCCTATTTTGGGGGATATGCAACGAAACTCCTGCCTCAGGTCCAAGGGAGGGAAAAATAGATGTCGGAAATTCGTGTCAAGGACAACGAGTCGCTGGAGAGCGCGCTGCGTCGTTTTAAGCGTTCTTGCGCCCGCAGCGGTGTGCTTGCCGAGGTTCGCAAGCGTGAAGCTTACGAGAAGCCCTCTGTGCGCCGCAAGAAGAAGTCCGAAGCTGCCCGCAAGCGCAAGTTTAAGTAATTGCGGTTAGCCGGAACAATGGCTGAAATGCGTGCAAACGCCTGAGCGGGTCCCCTTGGGGGCCCGCTCATTTTTTATCGATTTTTCCGGGGCCAACGCCCCGCTTTTATGGGAGAAGCACTATGTTCATCACACCGGAGTATCTCTTTTCCGGCGCAGCGGCCATCACGCCGGAATTTTTGAAGGGCAAGGGCATCACCGCCCTGGTGCTGGATGTGGACAACACCCTCACCGGCCACGACAGCCAGCAGCTGCCCCCGGCCATCCGCGACTGGCTGGACCGGATGCGGGCAGCGGGCATTCAGCTGGCCATTGCCAGCAATAATAACGAGGAACGGGTGCGCCCCTTTGCGCAGGCCATCGGGCTGGATTATGTGGCCATGAGCTGCAAGCCGCTCACCTTCGGTCTGGCCCGGGCCCGCAAAAAGTTCGGAGTACCCAAAGGCCAGATGGCCATTGTGGGCGACCAGCTGTTCACCGACCGGCTGGCCGGTGCGCTGTATGGCATTCCGGCGCTGGTGGTGCAGCCCATGTATGAGGATTTCAAAAAGGGAATCCGTTTCAAGCGCCGGCTGGAAAAGCCCTTTCTGGCCCGCTATTTCAAAAAGGGAGGGAAGCTTCTGTGAGCATCTTATTCGGAACCGCCGGCACCAGCCAGAGCTTTGCCGAGCAGGGATATAAAAACAGTGTGCAGGTGCCGGAATACACCGCGAAAATGGGCCTGGACGCCTTTGAGTACCAGTGCGGCCGGGGCGTGCGCATCAAGGAGGAGCTTGCCTCCAAGATCCGCGCTCAGGCGGCGGTGCACGGCATCTATTTCAGCCTGCACGCGCCTTACTACATCTCCATGAGCAGCCTGGAAGAGGAAAAGCGCCTGAACAGTGTGGATTACATTTTGCAGAGCGCGGCGGCCATCCGGGCGCTGGGCGGCCAGCGGGTGATCTTCCACTCCGGCAGCTGCGGCAAACAGAGCCGGGAAGCCGCGCTGGAAAAGGCGCTGGACACCATGCACCGCATTGTGGCGGCGGTGGACGAGGCCGGTTTCTCTGACATCGTGCTCTGCCCCGAGACCATGGGCAAGGTGGGCCAGCTGGGCACGCTGGACGAGGTTCTGGCCCTGTGCGGGGTGGACAAGCGCATCACCCCCTGCATCGACTTCGGCCACCTGAATGCCCGGGATCAGGGCTCCATCAAAACCAAACAGGACTATGCCGCCATTCTGGATCGGATGGGCGAGGTGCTGGGGGACGAGCGGGCCAGCCGCTTCCATGTGCACTTCAGCAAGATCGAATACACCACCGGCGGCGAAAAGCAGCACCTGACCTTCGCAGACACCGTCTACGGGCCGGACTTTGAGCCGCTGCTGGAGCTGTGCTACGAGCGGGGGCTTTCGCCGGTGATCATCTGTGAATCCGCCGGCACGCAGGCCGAGGACGCAGCCACCATGAAGCGGTATTACCAGAGCCTGGGCAAGTGAGCCCGAAGGCCTGCCCCACGGGCCGAAAAGGCCAAGAAAGGGCTTGAAAAATAGCCGTTTCTGGGGTAGAATAATAACAGATATGTCAGTGAATGCCCGCGCCGCATCGCTGCCCTGCAAGCAGCGGGCAGCCAGGTCGCGGCGCTGGCAGCGCAAGGCCGGTTTGGCCGGGCCAGAATAAATTTTAATTGGAGGATCATTTATGATTTCTGCAGGCGATTTTCGCAATGGCGTAACTTTTGAAGAGAATGGCAACGTGCTCCAGGTTGTGGAGTTCCAGCATGTTAAGCCCGGTAAGGGCGCTGCCTTCGTGCGCACCAAGACCAAGAACGTGATCACCGGTGCCGTGACCGAGAAGAGCTACAACCCCAGCGACAAGTTCCCCACCGCCTTCATCGAGCGCCGTGAGATGCAGTACCTGTACGAGGACGGCGGCCTGTACTACTTCATGGACACCGAGACCTACGAGCAGATCCCCCTGAACGAGCATGATCTGTCCGATTCCTTCAAGTTCGTGAAGGAGAACGAGATGGTTAAGATCCTGAGCTACAAGGGCAACGTGTTCGGCCTGGAGGCTCCCAACTTTGTTGTGCTGCAGGTCACCGAGACCGAGCCCGGCTTCAAGGGCAACACCGCCACCAACACCCTGAAGCCCGCCAAGCTGGAGACCGGCGCCGAGATCCGCGTGCCTCTGTTCATCAACGAGGGCGACATGATCCGTGTGGACACCCGAACCGGCGAGTACATGGAGCGCGCCTGATCATAAGGCTTCATCCTGATCGCATCCACCTGGGCGGCGGCTTTGCCGCCGCCCGGGTTTTGTTTTACCCAGTGTGAGCGCCGCGCCGCCGTTTTTGGGCAGCGAGGGCGTGGTCATAAAAATGTTTGATACTTCTTCAAAGGAGGAATGAACAATGGAACTGAAAGAGCGTGCTGCATACCTGAAGGGCCTGATGGAGGGTCTGGAGATTGGCGACAGCAAGGAAGGCAAGGTACTGAAGGCCATGTACGACCTGCTGGAGGATCTGTGCGACACCGTGGCCGATATGGACGACGACCTGGACCAGGTCTACGATGAGCTGGATGCCATGGACGAGGATATGGACGACCTGGAAGAAGCCGTGTTCGGCGACGACGAGGACGAGGACGACGAAGAGGAAGACGACGAGGACGAGGAAGTGGAAGCCGAGTACGAGCTGACCTGCCCCAACTGCGGCGCTGTGACCGTTGTGGATGAGGACACCCTGCTGAACGAGCAGGTCTGCTGCGGCAACTGCGGCGCCGAGTTCGAGATCGAATTCAGCGAGTGCGGCGAGGACTGCGAGTGCGGCGACTGCACCGAGGAGAACGAGTAATCCTCTGATTGCCGGATCAAACAAATAGAAAGCGGCGGATGGCAAAAGCCATCCGCCGCTTTTTGCTGCCTTTACGGACAAAGAAAACGCCCTGCGGATGCAGGGCGTTTTTGCTGTAAAATCGATTTTCCTGTTCGGAATGCAAGGTTTCCTTTGAAAGGCAAAAAACGGCACAGATGCCATTTACCGGGCGGATCTGGCACGCTCCATGGCCGAAAGCTCCGGCATCACGGTGAGCCGCATGGTAATGTAGCAGGCAAGGCCGCCCACAAAGTTGGAAACAGGCTCGGCAAGAAATACCCCCTTCACGCCCAGACCGGCCACGTGGGGCAGAAGCAGGGTAAGGGGCACCACGATGATGGCCTTGCGCAGCAGGGAAAAGAAGATGGCCAGTTTTGCCTTGTTCAGCGATTTGAACACACTCTGGCCGGAAAACTGAAAGGCCATCATGAAGAAGCCGAAAAAGTAGATCTGCAGCGCAGGCACCGCAGCGGCCAGCAGCTCCGGATCCTGATTGAAGATACGGATAAAAGCCGCGGGGAACAGGGAGATCAGCGCCCAGATCAGCAGGGTGTAGCCGAAGCCCAGCTGCGTCATGAAGCGGATTGCGGCGCGCACCCGGCCGGCCATTCGGGCCCCGTAGTTGTAGCTGATCACCGGGGAACCGCCGTCCGAAAGGGCCAGTGCAGGGGTCTGGGCGATCTGTCGCACCGAGTTGATCACCGTCATCACGCTGATGTACAGATCCCCTCCGTAGGCCCGCAGGGTGGAGTTGCAGACCACCTGAACCAGGCTGTCGGTAAAGGACATCACAAAGGTGGAGGTGCCCAGCGCCACGATACGCCGGATCAGTCGGCCATCCGGCCGAAAGCCGCGCAGAATCAGCCGCAGCTCCGCTTTTGGGCCAGTGAGAAATCGCATTACCCAGATGGCGGAAAGCAGCTGGGAAAACACGGTGGCGATGGCTGCTCCCCGTACGCCCAGCCCCAGCCCGAAAATCAGAATGGGGTCCAGAATAATATTGGTCACCGCACCCAGCAGCACTGTGAGCATGCCGATGCGGGCAAAGCCCTGGCTGTTGATGTAGGGATTCAACCCCAGCGAAATCATCACAAACACCGTGCCCAGCAGATAAATGGTCATATACTGCGCTGCCACCGGATAGGTATCGTCGCTGGCGCCGAACAGATAGAGCAGGGGTTTGTGCAGTGCAATGCCAAGCACCGTAAGCACAACGCCGCATACCACCAGCATAAACCAGGAATTGGCCATGATGGCCCGGGCGGTTTTCAGATCCTTCTGGCCACGGGCAATGGAGCACAGCGGAGCACCGCCCACACCGAACAGATTGGAAAATGCGGTGATCAGCGTGACCACCGGGAAACACAGCCCCAGTCCGGCAAGGGCCAGCGTGCCCTGACCGGGAATCTTGCCGATGTAGATCCGATCCACGATGTTATACAAAAGGTTCAGAAGCTGCGCCACCAGCATGGGAGCGGTTACGGCAAGAACACTGCGGCGGATATTGGGGCTGGAAAAATCCACCTGACCGCCCCCGGCTGTCCGGTGAAAATGTGGAAACGGCATCTTACTGCATCCATCCTTTCTTACGAAGCCATGCCCCGGCAGGCTGCGGGGCAACAAAATAGCGCGCTGTTCCAGCCCGGAACAGCGCGCGTTGCTTTTGATATGGTCCCGGGAGCAGGGATCACTTCTTGGCGGGCGCTTCCTTCAAAGCGCGCTCCAGCCACATGGAGCCGATCTCCAGAGCGGTATACAGGCCGGTCTTGCTGCTCTGCTTGACCACACGCTCGGGCAGAGGCTTGGAAGAATCGGTGCTCATGAGGATCACATGGATCTTATCGGCCATCTTCATGCCCTGTTCTTCCTTTTCGGTGAGGATCTGCATAAAAATCACAAAAGGATCAGCCAGGCTGCCGTAGTAGATTTCGTTGCCGCAGCGGACCAAAGGCTTGCCCTTGTAGGTCAGTTTCGGGGTATATGCCATTGTAAAAACCCTCCAGTCGGTTGATATATATTATATTTTATTATACCATAAACGACTCAGAAACACAACGGCGCACCGGATCACAGGTCCAGCTTGCCCCGCTCGATTTTTTCCTCGTTCAACGCCACCTTCTGAGCCAGGCTTTTCAGCTTGGAATCCATCTGGCTGAGCCGTACCGACATATAGAACTGCTTGATCAGCAACAGGAAGATAATGGCAAGATACACCACGTTGATCTCGCTCACAAAGCCGAACTTGCGCGCCACCCAGGTGGTGATCTCCGGGAACAGGCTTAAAAACAGAAGGCAGGCAGAAAACAGCAGCCAGAAGATGGAATCTTCAATCTGCACCTTTGCCTGGCGAACCCGGCGAAGAATGAACAGGGTGGTGCACAGACTGCCGCAAATCAAAAGTGCGCGCAGCGCGAGGGGAAGCAGTGGGGACATGGCGTTCAGTTTCTCCTTTCCGGGTAGTAGTTATTCACGGGCTCCCGCTTGCGGAACCACTGGATCAGTAAAATCGAAAGGCCCATCTTGAGCATGTACTGGATGGAACGGGTGAAATTCAGATAGCTGGTGCCGGTGAGCCGTTCGCCCATCTGCACCTGAATCTCCCGCACCACAGCGCCGTTTTTGATCAGATAGCTGATGGTGTCCGGCTCGGGGCCGTAGTTCAGGTTCAGGGCGAATTCCTCCACCATGCGGCGGTTAAACATGCGCATGCCGCTGGTGGGGTCACAGATGGCCTGGCCGGTGGTGAGGCGGATGGCCCAGCTGATCAGGTAGCTGCCCAGCATGCGCAGGCTTTTGGGCTTTTTCACCGTGAGGAACCGGCTGCCGATCACAATATCGGCTCCGCTTTCCAGCTCATCCAGCATGGGCTGGATGTATTCCGGCTTGTGTTGACCGTCTGCATCGAACTGGAGGGCACAGTCGTAGCCGTTTTCGGCGGCGTAGCGCAGCCCGGTCTGGAACGCGCCGGCCAGCCCCAGATTCACCGGCAGGTCGATCAGCCGGAAGCCGTTCTGGCGGCACAGCGCCGCAGTGTGGTCGCGGCTGCCGTCGTTTACCACAACGTAATCGTATTGGGGGTAATGGGCCACCAGCTCGTTCACCACGTGAACGATGTTGCCCTCCTCGTTGTAGGCAGGGATCACGATCAATAGCTTAGACATAACGTTATAATTCCTTTGCAGTCAGGTTATTGTGCGCCGGCAAGCCGCAGCAGCTCACGGGTCACAGCGTCCCAGGTGAAGTGTTCCTCCAG
Organism: Allofournierella massiliensis; assembly: GCF_004345265.1. Classification (GTDB taxonomy): domain Bacteria; phylum Bacillota; class Clostridia; order Oscillospirales; family Ruminococcaceae; genus Allofournierella; species Allofournierella massiliensis. Next base: position 42,055 of record NZ_SLUM01000020.1, read on the forward strand.
CCGGGCAGCGGTTTTCCGGGCAGCCTCGCAGCGCCAGGCATCGTCCGTCAGGCAGGATTTCAGGGCAGCAGCAAGGGAGGTGGAGTCCACTCCGTCCAGCTGGATGCCGTAGCTTTCGTCCGGCAGAAGCTCATCGCTTCCGCCGGTGCGGGTGGTCAGAATGGGGCATCCACAGGCAGCCGCTTCCAGAAAGGTGGTGGGAAATCCCTCGGCGTAATAGGTGGGCAGGCAGTACAGCTGGGCCTGGGCCAGCAGCTGCATGGCCTGGGCATAAGGCACTGCCCCTGCCAGATGCACGCCGGGCGGGCAGTTTTCCCGCAGCCTGGGCAGCAGCGGGCCGTCGCCGGCCACCACCAGGCTGCACCCGGAAAGCCCGGCGGAAGAAAAAGCGTCGACCAGCTCGGCCACGCCCTTTTCCGGGATCACCCGGCCCAGAAAAACCACAAGCTTTTCCTCAGCCGGAAGGCCCAGCCGGGCCCGCCAGTCCACCGCGTCCGGCGCGTGGGCCAGCGCCCGAACCTCGGAAGGCTCCACCGCGTTGTACAGCTGGCCGGCGGGATGAATGCCGAAGTGCTCCAGCCAGTGGCATACCGCCCGGCTCACGCCGAAGAAGCGGGGCCCGCAGGCCTTCAGCCAGGCGGCCGCCAGATGCTCATAAAACGCCCCGGCCGCGTTCAGCAGCGGACTGCCCATGGGCAGATGGCCAGTGGAATGATCCACCACAATGGCGGGGATACCCCGCTTTTTGCACTGCCGGGCCGCATACAGGCTGCTGATGTAAAAGCGGGTGTTGATCAGGCAGAAATCAATGGGCGTTGCCCACAGCTGCGCTGCCAGCGCCCGGAAGGCCTTGCCGGGCTTTAAAACCGGGAACCGGCCGTTCATCAGCGGCCACACCGGCAGCCGGATAATCCGTATGCCGTGTTCGTCGGTTTCGGTATCCGGCAGGCCGGGCAGGGCGCTGGTTACCACAATGGCATTGTGGCCTGCGTTTACCACCCGGCGGGCCAGATTGAAGGTATAGCGCTCCACCCCGCCCACCGTGGGCAGATACTGGGCGGAGAAAAAACAGATGGTCACGAAGCGAACCTCCCGTGTGCGGGCCGCGTTACGCGCCGCGCTTTTTGTAAACGAATTCCCGCTGAATCTGGAAGCTGATGAAGAACAGGAACACGTCCACGCAGATCTTGATCACCAGCTCGGAGAAGCCGCCGGTGAGGGCATACAGCAGGCTGACCAGACCGGCGGAGCAGGCCATCTGAATCACGGCCAGCAGGAAATACTTGCCGGCGGCCATGCCGTGGTTTTCCCGGCTCTTGAACACAATCTTGTAGTTCAGCAGATAGTTGTAGGTGGCTGAGATCACGCGGGCGCACACGGTGGCCAGCGTGATGTACAGCGTACCGGAAACCACCGGCGCCAGCAGGAAGCAGAACAGGCTGAACAGCGCCAGATCCACCACGCTGGAGGAGAGGGAGGAGAACAAAAACTTGCCGAACACCGCGTAGATGCGGGCCGAGTCCTTCAGCGGATTGAAATGGCTGGTCTTGTTCTCTTCGATGTAAACCGTTTCGATGGGTACCTCCACGATGGGCACTCCGGCGTCCTTGGTGTCGATGAGCATGTTGGACTCGAACTCGAACCGCTCGCCGCCGGTGTGCATCAGCTTTTTCATGAAGGCGGTGGGAATGGCCCGCAGGCCGGTCTGGGTATCGGTGATGGCAAGGCCCACCAGCGCCTTGAACACAAAGCGGGTGCACTTGTTGCCGAAGCTGGAGCGCAGCGGCACGTCCTTCTCGTCGAAGTTGCGGCAGCCCAGAATCAGTGCGTCCGGCCGGTCGGTCAGGGCCTTCATCACCTTCAGAATGCAGGCGGGGGTATGCTGGCCGTCGGAATCGGCGGTCACACAGCCGGGGGCATCCGGCCAGGTGTTCAGGCAGTAGTTGAAGGCGGTTTTCAGCGCCCGCCCCTTGCCCAGATTCACTGCATGACGCAGCACCGGGCAGCCCCAGCGTTTTTGCGCTTCCTCAAAGAAATGGGCGTAGGCAGGGCCGCTGCCGTCGTCCACCAGAACGATGTTCTGAATACCCGCTTTGTGCAGCTGCTCCAGCAGGCGGGGCAGCTTTTCGTCCGGCTCCAGAGAGGGAATGATCACGGGAATTTGCTTGTAATCCATAAAATATCGTACTCCTTAACGGATGGCGTTTGGCCCTTTACCGGGCCAGAATGGAAAGAAAAGCATTGAACACGACCAGAATGTCCACCAGCGTCACAGCGTACACAAGGCCGCGGGTGAAATCGGTTTGCAGCAGCAGGCGTCTGGGCCGGGCCAGCAGCAAAAGGCTGAGCACCGGCAGGAAATACCGCCCCTGCAGACCGTAAATGGTGGTGTAGTAGGTGGGCGTCCAGGAGACGCAGCCCAGCACCGCCAGCCCACAGCAGGCAAGGCCGATCAGCAGGCAGACCGTCTTGGCCCAGACCGGAAGCTCAAAGCCGGGCTGCAGCCAGGCCAGAACCAGCAGAATCAGCAGTGCGGCCACCCAGGTCCAGGCGATCTGCACGCCCGGGTCAAAGTAGCTCAGGGTGCCGCCCACCAGTGTTTTCACATAGTGCTCGCCGTACTCCACCACCGAGCGGATGAGCAGCTCCACGGTGTCCAGCGGATGGCTGAGAATATAGGGCAGCGAATAGCACACGCTGTCGTCCTGCACGGGCTCTTCCGAGGCAGGCTGCGGGGCGGAATCCGCCACGGCGGTTTCGCCGGAGGAGGCTGTGCTTTCCAGTGCGGGGGCGGATTCAGACTCCGCGGCTACACTTGCGGCCGGTTCCGCTTCCTGCACAGCCGCGCTGGAGGAGGCCGCGCCTGCGGCCACCGGGGTATCGCCGTTTACAAAGCCGCCCAGCGTCAGCGTTCCGCCCGCGCTGGACAGAAACACCACCATGCACAGCACAAGGAAACCGCCCTTGATCGCCTTGGAAAACCGGCCCAGGCGGGCGGCGGGGATCAGAAAGACCAGCAGTGCCAGCGGGAAATATACGATTTTGGAGGGCACGATCAGCAGCCCGGCCAGTGCGGGCAGAATCAGCTGCTTCCAGCTGATTTTTTCCGTCGGGCCGAAAGCCAGATCCAGCACCAGCGCCGCGAACAGAAGGCAGAGCGCCAGCAGGTTGGAATCCCGGCTGTAGGAGGCGGCAAGGTGCAGCGTCATGGGCAGCAGGGCCACTGTGGCGAATACCGCCTTTGCCACCGGGGTGCGCTTCACCGCCCAGGAGGCCAGAAATGCGAAGAAGAGAAGGTTTGTCAGCCTGCCCAGGAACAGGGTGGGGATGAACCCCAGCCGCAGCAGAAAGCCCGCCAGCACGCCAAGCGCGCTGATCCAGTACATGGTGTAGCTGGAGTCCACCTGATATTCATCGAAGTCGTGGGTGGCGGTGAAGGGATCGGGGCTGGTGGTAAGCAGATTCTTGGCAATATGCTGCCAGGTGAATACTGTGGTTTCGCCATCCTGCACGATCACGTCCTGATCCGAAGGGCGTCGGATGGTGCTGTGGATCTGGCTCTGCGCAATGGGCAGGTGCGGGTCATAGATGGTGGAGGCCAGCGTGAAGCTCTGGTTGATGTGGAACTGCTCGTCCGGCGCGGAATAGGGGGGCAGCACCATGCTGAACAGAATGCCCAGTGCCAGCACGAAGCAGAACACCATCCGGTGCAGCGGGCACTTCTGCCCGGTGAACAGCCACCAGCCGGCCCCGATGAGAACCAGCGCCAGCAGGGCAATGACCCAGTAGAATTTGGTCAGAAAACCGCCGATCTGAGCATATACACCCAGAATGGCCAGCATGCCCTCGGTGGGCTGGCCGTTCACGGTCAGCCCCAGACCCGCTTCGTTTGCAGTGGGGGTGTAACCGATGAGCAGACGGCCCTCGCCGGTGTAGTGAGCGGTCAGAGTCACCCGATAGTGCCGCTCACCAAAGGAGGTCAGCTCCACCGGCTGGGAAAGCCCCAGCGTGGTGTAGTAGGCCTCGGTGGTGTCCAGAATATTGCTCATGTCGCCTTCGCTGGTGGCCAGCACCTCGCCGGTGTCCAGATCGGTGAGGGTGAGCTCCAGCACACCGGCGGGGCCTTCGTCGCCCGCCTTCTGCACCTTGAAGGCAAAGCCCATGTACAGCAGGTCCCGGTCGCAGACGAAGTCCTGAGTCACGGTATCGTCGATGAGGGCAAACTCGCTGAACTGGTCATTGATCATCCAGCTGCGGCTTTTTTCGCCGTTGCCCCGCACCTGGGTGAGCCAGATACAGGCAAAGATGAAAAAGGCCACAGCCAGCAGCGCAGCGCCGCCCAGAAGGCGGCGGTGCGTTTTGAGTTGCGTGAGAAGTTTTTCCATGGGAAAACCCTTTCCGTTCGGGCCTGGCCCGTGATTTACTTGCCCGACTGGCCGTAGTAGGCCCCCGGGCCGTGCTTGCGCAGGTAGTGCTTGTTCAGCAGGTAATCGTCCACCGGCTGTGCACCCAGCGCAAGACTGTGGTAGGCCATCATGGCCACCTCTTCCAGAATGATGGCATGCTCCACCGCATCCGCCGCGTTTTTGCCCCAGGTGAAGGGGCCGTGGCCCTTTACCAGCCCGGCGGGAACGGCTTCATAGTGCTCCGCGCAGGCAGCGGCCAGCACCAGACCGGTGCTGGTCTCATAATCGCCCTCCACCTGCTCTCTGGTCAGGGCAGGGGCGCAGGGCACCGGGCCGTAAAAGGTGTCGGCATGGGTGGTGCCCAGCGCCGGGATCTGGCGCCCGGCCTGGGCAAAGACGGTGGCCCACCGGCTGTGGGTGTGCACCACGCCGCCGATGGCCGGGAAGGCCCGGTACAGCTCCAGATGGGTTTTGGTGTCGGAGGAGGGGCGCAGCTCGCCCTCCACCACGCTGCCGTCCGCAAGGCTCACAATCACCATGTCCTCCGGGCGCATTTTGTCGTAGTCCACGCCGGAGGGTTTGATGGCAAACACGCCCGCATCCCGGTCCACCTGGCTGGCATTGCCCCAGGTGGCAAGGCAGAGGTTGGCTTTGGGCAGGGCCAGATTGGCGGCCCATACCGCCTGCTTCAGTGCTTCGTACATGGGCTCACACCCCCGCGCCGAAGGCGGCGTTCACGGCCTGCTCAAAACAGCCCGCGTCCTTCAAAAGCTTCTCCACCGCGCCGCGCACCGCGCCCTCGCCGCCCTTCTGGGGGCAGACGTAGTGGGCAATGGCCTTTACCTCGGCGGCAGCGTCGGCAGGGCAGGCCACAAAACCGCACAGCTTCATGGCCGCCATGTCGTTCCAGTCGTCGCCCACATAGGCCACCTCTTCCCGGGCAAGGCCCTGTTCGGCCAGAAAGGCGGCAAGATACTCGGCCTTCTTTTTGCAGTTCTGCACGCAGTAGTCCAGATGCAGCTCTTCGGCCCGGCGGCGTACCGGTTCACTTTCCCGGCCGGTGAGGATCATCACCTTGATGCCGGCGGTGCGGGCGATCACAAGGCCCGCGCCGTCCTTCACGGTAAATTTTTTGGTTTCGTTGCCGGTGGAATCCAGATACAGCCCCCCGTCGGTGAGGGTGCCGTCCACGTCCAGCACAAGCAGTTTGGTCTGCATGGGCATGTTACTCCTTTTCGTAGTAGCTGGGGGTTACGAACTCTACGCGCAGCGCCTGAGCCCGGATGGCCTCGGCCATGGCGTGGTTGTAGTCCGCGCCCCGCAGGGTGTGGTTCTTCATGCGGGGGTCGCAGTAGTTGTCGTCCCCGGGGCCGTAGCCGTCCGCGCCGGCGATGGATACCTCCTCCACGCCCAGCGCTGCCAGCAGATGCAGCAGCATGATCAGGCTGTTGGAGCCCTTGTCGAAGGCGCCGGCCAGACTGTTGTAGTCCAGCCGGTAGTCCGCTTCGCCCTGCAGGTTGCTGGTGGCAATCACCGCGCAGGGGCAGCCTTCCAGCTTTTCAAACCGCTTGCCGTTGGTGAAGAAGGCGAAATCCGCCTTGTAATGCTCCGGCACAAAGTTGGCGCTGATGACCACCGGGTTGTTTTCGGCGATATAGGCCTCGATGGCCTGCCGGTGGGTGTCCAGCGTCTGACCGGGGGCCAGCGCCAGAATCTTCCGGCCGGCCAGCAGCTCTTTCAGCTTTGCCCGGTCGGCGGCATCGTCCAGCGCGCTGCCCTTGTACTGGGCATACAGCTCGTCCGCGTAGGCGGCGTCGAAGGCGGTCTTTTTCTCCGGGGCGATGCGGCTCAGGATGTGGTTGATGTCCCGGTTGGACAGATCGCCCTTGCCCAGCAGATGCTCGGCGTAGTTGCGGTGCAGGTTGTACCGGGCAGACAGGAAGTAGGGCGGAGAATAGCCCCAGGGCTCCTTCTCCCGAATGGGCATGATCTGGTCCTGAATGGCGTCCAGCATGCAGTCGATGTCGTACTGCTTGCCGAAGTTCAGGTTCAGGTAGTCAGCGATCAGCTCGATGCACAGGTTGCCAGGGGTGCGGCCCATGCCCAGAAGGCTTGCGTCCACGATCACGTCCCGGTTCAGGTGCTTGTTCACAAAGCTCTGGGCCAGGCTGGAGCTCAGGGCCATGTTCTCATGCAGGTGCAGGCCAAGAGTGATGTCCTTGGCCAGATTGTTGTGTACCAGGCTCACGATCCGGTCCAGATCCTGCTGGCGCATGCTGCCGAAGGTATCCACGATGGAGAAGGCGTAGGGATGGATCTTGTTCACCTGCTCCACCAGCCAGAGCACGCCCGCGTCGGAGTAGCCCATGATGTTGATGGGGTTGCAGCTGATCTTGTAGCCCTTGTCCTGGGCTTTTTGGCAGAAGGCAAGGCCCTCCTCGATGTCGTAGTCGTGGAAGGTCACCCGAATCAGGTCGATGCCGGTGCCGTCCCAGGGCTCCAGCTTGTCGATGTCGTAGAAGTTGTGCAGGGCCATGCCGCTGAACATCACGTTTTTCCGGTCGGCGGGCAGAATCTTCTTCAGTTCGGCCACCGTGTTCCAGCGGGTGCAGTCCGGGTCGTAGTCCACGTTGCGCAGAAAGCCCACCTCCACGATGTCGGTGCCCGCCTTCACCAGGCTGCGCACAATGTCGCGGATGTTTTCGTAGCCGAAGCGCCAGTCGTTGATGTACCCGCCGTCACGCAGGGTGCAGTCCAGAAGTTTCAGGTTGTACATAGAGCAGCTCCTTTCCCGGCATTCATTCAGTTGCCGCGCTGTTTCAGGATCTCACATACGATGTCCACGTCTTTTGGGGTGTCCACCGAAACCGTCTTGTAGGGGGAGACCACCGCGTGCACCGTGTGGCCGTTTTCGATGAAGCGCATCAGGTCGTTTTCCTCGGCTTTTTCCAGCGCGCTCTTGGGGGTGGCAGCATAGAAATCCAGCGCCTTTTTGCTGAACAGCTGAATGCCGGTGATTTTTTCGTATTCAAAATCCGCCGTTCCCTTGGGGTAGGGGATGGGGCTGCGGGAGATCAGCAGAATCTCCCGGCGGGCATTGCAGGCCACCTTCTGGTTGGAGAAGTCGATCACATCTGCCGGGTGGTCCATGATGTTGGTCACACCCGCCACATAGTAGGGGTCTTCGGGCAGGCTGTCCGGCAGGATCAGATCAAAGGCCCGGGCGTCGATCAGCGGCTCGTCGCCCATGATCTGCAGATACAGATCCGCGTCCAGCATGCAGCTCACCTCGTGGATGCGGGCGGTGGGGGTGTCGTGGTCGGCACGGGTCATGAGAGCGGGCATCTCGTACTGGCGGCAGACCTCCATGATCCGCTCGTCGTCGGTGGCAATCACCAGATCGTCCAGCTTTTCGCATTTTTTTGCTGCCTGATAGACCCACCAGATCATGGGTTTGCCCAGAATGTCGGCCAGGGGCTTGCCGGGCAGCCGGCTGGACTGGTACCGGGCGGGGATCACGCCGATGATTTTCATAGGAACAACCTCCTTGCGGGCCCGCAATAAAAACGATGAAGCGGGCCGCCTGATTTCATAGTAAAGCCTTGGTATGAACAAATTATGAGCGCACGGCGCTCTTTTCACAAAAAAAGGCTCAGCGGAGCAGGGCCAGCGCCTCGCTGAGGCTCAGCTCCAGCTTTTCGTCCGCCACTTCCAGCGCCTTTAATACGGTGGATTCCACCGTCACGGCTTTTTTGAACCGGAAGGGCAGCGCGAAGTTCAGCACCTCGCTGGGCATGGTGCGCTCCAGAATGACCGCGTCCGGGAACAGCGTGGAGTAATCGAAGGTATCCCGGGGATGGGTCTTGAGAAAGAGCGGCCCGTCGGAGCAGTGGGCCTTTACCACGGCGGCGAACATCTTTTTCTGGGTCTCGCTGTCCAAAAGACCGTCCGGCACAAAGTCCCGGGGCAGAAACAGCACCGCGCCCTCGGCCTTTTCCGGCAGAGGCCGGGTCAGGAATACCTGACGAATCAGGGCCTTCTGGTCGGCGGTCAGCCGGTGGAACCGATCCGACTTGGAATCCTCCCGCAGCTTTTCGGGGAACAGGCCGGTTTTTGCAGCGCACTCAGTCTCCACCGCGGTGACCCGTTTGTAATCGCCCCAGTAAAGATAGCCATAGCAGAATTTCTGCCGCAGCCTGAAGTGGGGCAGCTTTCGTTGTTCGTCAATGATGGGGTGCTCCGGGCGGCAGGTGCTGGCCATGGTATCCTCACAGAGGATGTAAGGCGCTTTCAGATCCTGCAGATACCGGCCCAGAACGCTCCAGTCGTTGTGAATGTAAATGGCGTTGTAATCCTGCGGGCGGATGGAAAAGCCGTAATATTTTTCCACATTGCGGCGGCCCATCACCCGCTGAAGCAGCAGCGTGCGCAGAAAACCCTGCTGAATGGCATTGCCGCAGGCAAGTTCGTCAAAAACCCGTACACAGCGGAACAGGCCGGTGGCGGAAAGCCGCCCGGCCAGTTCTTCGGTGTTTGGGATGACACTGCTCAAAATAAGCTCCGGGGGCACAGCGTCCTCCATGGCCCGGACCATGTCCACCAGCACCTGATAGGCGGTGTGGCAGATGTATAAATTGGGGCGCTCCATTTACAGCACCTCGCTGGACTCGACGGTCACCGGCGGGAAGTGGATGTGGCCCCAGCCGCTGGACCACTCCGGCAGGGTGCGGTCCATGTTGGTGATCTCGAAGGCAAATTCCTGGGCGGGCTTGTCCAGGCAGGCGGCGTTGGCCAGCTCCCGCTCGAACACGTCCAGATAGAAGAAATACTGGCCCTCGCTGAAGATGGAGGTGTCCACCGTGAACACGGTGGAGTAGCGCTGGCCCGGCCTGGCCTCGCCCAAAGTGATGGGATGGGTGATGCCGATGGGCGTGGAATCCCGGTAATGGAAGTTCAGTTTCATGTTCACCGCGTCGAAGTGCTGCATGACCTGCCAGTCGATGCGGATGCGCAAAGGCTCGCCGGCGGCAAACACGCTGCTTTCCTTGTCCAGAAAGGTCAGCCGCTCCACCCGCAGCCGCTTGCCGGCGCTGGTGTTCATGCGGCCGATCTCGCGCAGGTCATAGTCCACCACGTTCACGTCGGTGGTGTCCATATAAACGGCAATGGCGTCGTCCACGTTGCCGTCGAAGATCACCTTGCCCTTGTCCAGCACCACGCAGCGGGTGCACAGCTGGCGGATGGTGCTCATGTTGTGGCTCACATACAGAACGGTGCGGCCCTCCTGGCCCGCCACGTCGCTCATCTTGCCCAGGCACTTCTGCTGGAACTTCATGTCGCCCACGGCCAGAACCTCGTCCATGACCATGATCTCACTGTCCAGATGGGCGGCCACCGCGAAGGCCAGCTTCACGAACATGCCGCTGGAATACCGCTTCACCGGGGTGTCGATGAAATCGCCGCACTCGGAAAATTCGATGATCTGATCCAGCTTGGAATCCACCTCGGCCTTGGTCATGCCCAGAATGGCGCCGTTCATGTAGATGTTTTCCCGGCCGGTCATCTCCTGATTGAAGCCGGTGCCCACCTCCAGCATGCTGGCGATGCGGCCCTTGATTTTGATCTCGCCCTCGGTGGGGGCGGTGATGCGGCTGAGCAGCTTGAGCAGGGTGGATTTGCCCGCGCCGTTGCGGCCGATGATGCCCAGCGCCTCGCCCTTGTAAACGGTCAGATCCACCCCGTTCAGGGCCATGAAGGTCTGGCCGAACAGGCGGGTGTCGGTGCCGATGGGCAGGTTGGGATCCTCCTTGCCGCGGATGCGGGCCCACCAGCTTTGCAGATCGGCGGTGAGGGTGCCGCCGCCGATCTGGCCCAGCTTATACTGTTTCTTTACGCCGGATACCTGAATGACAGGCTCTTTGCTGTGTACCGGCTCGCTGTGATTGGACATGGCAAAAATCCTCCTGTTACACGGTATCCATAAAGGTCTTTTCGATGCGGCTGAACAGCACCACGCCGATGACCAGCAGCACGGCAGTCACCGCAAGGCTGTACCACAGGCCGGATACGCTCACGCTGCCGCAGCCCAGCAGGGCCATGCGGAACACCTGCACCGGTGCGGTCATGGGGTTCAGGTTTACGATGGTGCTCAGCAGCGGCTGCTCGGTCAGGCTGGTGGTGGAGTACACCACGGGGGTGGCGTACATCCACAGCTGCACGCCGAAGGTCACGGCGATGGCCAGATCCCGGTATTTGGTGGTCAGGCTGGAAACGATGATGCCCACCGCCAGACCCAGCAGCATCACCTGAATGATGCACACCGGCAGATAAACCACCCAGCCGGTCATGGTCAGGGCGCCGAAGGTTTCCTGATTAAAGAAGAAAATGACCCAGAACACCAGGAACATGGCAAACTGAATGAAAAAGTTGATCGCCGCGGTGAGCACCTGAGACAGGGGGATGGTCAGGCGGGGGAAATACACCTTGCCGAACATGCCCGCATTTGCCACAAAGGTGTTGGCGGTGTTGTTGATGCAGGCGGCAAACATGGTCCACAGGGTGTTGCCCGCCATGATGAACAGAAAGCTGGGCGCGCCCTCGGTGGGCAGCCCGGCGATGCCGCCGAAGATCACGTTAAACAGGATGGTGGTGATCAGCGGATTCAGCAGAATCCACAGCGGGCCCAGAATGGTCTGCTTGTAGATCACCGCGAAGTTGCGCTTGGTGAACAGGGTCACCAGATCCCGGTAATGCCAGAGTTCTTTCAGATCAATGTCGAACCAGCCGGTGCGGGGTTTCACAACGGTGGTCCACTGCTGTTCGTTGGGCTTGGCCATCAGCGTATTTCCCTTTCTATTGCGTAATCAGATGCGTAATCAGACAAGAAAAAGCGATAAAATATCATGTCATTATACCATGCCATGGCAAAAAAATCAAAAACGGGCCGGGCGGCTGAACCGCTGGCCAATGGCCTCCAGCTTGCCGTACAGATCCGGCCTGTTTTCCCGCAGCTTCCACAGCCGGGCCACAAGGGCGGGGCTGCGGCGGCGCATGGCCCATGCCAGCGGCGAAAAACGGCCCGCAGCCTTCAGCGCGTCGCAGAGGGCGGCGGTTTCGGGCCAGCTCAATACGGCCCGGGCCCGGGCTTTCCGGTCGGCTTTGCCGCCTTCGCCCCGGGCAAGGGTATCCTGCACGCCGTCCGCAATGGTGCATACCCAGCTGTGGCGGATGGCGGTCAGGTCGGCGGCGGGGCAGTGGAATGCCTGCTCGCAGTCCGCCGTAAGGCGGCCGAACAGCCGCATCCACAAATCGCAGAAATCCGGCCGGTAGCGCTGGGTCAGGCTGTTTTCGTTTTCTGCCGTTTCGTAAAAGGTCTGGGGCTCACGCAGCTTGAAAAAACCCGCGCCGTCCAAGGAGAAAAAGGCCCTGCAGTAGGCAAGGCAGAACAGAAGATCCTCGCCCAGCGAATACTCCGGGTCAAAGCGCAGGGCGGCAGCTTCGATCTGCTGGCGGTCAAACAGCTTGTTCCAGGGCATGGAAAGGCAGCAGTCCAGATACATCCAGCCGGTCTTTTCCACTCCAAAAGCCTCGCCCTCGCAGCAGGCGGTCTGGGGCAGAGCCTCCGGCTGGCAGGCAAAGGGCCAGACCACCAGCCGGTCCGGGTTTGCCTGCTGCGCGGCCAGCGCGCTTTCCAGCGCATGGGGGGCCAGGGCGTCGTCCGCGTCCACGAACACCACCCAGCGCCCGGCGGCAGCGGCAAGGCCCGCGTTGCGGGCGGTGGAAACGCCGCCGTTTTTCTGGTGGATCACCCGGACCCGCTCATCCGCCAGCGCAAGAGCGTCGCACAGGCCGCCGCTGCCGTCGGCGGAGCCGTCGTCCACCAGAATCAGCTCCAGTCGGCTGTGGCTCTGGGTCAGGATGCTTTTGGCGCAGCGGGGCAGGGTGGCCAGCGCGTTATACACCGGCACGATCACGCTGATCAGGTCCATGGGTTTCATCCTCCATCTGTTGGAACGCCTGCAAAAAGGCGTCGTAATACCGCGGGGCGGAAAATTCCGTTGCCCGCCTGCGGCCCGCCGCCGCCATTTCGGCCCGGCGGCCGGGGTCGGCCTTCAGGGCCAGAACGGATTCGGCAATGGCGGCGGGAAGCGAATCATCCCGGGGCAGAAGAATGGCGTTGCTGCCCGCGGCGTATTCCGGCAGACCGCCGCTTTGGGTGGCGATCAGCGGGCAGCCCGCCGCCATGGCCTCCACGGCCACCAGCCCGGCGGCTTCCTCCACCAGCGTGGGCATCACGGTCACCTGAGCCAGATGATAGTATTTGGGCAGCTGCTCAGCCGGAACATAGCCGGTGAAGCGGATGCGCCCGGCCAGCGGCTTTGCCAGCGCTTGCAGCTGCCGGGTGAAGGGGGTCGTTTCGGAAGTGGCAAAGAAGGAGCCGCCCACCACCACCAGCTTCACTGCCGGATCCGGAATCAGGGCCATGGCCTCCACCAGCTTGTGCACGCCCTTGTCCTCCTCCAGCCGGCCACAGAACAGCACCACGAAATCGTCCGCGGAAAGCTCCAGCTGCTGGCGCAGTGTCTCCACCGCCTGCGCATCCGGCGGGGCGGCGAACCGCTCCACGGGCACACAGTTGTAAAGCAGCAGGGCATTTTTCGGGTCGAGGGCGCTGGTGGCAAGCCACTGGCCCCGGATGTATTCGCTCAAAGCCAGCACATGGCCATAGCAGCGATCCAGCAAAGGGGAGGCGTGGGTCAGCCCGTGAAGATGGGCGACCATGCGTTCTTTGCCGAACGCCCGGCTCACCTGCTGCCAGCCGGTCAGGTCGCCGCCCTCTGCCACCAGGTGGTCAGGATGCAGCGCCCGGAGAAAGGGCAGGGCCTGGCTGTAATAAACATTCCAGTGAACGCCGCGGCCCGCCAGCGCCCGCACCCGGCGGGTAAGGCTGTACAGCGCCCGGCGCACAGGCGAAGCGGGGCGCACAAAGCAGAACAGCGTCTGGGAAAAACGGGCGGCCGCAACGGCGGCCTGCTCGTCCAGCACGGTGACCACCGCCAGCTCCATCCGCCGCCGGGTCTGGTTTTCCTCCACCAGACGGGTGGCAAGGCCCTCCACCGCGCCGCCCTTCACGGCAGGCACCGGCAGGGCGGGGGGCATGAGCAGAGCGGCCCGGGGCAGCTCTTTCTTCGGGGGCAGCGGCAGCGGCCGGGTGCACCAGCGCAGGCAGCTGAGCTTTTCAGGCAGGGTCAGTTCCCCGCAGGTTTTCAAAAGAGGCAAAAGGCAGCGCAGCTCTGCCTGCGTGCTGTGCCAGCGGGCCGCGATGGGCCAGCTCAGCTCGATTTTCACTCCGGCGCACAGGGAAAGATACCGCCGGAAGCAGGCGGCCAGCGCCTTGTCCAGCAGGGGCTTGTCAAAGCCCTCGTCCCGGAAAAAGCGGCACCAGTCCGCGTGGGCAGTTACCCCGTCAAAGCTGCCGGGGCTGATGCCGCTGCGGCAGATGCTGCCCTGTCGCAGCCGGTAGCGATAAAGCGGCTCGGTCAGGCAGGCCACCTTCTTGCAGGCGGCAAACAGCCGGTGGGCCACTGCGTCGTCCTCGTGGATCAGCCCCTCCGGGTAGCGCAGCTGCTCCCACAGGCTGCGTTTGTACAGCTTGTTCCAGGCCACCGTGTAGCAGGTGGCATTGGGGCCGAAAAATTCCGCCAGCAGCGCTTTGCCGGAAAAGCTTCCGGCCGCGGCGGGCGCGGTGATCTCGGGATGCTCCAGCGGCGAGCCGTCCTCGTTCACGTCCTCCACCGCGCACAGGGCCATATCCGCCCCGGCGGTGTGCAAGGCGGCGTGCAGCCGCTCCAGATAATCCGGGGCCACCAGATCGTCCGAGTCCACAAAGGCGAGAAATTCGCCCGTTGCGGCGGCAATGCCGGAATTGCGCGCGGCGGAAAGCCCGCCGTTCTGCCGGTGGATCACCCGCACCCGGGCATCCTGCCCGGCATAGACGTCGCACAGTGCGCCGCAGCCGTCCGGGCTGCCGTCGTCCACCAGAATCAGCTCAAAGTCAGCAAAGGTCTGGCCCAGAATGCTCGCCACACAGGCGGGCAGAAACGCCTCCACCTTGTAAACGGGAACGATCACGCTGATCGCGGGCATGGCTCAGGCCTCCTTTTCGCGGTCCATTTTTCCCCGGGCCGCCGCCAGCTTGTAGCACAGCGCGGGACTTACACAGAACAGCACCGCCCGGAACTTTTCAAACCCGGGCACATGGGGATTCGAGAGGATACGGGGCAGCAGCTTATTCAGCTTTTTCTTGTGCGCCGCAAAGCCCTGTTTCAGCTCGGCGGGCATGGGCCCGGCCAGATTGGCGTGCACATAAAACAGGTAGAACACCTGCCAGTAGCGGGCCACCGCCCAGGCGGAAAGATCCTCATAGCCGGGTTTGCCGGCGAAAAAGTCCACCCAGCCGCCGTACAGGCGAAGATCGTCCAGCCGCTTGGCCGAGAAGGCCAGCGCGGTCATGCTGCCGGTGCGGGTGCGGTAGTAATAAAGCGGCTCGTTGGAGAGCACGATCTCGTTGCCGTCGTAGATTTTGTCCATGATGTTGGCGTCGTCGCCGTAGAACATGGTCTCGTCGTGGCGCACGTTTGCAAAAAGCCGGGCGTCGTACAGCTTGTTCCAGGTGACCATGGAATACATGCCGCCATTTTTGAACACGTCCAGAAACTGTTCCAGCGCGTCGTGACGGCCTAAAAATTCCTCGGGCAGGGTGACCCCGCGCTTGAGAAAATTGCCTTTTTCGTCGATGCACACCGCGCCGCAGGCCGCCAGCGGGCAGCCGCTTTCCTTCACGGTGTTGTACAGAGTTTTTAAGAAATCCGGATGCAGCAGATCGTCGGAATCCACATAGCTGATGTAGTCGCCGGTGGCGGCGTCCAGCCCGGCGTTGGCCGCGCTGGCGGGGCCGCCGTTTTTCTTGTGCACCACCCGGATGCGGGGATCGGTTCTGGCCAGCTCGTCGCACAGTTCGCCGCAGCCGTTGGGGCTGCCGTCCTCCACGAGAATCAGCTCAAAATCGGCAAAGCTCTGGGCAAGGATGCTCTGCACGGTCAGGGGCAGATAATCCTTTGCGTCGTATACGGTGGTGATGATGCTGATGGCGGGCATGGGATGCCTCCTTATCAAAAAATATCAGATCAGCGTTTGCCCTTCAGGCGCAGGGGCAGCAAGGCGCGCCCCGCGTTTTTCTTCGCGGCGGCTTTGCGCAGCCAGCCGTTGTAAAGGCCCTGCCGGCCTTCCAGCCGGGTCATCAGGGCGGTGTGCCACATGGGGTTCGCAAACAGCTTTTCCAGCCCGACCTTACGCTCTTCCAGGGTGTAGGGCTTGGAGGAATCGGTGAGCAGATCGAAAAAGCTCACCGCGTCCCAGGGCAGCTGGGCGGCGGCCAGCTGGGGATACAGCTCGCTCTGGCCGCACTGCTCCAGAAAACGCCGCACCCCGTGCAGCACCCGCTGGCTGGTTTCCATATTGTCCAGCGTGGCGGCCCGGGTCAGGGTCTGGGCGTGGTTCCAGTATTCGTAATAAATGCCGTCCAGATGCTCCATCTTCCCCAGATTGGCAAAACAGGCGAAGTTGAACTGGATGTCCTCGCCGGTGCGCAGGGTTTCGTCCAGCGAAAGGCCCAGCCCCTTGATCAGCTGGGTGCGGTAGACCTTGTTGCACAGCGAGAAGAACTGGTTGGCCCGGTAATACTCGATGAAATGGGGCCAGAACTCCTCCAGCGAGGCGGCGGAAAAGGCGGGGTACACCGCCTCGGTGAAGCCGGTGTCGCTGCAGAACGAGAAGTTGAAGCTGACCAGATCCAGCTCCCGGTTCTCCATGGCCTGCACGGTCTTTTCAAAGGCCTTGGGCAGCAGCACGTCGTCTGCGTCCACAAAGGTGATGTAGCGCCCTTCGGATGCCTGAATGCCCGCGTTCCGAGCCGCCGCCGCGCCCTTGTTGGTCTGGGTCAGCACCCGCACCCGTTCGTCCTTGCGGGCGAACTCGGCGCACAGGTCGGCGGTGCGGTCGGTGGAACCGTCGTTCACCAGAATCAGCTCGAACCAGGCAAAGCTCTGATCCAGCACGCTCTGCACGCTTTTTTCAAGATATTCCTCCCCGTTGTAAACGGGCATGATACAGCTTAATACAGCCGCCATAGATATGTTTGCCTCCTTGGGAAAATGAAATCACAGCGCATGGCTGGTGCTGCATCGCAGCCAGCACCAGAGCGCCATGGGAAAGGCCAGCCGCAGCCCCACGCAGATGCGGTAGGGCAGGGCCATCAGCCGGTTGGAATCCGCCGCCAGCCAGGCGGCCAGCGCCTTTCGGGCGTCCGGCAACGCCAGCATCCGGGCAAAGGCCCGGCGGTATCCCCACAGGGAAAGGGGCCCCTTGCGGCTCATGAGAACCGACATCTGGGCCACCGCTACATTGCCCTGCCGGGCAGCGGCCAGCGCGGCGGCCTGCGCTTCGTTCAGCCCGTAATGGGCGGCGAACTGCAGCAGCGCCGCCCGGGTGGCCTGCTCCGCATCCAGCAGATCCGCCCGCAGCGACCGGGAGAGCGAGCCCTCGCCGGTGTGGTCACAGGCGTAGTAGTTGGTGGGCACAAAGCGAACCGGCCCGCAGCGCTGCAAAGCCAGCAGGTTGAACAGAAGGTCCTCGTTGATCTTCAGCGCCGGGTCAAAGCGAACCGGGCCGATCACATGGGCCTTGTAGATTTTGTTGTAGGGGGCCGCGAACTGGCCGGTGGTCACCAGATACCGCTCAAACTCACCCGCCAGCGCGGCAAGGCTCTCAAACGCTGCGTCCGGCAGGGGCGGCTCCGGGATGTAACCCACATTTTCCACCCCGAAGAACAGCACGTCCGCGCCCTGTTCCAGAATGGGCAGGGCCGCTTCGTAAAGGCCGGGAAGCACCCAGTCGTCCGCGTCCACAAATTGCAGATAGCGCCCGGAGGCGGCGTCCAGCCCGGCGTTGCGGGCGGCGCTGGCCCCGGCGTTTTTCTGGTGGATCACCCGAACCCGGCTGTCCTGCTCGGCCAGACGGTCGCACAGTGCGCCGCTGCCGTCCGGGCTGCCGTCGTCCACTAAAATCAGCTCCAGGTCGGCAGGCGCCTGACGGAGAATGCTGTTTGCGCATTTTTCCAGAGTGGCCTCGGCCCTGTACACCGGCACGATCACGCTGAAGGAAGGCTGGTTCATGTGCTTTTCCCTCCCGTGAATTTGCGGACTACCAGCGAAAGGCAGCGCCCCGTGAAATAGAAGGGGAACAGCACCTTTGCGGAAAGGGGCATTCGGCCCATCAGCCGCACAAAGGGCCACAGCTCGCCGTATTTGATCCGGTCGATAAAGGGGTAAAAGCTGCCGGCGCACAGGCATTTGGCAAAGGGATACTTGCCCTTCCAGTAGCGGCGGCTGGTGTTTACCACGTCCAGAAAATCGGCGTATTTTTTCAGTGCGCTCTGGGTGCCGTTGTAGTTCTGGTGGTTCTGGTCGGTGCCCGCCACCCGGTAGGCGGAGAGCGCCTCGTTCATTACGAACACCCTGCCCTTGTCCAGATACAGCATGCACAACGCAAAGTCTGCGATGCTGCGGTTGGCGGTCACATAGTCATAAAGTTCCCTGTCCGCCGGGTCGAAGATGTTCTTCACAAGGCAGGCGGTGCAGGAGTAGGTCACGCCGGCCAGAAACAGCTCCATGGTGGCGTCCCTGCCCAGAATGCGGGGATCGTCCGGCAGGGTGCCGTAGGTGTTGCCCGCATCATCGGTGAGCAGCAGGGTGTGACTCACCGCCAGATAGTCCGGGTGAGCGCGCAGAAAATCCACCTGCTTTTGCAGTTTGTGGTAATCCCGCCACCAGTCGTCGCCCTCCAGTGTGCAGACGTACTGGCCCTTCGCGGCGCACAGGCCCTCGTACCAGTTGCGGCTGATGCCCGCGTTCTGTTCGCGCAGGTTCAGCCGGATGATGTCCGGGAAGCGGGCCGCGTAGTCCTGCAGGATGGCGCGGGTGCCGTCCGTGCCGCAGTCCTCGGAAATATAAACTTCAAAGGGAAAATCGGTTTTCTGGGCCAGCACGCTGTCGATGGCCTTGCCGATATAGCGCTCCTGATTGTAGGTGGTGATGAGCACCGTTACCAAGGGCTGGTTCACGGTTTTGCCTCCTTCGTGCCGCAAAGCTGATTGTACAAAGCCATCTGCGCGGCGGCAATGGCCTTCGGGTCGTGGTCTGCCATGGCCCGGGTCCGGGCGGCTTTGCCCATGGCCTCGGCCCCGGCGGGGTCGTCCAGCAGGGCAAGCACCGCCTGCGCCATCTGATCGGGCCGGGCAGGGTCGAACAGCAGGCCCTCCTTCTTGTCCTCCAGCATACTGGGCACGCCGCCCACGTTCGCGGCGGCGCAGGGCATGCCCAGAAGCATTGCCTCGCCCAGCGAATTGGGGCTGTTTTCCAGGCTGCTGGGCAGCAGAAAGACGCTGCTCTGCAAAAAGCAGGTTTTCATGGCTTCGGCGTTCAGCACGCCGGTGTAGCGGATGCGGTCCGCCACGCCCAGACGGCGGGCAAGCTGGTCCAGATAACCGGGATACTCCGCCAGCCAATTCATCACCGGCTGCAGCAGCGCACCCTTGCGGGGCGGGGGCCAGCCAGCCACATCCACCTGCACGTCCGGGTACCGGGCGGCGATGGCGGGCAACGCCTCGATCACCCGGTGCAGACCCTTCAGCGGGGTGTTGCCCTGGCTCACGAAAATGCGGGGCCGGCGCAGCGGATCCCGCTGCCAGCCGCCGGAGTAAAAGGGCGCACGCAGAATCTCGTTCAATTTGTAATAGCGGGCCTGTGGATTCACCGAAGCGGTGAAGGCCTTGTCCCATTCGGTGCGGCCCAGCACGTTCCGGGCAAGGGCAAAGACCTTTTTCTCCGCCTCGCCCTGATCCAGAAGCCGCTGGCGCAGCTGATACACGGTGGCCCCGCCGAACCGGGCGGTGACCGTCTCCTTCAGGGGCTGGCGGCGCAGAAACCGCTCGGGCAGGCCGTCCGCCATGTGCTCGCCGCAGGGGCCCGCAAGGCCCTGAATGTAGATCAGAACCTTTTCGGGGTCAAAGGTTTCCAGCGCCCACACCGGGTGGTCGTTTTCGGTGCCGAACACCTGCACCAGCTCCGGCTGCTCGGCGTCCAGCACCTTTTTCAGGGCAGAAGCACCCTCTGCGGTGGGGAAAGCCCAGTATACGGTATCGTCGATTTCACGGCGCTCGGTTCTGGTCACGGCAAAATTATGAGCGCACAGGATGATCTCCACCGGCTGCTGCGCCATTGCCTGATACAGCGCCGTCACCCAGCTGCCACTGGCCTGCACCGGCAGATCCAGCGCACGGGCCAGGGGAGCGGGAAGAAAATTCAAAAGCCAGAGTACCTTCATGGTTCAGCCTCCAAGGGTCTGTTCCAGGCAGCGGGCCGCCGCCTGGGGCGTATTGGATTCAAACAGCCGCGCGGCCTCTTCAAAGGGCAGGCGGCAGCGCCCCTTTTCGGACAGAAATGCCGAAAGACGGGCCAGCACATCCGGCCCGGTGCCCTCCGGTTCCAGCAGGGTCAGGGCAAGGGGCCAGCGGTCAAAGTAAGGGCGGCAGGGGTCGTTTTCCAGCTTGGCCAGATGCAGCACCGGCCGGCCCGCCGCAAAGTATTCAAAGATCTTGCTGGGCACCTGGTTGTCCACCCCGTTGCCCAGGCTCAGCAGTACGTCCGCCTTTGCCAGCTCTTCTGCGGCCTGTTTTGCGGGCAGTGGGCCGGTGACGATCAGCCGGTCGCCCAGAATCTTCCGGTAGGGCTCCAGCAGATCGGCGGGATAGTTCTCCCAGCCGCCGCCCACGAATACCAGTTCCAGATTCGGATCGTTCAGTGCGCAAAACAGCTCCAGCGCATAATGAGGGGTGCGCAGCTCGGGATACAGACTGCCCACGAATACACACCGCAGCCGGCTGCTTTTGCCGGTAACGGCAGGCGCGGCGGGCGGGGGCACCAGACTGGGAAAATCCAGCACATGGGCCTTGCCTGCAAAACGCTCCAGCGGTGCGCCGGGAGCGTAGTACTGTTTCATGGCCGGGGCAATGAATACCGCGTCCAGCGCTTCCAGCAGCTGTTTTTCCCGGTCGAAGGCGCCGGGAGCGTTGTAGCTGCGGTTGGCCGCGTAGGGGTCCATCTGCCAGCTGGCCTTTTTGCCGCCGAAGCGGGCGGCGGCAAGGGCAAAGCTGCCCGCGTAGGGAGCAGCCACCGCCACCGCCGCGTCAAAATGGCAGCGGGCGTCCAGCGCTTCGATGGCCTTTTTCGCCGCCGAGATGCGCCGGGGCTTTTTGAAGGCGATCTGCCGTACCGCGGCCAGAGCCGCCGCCGGATGGGCGCAGAGCTTTAACAGCCGCAGGGGCACCGGGGTGCCGCCCGGGTTGCCGAATTCCAGCACCCGGTTCATCACCCGCTCGTCCGAAAAGGGCAGCAGCGTCCGGCCGCAGCCGGGCAGTTCGGCGGGCAGGGTTTCGCCGTCGTACAGTTCCAGAAAATGCACCGTGTGGCCCCGCTGCGCCAGCAGCGCCGCCGCCCGCCGGGCAATGGCCGGGGTGGGGGCAAGGGGGAATTCCACACTGTCCAGAATGCAAAGCAGTTTCATGAAAAAACCTCGAAAAAGGGCCGGTCAGCGCCGGTCGGTGAGCATCAGTTGGCACAGCCCGGCGTAGAAAATGCCGCCCCAGCAGGAGAGCATGGCCGCCAGCTTCATGGCGTGGGAAAGGTGCCGGTTTTTCAGCGCCCTGCCAAGCCCGGCGCGAATCTCTTTTTTCAGAGACTTGTGCTCGGAATCAAAATCCCGGGCGTTGGCCTGACGCAGAATCATGCTGTTCAGATACAGCAGCTTTTCATAGTAAAATGCCTCGGCAGAGGCCTCCAGCGGGCCGCCGCGGGCGGTATCCAGAATGGTGCGGGCCACGAAAAGCTGGTCGGTGAGCATCCGCTCCTGCAGGGGCCGGTGCGTGGTGGATTCCGCATGCTGGCGGTAATAGTAGCCCACAAAATCCACAAAGGCCATGCCGCCGGCGTGCTGCAGGATGTTCCAGTTCAGATACAGGTCCTCGTTGTATACCACCGGCGAATAAAAGGGTACATCATCGAACAGATTCCGGGCATACAGCTTGTTGCAAAGGCTGTATTCCACCCGCTTGTCGTGCATCAGGGCGTCCAGATGGGCGGGGCTTTCCAGCACCAGAAAATCCTCCGGGCCGCTTTCCGGCTGAGGTACCGGACCGTAAAAGGGGATGAAGCGGCAGCCCGCCACCGGCAGGGTGGTGGAAAGGCACTCTTCCAGCAGAAGCCGCACCATTTCGGGATGCAGCAGGTCATCGCCGTCCACAAAGCTGATGTATTCGCCACGGCTGTGGGAAACACCGGTGCCCCGGCCGCCGATGATGCCCAGGTTTTCCTGATGAATGGTGCGAAAGCGGCTGTCCCGCAAGGCAAAGTCATCGCACACCTGGCCGGAGCCGTCCTGGCTGCCGTTGTCGATCATCAGCACCTCCAGATTGCGGTAGCTCTGGGCGGCGATGCTTTCCAGGCAGGGCAGCAGATAGTCGCCGGTGTTGTACACCAGCACCACCACTGAAACGAGGGGGGTCTGATTCATGAGCGGGGTCCTCCTGCGGTTGGGTCATAGCTTTGGGCAAGGCCCAGATAAAAATTGGTCAGCCAGGCGGCAGTCTGGCGGATATCGTATCCCGCCGCGGCGATCTGCTGCCGGGGAGAAGATCGCACCGGCCGGTTTTCCATCGCCTGTTCCAGGGCGGTTCTTGCCCAGACCTCATCGCTGCTTTCCAGTGCAAGCTGCTTTACCAGCGGGGTTATACAGACTTCACTGGTGATGGTGGTGGCCGCGGTTATGGGCAGGCCGGCCGCCTGCGCCTCGACCAGAGTCACCGGCAGCCCCTCGTGCAGGGAGGGGAACAGAAAGCCGTCCATGCCCTGCAAAAGGCGGGGAATATCCTCCCGGCTGCCCAGAAAATGTACGCAGTCGGCAAGGCCCAGCCGGGCGGCCTTCTGGCGCATTTCGTCCAGCAGAGGGCCGGTGCCCGCCAGCAGCAGGGCGCTGCCGGGAGCCTGCTTGTGGATGAGGGCAAAGATATCCAGAATGCGGTCGTGGTTCTTCTGGGGGGTGAACCGGCCCACATGGCCGAACACCAGGCATTCGTCCGAAATTCCGAACTCCTCCCGCACGCTGGCCCGGGCCATCTCGTTCACTGCGAAACGCTCCGGGTCGA
This sequence comes from Allofournierella massiliensis, assembly GCF_004345265.1. Taxonomy (GTDB): domain Bacteria; phylum Bacillota; class Clostridia; order Oscillospirales; family Ruminococcaceae; genus Allofournierella; species Allofournierella massiliensis. The sequence continues at coordinate 64,777 of NZ_SLUM01000020.1, forward strand.
TGCCGTTGAGCAGAATGTGCGCCCGGTTTGCCTCAGGGCCGAACATCCAGTCTGCCGCCGCCCGGGAGCAGGCGAACAGATGGGTGGCGTTGGGCAGCACCATGTTTCCGTAGTAGTCCTTCACCACCTGGAAGGCCAGCCCTCCCTCATTCCGGGTGTTGTGGCTGTGGGCGATGCGCACCGGAATGCCGGCCTTTTTTGCCTGCCGCATCACAAGGCCGCTGAATTTGTCCATGTGGGAATGCACAATGGAATAGCGGGGGCTTTGAGCCAGCACCCTGTCCAGCGCATGGGTGTAGACGAAGGGGCCCTTCTGGGTGATGAAGGGGATGCGGTGGATCACACCGCCCAGCGCTTCGATCTCGCTTTCGTACACACCGGGAAAGGAGCTTACAAAATCGAACTGCACCGCGTCCCGGTCGATGCAGCGATACAGATTCATGATCAGGCTTTCGTAGCCGCCGTGGGCCAGACCGGCCACGCAGTGCAGAACGCGCACAGCCGCCATACAAGGCACCTCACTTTTGCCCGGCGAAAGTCTTCCTGCTTTCGCACGCAATAATACAGCTTATAGTATAACAAAAAGCCCGGGCTTTGCAAAGCCCGGGCAAAAAGGAAAAACCGGCCCCGTGCGCGGCACGGAACCGGTTTGAAGGATCAGGGATTGACGTAATTGCGAACCAGCGCCTGCAGCAGATCGTCGCGGTCCACACGGCGGATCAGCGAGCGGGCGTTTTTATAGGTGGTGATATAGGTGGGGTCCTCGGACAGGATATAGCCCACCAGCTGGTTGATGGGGTTGTAACCCTTTTCCTTCAGTGCGTCGTAGACCTCCTGCACAACGGCACGGATCTCCCGGTCGCGGTCATCATAAATGGAGAATACAGCGGTAGGATCAGACATAAAATGGCCCCCCTTTTGCAGAAGAATCAATTTAGATACAGTATACCCCATTTGCTGGCGGAATGCAAGAGCTGCCGGGGCCAAGGTTTACAAGGAACGGGGACTGTGCTATACTTACACTGACTTTTTATGACTATTTAAAAGAGGTATTGTTACATTATGACGAAACAACGCAGCTGGATATGCCGAAACTGGTTTTGGCTGGCCTGGGCCGCGGCAGCGGCCGGGCTGGTCTGGCGGGCGCGGTTCTGCATCGCGGGCGAGGAGGAGAGCTATTTCCTCACGCAGGCATACTCGTATTTGCAGGGCTGGATTCCCACGGCGGAGATCTGGGGCGCAACCCAGTTCAGTTCCATGATTTTCATGCCGCTGGCGGCGTTGTTCCACGGGCTTACCGGCGGATGGGATGGAGTCTATCTGTTTTTGCGGCTGTGCTACATCGGGCTTGAGTGTGCAGTGAGCGCGGCAGCGTTTTTTCTGCTGTGCCGGTTTACCACCCGCAACTGGGCGGCCTTCGGCGCGCTGCTGGCGCTGCTGTTCACGCCGCTGAATCTGAATACCTTTTCCTATAACTCTCTGGGCATGCACTTCACGCTGCTGTTCGTGCTGCTGGCGCTGTTTGGCGCACGGCAGGGCGGCTGGTGGCCTGCCGTTCTGGCCGGGGCCTGCTTTGCCCTGGCGCTGGAGGCCTACCCGCCCATGATCGTGCTGGTGCCGGTTTGCCTGCTGTTGCTGGTTCAGTATCCGGCGGGGCGGCGGCTGCGCTCCTTCGGCTGGTTCTGCCTGGGCGGGGCGGCGGTGTTCGCCGTGTTTGCGGCGGAGCTTCTGATCCGTGCACCCCTCAGCGTTTATCTGGAGAATTTCGGCAATCTGCTGATCGCGGACAGTGCCCATCAGGGCAGCGGCGGCATTGTGGCCGAGATCATCAGCTGGCTGGCCAGCTGCCGCTGGTGGTACGGCACCGCCATCATTCTGGCCTGCGGTGCGCTGTGGGTGCTCTGCGGTGCGGCGCGGCTGGCGGTGTGCCGGGGCAAAACGCTGCCCCGGGCGGCGTGGGTGGCGCTGGCGGTGCTGGTGTTTGCGGTGGCCGTGTGGGGCCTTGTGATGCTGCCCCGGGGCGAAAAGTTTTACAGCAACATGAAGTGGTTCATCCCCGGCCTTCTGTGGCCGGCGGTGCTCTTCCTGTGCTGGCCCAGGGACATCCTGCCCGGCCTGACCCTCTGCGTAACCGGTATGCTGTATGCGGTGGGCGTGTTCTACGGCTCGGATCTGGGCGTGGTGAACGGCAGCTACGGCTGTTTCTTCTGTGTGCTGGGCGAGCTGGTCTGGCTGGGCCAGTGTCTGGCTGCCTGTCGGCCCCGGCGGCCGGAGCTGGCCCTGCGGCGGCTGCTGGCGGTGGCGCTGGCGCTGCTTTTGCCGGTGCAGCTGGGCTACATGCGCTTTTTCTATGATTCCTTCGGCAACCCGGCCCGCTGCACCGTGCGGGTGAGCGAGGGCATTATGACGGGCCTGTGGCTGGAGCCGGAAAAGGCCGAGGCCTATGAGGGCGTGCTGCGGGATGTGGCGGCCAATGTGCCCGCCGGCGCAAAGCTGCTGGTGCTGGATATTCTGCCCTATGCTTATATGCTGAATGACTATGTGGTGTGTGCCCCTACTCCCTGGATCAACGATGTGGGCGACGAGCAGAATCGAATTTTCTACGAAAAGAACCCGAATCTGGTGCCGGAGTATGTGTTCATCGCCCAGGAAAAGACCGGCTTTTCCAACCGGGCTGATACCTCGGCGGAAAGCCTGCCGGAGGGATATATCAAGGAGATGCTGCTCCAGTCGGGTGTGGAACGCACCGAGACCGAAAGCGGCACGTTTTACAAGCTGCCCTGAAAAGATGTGGAAATCCAGCTGCGCAGGCTTGCTGCCGGCGGCACGCTGAAGTGAATTGAGCCGCAGCGGCGTTATCTTAGGAAGAAGATTGTAGAAGGAGAACTGCACATGGCGCAGAATGACACAACCCCACAGCAGAAACGCCGGCTGGTGCTGCTGAGCCTGGGGCTTGCGCTGGCCTTCGGGGTACTGAGTCTGTTTGCCAGCCCCTCCAGCTGGCCGCATGATGACTGGGATATTTCGCTGGTTCTCAGCGGCTGCTTTGACCCAAGCGGTCAGATCAATTTTGTGAATATCCTGCTGGGCTTTCTCATCAAGGGGCTGGGGCTTGTCAGCACCACGGTAAACTGGTATTTCTGGCTGCGATGGGTCTTTACCGTGCTGGCTTTTGCCGCATTCACCTATACCGCTTTTCTGTTCCTGCCCGCCGGGCTGGCGCTCACGGTGGACGGCCTGTTCAAGTTCCTGTTCTGGCAGGTGTGTATGGTGGAGACAAACTTCACCCGCAATGCCGGGCTCTGGGCCGCGGCGGCGCTTGCTCTGCTGGCGCTGTATACATGGAAGCGGGCAGGGCGATGGGCCTTCCGGGGCGGGCTGCTGTTCTGGTGCATGGGATATCTGTGGCGGCCCAAAGCGGCGCTGCTGGTTGCCCCCTTTGCACTGGTGCTGATCCTCTATTCGCTCCTGTGCCGCATGAAAACTTTGACGGACTGGAAGGCAGCTCTGTCCGGCGTGGTGAAAAATCGCCGGGGGATTATGGCGCTGGTCGGCTGCGTGCTGATCACTGCGGTGGCGCAGGGGGCCCAGCTGGCCTTCTGGTGCCAGCCGGAATGGGCGGCGTTCAAATCCTTCAGCGACGACCGCTCTTCCTTTGTGGATTATTCCACCGGTGGCTGGGAGAAAAACCAGCGGGCGCTGGAAAGCGCCGGATTCACGGAAAACGACTACTGGTGCATGGAACACCAGAGTTTTGCAGACCCGGAGTTCTTCGATGCAGACCGGATGAACCGGCTGGCGGATCTGCGGGCGGAAAAACCTGCCCCCGCAGAGTTTGTTTCGGGGCAGGTAATTCCGTTTCTGGTGAAACTGCCGTTTCAGGTAAAGAGCTTTCTGGGCTTTTGCCTGGTGGGAGGAATTCTGTTCCTGCTGGGGGACTGGCGGCGCCGCGTTGCAATTCTGTGCACGGGCGCCGGAAGCCTTATGATCTGTCTGGGCCTGCTCTGGATGGGGAACCTGCCCGAACGGGTGATGGAAGCGGTGTTTGCCGCCGCGTTGTTTACTGCGGTGCTGTTGGGAATTCGGAAGCACAGAGGTATCCGGCTGCGCAGGGGTGGTATTGTTGCGGGTGCGGCGGTATTCCTGCTTTGCAGCGCAGTGAGCGTGGCCCGCGTGGCAGACCGGCTGGCCATGCCGCGGGTGAATACCATCGAGAACGGAACCACCGGTGTGCAGTCGGTGGATATTGCCGCCACCGATGAGGAGCATGTGTATGTCTGGAACATTTACAGCGCCTACAATCGTGTGCAGCAGGCCTATGGTCTGACTGCGCTGCCCGAGCGGGATTTCTTTTCCCACAATACGATTCTGGGCGGCTACCATGAGCAGAGCCCCTATATGAAAAAAAGCCGGGCAGCCATGGGAATTCACAATCCCATGCGGGCGCTTGTGGAAAATGAAAACGTGCTTCTGGCCGATGATTACGAGCCGGAGCGGATTCTCCGGTATGTGCAGCAGCACTATGAACCGGAAGCGGCGCTGAGTTCCGCAAAGGATCTGGGCGATTTCTGGGCGCTCAAGATCACGCCGCCCATGCAAAGTGAAGAAAGAAAGCCGATCGAATGGGAGATGCAACCCCTGCAGAACGCGCCCACCAGCCGCAGCGGCTGGTATACAACAAGAGGGAAGGCCAAAGGTCTTCCCTCTGATGGGGCGCTATGGCTCAGGGCGAGCCGTGCGGACGGTAAAAACCGCTGCTACCGGCTGGTGCGGGGCGAAAACGGCGAATTCACCGCCGGCCTGTATCTGGACTGGGCCGAGCCGCAGGAGCTGACCTTCACCCTGCTCTGGCAGCAGGACGGAAAAATTATGGAAAGCGAACGCCTGGTGTGAACAGCGAACACCGAAAAAACAGCGAATACCGGAGCGCTCCGGCACCCCGGATGAATAACATAAGGGAGTTTTAAAGTATGATTTCGTTTAATGTGCCCCCGCTGGTAGGAACGGAACTGGACTATGTGAAAAAAGCCATTGAAAACCACAAGATCTGTGGCGACGGCCCCTTCACCAAGGAGTGCAACGCATGGCTGGCAAACCGCTTCGGCGCCCAGAAGGTGCTGCTCACCACCAGCGGTACCACCGCGCTGGAAATGGCCGCCCTGATGTGCGATCTGGAGCCCGGCGATGAGGTGATTCTGCCCAGCTTCACCTTCTCGTCCACCGCCACTGCCTTTGTGCTTGCCGGCGCAAAGCTGGTGTTTGTGGATGTTCGCCCGGATACCATGAACATCGACGAAACGAAAATCGAGGCTGCCATCACCGATAAAACCAAGGTCATCTGCGCCATGCACTACGCGGGTGTGGCCTGCGAGATGGACACCATCATGGACATTGCCCGCCGCCACGGCCTGAAGGTGGTGGAGGATGCGGCTCAGGGTGTGATGAGCACCTATAAGGGAAAAGCTCTGGGCACCATCGGTGACTTCGGCTGCTTCTCCTTCCATGAGACCAAGAACTATTCCATGGGCGAGGGCGGCGCGCTGCTGATCCGGGATCCGGAATACAACGAGCGGGCCGAGATTCTGCGGGAGAAGGGCACCAACCGGGCCAAGTTCTTCCGCGGTCAGGTGGACAAATATACCTGGGTGGATTACGGCTCCAGCTACCTGCCCAGCGAGATGAATGCCGCCTACCTGTATGCCCAGCTGCTGGAGGCAGACCGGATCAACAACGACCGGCTGGCCAGCTGGAACGCCTATTACGAGGCGTTTGCTCCCCTGGAGCAGGCCGGAAAGGTGGAACTGCCTGCCCTGCCCGAGGGCTGCGTGCACAACGCCCACATGTTCTGGCTCAAGCTGCATGATCTGGAGGAACGCACTGCATTTATCCAGCATCTGAAGGACAATGGTGTTCTGGCTGTGTTCCACTATATTCCGCTGCACTCTGCGCCGGCGGGCCTGAAGTTCGGTGTATTTTCCGGTGAGGATGTGTACACCACCAGAGAGAGCGAGCGCCTGGTGCGTCTGCCCCTGTATTACGGGCTGACTGAAGAGGATCGGAACACGGTGATCCGGTCAGTCCTGTCTTTCTGGAAATAAGGCGGAGGGAATCATGCAAACCATAGAGAGTCGGCGCCGGGTGCGCAGTCAGTACGGTGTTGTAGCTCTGCTGTATGCTTTGCTGGGGGCGGCGGTAGCCCGTATGCTGCTGATCCAGGCGGCGGATCCACTGGCGGGAGATTTTGCGCAGCATCTTACCTCGGCCCGCAACCCCCAGGGCAGGGAATATTCTCTGTTTACCATTCTTTATCGGATCATGGACGGACTGTGGCATTCCGATCTGCCCATTGTACTTTTTCTGGTGGCAATGGTGCTGACGGGTGTGTGGCTGTGCGGGTTATTCTTCCGCCGCCACAGTCCAATCAAAAATGTGCTGTTGTCTTCGGTTCTGGGCATTGCCTGCTATTGTGTGGATCCGATCTTTCTGCCCTGGTTGAACCCCTATCGTGTGCTTGGGGTGCAGGCCGGTGGTGTGTGGCACAACCCCACGTTGCTGGGAATCAAGACCATGCTGATGGCACTGGTGCTGGTATACATTTCCATCTGTGAACAGATGGAGGATCTGGGCGCGCCACTGCCAACAAAAAAGTTGCTGCTTTTCTGCGCTCTTCTCACAGTGGCCACATGGATCAAGCCCAATCTGGCCATGAGTGTGGAGCCGGCTATCGCCTTTTTTCTGTTGTTCGATTTGTGCCGACATCGGGGAAAGGGATTCTGGAAGCTGGCGGCGCTTGCGGCCACGGTTATCCCAAGTCTGGTGGTGATCGGGTGGCAGTTTATGGTGTCGTTTACCAATGCGCCGGCAGGGGAAGAGAGTGGTATCACCTTCGCTCTTGGTATGGAGATTATCGTCTGGGCCAGAAGGCCTGTCTGCGCTATTCTGCAATCGCTGGCGTTTCCGCTGCTGGTTCTGGCATTCAGTGTACCCCAGGTGTTCAAGGACCGGAAGTATGGCTTTGCCTGGGCCATTGCCGGGGTGGCCTATCTGGAACATCTTTGCCTGGCCGAAACCGGTGAGCGCGCAGGTGACGGAAATTTCAGCTGGGGTGTTCAGATGGTCATGGTCTATCTGTTCGCGGTCAGTGTGATCCGACTGGTGGAGGACTGGCCCTGGCTGAAGCAAAGGCTTTGGGGCAGGGGAATTGCCGCAGCGGGTGCGGTTCTGTTCTTATGGCACACCTTCTGCGGGGTGCAGTATATTGTTTTGTTTATCCTGAACAAAGGATATTTTATGTAAACGGTACGCGGCAACAAGCCCGGCGGCCGGCATATGGTTGGGAGGAGATGTTCTGCCGGCGGGCAGGACGATATGAAAATGGAACAAACATGCAAGATCTCTGTGATCGTTCCCTGTTATTATTCGGAAAAAACCATCGCCAAGGCGGTGCATCTGGCCAGAGAAGAGCTTCTGCGGCTGGGCTATGATTATGAATTTGTTCTGGTGAACGACGGTTCCACCGACGGCACCTTCGCCCAGATTCAGGCTCTGTGCGCAGAGGATCCCAAGGTAAAGGGTGTGGATTTCAGCCGAAATTTCGGTCAGCACAGTGCCCTGATGGCGGCGCTGCATTATGTGACCGGCGATTATGTGCTGAGTATGGACGATGATTTGCAGACCCATCCGTCCCAGTTCGGCAAGCTGCTGGACACGATCCGGAACGGCGGTTACGATGTGGTATATGGTTGGTATCCTCAAAAGCACCACAACTGGTTTCGCAATCTGGGTTCCCGTTTTGAGGGATGGACCATGCAGGTACTTACCGGTCGCCCCAAGGGACTGCATACAAGCAGCTTCTGGGTGGCCAAGGCTTTTGTATGCCGCCATGCCATCGAGTACATGGGGCCTTACCCGCACATGTCCGGCCTGCTGATGCGTATTACCAAAAATGTGGGCAACGTGGAATTGCAGCATTTTGATCGGGAGGTTGGTCAGTCCGGCTATAATTTGAAAAGTCTGATCCGATTGTGGAGTACCTCCACCAACTTTTCGGTGTTGCCGCTGCGGTTTTCGCTGGTGTGCGGGGCACTGTTCGGCGCTGCGGGCCTGATCAGCGCGCTGGTTGTGATTGTGCGCAAGCTGATGGATCCCACCGTGATGACCGGCTGGAGCTCGCTGATGGTGGTGATCCTGCTGGCAGCAGGCATCAATCTGATCTGTCTGGGCCTTGTGGGCGAGTATGTGGGTCGCATGTTCATGATCGCCAACAAGCAGCCGCAGTATGTGGTGCGCACCCAGTGCAACGTGGGTGCTGCCGCCAAGCATAAGGAGGAAGAAAAATGACACAGCATCGACTGGTCGTGTTGGGCTCCATGGATGAATTTGTGGAACTTGTAAAGCTGGCTCGCCGCCAGGGCATCTACACCATTGTGTGCGACGGCTACGAAAACGGCCCTGCCAAAGCCTTTGCGGATAAGGCCTATACCATCGACGTGCGGGACATTGACGGGGTGGCCGACATGTGCCGGGCAGAGCAGGCGGATGGCATCATCGCCTCCTTCTCGGATCTGCTGGCTGAATGCCTGGTAAATATTGCTGCCAAAGCGGGACTGAAGTGTTACTGCACCCCGGAAAAAATCCGTTATCTGCGGGAAAAGCCCCTGATGAAGGAGATGTTCCGTCAGTTGGGTGTGCCCACGCCCACCAGTATTCGCCTGAATGCCGACTTTGCGGACGAAGAGCTGAACGCAGTGGGCCTGCCCTGTGTGATCAAGCCGGCCAACGGCTATGGTTCCCGGGGAATCTATGTGGTGAACAGCGCAGAAGAAATCCGCAGTCATTTTTCCACCACCGCGTCCTATTCCAGCTTTGACTACATTCTGGCTGAGACATACAACCAAGGCTATGAATTTAATATGATGACCTGGATGGTGGATGGCCAGCTGCGGCTGTTGAGCATTGCGGATCGGGAAAAATCCCACGAGATCGAGGGTGACATCCCCCATGTGAGCCGCATTGTGTATCCCAGTCGTTTCACCGATGAGGTGAAGGATGAGGTGATGGCCATTGTGAAAAAGGTGGCGGATTTTGTGGGCATCACCACCGGTCCGCTGTCCATGCAGTTTTTCTACACACCCGGGCAGGGGGTGCAGGTGTGCGAGATTGCCGGGCGGATGTTCGGATACGAGCACGAACTGGTCACCTATGCAGGCGGCATGAGTGTGGAGCAGCTGCTGCTGAACTATGTGTATGATGAAGCTGCTTTGAAAGAAATGTTCGACGCTCATGATCCTCACTTCTCCCGCTTCAGCGCGGGGTTGTATTTCCACGGCTATGAGGGTACAGTGGCAGATGTGAGCGCGGCCGAAGCGGCGGCAAAGCTGCCCGGCGTGGCGGAATCGCTGATTTATTATCAGCCGGGTGAGACCATCGGACACGGGGTGGGGGCAAAGCCCTACGCGGTGCGCTATTATCTGACGGCGGATCGGCGGGAGGAGCTGGATGCGCTGACCCGGCAGCTGTACGAGCAGGTGAAGGTGTGCGACGCACAGGGCAACAACCTTCTGTATCACAATCAGATGCAGAAGTAAAGAACGGAGCATGCCCATGAAACAACACAATTCCTACGCCCTTACCCTGATCGGGCTTCATGTTCTGCTGGGAATCTATTCCCTCAGTGGCTTTTTCAGCAAAAATGCCGCCGCCCAGCCCTTTCTGAGCTGGAAATACATTGCCTTTTACTGCGGCATGATGGCCATTATGGTCATCTACGCCGTGGGCTGGCAGCAGGTGATCAAGCGGCTGCCTCTCACGCTGGCCTTCGCCAACAAGGCGGTCACGGTGGTATGGGGGATTTTGTGGGGAGCGGTGTTCTTCCACGAATCCATCACCCCCGGCAAGCTGATCGGTGCGGCCGTTATCGTGGCCGGTGTGGTGCTGTTTGTAAAGGCCGACGGGGAGGAAAAACGCCATGAGTGATGCCATCCAGCCGATGTATGCGCTGATCTATTTGCTGGGGGTGTTCCTGGCGGCAATCTCTCAGGTGCTGCTGAAAAAGGCGGCCATGCGCCCGCATAAAAATTTTATCATGGAATATCTGGACTGGCGGGTGATTCTGGGCTACGGCATCTTTGTGGGCTGCACCCTTTTAAGCATTCTGGCCTATAAGGGAATACCCATGAGCCTGGGCCCGGTGCTGGAAGCCACCAGCTACCTGTATGTGACGGTGTTCGGCGTAACCATCTTCAAGGAAAAGCTCAGCCGGAAAAAGTGTATTGCACTGGCCATGATTCTGGCAGGCATTCTCATTTACGCTCTGGCGGGCTGAATCAGGAAAAACGGCGGCGCCGGTTTGCAGACAACGCAGACCGGCGCCGCTTTTTTTGTGCGGCGGAAATGCGGGGAAGTGACGGGTCTGTCACCCGAAAAGGACAGTTTTTCGATATAATGAAACAAACGGAAAAAAGGTGGGGAAGCCGGTGAGGATTCTTCTGGTGGAGGATGAGGCGGCCATCGTGCTGCCGCTGAAAAAGCTGCTTGAGCGGCAGGGATGGCAGGTCGCGGCAGCGGCCAGTGTGGCCGCCGCGCTGGAACAAATTGAAAAAACGCCCTTCGAAGCGGCGCTGGTGGATCTGGGTCTGCCGGACGGCAGCGGGGAAACGGTCTGCCATGCACTGCGCGGGCAGGGCGACGCCGCCATTCTGATCCTCACTGCCCGGGCGGACGAGGCCAGTGTGATCCGGGCGCTGGAGCAGGGGGCAGATGATTACATCATCAAGCCCTTCCGGGCCGGAGAACTGCTCAGCCGGATCAAGGCGGTGCTGCGCCGCCGAAAGGGGCCGGAGCTGCTGCGCTTTGGTGCGCTCACGGTGGATCGGCGCAGTGCCCGCGCCTTTGTGGGTGAAAACCAGATTCCGCTTACCGCGCAGGAATACCGGCTGCTGCTGGTGTTTCTTGCGAACCCCGGCCAGATTCTGGAGCGGGGGCAGCTGTTGCAGGCGCTGTGGGATCAGGAGGGCAATTTTGTGAACGACAACACCCTCACCGTCACCGTGAAGCGCCTGCGGGAAAAACTGGCGGGCGGCTGCGGCTGGCACATCGCCACAGTACGGGGCCTTGGCTACCGCTGGGAAGAGGAGCCGGATGCATAGCAGAGAATTTTACCGGATGTTGGCCGTTATGCTGGCCCTGACGGGGGCTGCGGCCATCGGGCAGGGCTTTGCCTGGGGTGTGCCCGGCATAGTCGCCGCGCTGCTTCTGGGCGGGGCGCTCACGGCGCTGGCCGCGGTGTATACTCTGCGGCGCTACCGGCGGATTGCACAGCTGTCGGAATATCTGGCCCAGGTGTACACCGGGGGTCAGCCGCCCCGGCTCAGCGGCCAGACGCCGGGAGAGCTGAGTGCGCTGCAGGATGACCTGTACAAAATTACCAGTATTTTGCAGCAGCAGGCATCGGCTCTGAAGGCGGACAAGCGCTTTCTGGCGGACAGCCTGAGCGATATTGCCCATCAGCTGCGCACACCCCTTTCGGCCATTCTGCTGCAATGTGACTTTCTGCGGGAGGAGCTGCCGCCCGGCGAGGCGGTGGAGGGCCTTGCCCAGATCGAAACGCAGGCGGATCGCATCCGCTGGCTGGTGGAGTCTCTGCTGCGCCTTTCCCGGCTGGATGCAGGGGTGGTTCCCTTTGAAAAGCGGGAATTGCCCGCCCGGCAGGTGATCCAGCGGGCGGCGGGCGGTCTGGCCGGGCTGTATCTGAAACGGAATGTGGAGCTACAGGTGGATTGCCCGGAACAGCTGGCCTGCGTCTGCGATCTGGAATGGACCGCCGAGGCGCTGGCGAATCTGTTGAAAAACGCCGCCGAGCACACCCCGGCAGGCGGCACAGTACGGGTGGAATACAGCCCGCAGGCGCTGTATTACGAATTCCGGGTGCAGAACACCGGGCCAGCCATTCTGCCGGAGGATATGCCCCATTTATTTGAACGGTTCTGGCGGGGAGCCGCTGCCAGCCCGGGCAGCGTGGGCATCGGTCTGCCGCTGGCCCGCAGCATCGCCCGGGGCCAGCAGGGGGACGTGACCGCCGAAAACACCCCGGAAGGGCCCCTGTTCCGGCTGCGGCTGTTCCGGTGACAAAACTGTCAGCGGGGTGTCACCGGCCTGTCACCGGAGCGGGGTATTCTTTGGGCAGGAAAGGAGGTGGTCCGCTTGCCGTTTCTGGAAGTGGAACATCTGACAAAAGTCTATGGAACCGGGGCAAATCAGGTGAAAGCCCTGGACGATGTGAATTTTACCGTGGAAAAGGGCCAGTTTGTGGCCATCGTGGGGCCGTCCGGCTCCGGCAAATCCACCCTGATGCATCTGCTGGGCGGGGTGGACCGGCCCACCAGCGGCAGCGTGCGGCTGAGCGGTATGGATCTGGCAGGCCAGCCGGACGAGACGCTGGCGGTGTTTCGCCGCCGTCAGATCGGGCTGGTGTATCAGTTTTATAACCTGATCCCGCTGCTCACCGTAAAGGAAAACCTGTTGCTGCCCCTGCTGCTGGATGGCCGCCGCCCGGCGCCGAGTCAGTTGGAGGGTATCGTGGAGCAGCTGGGCATCGAGGGCAAGCTGGATGCCTTCCCGGACCAGCTGTCCGGCGGGCAGCAGCAGCGGGTGAGCCTGGGGCGGGCGCTCATTACCCGGCCCGCCCTGCTGCTGGCGGATGAGCCCACAGGTAATCTGGACGGAGCCAACACCGCCCAGGTGATGGAGCTGCTGCGGGCCATCCACAAGGGCACCGGTCAGACCATTCTGATGATCACCCACGACCGGGAGCTGGCCCAGCAGGCCCAGCGGATTCTGGTGATCGGGGACGGCCGTCTGCAGAGAGACGAGGTGATCCGTCCATGAGAGTCATCTGGTCGGTCACGGTGCGCCAGCTGCTGCGCGGGAAGGTGAGCACCGGGTTCGCCTTTCTGAGTGTGCTGCTGAGTGCGGTGCTGCTGAGTGCGGTGCTGCTGGGAGGCGATTCTCTGGTGCATACCCTGAATGTGGAATATTACAGCGAGTTCGCGCTGGTTGCGCTGGCGGCGGTGAAGCTGCTGCTGTGCGTGTTGCTGGCGGGCACCGCGCTGATGATCCGGGGCGGGTTCTGGCTCTCGCTGGAGCGGCGCACCCGGGCGCTGGGCCAGCTGGCCAGCGTGGGGGCCACCCCGGCCCAGCTGCGGGCCAGCGTACTGCTGGAGGCGGCCCTGCTTGGCGTGGTGGCCATCCCGTTGGGAATGCTGTTTGCAATGCTGGGGCTGCGGGTGGGCTTCTTTGCCATGAACCAGACCCAGGGCATCCAGACCATCACCAACGGGCAGGGCATTCGACTGGCGGTGCAGGCCGGTCGCCTTGCCGCGGCGGCGCTCTGGTGTGCGCTGGCGCTGCTGCTGGCCGCCTGGGGCCCGGCCCGGCGGGCGGCGCGGCTTTCGCCCATGCAGGCCATGCGGCCCCAGCTGCAATGCGCACCCAAAGGAAAGGGCAGCCGCACCCCGGCAGATGCGGTACGCCTGCTGGCAAAGCGAGCCCGGCAGCGGGCCCCCGGCCGCTACCGGGTGCTGAGCCTGGGCCTTGCGGTCAGCGCAGCCCTGATTTTCATGGCTTTCACCTTCAATCAGGCGCTGGTGCGCAACTATGATGTGAGCCACGCACCTTTTTCTTACAGGGTCTACCTCTGGGGGGACGAAAACGCCCAATATCCCGCCGAACTGTTGCAGCAGCTGGCCGGAGCGGTTCCGGACAGACCGGGCACCGTGACCGAGCTGGTGGAAAAATTTTACGGAGTGCGGGAGGAACGCATGGTCAATACCCTTCAGATCGTACTGGAGGACGAGGATTTTGAACGTTGGTACGGTCAGCCGTTGACCGGCGAGCAGGGTGTCGTACCGGTGGTTTGGGCGAAGGACGCTTCCGACCTTTCGCCGGAGGAGCTGGGGGAGGAAACGCTGCTCTGGAGCTTCGCCGGGCCGCAAATGGTGGTGGCCGGTGCCAGTGACGCGCCGCTGCCGAACGGCATCCGGCAGAAAGGTGCGGAAGATGACCGGTTCACACTGGTACTGGTCACCAGCCGCAGCGCCTTTGAAGCCAGCGGCATCTCCTTTGCACAGGGAGAGGTTCGCAGCTATGCGGTTTATTGGGATGCGGATGACGGCCGCACCGTTACCAAAGTGGTGGCGCCGGTTCTGGCCGGGTGCGGGCTGACGTATGAGATTCAGGACTACACCCCCACCGGTCAGACAGTTTTGCTGGGCAGCGGGGTGCGTATTCTGCTCACGGTGTTCTGCGGTGGCTTCGCGGCGGTGGTGTTGCTCACCAGTGCGGCCAACATCCTGAGCACCGTCAGCAGCAGTATGCTGCAGCGGCGGCGGGAGTTATCGCTGCTGCTGTCCGCAGGCATGAGCCGCCGCCAGCTGGCCCGTATGCTGGCCTGGGAGTGTTTGGGCTATGGCGTCCGGGGAATTCTTTGGGGCTTTCCGGCGGGAGTTGTGCTTGCCTGGCTTCTGGCGGATCGGATGCTGGGCATCCCGCTGTCCAGCGCATTGAGCCCGGCGGCGCTGCTCACCCCGGTGGTGTGCGTGGGGGCGGTGAGCGCTTTGGCACTGCTGGTCTCGCTGCGCATGCTGCGCCGGTTTTCCATTCTGGAGGGGCTTGCCCAGCGGGACTGACCGCTTGCGCCCCGCCCGGCAGTTCCGTATAATAAAAAGCGAGAAACGGCCCCGGCGGGGCAAACGAGGGGGAACAGCCAATGATCTACGGCATCGGCACCGATCTGGTGCGCACCGACCGAATGGAAAAAAGTCTGGCCAGCCCGGCCTTTCTGCGGCGGGTATTCGGTGAGGAGGAGCGGGCCTTTCTGCTGAGCCTGGCTCCCCGCAAGCAGCCGGAAAGCGCCGGGGCGAACTTTGCCGCCAAGGAGGCCTTTTTAAAGGCCTGCGGCACCGGCATCGGCGGCTTTGCCCTTTGTGAAATTCAGGTGCTGCGCGCCGAAAGCGGTGCGCCTTACTATGCACTCACCGGGCAGGCGGCGGCCTGGCTGGAAGAAAACCGGTTCACCGCCCATCTGAGCCTGAGCCACGACGGCGGCCTTGCCCAGGCCTTCACGGTGTTGGAGCGAACCGGCGATTAAGAGCCGCGCAAGGCGGGCATACTACCACCAGAACACATCCAAACAGCCCCGCAGCGGCGGGGGCACATAGGCGTGCGCCGTGCTTCGGGGCGGATCACTGGAGGGAGTATGACCATGGAAGTGCATAGAGGCGAAGTGTTTTATGCGGATCTGAGCCCGGTGGTGGGCTCGGAACAGGGCGGCATCCGCCCGGTGCTGATTCTGCAGAACGATGTGGGCAACCGCCACAGCCCCACCGTGATCGCGGCGGCCATTACATCAAAGCAGGACAAAACCCATCTGCCCACCCACATCGGCCTGCAGGCTCAGACCTGTGGCCTGACCCGCAACAGCATTGTGCTGCTGGAGCAGATCCGCACGCTGGACAAGCGCCGCCTGCGGGAAAAGGCGGGCCGCCTGAGCGAGAGCGACCAGCGCCGGGTGGATCAGGCGCTGGGCATCAGCGTGGGTCTTGTGAGCATGTGAATCACAAAATAAGAAAGAACGCCGCTTCGGAAAAATCCGGGGCGGCGTTCTTCGTTGCCAGTGGAATTGCCGCACGCTTCGTGGTATGATAAAGGCAATACCGCACAATTCACGGTTTGCGCCTCAGGCGGCGTATCCCGCCAAAATTTTCCGCGATATTTTCCAAAAATGCTCGCCAAGCCACAAAGGATTGCCTGCGCTTTTTGGTTCATATCGCAAAAAATTTCCGGCGCGCTCCACCACCTGAAATTGTGCGATATTGCCTGAAACAAAAAAGCGCGGGCAGCGCCCGCATGTGGGAAGGAAGAAGCAAATGATCTATCTGTATTGGGTGGCCGTGTTCACGGTCATTGCTCTGGCGCTGGCGGTGCGGTTCGACCGCCGGCTGGAGGTGACCTTTGCCCCGGCTTTGTTCGGGGGCATTCTGGTGATGTATCTGTTCGGTCTGGCCGGGCCGCTTTTGTGGAGCCTGGCGGCGATCAGCCTGCTGGGCGCTGCCTCCGGTGTGTATCTGATCGTGCAGGCGGTACGCCGAAAGGATCTGTTTCTGCGCCGCTGGTGTACCCCCGGCGCGCTGGTGCTGGTGGTGATGGTGCTCTATATCGCCTGGATGCAGGCAGGGCGGCTGGCCATCGGCAACGATGAATTCAGCCACTGGGCCTACACGGTGAAGGTGATGGCAAATCACGACCAGCTGAGTGTCTGGCACACCAATGAGCTGGGCTTCGGGGAATATCCCCCGGCGCTGGCACTGCTGGAATACCTGTTCGTGCGGCTGACCCCTGATTTTACCGAGGGTTATCTCTACCGGGCCATGATGCTGTTCCAGGTGAGTTTGCTTTTGCCGGTGCTGGCCCGCTTCGGCTGGAAACGGCTGGGCGGTGCGCTGGTGGGCTTTGCCGGTATATTTCTGCTTCCGCTGGCCTTCTATGGTCAGTTTTACAGCGATTTGTGCGTGGATGGCACGCTGGCGCTGCTGTTTGCCTATCTGCTTTATGCCTGGCTGAGCACCCGGCGGCTGCAAGGCTTTGTGACCCTCCAGCTGAGTCTGGGGGTTGCGGTGCTGGTGCTCACCAAGGAAAGCGGCGTGATCTTTGCGCTGGCGGCACTGGCCTTTGTTGCCTGGGATGGGCTGCGTCTGGCCCGGGCCGGCGGCCACCCGGGCGCACAGCGCCAGTTCCTGATTCAGCTGGCCTGGCCGGCGGGCGCGCTGGTGCTGGCCCGGCTGAGCTGGGGCATTGTGGTGGCCATGCAGGGCCTGACCGCCGGCGGCAGCGGCAACCCGCTGAGCCGTCTGGCCGGGCTGTTCGGCCCATGGCCGGAAAAGTGGAGCCTGACCCTTGCGGCTTTTCTGGAGCATCTGTTCCTTCCGGTGCGCAACGAGAGCATCCTGCCTCTTTCTCCGGCGGCCTGGCTGGTGCTGGGGCTGGTGGCCCTGCGTCTGGCCCGGATGGCGCTGCCCCGGCTGGAGGCCAGCCTGCGGCGGCTGAGCCTGGGGCTGGCGGCAGGCTTTGCGGCCTACTGTGCCGGGCTTTTGTATCTGTACTTTTTCCAGTTTTCCGATTATGAAGCCACCCGGGTGGCAAGCCTGGAACGGTATCTGGGCAGCTGGCTGCTGGCGGTGGTGCTGCTGGCAGCCGATCTGGCGCTGGCGGCATGGGGCCGTGCGGAGGGCCGGCGGGCGCTGGGCCCGGGCTGCGTGCTGGCCGCAGCGCTGCTGGTAATGCCCGGAACCAGCGACGAGATCCGGCGGCTGGTGGCTCCCGCCAAGGGAGCAGCGCTGGAGCAGCAGCAACGCGCCGCTTATTTCACTCCTGCATCCTTCCCCATGGAGTGGACTGAAAACGACAAGCTGTATTTTGTGGCGGAGGATACCGCTTCGTACGAGGTGCTCTGTGCCGGTTACAGCTTCTATCCCTGGAACCTTGGCTGCTCTGCCGGCTACAATTTCAACACCGAAGGCGACTGGGCCACCTGGGCCAACGAGGTGACCGCTGACCAGTGGGCCGAAACACTGGCCTCGGAGGGGTATACCTATGTGTATCTCTACCAGATCAGCCCTTCCTTCACGGGCAAGTACAGCGAGCTGTTTGCTGATCCCGGCGACATTGTGGGCGGCGCGCTCTACGCGGTGCAGACCGGGGAAGAGGGCGTGCAGCTGGCCCGTGTCTGGCCTGCTCTTGCCGAGGGCTGAGCCTGCCTGCCGGTTGTGTCTGGCCGATTGAAACAGAACAGAAAAAGGGGCTGTTGCAAAACGGAAGTTGAGCAACAGCCCCCACTTTTTGCGAAAAGCAGGATCGGAAGAGACTTTTTCAAGAATTTTAGGAGAAAT
>NZ_SLUM01000021.1 GCF_004345265.1 Allofournierella massiliensis
GATATTGTTCAATTTTCAAGGTCCTGTGCCGCTCTCCCTCGCGGGACAGCTTGTTTATTATATCTCGCAAAGTCTTGTTTGTCAAGCACTTTTTTTGAAATATTTTTTCAAGCTCTTTCGAGCGGCTCGCCGTCGTTGACGGCTCAGTTATAATACCACACCCTCTAAGCAGAAGTCAACACCTTTTTTCAATTTTTTCTGAAAAAGTATCACTTTGCTAATATGCTGCCCGGTTTGTCCTTTCTGTATAGAAAAAAGGCCCTTACAGGCCCAGCAGCGGGGCCAGCTGGGCAACCGCATCCAGCGGGTGGGTGGAATGTTTTTTCATGAAGGCACGCACCGGCTGCACCTCGCAGCCCCAGCCCGCAAAGGCAAAGGGCACGCCGCAGCGTTGCGCCATCTGACAGCCGGGCTTTAAATCGTCCACCATTAAAAGCTCCTCCGGCGCAAGGTCATAGTGGCGCATGATCTCCTCCAGTGCATAGGGGGCGGGCTTGCGCTTTTGGGGCGGCAGATCCCAGCCGAACACCAGCTCCGGCTCGAAGCCGCAGTGAATGCGGTAATCCCGCCGGATCATCTCCTCGCTGGAATGGCTGGCCACGCAGATAATTCCCCCGGCATCCCGGTACCGGCGCAGCAGGTCGGCCATGCCCGGGAACATGGGCGGCACATGGGTGCTGGTCCACTTTCTCCAGATCTGCCCCTCCAGCTCCATCTCCTCATCGGTCAGGTGCAGCATATCCCGGCAGAGGGCTTCAAAGCCCGGTTCGAAATTATACAGCACATACTCCTGCAGACTCCAGTTCACTTCCGGGCGCAGAATCCTCATGGCATCCAGAAAGGCCGGGTAGTGGATGGTGGGCGTGCTGGCCACCACGGTATCGTCATGATCCAGCACCAGACAGGGCAGACAGGCCATATTCGTTCCCCCTTATAATAATATAACGTATTATAGCAGACCGGCCCCGCCGGGGCAAAACAAAGCCGCCCGATGGGGAACGCTTTTCCCCCGCCGGGCGGTGTTGTTTGTGTATTACAGGGAGGGCCCGCACAGGCTGCCCCATTCCTGCCAGCCGGCCAGCAGCTGGTCGGCCTTGTGGCAGTCGCTGGAAAAGATCAGCCGGGCGCCCCGGGCCTGCAGCTCCTCCAACAGCCAGTTGGCCGGGTAGGGCTGGGTGCGCCAGCCCTTGGCCACCGCGCCGGTGTTCACCTCGAAGGCCACACCCTCCCCTGCCAGCCGATCCAGCGCGGCCAGTGCCGCTGCCCGGTAGCGGGGGTGGGCTTCGTCAAACAGCACGCCGCCCTCGTTGAACTTGGCGATCAGGTCGAAATGGCCCACGATATCGCACCCGGTGCGCCGGTGCACATCCGCCAGCGTGGCGAAGTAATCCTCGGCGAAGGCATAGTAATCCCCGCCGTAGTGGTCGGCCACAATGCGCTGCTGCCACTGGGGGTCCTCATCCACCGGCAGATACTCCCCGTGCCGATGGAGATAATGCACCGAACCGATGACAAAATCGTACCCTTCGGCGGGCTGTTCCGAGTAATAGTCCTGCTCGATGCCAAGCAAAATCCGCAGCTTCGGCGCGTATTCGCTTTGCAGCTGCCGCACCCGCCGGATATAGTCCCGGGTGCCCGCAGGGCTCATGCAGTACCGCTCGTCAAAGCCGGTGTGGCTGTGACCGGAAAAGCCCAGGGTTTCGCAGCCTGCCGCCAGCGCCGCCGCGGCCAGCTCCTCGGGGGTGTTGTCGCCGTCGCAGAAGGTGGTGTGGGTGTGCAGATTGTAAGGTCTCATGAGGTCATCTTTTCCTGCTTGACCTTGTGGTCGATGATGTGACGGCTGGCCAGCTCGTCCCGCACGTCCTCCACGGTGATGTCCATCTGCACCATGAGCACCATGGCGTGGTAAGCAAGATCCGCCAGCTCGTAGATGGTCTCCTTCTTATCCTCGGCCTTGCCCGCGATGATGACCTCGGTGCATTCCTCGCCCACCTTTTTCAGGATCTTGTCCAGACCCTTCTCGAACAGATAGGTGGTGTAGGAGCCCTCGGGCCGGTCGGCGTTGCGCTGACATAAAAGGTCGTACAGGCCCTCCAGCGTGAAGTCGCCCCGCTCGTCGCTCTGGAACAATACGTCCTCAAAGCAGGAGTCGTTGCCCAGATGGCAGGCCGGGCCGTCCTTTTCCACCAGTACCAGCAGCGCGTCCCGGTCGCAGTCGGCGGTGATGCTCACAATGTGCTGGTAGTTGCCGCTGGTCTCACCCTTGAGCCACAGCTCCTGACGGGAGCGGCTCCAGAAACAGGTGAGCTTTTTTTCCATACTGATGGCCAGGCTCTCGGCGTTCATGTAGGCCACGGTGAGCACCTTGCGGCTTTTGGCATCCACCACCACCGCCGGGATCAGGCCCTTTTCGTCAAATTTCAGGTCTTGAATGGTCAGCATATCTTATCGCCTCACTATGATGTCGTTTTCCCAAAGGGTCTGCTTCAGATCCGGAATGGCAATCTCGCCGAAATGGAACACCGAGGCCGCAAGGCCCGCGTCCACACTGGGCACCTTTTTAAACAGCTCCACAAAATCCTGCTGGCTGCCCGCGCCGCCGGAGGCGATCACCGGAACCGGCACCGCCCGGCAGACCTCGTCCAACAGCTCCAGATCAAAGCCCTGCTTCACGCCGTCGGTGTCGATGGAATTCACCACCACCTCGCCCGCGCCCAGCTCCACGCCCCGGCGCAGCCAGCCGATGGCCTCGATGCCGGTATCCTCCCGGCCACCCTTGGCGAACACCTGAAACCGGCCGTTCACCCGCTTGATATCCGCCGAGAGCACCACGCACTGGTTGCCGTAGCGCTTCGCAGCGCGGCGGATCAGCTCCGGGTCCCGGATGGCCCCGGAGTTCACGCTCACCTTGTCGGCGCCGCACTTGAGCACCCGGTCAAAATCCTCCAGCGTGTTCACGCCGCCGCCCACGGTGAGGGGGATGAAAATGGTCTGGGCCACCCGGCAGAGGATGTCGGTGAAGAGCTTGCGCCCCTCGGCAGAGGCAGTGATGTCGTAGAACACCAGCTCGTCGGCTCCGCTCTCGGAATAGTATCGGGCCAGCTCCACCGGGTCGGACACATCCGACAGCCCTTGGAAGTTCACGCCCTTGACCACCCGGCCGTCCCGCACGTCCAGACAGGGGATGATTCGTTTTGTGATCATTTCGCCGCCTCCAGTGCTTCGGCCAGATCCACTGCGCCGGTGTAGTAGGCCTTGCCCAGAATGGCCCCGTAGAGATTCATCTCCCGCAGGGCCTTGATGTCATCCAGACTGCTCACGCCGCCGGAGGCCACGATCTGCAACCCCTGCCGTTTGGCAAGCCTTCGATACAGCTCCAGATTCGCCCCCCGCATGGCTCCGTCCCGGGAAATGTCGGTGCAGATCATGGTGGAAACCCCAAGGCCCTGCATCCGGTCGAAGAAGGCTTCCGCTCCCTCGTCGCTGGTCTGCTGCCAGCCCCGGATGGCCACCTGACCGCCCCGCAGGTCGGCCCCAACGGCCACCCGCTCGCCCCAGGTATCGAGAGCGTTTTGCAGAAAGTCCGGGTCGGTGACGGCGGCGGTGCCCAGAATCACCCGGCTCACCCCGTTTTCCAGATAGGCGCGGGCAATGTCCATAGTGCGGATGCCGCCGCCCACCTCCACAAACAGGCCGGTCTCGGCGGCAATGCGCCGGATCAGCTGCAGATTGGGGGTGGTGCCGTCCCGCGCGCCCTCCAGATCCACCAGATGGATGTGGGTGGCGCCGGTTTCGGCAAATTTCTTGGCCAGAGCCGCCGGGTCGGGGTTGTACACGGTCATCTGCCGGTAATCGCCCTGATAGAGCCGAACCGCCTGCCCTTCGTACAGGTCGATGGCCGGAAACAGAATCATGCTTTTCCCTCCTCTTCACAAAAGGCCCGCAGAATGGCAAGGCCCACCGGGCCGCTCTTTTCCGGGTGGAACTGGCAGCCCATCACGTTCCCCTTCTGCACCATGGCGGTGATGGGGATGCCGTACTCCGCCGTGGCCACCAGACTGTCGGCGCAGCCCTCGGCGTAATAGGAATGAACAAAATACACGCAGTCGCCGGGCTTCACGTCCCGCAGCAGCGGGCTTTCGGCCACCGGCTGCAGGGCGTTCCAGCCGATGTGGGGAATCTTCAGCTCCGCCGGGAGGGCCCCCTCCATGGGCACCACCCGCCCGGCCAGCAGGCCCAGCCCCCTGTGACGGCCGTATTCAAGGCTCTCTTCAAAGAGCAGCTGCATGCCAAGGCAGATGCCCAGCACCGGCACGCCTTTTTGCGCCTGCTTGATCACCAACTGATCCAGCCCGGTGGCCCGCAGCTTGTCCGCCGCGTCGCCAAAGGCGCCCACGCCGGGCAATACCAGTTTATCCGCCTGTTCCAGAACGGCGGGGTCGGCGCTCACCTGCACCTCGGCCCCCACATAACGCAGGGAGGAGCAGAGGCTGAACAGGTTGCCCACCCCGTAATCGATCACGCCGATCATCACAGCACCCCTTTTGTGGATGGAATTTCCCCGGCAAATTCCGGGTCGATGGCCACTGCCGTGCGCAGGCAGCGGGCCGCCGCCTTGAAGGCTCCCTCCATGATGTGGTGGGAGTTGGCCCCCGCCATCTTTTGCAGATGCAGGGTCAGCTGAGCCTGCCGGGCGAAGGCAATCCAGAATTCCTCGAACAGCTCGGTGTCGAAGTCGCCCACCTTCTGGGTGGGAATCTCCACCTGCCCATAGTAGCCGCCCCGGCCGGACAGATCCGCCGCCGCCAGAATCAGGGTTTCGTCCATGGGCAGCAGGGACTGGCCGTACCGGCACACGCCCCGCTTGTCGCCCAGAGCCTGCCGGAAAGCATCGCCCAGGCAGATGCCCACGTCCTCCACCGTGTGGTGGTAGTCCACATAGGTGTCGCCGGTGCAGGTCAGCTCCAGATCGAACCGGCCGTGCCGGGCAAACAGCACCAGCATGTGGTCCAGAAAGCCGCAGCCAGTGGCGCAGCTGCCCTTGCCGGTGCCCTCCAGCACAAGGCGCAGGGAAATGTCCGTCTCGGCGGTGGTGCGTTTGATCTCTGCCGTTCTCACTGGGCTGCCTCCTTCATGATTTCCTTGATGGTTTGCATAAACCGTTCCATCTGGGCTTCGTCGCCCACGCTCACCCGGATGTAATCCCGGGTGCGGGGCGCGTCAAAATAGCGCACCAGCACGCCCCTTTGCCGCAGAGCCTGATACATGGCCCCGCCGCCCATGCCGGGGGCCGCCGCGAACAGGAAGTTTGCCTTGGAGGGCAGCACCTTCCAGCCCATGGCCTCCAGCTGGCCGGCCACCTTGTCCCGGATGGCGGCAATGCGGCGGCAGTTTTCCATATAATAGTCGTCCTGTGCCAGCGCGGCCTCGCCTGCCGCCAGCGTCATCCGGTTCACGTTGTAGGGGTTGGTGGAATAGCGCAGGGTTTCCAGGTCGGCAATCAGCGCCTCGCTGCCCAGCGCAAAGCCCAACCGGGCCCCCGCCATGGAGCGGGACTTGGAGAAGGTGCGCACCACCAGCAGATTGTCGTACCGGTCCAGCAGGGCGGCGGCGCTTTCGGCCCCGAAGTCCACATAGGCTTCGTCCACGATCAGCACCCCGTCCGGATTGGCCTTCAGAATCGCTTCAAAGTCATCCAGCCCCAGCGCCAGACCGGTGGGGGCGTTGGGGTTTGCGATCACCGCCACTCCGTTTTTGCCGAAGTAATCCGCCGGGTCGATGGAGAAATCCTCCTTCAGGGGAATCACCTCATAGGGCAGGCGGTTTTTGGCCGCGAACACCGGATAAAAGCCGTAGGTCACGTCCGCAAAATACAGAGGCCGCTCTTCCCCCGCAAAGGCGCAGAAGGCCAGATCCAATACTTCATCCGAGCCGTTGCCCACCATCACATTGGCGGGCTTCACCCCGTAGCAATCGGCCAGCGCCCGGCGCAGCCCGGCGCACTGGGGGTCGGAGTAGAGCTGCAATTTGCCGCACTGCTCGGCCACCGCCGCCGCCACCCCCGGCGAGGGCGGGAACGGGGATTCGTTGGTGTTCAGTTTCAGATAGTCCTGATCCTGCGGCTGCTCTCCCGGGGTATAGGGGGTGAGCGCCGCGTATCGACTTGAAAAAAACCGGCTCATTGTTTTTTCTCCTCCAGCCGCACGGTGACGCTGTTGGCGTGGGCGTCCAGCCCTTCCTTACGGGCAAAGCAGGCCACCTTTTCGCCCACCTTGGCCAGCGCGTCGGCGGTATAGTAAGTAAACTGGCTCTTCACCACGAAATCGTCCACCGAAAGCGCCGACGAGAATTTCGCGGTGCCGCTGGTAGGCAGGGTGTGGTTAGGGCCGGCGAAATAATCGCCCAGCGCTTCCGGGCAGTTCTTGCCCAGAAAGATGGAACCGGCGCAGCGCACCCGATCCAGATAATCAAAGGGCGCGTCCACGCACAATTCCAGATGCTCGGGGGCGATTTCGTTGGCAATGTCGATGGCCAGATCCAGATTTTCCGCCACAATAATTTTGCCATTGTTGTCGATGGAGGCCCGGGCGATCTCGCTGCGGGGCAGCAGCGGAATCTGCCGCTCCAGCTCGGCCTGCACCGCTTTGGCCAGCTCGCCGCTGTCGGTGACCAGCACCGCGCTGGCCATTTTATCGTGCTCGGCCTGACTGAGCATGTCCGCCGCCACGATCTTCGGGTTGCAGGTGCCGTCCGCCACCACCAGAATCTCGCTGGGGCCGGCAATCATGTCGATGGCCACCCGGCCGAACACCTGCTTTTTGGCTTCGGCCACATAGGCGTTGCCGGGGCCCACGATCTTATCCACCTTGGGCAGGGTCTCGGTGCCGAAGGCAAGGCCCGCCACGGCCTGTGCGCCGCCCACCTTGAAGATGCGATCCACGCCCGCGATCTTCGCCGCCGCCAGAATCACCGGGTTCACCTTGCCGTTTGCGCCGGGCGGGGTGACCATCACCAGCTGGGGGCAGCCCGCGATCTTGGCGGGGATGCTGTCCATCAATACGGTGGAGGGGTAGGCCGCGGTGCCGCCGGGCACATACAGGCCCACCTTCTGGATGGGCACAATCTTCTGACCCAGCACCACGCCGGGCTGGTCGGCCACCACAAAGCTGTTGCGGCGCTGCTTTTCGTGGAAGGCCCGGATGTTCGCCGCCGCCTGTTCCAAAATCGCCACAAATTCCGGCTCCACCGCCGCGAAGGCCTCGTCGATCTCCGCTTCGGTCACTTCCAGATTGGTCAGGTCGGCCTTGTCAAAGCGCAGGGTGTATTCCCGCAGGGCCTCGTCGCCCCGGGCGGCCACCTGGGCCAGAATCTCGGTCACCGCGCCCTCCACATTGGAGGCGATGTTGTCCCGGGCAAAAATTTCGCTGTTCGGTACCTGGCCGTATTCATAAATGGGGATCATGTCACTTCACCTGTTCCTTCATTCTGGCCAGCATCTCTTCCAGCTGGCGGTTTTTGAATTTAAAGCTGGCCTTGTTGGCGATGAGCCGGGCGCTGATGGGCAGGATGTCCGCCACCACCTCCAGATCGTTCTCCCGCAGGGTGGTGCCGGTTTCCACAATGTCCACGATCACGTCGGACAGGCCCAGAATGGGGGCCAGCTCGATGGAGCCGTTCAGCTTGATGAAATCCACATCCCGGCCCATGCCCGCGTAGTAGTCCGCCGCGATGGACGCAAACTTGGTGGCCACCCGCAGGGTGCGCTCTCCGTCGTCCCGGAAGGCGCGGGGGGCGGCCACCGCCATCTTGCAGCGGCCCACGTTCAGATCCAGCAGCTCGTACACATCCGGGTGGTATTCCAGTAAAATGTCTTTTCCGGCCACGCCCACATCGGCGGCGCCCCGCTCCACATAGATGCTCACGTCCGAGGGCTTGACCCAGAAGTACCGGATGCCCTTTTCGGCGTTTTCAAAAATCAGCTTGCGGCTGTTTTCCCGGATGGCCGGGCACTCGTAGCCCGCCGCCTCGAACATGGCGTAAACCTTTTCGCCCAGGCGACCCTTGGGCAGCGCGATGTTCAGCATGGTTTCCCCTCCTTGTCCAGCCGGATACATTCCTGATACCGCAGCTTGGGCGGCGCGGCCTTCTGGGCGCTCACGCTCTTGCCCTCGGCGCGCAATTTTTGCACCGCCGCCGCCACCGCCGCCGCGGGGGTCTCGTTTTCATAGAGCAGCAGCACCTGCACGTCCCATTCCGGGCGGGGGCTGCGCAGCTGATCCAGCCGGTCCAGATACAGCGCAAAGCCCACCGCGCCCTGACTGCGGCCCATCCGGCGCATCAGCCGGTCGTACCGGCCGCCTGCCAGCACACTCTGGCTCAGGCCCTGCAAAAAGCCCCGGAACACAATGCCGTTGTAGTAGTCCATGTGGTTGACCACCGAGAAATCCAGCACCACTTCCTCGCCCAGGCCCGCCGCGTCCAGCAGAGCGCTCAGCTGCTCCAGCTCGGCCACGGCCTCGCCGGCAAGCCCGCCGCACAGCGCCCGCAGCTTTTGCAGCGCCGGACCCCGGCTGCCGTAGATGGTTACGAGACCCGCCAGCCGCTGGGCGCAATCCGCCGGGACCCCGTTTTCCGCACACAGGCGGGCCAGATCGTGGGCGTTTTTCTGGGAGAGGGCCTCCAGCGCGCTGCGGCGGAATTCCCCGTCGCCGCCCGCGGCGTCCAGCAAAGCGGAGACAACGCCCAGATGGCTGATCTCCAGCACATACTCCGGGCCGATGAGCGCCAGACTCTTCGCCGCCAGCTCCACCGCCTCGAACACATCGTAGCCGTCCACGTCGCCGATGCACTCCAGACCGGTCTGCATGATCTCCTTGAACTGGCCCGACCGGCGGGACACCCGGTACACGTTTTCGTTGTAGCACACCTTGCGCTTGCAGCCGGGGTTTTCCTCTCCCTTTTGCAGGATGGAAAGGGTCACGTCCGGCTTTAAGGCCATCAGGCGGCCGTTGGTGTCGGTGAAGGTGATAACCCGGTCGCTGAGCAGAAAGTCCTTGTTGCGGGCATACAGCTCGTATTCCTCGAACCGGCTCATTTTGTAGGGCAGATATCCGTAGCTCTGGTACAGAGCCCGCAGGGCGATCACCGCCCGTTCCTCGTTTTTCAGCAGCTGGTCGTTTTGCATCCCGGCTCCCCTCCCTGTTTCGCGTTTCACTTTATTGTGATAATGTAATACTATAAAGAAGTATACAGGACAGACCGTCCTTCTGTCAAGAGCAGATGGGGAGTTTTCGCAAAACAAAAAGGCCCCCGGCGAAACGCCGGGGGCCAAAGGTTCAAAACAAATCAGTGATTTTCCGCGCGAAGCACGAAGTAGCCCTGAGGATGGTCGCAGACCGGGCACTTGGCGGGGGCGTGGGTGCCGATGTGGATGTGGCCGCAGTTGGTGCAGATCCAGACCTGCTCGGTCTCGCGGGCAAACAGCTTGCCCTCTTCCAGCAGCTTGGCAACCTCGCGGTAGCGGGCCTCGTGCTCCTTCTCGATGTCGCCCACCATGGTGAACAGGGCGGCGATGCGGTCGAAGCCCTCTTCCTTGGCGGTGGCGGCGAAGCTGGCGTACATGTCGGTCCACTCGTAGTTCTCACCGGCGGCAGCGTCGGCCAGGTTGGCCAGAGTGCCGGGAACCTCGCCGTCATGCAGCAGCTTGAACCAGATCTTGGCGTGCTCCTTCTCGTTGTTGGCGGTCTCCTCGAACACGGCGGCGATCTCGTTGTAGCCTTCCTTCTTTGCCTTGGATGCGTAGTAGGTGTACTTGTTGCGGGCCTGGCTTTCACCGGCAAAGGCGGCCATCAGGTTGGCTTCGGTCTTGGAACCCTTCAGATTCATGGTAAACTCCCTCCAATAAAGTAAGAATATTTTTTATTACAGCGCCCAAAGGCGCTATCTTCCGTTATCTTTCTCTAATGTATCACGCGGACGTGTGTTTGAAAAGTGACTTTGTCACAATCGACCAGGCACCGGCTGGCCGCAGCACGCCGCTGCCCCTATCCCATGAAGGAATGCCGTTCACTGTTCCCGCTCGCACTGGCGGGAAATGCGCTTGAACAGCTTCACCGCCCTGTCCACCTGCTCCTGCGGGATGCGCTGGCGAAAGCCCACCATACTGTGGGCCACAAAGGGCGCAGTGTGGGAAAAGCTGGTCATGCCGATGAAGTATTGCAGGTAGGGGTTTTCCCGAATCATCTGCACGGTCTGCCGGTCGGAAAGCTCCAGCGCCTGCCGGATGACCAGACTGCCGAAGGCCATGCGCAGGGGCAGCGCCTGATTGCCTGCCCGGCCGAAGTTGCCCGCGTAGTGGCGCTCCATCTCCTGCCAGTCGATCTCCTTCGCCAGCTTCACCCAGCGGTTATTCTCATCCAGTGTTCCCCCAAAGGGCTGCACATAATCGTAAAGGGTCATCTGTGATTCCGCCATATCATACATAACCCGCCGCCTCCTCTTTTTTGGACTGCATTACTTTTCTTATTGTAGCATAAAATCAAGGGTAATGCCGAACAATTTCCAGGTGGTGGAGCGCGCCGGAAAATTTTTTCGTGATATGAACCAAAAAGCACAGCCAATCCTTGGTAGACCCGCGAGCATTTTTGGAAAATAGCACGGAAAATTTTGGCGTGATACGCCGCCTGAGCCGTAAGGCGTGAATTGTGCGGTGTTGCCCAAAGGAGAAAAGCCAGTGCGCGGGCAAACAAAAAAGCACCGCTCCCAAAAGGGAGCGGTGCTCATGCTCAAAACGCAGTGTGCTTAACGGGTCGATTAAACCTGAGAAGCAGCAACAGCGCAGGCCACGGTGGCGCCAACCATGGGGTTGTTGCCCATACCGATCAGGCCCATCATCTCCACGTGAGCGGGCACGCTGGAGGAGCCGGCGAACTGAGCGTCGCCGTGCATACGGCCCATGCTGTCGGTCAGGCCGTAGGAAGCGGGGCCGGCAGCCACGTTATCGGGATGCAGGGTACGGCCGGTGCCGCCGCCGGAAGCAACGGAGAAGTACTTCTTGCCGTTCTCGATGGCCCACTTCTTGTAGGTGCCGGCAACCAGGTGCTGGAAGCGGGTGGGGTTGGTGGAGTTACCGGTGATGGAAACCTCAACAGCCTCAGCCTTCATGATGGCAACGCCTTCCAGAACGTCGTTGGCGCCGTAGCACTTAACGGCAGCGCGCTCGCCGTCGGAGAAAGCCTTCTCGCGAACAACCTTCAGCTCGCCGGTCTTGAAATCGTAATCGGTCTCCACGTAGGTGAAGCCGTTGATGCGGCTGATGATGTAAGCAGCATCCTTGCCCAGGCCGTTCAGGATAACGCGCAGGGGGGTCTTGCGGGCCTTGTTGGCGGTGCGGGCGATACCGATGGCGCCCTCGGCGGCAGCGAAGCTCTCGTGGCCGGCCAGGAAGGCGAAGCACTTGGTGTCGTCGCTCAGCAGCATGGCGCCCAGGTTACCGTGACCCAGACCAACCTTGCGCTGCTCGGCAACGGAACCGGGGATGGTGAAAGCCTCCAGGCCCTCGCCAATGGCGGCGGCGCACTCGGCGGCGTTCTTCAGGCCACGCTTCACAGCGATGGCGGTGCCCAGGGTGTAAGCCCAAACGGCGTTCTCAAAGCAGATGGGCTGCACGCCCTTCACAATAGCGTCGCAGTCGATGCCCTTCTCGAGGAGCATCTCACGGCAGGCGTCCAGGGATTCCAGGCCGTTGGCCTTCAGGCATGCCTCGATCTTAGGCATGCGGCGATCCATAGATTCAAAAGTAGCCATAGTATTTCTCCTCCTCTCTTACTCTTCGCGGGGGTCGATGTACTTGGCAGCGCCATCGAACCGGCCGTAGGTGCCAACGTTCTTCTCGAACGCGGTCTTGGGATCCTCGCCGTGGCGGATGGCTTCCAGCATCTTGCCCAGACGAACGAACTGATAACCGATGACCTCGTTGTTCTCATCCAGAGCGGTCTTCAGGATGTAGCCCTCGGTCAGCTCCAGGTAACGAACGCCCTTGGCCTTGGTGGAGAAGATGGTGCCGGTCATGCTGCGCAGACCCTTGCCCAGATCCTCCAGGCCGGCGCCGATGGGCAGGCCGCCCTCGCTGAAGGCAGTCTGGCTGCGGCCGTAAACGATCTGCAGGAACAGCTCGCGCATGGCCACGTTGATGGCGTCGCACACCAGGTCGGTGTTCAGGGCTTCCAGAATGGTCTTGCCGGGCAGGATCTCGCCGGCCATGGCGGCAGAGTGGGTCATGCCGGAGCAGCCGATGGTCTCGACCAGAGCTTCCTCGATCACGCCGTTCTTAACGTTCAGAGTCAGCTTGCAGGTGCCCTGCTGGGGGGCGCACCAGCCCACACCGTGGGTCAGGCCGGAAATATCCTTGATCTCATAGGCCTTAACCCAGGCGCCCTCCTCCGGAATGGGGGCGGGGCCGTGATGGGGGCCTTTGGTCAGAGGACACATACGCTCTACTTCATGAGAATAGGTCATAATAGTACTCTCCTTTGCTCTCTTTGTAAGCTTGTTGCGGATTTCACAACATCTACCTTTTCATTATAAATAGGGGGGCCGGGTTTTGCAAGGCGTTTTTGAATTTGTTCGGCTAAAAAATTGCACCGTGGGCCCCGTTTTTGCCCGGCACTGGATTTTTGTGCGAATTAAATCGTCATTTCTTACAAAGAATTCGTGTCTTGCTTGTTGCATCTGCACAAAGGCAGTGCTATATTATAGGTGCACGGCAGGCAAGGCCCTCCGTGCGTGGGAGAAAGTATTGGCAAACGCCAGAAAAGGCGGGCCGGCTGCCTGAATGCGCCGGTGCCCGCACAAGGGAAAGTGAGGAATCCGTTTTATGGATCGCATCAGTCTTCATAATTTCAACGTTCGTGATTTCAGCGAGATGCTGGCTTCCTGCAAGGGCGACGTTTACATGATCACCCCCGAAGGCGACCGGCTGAACCTGAAGAGCAAGCTGTGCCAGATCATCGGCTTCACGGCTCTGATCCAGGGCGGCCAGATTGCCGAGGCCAAGTTCGAGTGCTCCGAGCCCGAGGACGAGGCAAAGCTCTACCGCTTCAACCTGTTCGGCGACACCAAGGGCTAAGCATCACGAATCAAACGTCAGGGCCGCGCACCTATTTATAAGGGGCGCGGCCCTCAGCTTGTCGATAAATCAGCTCCAAAAACAAAGCGGTACAAAAACAGCGTCAGGATTCACGGGCATGTACCGGGAATCCTGACACCTTAACAGAAAAAACACCCGGTTTTGTGTGCGAAGTGCGCAAAACCGGGTGTTTTTTCGCCGGAAAAAGGGTACTGGGGGAAACCAATAAGCATCCACCGCGCCTTGCGTCGGTGGTGCGTTTGGTGTCCCTCAGGAGGCTGTCGAACTTTTTCGACAGCCTCAGAGGTCAGTTGGTGCCGATGCTCATGGTCTCGGGCAGGGTGCTGCCGCCGTCGATCACGATCTGGCTGCCGGTCAGATAGCTGGACTCGTCGATGCCCAGGAAGGCAAACAGCTCGCCAACCTCGATGGGCTTTGCCAGACGCTTCATGGGCACGCCCACGGCGATGTCGTTGATGGCGCTCTCGGGATCTTCGGGGTTGGACTCCACAGCCATCTTCTCCACCATGGGAGTGCGGGCATAGCCCAGCTGAGAGCAGTTCACACGGATGTTCCGGTCGGCGTATTCCACAGCCAGGCACTTGGTCAGGCCAACCAGAGCGGCCTTGGTCATGGCGTAGGCGGCTTCGCCCGCGTCGGCCACGATGTCGCCGGTGACGGAGGAGGCGATTACGATGTTGCCGCCGCCCTGCTTCAGCATGTAGGGGATCACGGCCTTGCAGGTGTTCCACACGCCCTTGATGTTCACATCGATGTGGAAGTCGCGGGTGGCGTCGTCCATCTCCTCAAAGGGAGCCAGACGGCACACGCCGGCGTTGCAGCAGGCCACGTTGATTTCACCGAAGGTGTCCACGCCCTTCCTGGCGGCTGCGTCCATCTGGGTACGGTCGGCCACGTTGGCCACCACGGTGATGATCTCGCTGCCGTATTCCTTGCGCAGCTTCTCGGCGGTCTCTTCCACCTTCGGGTCCAGATCCACCAGCACCATCTTTGCGCCGTATTTTGCGTAGGCGGTGGCAATGCCCTCGCCCAGACCGGCAGCCGCGCCGGTGATCAGTGCTACCTTGCCATCCAGTTTTGCCATGGGGAATCGCTCCTTTATCATTAGAATGCGGCGAGCCCTCACGCCGGGCCCGCCCGGTTACCTTCACCATAGCATTCCGGGCAGAGCGCTGTCAACCGGAGGTTTTCTTCTTTTGCGCCGGCCCCAGCTTCCACAAACAGAAGGCCCCGGCCAGTGCCGCGCCCACCGCCAGCCAGTGCCGCCCGTTTTCCAGCCCAAAAGCCTTTGCCGCGAAGGGAAAGCCCAGACTGCCCGCCGCCATGCCCAGCGCCAGCAGGCCGTAGTTGACCCCGGTGTGGGCAAGGCCGAACCGCTCGGTGCACAGGCTGGGCAGCACCGCCGCCTGCCCGGCGTAGAAAAAGCACAGCCCGGCGTAGGCGGCGAGAAAGAGCCAACTTTTTGCAAAGGCAAACCCGGCGGAAAGCCCGGCCAGCGCCCCGAAGGCGGCGATCAGCACCGCACGGCGGCCCAGCTTATCCCCCGCTGCGGCCAGCGTCAGCCGCCCGGCGGCGGAGCCCGCCGCGCCCACCGCCACCATCCAGCCGGCGGCGGTTTCCGGCAGGCCGCTCCGGCGGGCAAGCTCCAGAATGCGGGGGCTGAACAGCAGCACCGCCGGGGTGGCCAGCGCCACCGAGGCGGTGATCCACCAGTAGGCGGCGGTGCGCAGCATCTGGCCCGGGGTCATGCCCTGCTGCTTTGGGGCGACGGGCGTTTTTTCCGGGTTCTGCAACACAAGGCTGGCCCCGCCGCACACAAGGCCCAGCAGCGCCCCCAATGCCCAGAAGCAGCCCCGGATGCCCCACAGCCCGGTGAACCACTTCACCAGAAGCGTGAGCGCCGCGCCGGAAAGCCCCACCGCCACGCCGATCACCCCGGTGGCAAGGCCCTTTCTGTCCGCGTACCATTTCTGGGCGCAGCCCATCACCGCCGGATATAAAAAAGCGCAGCCCGCCCCCACCGGGGCGCTGAAGGCAAGATAAAAGAGCCACGGTTTTTCCGCCGGCACAAAGCCCGCCGCCACAAACCCGGCGCAGAGCCCGGCGCTGCCAAGAAGAGCGGCGAAGCGGGGGCCGAGCTTATCCTGCAAAAAGCCGCCGGCCACCCCGCCCGCGCCGAAGGCCGCCACCAGCCAGCTGAGCACAAAGCTGGCCGATTCCTCATCCAGACCATATTCCGCCCGCACCGGCTCCTGAAACACACCCCATGCGGTGGGGATGCCCGCCAGCAGCTGGATGGCCGCCCCCGCCGCCAGAATCACAAAGGGGTGCTGCTTTACAAACTGGCCCATTGCTTTTGTTTCCTCCCATGATTTTTTGGCTTAGTATGCCCCCTTTTTGTTGACAAATACCGGCCCGCCGGGCTATCATTAGAAGATAAAAGTGCTTTATTCTGTTAAAATACAAACGCTTTGATACTGTGGGAGGAACATCAATGAAAACCAATCCGCTGAAGGGCATGAAGGACTATCTGCCCGCCGAACAGGCGCTGCGTGACTATGTGCAGGGCCGCATTCTGGAAACCTACCGCGCCAGCGGCTTCGAGCGTATCTCCACCCCCATGCTGGAGGACATGGAGAATCTGGACAAGAGCGACGGCGGCGACAACCTGAACCTGATCTTCAAGGTGCTCAAGCGGGGCGACAAGCTGGCCAGTGCCATCGCTTCCGGCAACGAAAAGGATCTTTCCGACATGGGCCTGCGGTACGACCTGACCCTGCCCCTCTCCCGCTACTACGCCGCCAATAAGGACAAGCTGCCCAGCCCCTTCAAGGTGATCCAGACCGACCGGGTGTTCCGTGCCGAGCGGCCCCAGAAGGGCCGGATGCGGGAGTTCGTCCAGTGCGACATCGACATTCTGGGCGACGGCTCCTGCAACGCGGAGATCGAGCTGATCGACGTGACCGCCCGGGCGCTGCTGAACATCGGCTTTGACGACTTCACCGTGAACATCAACGACCGGCGCCTTTTGCGCGGCATGCTGACCAGCATGGGCTTTGCCCCCGAAAGTCTGGACAGCGTGTGCATCACCTTCGACAAGCTGGACAAGATCGGCGCCGAGGGCGTGGCCAGGGAGCTGACCGAGAAGGAATGCCCCGCCGAGGCCGTTGCCGCCCTGAGCGATTTTCTGGCGAAAGGCGAGTTCAGTCTGGAGGCCATCGGCGCTCTGTGCGAGGACAAGACCCTTGCCGAAAACCTGAAAAAGGTGATCGCCACCGTGGAAACGCTGGCCGGCGGCAAGTATAAAATCGCCTACTGCCCCAGCCTTGTGCGCGGTCAGGGCTACTACACCGGCATGGTGTTCGAGGTCACCTGCGCGGCCTTCAGCGGCGCGGTGGCAGGCGGCGGCCGCTACGACAACATGATCGGCAAGTTCATCGGCCAGCAGGTGCCCGCGGTGGGCTTCTCCATCGGCTTCGAGCGCATCTGCGGCATTCTGGCCGAGCAGGGCTTTGCCATTCCGGCCCAGAAGCCCAAGATGGCCCTGCTCTACCTGCCCGACGCGGACTTCGCTCAGGTGCTGGCCAAGGCGGCCACCCTGCGGGAGGGCTACACCGTGACCGTGCTGCCTCAGGCCAAAAAATTGGGCAAGCAGTTCGGCGCGCTGGAAAATCAGGGCTTTGCCGCCGTGGCCTTTGCGGACAACGACGACGTAAAGACTCTGGGCGCCAACGGCTGATTGTTCTCCGTTTCATTTTCAACACAAAAAGGCTCTGCCTGTGGAAAACCC
Organism: Allofournierella massiliensis; assembly: GCF_004345265.1. Classification (GTDB taxonomy): domain Bacteria; phylum Bacillota; class Clostridia; order Oscillospirales; family Ruminococcaceae; genus Allofournierella; species Allofournierella massiliensis. Next base: position 16,938 of record NZ_SLUM01000021.1, read on the forward strand.
ACGGGCAGAGCCTTTTTTATTTATTATTGTAAGACAAGCAACTTGATCGCCGCCAGCACCGCCAGATGGGCCGGGTAGAACAGATAGAAAAACCACTTCCAGAATACCCGGCCGTGCTGGGCCCTCTTTCCGTTATAAAACAGCAGGATCACCGCGCCCGCCACAAGAATGCCCAGTGAGCTTGCCGCCGTGTGCAGCGCCGTCTGCACCGTCCAGTTTGCGGGCAGGCTCTGGAAGAAAAAGATCACCGCTTCCCCGAAAAAGACAAGCGCCAGCCCGCTGCGTCTGCCCCCCAGCCCGAACTTGCCGTACCGCCAGCTGCAGAATATGAAGGTGAACAGCGGGGCCATCGTTCCCCAGTCCATGAACAGGCTGACAAAGAACAACCCCAGCAGCGCCGCGAAATTCCGCCCGAGCCGCTCGCCGGGCCGGATGGCCATTTCATGGGCCACATGGGCGGTTCCCAGACAGACCAGCAGGGTGAACAGCATGTTCAGCTGGAAAAAGCCCAGCGCCAGCTGGTAGGGAATCTGGGCGATCACCGCGAAAATCAGCAGCCGCAGCGCGTAGGCCTTGCGGTTGCGGGTGTACTGGTAGCCCTCGGCCAGAAAATAGCACATAGTCACCGCGGTGAAGTAGCCGATGTTCACCAGCGGCTCAAACCATGGGCTTTGCGGCGAAAGCAGCACGTTGGCGATGTGATTCAACAGCATTGTGGCCATGGCGATGGCCTTGATGGCATCCCGGTTCAAACAGGGCCAGATTCCCACGCCGGGTTTCATGGGCGTTCCCCTCCCCTTGTTTCGTTTTCTTTATTCTAACAGAACATGGGGAGCCTGTCACCCCCGGGCGGCGTTTTGGGTGCCGGTTTATTTTCTCTGTTTTGTACACTATTTCGGTATAATTCACACACCAGATATGGGTTTTGCGCATTGAAGCAGATGCAAGATGTGGTGTATAATAGGAAACGTTGCAAAATAGACATTCACGGGAGGACACACCATGCAGATTCAAAAGCGCAGCGGCCAGGCCGAGGCCTTCGACGGGGGCAAGATTCTTGCCGCCATGGAAAAATCCTTTGCCAGCGTGGGGCAGGCCCCCAGCGTGGAGCAGCTGGCCGGCCTGCTGGACGCGGTGACCCGTCGCCTGAGCGGCGAGCTGGTCACGGTGGAGCAGATTCAGGACGAGGTGGAGCGGGCGCTGATGGAGCAGGGCCACTTTGAGGCGGCCAAAAGCTACATCCTTTACCGTTCCCGCCACGCGGAGCTGCGCGCCGCCCGCCAGAGCATTGCGGCGCAGGTGAACGCCCCCGGTCTGGAGGATTGCCTTGTGGGCATCCAGAATGATTTCGACCAGCTCTCCTACCCCCTCACCGCGCTGGCCGCCCGGTTTGCGGGCTTTGCAAAGCCGGAGATGGACGCTGCCGAGCTGCTGGCCGCCCTGACCAAGGCGGCGGTGGAGCTGACGTGCCCGGACGCACCCAAGTGGGAGTTCATCGCGGCCCGGCTTTTAAACCTTTCCTTCACGCTGCGGCTGGAAACCGAGCTTTCCCGCCGGGGCATCCACACCCTTTATGACAAGCTGCGCTACCTGACCGACGAGGGCCTTTACGGCAGCTACATTCTGGAGCACTATTCCCGGGCCGAGATCGGCGAGGCGGAAGCCTTCCTCTGCCCCGAGCGGGACAAGCTGTTCACCTATTCCGGCCTGGATCTTCTGCTCAAGCGGTATGTGATCCACACCCGGCAGCATGTGCCGCTGGAAACCCCGCAGGAGATGTTTCTGGGCATTGCCCTGCATCTGGCCATGGAGGAAAAAACCGACCGGCCGGGCTGGGTGAAAAAATTCTACGACATGCTCAGCCGGATGGAGGTGACCATGGCCACCCCCACTTTGTCCAACGCACGCAAGCCCTACCACCAGCTGTCCAGCTGCTTCATCGACACGGTGCCGGACAGCCTGGAGGGCATCTACCGCAGCGTGGACAATTTTGCGCAGGTGAGCAAGTTCGGCGGCGGCATGGGCCTTTACTTCGGCAAGGTGCGGGCCGCTGGCGGCAGCATCCGGGGCTTTGAGGGCGCGGCCGGCGGCGTGATCCGCTGGATTCGCCTTGTGAACGACACCGCGGTGGCGGTGGATCAGCTGGGCGTGCGGCAGGGCGCGGTTGCGGTGTATCTGGACGCCTGGCACAAGGATCTGCCGGAGTTTCTGCAGCTGCGCACCAACAACGGCGACGACCGGATGAAGGCCCACGACGTGTTCCCGGCGGTGTGCTACCCGGATCTGTTCTGGAAGCTGGCAAAAGAAAATCTGGACGCCCCCTGGCACCTGATGTGCCCCCACCAGATTCTCACCGTGAAGGGCTACTGCCTGGAGGATTACTGGGGCGAAGAATGGGAAACCCGTTACCGGGACTGTGTGGCCGACCCCCGCATCCAGAAGCGCACCGTCACCGTGAAGGAGCTGGTGCGGCTGATTCTGAAAAGCGCGGTGGAGACCGGCACCCCCTTCACCTTCAACCGGGACGCGGTGAACCGGGCCAACCCCAACGGCCACGCGGGCATGATCTACTGCTCCAATCTCTGCACCGAGATCGCCCAGAACATGGCCCCCATCGAAACGGTGAGCACCGAGATTTCCACCGCACAGGGCGACCCGGTGGTGGTCACCACCACCCGCCCCGGCGAGTTCGTGGTCTGCAATCTGGCCAGCCTGTCGCTGGGCAACCTGCCGGTGACCAACAAGGCCTACATGAATCAGGTGGTGGCCACCGCGGTGCGGGCACTGGACAACGTGATCGACCTGAACTTCTATCCCCTGCCCTACGCCAAACTCACCAACCGGAAGTATCGCAGCATCGGTCTGGGCGTCAGCGGCTACCACCACATGCTGGCCAAGGCGGGCATCCGGTGGGAGAGCGAGGAACACCTGACCTTCGTGGACGAGGTGTTCGAGACCATCAACAAAGCGGCCATCGCCGCCAGCAGCGCCATCGCCGCCGAAAAGGGCAGCTACGCCGCCTTCGAGGGCAGTGACTGGCAGACCGGCGCGTATTTTGCAAAGCGGGGTTACGACAGCCCCGAATGGCGGCAGCTGGCCGCCACCGTGGCAAAGCAGGGCATGCGCAACGCCTACCTGCTGGCGGTGGCCCCCACCAGCTCCACCAGCATTCTGGCGGGCACCACCGCGGGCGTGGACCCGGTGATGAAGCGCTTCTTCCTGGAAGAGAAAAAGGGTAGCATGCTGCCCCGGGTGGCCCCGGAGCTGGGCATGCGCACCTACTGGTATTACAAGAACGCCCACCAGATCGACCAGAGCTGGAGCGTGCGGGCGGCGGGCGTGCGCGGGCGGCACATCGATCAGGCCCAGAGCATGAACCTGTACATCACCAACGACTACACCCTGCGTCAGGTGCTGAACCTGTATCTGCTGGCGTGGGAACAGGGCGTAAAGACCATCTACTACATCCGCAGCAAATCGCTGGAGGTGGAAGAGTGCGAGAGCTGCTCTTCCTGAGCTTTGAAGGAGTGTGAACCATGACCCAGCTGATCAAAAAGCCCCTCTTCAACCCGGGCGGCGACACCGACGTGCGCCTGCGGCGGATGATCGGGGGCAACACCACCAACCTGAACGACTTCAACAACATGCGCTATGCCTGGGTGAGCGACTGGTACCGGCAGGCCATGAACAATTTCTGGATTCCCGAGGAGATCAATCTGGCGCAGGATACCCGGGATTACCCGAACCTTTCCGCCGCCGAGCGCACCGCCTACGACAAAATCCTCAGCTTTCTGGTGTTTCTGGACTCCATCCAGACCGCCAACCTGCCCAACATCGGGGAATACATCACTGCCAACGAGGTGAACCTGTGCCTGTCCATTCAGGCCTTTCAGGAGTGCGTACACAGCCAGAGTTACAGCTACATGCTGGACAGCATCTGCAGCCCGGTGGAGCGCAACGACATCCTCTACCAGTGGAAAACCGACGAGCACCTTTTGCGCCGGAACACCTTCATCGGTGACCTTTACAACGAGTTCCAGCAGAACAAAGACGCCTTCACCCTGCTGAAGGTGATGATGGCCAACTACATTCTGGAGGGCATCTACTTTTACAGCGGCTTCATGTTCTTCTATAACCTTGCCCGCAACGGCAAGATGCCCGGCTCCGCGCAGGAAATCCGGTACATCAACCGGGACGAGAACACCCACCTGTGGCTGTTCCGGAACATTCTGCTGGAATTGCAGAAGGAGGAGCCGGAGCTGTTCTGCCCGGAGAATGTGCAGGTGCTGAAGGAAATGCTGGAAGAGGGCGTGCGGCAGGAGATCGCCTGGGGCCACTATGTGATCGGCGACGCCATCCCCGGCCTGACCCGCCAGATGGTCACCGACTACATCCGGTATCTGGGCAACCTGCGCTGGACCGGCCTCGGCTTCGGGCCTCTTTTTGAGGACAACCAGACCGAGCCCGCCTCCATGAGCTGGGTGAGCCAGTACTCCAATGCCAACATGGTCAAGACCGATTTCTTCGAGGCCAAAAGCACCGCCTACGCCAAGAGCACCGCGCTGGTGGATGACTTGTAAGCCTGATTTTTCTTTCCCATAACAGCAAATCCCCCGATGGAGCTTCCATCGGGGGATTTTGCGTTTGCAAAGGGTGCAGACAGGCAGAAAAATGCCGGGCATTGCTGCCCGGCATTTTTCCATGATTGCAGTTTTTGCAGATTAACCCTCTGCGCCGTAGGATGCGGCGTAGGCTGCATAGTCGATGTTCTGCACCTTGGTCAGAGGCTCGGCGGAGTACTTCTCAACGCGCTCATCGTTGATCACGCCGGCCCAGTTCAGACCGAATGCAAAGTCGTAAGTATTGCCGTTGGCGTCAACGTAGCACTCCATATCGCGGGGCACGTCCTCCAGCTGAGCTTCCACGGCTTCCATGTCGGCGGGCTGCTGGAACACCAGCAGGCCGTTGGGCTCGGTCTCGCCCAGGATGATCTCGGCAACCACTTCGGGGCGCTGCTTGGAGTAGCAGCCCAGGATGACGTCGGCCATGGACTCGGTCTCGGTCCAGACCATGCCGCGCTCCATCTTCATGGAAACGATCACGGGGATATCGCCGGCCACGGAGTCCGCATACTGCAGAGCTTCCAGATCGCCGTAGTTGGCAGCAGCGGGAGCGGTGTTGCCCTTGTAGGAGCGGTTCTGCTTCTCGCCGTCAACGATAGGACCAGCAATAGAGGTCTCACGGGCGGTTTCCGCAGTGTACTCGCCGTACTGCATGGATACGGGGTACCAGTAGATGTCGTCCGGATACAGCTCGTTGTTCTTGTAGGCTTCCAGATAGCCAAAGGCGCTCACATAAGGATCGGTGTAGGAAATGCTGTACGGATTGCTCATGCCAACCAGAATGTAATCGCAGGCTGCGATTTCCTCGGCGGTGGCACGGGTCAGGTCGTCCTTGGTGTAGGTGGGGTTGCCTTCCGCATCGGCTTCGCCGGTGGGATCGCCCAGCTTATCGGTAACCACGTTGAAGTACTGGCCCATCACATCCAGATCCATGCCGGGAGTCCAGCTGGGAGTACCTTCGCTCACGCCGCCCATCCAGCTCACGCTAAAGCCGGTGTTGTAAACGTAGGGGATGTAAACGGTGGGCTTATCGGAGGTGGCGGAGCCGCCTTCCTTGATGGTGCCGTCGTTCTTCAGCATCACAACGGAGTCGCGCTGGCCTTCCAGCCCCAGCTCGCTGTTGCCGCCGGTGGTGATGATGGACTCGGCGTAAGCGGAGTCATTGTAGGGCTGATCGAACATGTTGAGGTTCATCATAACCTCGATGTAGTTGGAGGCAGCGTGGCTGATGATCTCCTTGGCGGTCTCTTCACCGTTGCGTTCCACCAGCTTGTCATAGGCAGCAGCCACAGTTTCCATGGTGCCGTAGCCGCCCAGCAGCTCAACACCCCGCTCCCAGCCGAAGGCGATCTTCTCAGCCTCGTCGGCCATATCCTCGGTGCCCCAGCAGCCAGCGAACTGGAATACGCCCCAGTCGGTGATGGTCAGGCTGTCGTAGCCGGCCTCGTCCAGCAGGCCATACATGTAGGCGTTGTAGGCGCCGGCCAGATCTTCGCCGCCGTAGGGGTTGCCCTCGCCGTCAACGTTCACGGAATACTGGGTCATGATACCGGAGGAACCGGTCTTGCCGGGCAGGTTGAACACGCCGTCAAAGTAGGTGATCAGGTGTGCTTCCAGGTTGTCGCCCGGGAACACCGCGTAGTGAGCAGTGTAGTGGTGGTCGTCGCGGCCGCCTTCGGTGGCGCCTGCGCCGGCATAGTGCTTGGTGAAGCAGAACACGGACTCGTCGCCCCAGCCCAGATCTTCGCCGTTCTCATCGTAGGTGGACTGCATGGCGTTTACATAAGCAGTGGCGATGTCCAGAGTCAGCTGAGGATCTTCGCCGTAGGTGCCGCCGGCACGGCTCATGGAAGCGCCGGCAATGTCAACCTGGGGTCCCAGCAGGGCGGTAACGCCCGCAGCGCGGTATTCCTTGGAGGTCTCCACGCCGATTTCAGCGGCCAGCTCGGGATCCATGGTGGAAGCCAGAGCGGTGGTCTCCACCAGGCCGGAGATGTTGGCCGGGTCGATGGAGATCATGGCCGGAATGCCGTAGTAGCAGCTCTCGGCAACGGCCTGAATCTGGTTGGTCCACTGGGCGTGGACTCCGCCGCCACGGCCGATGTTACGGGTAACGCCGCCGCGGCCGCCAGCCTCCAGGAAGGTGCGGGAACCATCGTCCTCAGCCAGAGGCTCGGTGGTGAAGTCGCCCCAGCCGCCGTGGGAGAGGATGGCCGCCATCTCGGCGCCCTCCATCTGGCCCACCAGGTCGGCGGTACGCTCTTCGGTGGTCAGACGCCAGTCTTCGTAGGCGTCCAGAGTGCCGTTCTGGTTCAGATCCTTGAAGGCATAGCCGTCGTCTTCAATGACCTTGACGCCGGAGTTGGGCGAAAGGCCCAGAACCTCGCCGCCTTCGTTCTCCAGCTTCAGCCAGCCGTCCTCGGTGGTGGTGACGGTGTACTTGGCGCCCTCACTGGGCTCCGGCATGTAGCCGCTGGGCTCCGCCGCCGTGGAGGTGGACGAAGAGGCGGGAGTGCTGGCGGGCGTCTGGCCGCATGCGGCCATGCTCAGCGCCATGCCGATTGCGAGGACAAATGCCAGGAAACGCTGTACGTTTTTCAAAGGTAATTCCTCCTGTTCCGTCTATGTTCCTTCAAAATGCGGGGAGCGCCTGCCCCCCGCTGTTGTTCATCAATCAGCCCTGCTTGTAGGGATCGGCGTAGGGATCGGCGTACGGATCAGCATAGGGATCGGAGGTAGCGCCCTCGTCGGTGGTGGAAGCAGCAGTGCTGGTGGAAGTAGCAGTGCTTGCGGGCTCGTCCTTGCCGCCGCAGGCAACCAGAGAGCAAGCCATCATCAGGGCCAGAACCAATGCAATAATCTTTTTCATGTGTAATTTCTCCTTCCTATCTTGCAACATGATCTCCTTGCAGCATGTTGCTTTTCTAACTGGCCCGATTCTACCACAGCCTTCACAGACGTTTCACACAGTCTTCACAAACTGCACATTTTACGCACAAATGGTAAAACGTATTATCCAGTTAGCACAAATGTGCGCGATATATTTTTGTGCATAACCAATAAATGCAGCCGGAGGATTTCCCGGAAACATTTTCGCCCCGCCGCTTCTGCAAAATTTGGGATTCCCCTCCTTTTCCGGGCAAAAAAGCCCCGCCGGGGCGGAATGTGCCTTCCGCCCCGGCGGGGTATTTTGTTGAATATGCTGCAATTTTACTCAGACGCCGGGCTTTGCCCATCCAAGGCTGCGGCCCACGGCCCTGTGCCAGCCCGCCAGCAGCTGATGGCGCTTGTCCTCCGCCATATCGGGGGCAAAGTCCACGTCGCAGCTCCACAGGCGGCTGATCTCGTCGGTGTCCTTCCAGACGCCCACCGCCAGCCCGGCCAGATAGGCCGCGCCCAGGGCGGTGGTCTCGCGGATCATGGGGCGGCGCACCGCCTTGTTCAGAATATCCGCCTGGAACTGCATCAGGAAGCGATCCCGGGAGGCGCCGCCGTCCACCTTAAGTACGCTCAGGGGGATGCCGGTGTCCTTTTCCATGGCGGCGACCAGATCCGCCGACTGATAGGCAATGGACTCCTGCGCCGCCCGGATGATGTGCTCCCGCTTGGTGCCGCGGGTGATGCCCACAATGCAGCCCCGGGCGTACATATCCCAGTGGGGCGCGCCAAGGCCGGTGAAGGCGGGCACCAGATAGACCCCGCCGGTGTCCGGCACCTTCTGGGCGTAGTACTCCGCGTCCCGGCTTTCGGTGAAAAAGCGCATCTCGTCCCGCAGCCACTGGATGACCGCGCCGCCCACGAACACGCTGCCCTCCAAGGCATACTGCACCGGCTGGCCCTTCACGGTGGCCGCGATGGTGGTGAGCAGGCCGTTTTCGCTCTGGTGGCGGGTCTCGCCGGTGTTCATCAAAAGGAAGCAGCCGGTGCCGTAGGTGTTTTTGGCCTGCCCGGCCTCAAAGCAACCCTGCCCGAAGAGGGCGGCCTGCTGGTCGCCCGCGATGCCCGCCACCGGCACCTGCACCGGCCCGATGGTGGTATAGCCGTAAACCTCGCTGGAGGAGCAGACGGTGGGCAGCATGGCCCGGGGAATGTCCAAAAGCTCCAGCAGCTCGTCGTCCCAGTCGAGGGTATCGATGTTATAGAGCATGGTGCGGGAGGCGTTGGTGCGGTCGGTCACATGGGCCTTGCCGCCGGTGAGCTTCCAGACCAGCCAGGTATCCACGGTACCGAACAGGATCTCGCCCCTTGCCGCCTTTTCCCGGCTGCCGGGCACCTGATCCAGAATCCACTTGATCTTGCTGGCGGAGAAATAGGCGTCCGGCACAAGGCCGGTTTTTTTGCGGATCATGTCGCCATAGCCCTTTTCCACCAGTTCATCCACAATGGGGGCGGTGCGGCGGCACTGCCACACGATGGCGTTGTAGATGGGGCGGCCGGTTTCCTTTTCCCACAGGATGGTGGTCTCCCGCTGGTTGGTGATGCCGATGCCCGCGATGGCCGCCGGATCCACCCCGCTTTTGGCCACCACCTCCATCATCACGCTGTACTGGCTGGACCAGATTTCCATGGCGTCGTGCTCCACCCAGCCCTCTTTGGGGTAGATCTGCTCAAATTCCCGCTGGGTCATTTCCAGAATGTTCTGCTCCTCGTCGAACAGAATCGCCCGGCTGCTGGTGGTTCCCTGATCCAGTGCCAGAATGTACCGGCTGCTCATTGCATTTCCTCCTTTGCCGCGCCCTGTGCATCCAGTGCGCGGGTGGTCACAAAGTCCGCCCCGGTGCCGCACACGTTGGCCACCGCCACCTGACCCAGAGCCACCGGCGCGGTCAGTTCCAGACCGTCCAGCGTCTGCATGGCTTCAAAGATCAGCCCCTTGGGAATGGGCTTTGTGGTTTTGACCGGGCAGCGGGGATGGGCCGCACCCCGCACCGCCACCGTGCTGGTGATGGTGCGGGTGGGGTTCGTTAGTTCCATTTTACCATATTCTTCGCCCCGTGGGCAGGTATTTCCGGTCACTTTGTAGCCATCGTTCTCGTCCACGTGCAGACGGCAGCCCTTGGGGCACACAATGCAGATCAGTTCCTTCATGCCTGTTCCTCCTCTACCGCCACTTCCAGCGCGCCCGCCGCCTTTGCCAGCAGGGCCGCGGGCAGGGTGATGTGTTCCATCTCGCCGGGGGCCAGATGCTCCCGTTTGAACCGGGCCAGCGGCGCGCCCTCACTGGTGACCACCACCGCCGAATTGCCGTAGACCCGGCGCACCCGGAAGAAGATCTCCAGCTTTTTGTCCACCGCCGCCGGGCGGTATTTCTGGGGCACGGTGTAGCCCACGCCCTCGCCGTTTTTGATCTCCACCGCCGGGCCTTCGCTTGCCTGCCCCAGCGCATACCGGGCGGCGGCGGCACCGGCCCGCTGGCTTTCGGCGGTGACAAAGTCCACCAGATCGTGCACATGCACCACATTGCCGCAGGCGAACACGCCGGGGGCGCTGGTCTCCATGTTCTCGAACACCACCGGCCCCTTGGTGCGGGGATCAAGGGTGATGCCCGCCCCGCTGGTGAGCTCGTTTTCCGGAATCAGGCCCACGCTCAAAAGAATGGTGTCGCAGTCAAAGACCATCTCGGTGCCGGGGATGGGGCGGCGGTTTTCGTCCACCTTGGCCACCACGGCCCGCTCCACCCGGTCCTTGCCCTGAATGTCGATGATGGTATGGGAGAGATACAGGGGGATGTCGTAGTCCTGCAAACACTGGACGATGTTGCGCATCAGGCCCCCGGAATAGGGCATGACCTCCACGCAGGCCAGCACCTTCGCGCCCTCCAGCGTCATGCGGCGGGCCATGATCAGGCCGATGTCGCCGCTGCCTAAGATCAGCACCCGCTTGCCCACCATGTAGCCTTCCATGTTCACATACCGCTGGGCCGCGCCCGCGGTGAACACGCCCGCCGGGCGGGTGCCGGGGATGCCGATGGCGCCCCTTGTGCGCTCCCGGCAGCCCATGGCCAGCAGAATGCTCTTGCCCTGCAGCAGCCGGTAGCCCAGCGTTTTGCTGATGGCCTGCACGGTGTGCGCCTGGGCGTTCACCTCCAGCACCATGGCCCCCAGCATCACCTCGATGCCGGTGCCCTCCAGCTGCCGGATGAACCGACCGGCGTATTCCGGGCCGGTGAGCTCTTCTTTGAAATGATGCAGGCCGAAGCCGTTGTGGATGCACTGGTTCAGAATGCCGCCCAGCTCCTCGTCCCGCTCCAGGATCAGCACATGCTCCGCGCCGTTTTCCCTTGCGCTCAGGGCGGCTGCAAGGCCCGCCGGGCCGCCGCCCACCACAATCACATCATATTCCTGCCGCTCTGTCATACGGTTTTGTCCCCCTTTGCCTGTTTCGTCCGGCCGGTGAGCAGAATGCTCGCCGCCCCCTCCTGCGGAATCTCCAGCGGGCTTTTGCCCAGCTCCCGGCTCAAAATCTCCATCACCCGGGGCCCGCAGAAGCCGCCCTGACAGCGGCCCATGCCCGCGCCCACCCGGCGCTTCACCCCGTCAATGCTGCGGGGCGGGATGGAGGTGTGGCAGGCGGCGATGATCTCGCCCTCGGTCACCGTCTCGCACCGGCAGATCACCCGGCCATAGGAAGGCTCCCGGGCGATGAGCGCCGCCTTTTCCTCGCCGGGCAGCTCTTTGAAACGAATCCGTTTGCGGGTGGTCACCGAGTTTTCCTTTTCCTTCAGCACAAGGCCCGCCCGCTGGAGCAGGGCCGCGGCCTCCTCGCCCACCGCTGCGGCGGCGGAAAGGCCGGGGCTCTTCATGCCCGCCAGATCGAGGAAACCGGGGGCCGCCCACTGGATGACGAAATCCGGCCGGTCGGTGTTGGCCCGGATGCCCGCAAAGTTGCGGATGCAGGCGGAAAGATCCACGCCGGGCACGCTTTTGCGGGCGCTTTGCGCCACCTGAGCAAGGCCCATGGCGGTGGTGGCGGTGTCGGCTGCATCGGGAATGTCCTGTGCGTTGGGGCCGACGATCAGATTGCCGTGCACCGTGGGGGCCACCAGCACGCCCTTGCCCGCGGCGGTGGGGCACTGGAAGATCACCCGGCCCACGGTATTGCCGGCGGATTTGTCCAGCAGATAATACTCGCCCCGGCAGGGTTTGGTGACAAAATTCTCCGGCGCGGCCATCGCGTGCACTTTGCCCGCGTCCACACCGGCGGCGTTCACCACAAAGCGGGCTTCAAAGTCGCCCTTTGTAGTCTGGATCTTCCAGCCGCCCTCGGTGGGGGTAAGGCCGGTGACCCGGGTTTCCAAGTGCAGGTCAGCCCCGTTTTGCACCGCGTTTTCCGCCATGGCCAGCGCGAACTCCCATGGGCTCACGATGGCGGCGCTGGGCGCGTGCAGGGCGGCGGTGATCTCCGGCGAGAGGTTCGGCTCCAGTGCCCGGGCCTTTTCGCCGCTCAAAATTTCCAGCCCCGGCACCCCGTTGGCGGTGCCGTTTTCGTAGAGCCGCCGCAGCGTTTTCTCCTGCTCGGGGCCGAAGGCCACCACGAAGCTGCCGGTCTGCTTGTAGGGCACATCCAGCGCGGCGCAGATTTCCTTCGCCAGCGCGCTGCCCCGCACGTTCAGCCGGGCCATGCTGGTGCCGGGCTCCGGGTCGTAGCCCGCGTGCAGAATGGCGCTGTTGGCCTTGGTGGTGCCCATGGACACATCGTTTTCCGCTTCCAGAATCAAAACGCTGACCTGCTTTTTCGCCAGCTGGTATGCCACCGCCGCGCCGGTCACGCCGCAGCCGATGATTGCCACATCTACCATATCTGTTTCCTCCTTTTATTCCGCAGCCTGACCCAGCCGGAAGGTGAGCTTCACCGGGTTGTGGTCGCTGTAAGCAAAATTGGTGTCGATGTTTTCCGCCGTGGCGGACACGTTATCCGAAACGATAAACCCGTCCAGCACGGTGGTGTAGTTGACCCCCGGCTCCCAGGGAAGATCCGCGGTGCGGCAGGTGGGGGTCTGGTACTCATTCTCCGCCCGCCGGATGGAAAAGCCCGCGGGCAGATCCGCGTCGGTGAGCTGGGCCACCCAGCCCGGCAGCTGCTGGCCGCTTTCAAAGGCTTCGGCCATGCCCTCGCCCAGCGCGTGGTTGAAGTCGCCGCCCACGATGACGTAGTTGCCCTTTTCGTATTCCGTTTGCATCACGTCACAGAGCATTTCCAGCTGGCGGGCCCGCACGGTGCCGCCCTCGTCGTAGGCGGACATGTGGCTGTTGATGAGCACCAGCTCGCCGCCGCCCTCCACCGGGATGCGCAGCTGGGCAAAGCAGCGATCCAGATCGGTGAATTTCACAAAGAAGCTCTCGTCCACCGGGTAGCTGCGGCGCACTGCCTCGTCGATGCGGTAGCGGCTCAGGGTAAGCAGCCCCGCGTTCACCGCGCCGTGGGGGTCGTGGAAGGGGTAGAGCAGATACCGGGTGTGGAAGTTGCAGGCGAACACCGCCCCGTAGCCGGGCAGGCCGTCTTTCAGCATGGCGCTCTGATCCACCTGATGGCTCCGGTCCGCCTTCACATCCACCTCCTGCAAAAGCAGAAAGTCCGCGTCCTGGGCGGCGATGGTCTCCAGCGCGCCCCGGGTGTTGGCCAGCACCGATTCCCGGTTGCGGGCCTTGCCCCATTTGCCCTGCACCGGGGTGCCGTCCGCCATGGTGCCGGTGTCCATGAAGAAGCTGTAATCCGGCCCGTAGGCGCCAAAGCCGATGTTATAGGTGAGGGCGGTGTATTCCTGCCCGGGGGCCAGCGGCTCCAGCTGGGGGGTGGTGATTTCCAGCGTTTCCCCGTCCGGAATGCGGTAGTAGCCGCTTTGCAGCCAGCCCACATAGCCCGTCAGCGCCGCCGCCAGCACCAGCACAAGGGCCAGCAGCGCCAGCCCGATTCGTTTGAACCATTTTTTCTGCTTTGTCATCATGCACCTCGCTGTTCAATCTGCGGCAAATCCCAATACACTTCATTCCAACAAAAAAAGGCAGCAGAAACACACCGTCATGGCGTCTGTTCTGCTGCTCTTCACTCTTGCACAGGCCGGAGCCTGCCGAAAGCCCCGGGCATTTTTCTGGCGGCGCGTCGGCCGCGTTTATTGGTCATACTATTATTATAGAGGGCGGGGCCGCCGGGGCGCAATGGGCAGACCCGCAAAAATTATCCCCGGGTTTTTGTGGCATGCGCACAAAGCGCCCCCCGGCATTGCCGCCCCCGGTTTTCGGGTGCTATAATAAGGTATCATCAAACCGGAAAAGAGGATGCCCCATGGATGCCCGCCTGCAGGAACTGCTGGAAGAAAACCCCATCATCATCGCCATCAAGGACGAGGAGGGCCTTGCCCGCTGCCTTCAAAACCCCAAGCCGGTGGTGTTCGTTTTATATGGGTCTGTGGTGAGCATCCCGGCCATCGTGCAGCGGCTGAAGCAGGCGGGCAAAACCGTGTTTGTGGACGTGGATCTGCTGGACGGCCTTTCCGCCCGGGAGGCGGCGGTGGAATATCTGGCCGGGGCCACCCGGGCGGACGGGGTGATCAGCACCAAGGCGGCGCTGGTGCGGCGGGCAAAGGCGCTGGGCCTTGCGGGGGTGTACCGCACCTTTCTGCTTGATAACATGGCCCTGCAGAGCCTGCGCAAAAGCGGCGGCAGCCAGTGGGCGGACTTCATCGAGATTCTGCCCGGCCTGATGCCGAAGCTCATCGCCCGTTTGAGCCACGAGCTGGGCGCGCCGCTCATCGCCAGCGGCCTGATTGCGGACAAGCAGGACGTGATCGACGCGCTGGGCGCGGGTGCGGCGGCGGTGTCCAGCACCTGCCCGGCGGTGTGGCAGCTGTAACGCCGTTACAGCTGCCGGTATTCCCGCCGGATGCACACGCCGCCTGCCACTGCCGCCGCCATGCGAAATTCCCGCCTGCTTGCGGCAGGCTGCAATTCGTTTTGCCAGACTCATTCCATCGCCCTCCTTTTTCTGTTTCTATCATAGCAGGGCGATAGGATTTTTTCCAGCACACCGGACGGGAATTCCGCCCGCCGGATGTGTCATTCTGCCCGGATACGCAAAAAGGCCCCGGCCAGCGGGTTTGCTGGCCGGGGCCTTTTGTGCTTTTGCCGTGGGGCTCTGCTCTGCGCTTAGCCCTCGATCTGGATGCTGCGGGATGCGGGAGTAACTTCGCCCTTCTTGGGCAGGGTCAGCTCCAGAATGCCGTTGTTGTAGGCGGCCTTGATGGCGGTGGTGTCGATGCCGCTCACGTCGAAGCTCCGGCTGAAGGAACCGAACTTGCGTTCCCGGCGCACATAGTTGCCCTTGTCGTCCTTCTCGCCGCTCTCGGAGTTGTGGCGGGCGGTGATCATCAGGCTGTCGCCATTCAGGTCGATGGAGATGTCCTCCTTATTGAAGCCGGGCAGCTCCGCTTCCATCAGGTAGGAATCGCCCTTGTCCTGAATGTCGCAGCGGAACTGGCTCATATCGCCAAAACCGGTAAAGAGGCTGCGCTCCATGTTATCCAGATAGTTGAACAGACTGTTTTCTTCACGGCCAAACGGAATCATACCAAACATAAAATGCTCCTTTGCTCCGCGCCATTTATCATAGATTTTTGTTGTAATGCGGTGCGCATGGTACGCGGGGGCTGCGCCGCTTTGTCAATCGGAATTGTCCGGATCGCTTCCAAAGGCTCTTGCCTTCAGGTCCCGTTCCCTTTTGACAACTATATTCTACCGCCGGTTTGTGACATAAAATCGGTGGATTTATGAACATTTTGTTAATTGTTAGCACTCTACCGCTTAGAGTGATAATCCATTTTCTCCGCTCTTTCTGCCATAGATTTTTGTCGCAATCATCCCCTATCCTACCCTGCCGCCGGTCCCCGACTGCTTGACAAGTATATCGGCACCTGATATAGTTGTATCGGAAGGCGATATAACGCTTGCCGAGCAAACAAAAAAGGAGGGCCGCAGATGAACGAACACATCGCACTGACCGAAGCCTTTTATTATATTCTGCTTTCGCTGTACGAGCCGCTGCACGGCTACGGCATCATGCAGAAGGCCGAGGAATTTTCCGACGGGCGGGTGCGGCTGGCGGCGGGCACTTTGTACGGCGCGCTGAACACCCTGCAGGACAAGGGCTGGATTGAGGCGCTGCCCTGCGCCCCGGGCAGCCGGAAGAAGGAATACCGCATCACGGCCGCAGGCCGCGCCGCCGTGGAAAACGAGCTGGCCCGGCTGAAGGAGCTGGTGAAAAACGGCGAACAGGTCACAGGAGGGAATCCGGTATGAAAAAGATCATCCACCGCACATTTTTTGTCTGGAATTTTGAAAAGGAAATCGACTGGCTGAACGACATGAGCCGCCAGGGCTGGCAACTGTGCCGGGCCGGGTTCTTCGTGTATGAATTCGAGCAGGGCGAGCCGGGCGAATACCAGTACCAGTTGCAGCTGCTGCGAAAAGCCGACCCGGACTATCTGGCCTTTCTGGAGGAAACCGGCATTCAGGTGGTGGGTCGCTGCCTGAACTGGATCTATTTAAAAAAGAAATCGGACGGCCAGCCCTTCGAAATTTTCTCGGATCTGGAGGGCGTGCTGCGACATCTGGACGGGGTCATGGCTCTCTGCGGCGTAGTGATGGCGGTTAACGTGCTGCCCGGCTTTGCCAATCTGGCCAACAGCCATCTGCAACAGCTCAGCTGGCTGAATCTGGCGCTGGCCGCCGTAGGCGCCTTTGGCTTCTTCAAGCTGTATTTCCGCCGCCGGGCGCTGGCCGCCCGGAAGGATCTGCACCGCTGACCGTTGCCCTGCCCCGCCCGCCGGGGCTATAATATAATAAGAAAAAACAAAAAGGCAGGTGTGTGTTCATGACCGACGACGAGCTGCTGGACTGGGCCGAAGAAGCCTATCAGTTCGCCATGGTCAAGTGATGTTACAAAACCGGGCGAAACCGTCGGCTTTGGTTGGTGGCCTTTTGGCCCTTTAGGCGGTATACTGAGAGAGCCAAAACAGAAAACAGGAGGTTTTTTCCCATGAGCTTTGCAAGCGGTTTGTATCACGCCCGCAAAAAGAGCGGCCTTTCCCAGGAGAATGTGGCCGAGAAGCTGGGCGTTTCCCGCCAGACCATCTCCAAATGGGAGACCGGAGAAACATTGCCGGACATCCGCCAGTCGAAACGGCTGGCCGTTTTGTACCACATCACGCTGGACGAGCTGGTGGAGTACGATTTCGACGAACAGCAGGCCCGGGAGATGATCGACAGCGTGAGCGAGGAAGCCCAGGCGAAGATCGACTGGAACAGGGTGTGGAGCAAAAAGTACCCGGTGCTGGCCACCTACCACAAAACGGTGCGCATCGACGACTACGCCCCCCAGCTGCGGGAGATGCTCACCCAGCTGCAGGTGGAATACGGCTACAACACCACCGACGCACTTCTGGTCTTGAAGGACATTCTGGCCCGGGTCTGGAAGGGCCAGATGTGACCCGCATCCCCCAAAAAGAAAGGACACCCCATGGACTACACCCGCGAAGAGCTGGCCGAGGCAAAGCGCCAGATCGACTCCACCCTGCACAAGCTGCGCCAGACCGTGAAAACCCTTGAGGAAAAGGAAAATCCGGCGCGGTACAAATCCCAGCTGACGCTGGCAAAAAGGCGCATCGAGGCCTTCACCCTTGCAAACGAGCTGATCCGGCGGGAGCTGGAAGCCCTGCCCACGGAATAAGCCCCAAAACCGGCCCCTGCCTTTGTGCAGCGGGGCCGGGCGGCCTTTTTCTGCCCGAAAACAGGCGGTGCACATCGGTTTTGCCCATCCGCAACCGCCGGTTGACAAATTGCCCAGCGGGCTGGGTGGCGGGTAACCGGCACTTCTGCTACAATGAGAGCAGCAAAACAGAACCCGCAAAGAAGGAGTTGGGAATATGATCTTAGCAGAAAAAATCATGAAGCTGCGCAAGGCGCAGGGCTGGTCGCAGGAGGAGCTGGCGGCGCGGCTGGGGGTGTCCCGGCAGTCGGTGTCCAAGTGGGAATCCATGGCCTCCATGCCGGATCTGGATAAGATTTTAAAAATGAGCGAGCTGTTCGGGGTGAGCACCGATTACCTGTTGAAGGACAACGCCGCCGAAGAGGAGGGCTGCGCCGCCCCCCTGCTGCCGGAGGAAGGCCCCGCGCCCCGGCCCATCTCGCTGGAGGAGGCCAACTTTTATCTGGAGCTGAGCGAGCGCTGCCACAAATTCATCGCGCTGGCGGTGGCGCTGTTCATCCTGTCGCCGGTGCCGCTGATCGCCATCACCGGCATGGCGGAATACGGCCGAATCGCCCTCAGCGAGGACGTGGCCGCCGCCGTCGGCCTGTTGCTTTTGTTCGTGATCGTGGCGGCGGGGGTGGCCATTCTGCTGCCCAGCGGCATCAAGCTGGAGCGGTATGAATTTCTGGAAAAGGAGCCCATCGCCCCGGAATACGGGGTGGCGGGCATTGTGGAAACCAAACGGGAGGCCTTTGCCCCCATCTACCACAAGGGTCTGGTGGTGGGCATCGTGCTGTGCATCCTGAGCGTGGTGCCGCTGTTTTTCTGCATGGCGCTGGAAGCCGAGCTGTCCTGCGTGTTCGCGGTCTGCCTGCTGCTGGCCCTCATCGCGGTGGGCGTGTATATCATCGTCCGGGTGGCCTGCCCCTGGGAGAGCTACGAAAAGCTGCTGGAGGAGGGCGACTACACCCGGGAGCACAAGGCGGAAAACCGGCGCAACGACCCCTTCACCGGCTTCTACTGGTGCCTGATCACCGCCATTTATCTGGGCTCCAGCTTTTACACCGGCCACTGGGCCCGCACCTGGATCATCTGGCCGGTGGCGGCGGTGCTGTTCGCCGCGCTGCTGGCGCTGCGCCGGATGCTGCGCCCCGAACGCTGAGCCCCTTTTTCGTTTTTTCCTTTGCCCCGGCAGCCGAAGCCCTCGGCCGCCGGGGCTTTTTTGTAACCGCCGGTTACAAAAACCTGCCCGGCGCGTAACGACCCGTCGCTTGTGGCGGCGGGCGGGATGGTCTACAATAAAGGCAGGAAGAAGCGCGGCGCACATCCACATTTGACCCGAACAAGGAGCACACCATGGAACTGAACCGGATGAAGATCGGCGCGGCCATTGCGGCCCGCCGCAAGGAAAAGGGCCTGACCCAGGAGCAGCTGGCGGCCCGGCTGGGGGTGAGCGCCCCGGCGGTGAGCAAGTGGGAGACCGACACCTCCTACCCGGACATCACCCTGCTCTGCCCGCTGGCCCGGGCGCTGGGCACCAGCGTGGACGCGCTGCTGCAATTTGAGGAGACCTTAAGCGACGAAGAGGTGGTGCGGCGGGTAAACGACCTGCTCACCGCCGCCATGAATCAAATGCCGGACGGCTGGCAGGCCGCCGAGCAGCAACTGGAGGAGCTGCTGCACCAGTACCCCGGCTGCACCGCCCTGCAATACAACGCGGTGGCCAGCTACGACGCGCTGGCCATGTTCTTCCCCGCGGCGGGCGAGGAAGCCCGCACCCGCTGGCGGGCCCGCAAGCGCCAGCTGCTGGAGGAGGTGCGCGAAAGCGGCAACGCCGCCTACTGGCAGACCGCCACCATCGGGCTGGCCATGCTGGAAATCACGGACGGCGACGCGGAAACCGGCGCGGCGCTGCTGCGCCAGCTGCCCGAGCGGGGGGGCGACCCCACCGGCACATGGGCCCGGTATTACCTGAAAACCGGCCAGCCCGGCAAAGCACTGGAGACCACCCAGAAGCAGCTGTACAAGCTGATCAGTCAGGCCCAGAGCCTGCTGGCCACCATGATGGACCCGAAGCTGCTGCCCGAACCGGAGCGGCGGCGGGCGGTGTGCGAAGCCTGGGGGGCGCTGGCCCGGGCCTTCGATTTTCCGGACATGAGCGCAGGCCTTGCCATGGAGCTGTGGTTGCAGGAAGGAAGGCCGGACGAAGCCGCCGCCTGCTTTGCAAGCTATGTGGAGGTGCTCACCGGCCCGCCCGCCTTCCCCCGGGCGGACATCTTCGCCCCGGGCGTGACCGCGAAGCACCCGGAAGGCGCCGAAGCCAGCAGCCGGGAGCTGCGCCGCCTGCTGCTGAGTGAAATCCGGCAGGACGAAAAATACCGCCCCCTGCTGAGCCACCCGGTGTTTGCCGCCGCCCTCGCCCGGCTGGAGGAGAGCATTTGATACAAAAAACCGCCCCCATTGGCCGTTTCCAATGGGGGCGGTTTTCTGCTTATTTCAGTTCCTGTTCCAGACCCCGGAACAGCGGGGAATGGAAAAACTCTTCGATGGTGATGCCCAGCCCGTCGCACAGCTTCTGGATGGTGGACACGGTGGCGCTGCGGTTGCGGCCGCTGATGATGTTGTTCACCGTGGACTGGGTCACGCCGCTCATGCTGCACAGCTTATTGATGGAGAGGTCCCGCTCCCGGCACAATTCCAGAATGCGTTCTCTCACCGCTTCACCAATGTTCACGGGCATCACCTCACGTTTTTCGGGCCGCGCTCAGGCCAGCTTGGCTTCCAGATTGGCGCGGATGGCGCGGATGAATTCCAGACTGTCCACGGGCTTTGTCTCCACGCCCTCAGCCAGGCCGCACAGGTCCCTGGTCATCACGCCGCTGGCCAGGGTGTCCAGGCAAGCCTGCTCCAGCGTTTTGGCGAACTTCACCAGCGCGTCGTTGCCGTCCAGCTCGCCGCGCTTTGCCAGCGCGCCGGTCCAGGCGAAGATGGTGGCCATGGGGTTGGTGGAGGTGCTCTCGCCCTTCAGGTAGCGGTAGTAGTGGCGGGTCACGGTGCCGTGGGCGGCCTCGTACTCGTAGTTGCCGTCCGGGCTGACCAGCACGCTGGTCATCATGGCAAGGCTGCCGAAGGCGGTGGAGACCATGTCGCTCATCACGTCGCCGTCGTAGTTCTTGCAGGCCCAGATGAAGCCGCCCTCGCTGCGCACCACGCGGGCCACCGCGTCGTCGATCAGAGTGTAGAAGTATTCGATGCCCGCGGCCTCGAACTGCTCTTTGTACTCCTTCTCGTAGATCTCGGCAAAGATGTCCTTGAAGGTGTGGTCGTATTTCTTGCTGATGGTATCCTTGGTGGAGAACCACAGATCCTGCTTTGTGGACAAAGCATAGTTAAAGCAGCTGCGGGCAAAGCTCTCGATGGAGGTATCCTTGTTGTAGGTGCCCTGCAGCACACCGGCGCACTCAAAGTCATAGATGGTCTGGCGCATCTCGGTGCCGTCCGCGCCGGTGAACACCAGCTCGGCCTTGCCGGGGCCGGGAACGCGGAACTCGGTGCCCTTGTACACGTCGCCGTAGGCATGGCGGGCAATGGTGATGGGCTTTTTCCAGGTCTTGACCACCGGCTTGATGCAGTCCAGTAGGATGGGCGCACGGAACACGGTGCCGTCCAGCACGGCGCGGATGGTGCCGTTGGGGCTCTTCCACATCTCGTGCAGGTCATACTCGGTCATGCGCTGGGCATTGGGGGTGATGGTGGCGCACTTGACCGACACGCCGTACTTCTTGTTGGCCAGCGCCGCGTCCATGGTCACCTGGTCGCCGGTGGCGTCCCGGTTGGGCAGGCCCAGGTCGTAATATTCGGTGTTCAGCTCCACAAAGGGGCACAGCAGCTCCTCCTTGATCCACTGCCACAGCACGCGGGTCATCTCGTCGCCGTCCATCTCCACCAGCGGGGTGGTCATCTTGATCTTTTCCATCGGCTTGTCCTCTCTTTCTGTCTAATCGGGGCGAACAGGCCGCGTTACGCGCCCAGCTCCCGCAATACCTTGTCCATGATCTCCACGCCCTGTCTGATCTGCTCTTTTGTGGGGGTGGAGAAGTTCAGCCGCACGCTGCGGCAGTCCGCGTCGGCGGTGTAGAAGGCGCTGCCCGGCACCACCGCCAGCTTGTGCTCCAGGCACTTTTTCACGAAGGCGTCGGTGTCCACCGTTTCGGGCAGGGTGGCCCAGATGAACATGCCGCCCTCCGGCCTGATGTAGCTCAGCCGGCCGGCCAGCTTTTCATCCATCTCGGCCATCATGTAGTTGGCCTTTTCCCGGTAGATTTCCTGCAAACGGGCCAGATGGGCATCCATGTCGGTCTGGGTGAGAATCCGCTCGCAGACCCGCTGGGCCCACACGTTGGTGTGCACGTCGCTGCCCTGCTTTGCCACCACCATCTTGCCGATGAACTCCGGCTGCCCGGCGCAGAAGGCCAGCCGCATGCCCGGGCACAGCACCTTGCTGAAGGACCCGGCATACACCACCGCGCCGGTGGTGTCGAAGTGCTTGATGGGCGGAACCGCTTCGCCGGAGATGCGCAGCGCGCCGTAGGGGTCATCCTCCAGCACCGGCACGCCGTAGCGCACCGCCAGCTCATAGATGGCCTTGCGCTTTGCAAGGCTGGTGGTGTAGCCGGTGGGGTTCTGGAAGTTGGGGATGCAGTAGAAGAATTTGGGCTTTTCGTCCCGGAACACGGTTTCCAGCGCGTTCAGATCCACGCCGTCCGCCTCCAGCGGCACACCGGCAAGGCGGGCGCCGAAGCTGCGCATGGAATTGTAGGCCCCCAGAAAGGCGGGCTCCTCCACCGCGATCACGTCGCCCTCGTTGCACAAAAGCTTTGTCATGAACTCGATGATCTGCTGGCTGCCGCTGGTGATGATCACCTCATCCGCATCGCGCACCACCGGCCACTGCCGGTTGGCGTAGTCCCGGGCGGCTTTGCGCAGGGGGCCGTAGCCCTCGGTGACGGAATATTGCAGCATGCCCACCGGGTCGGTGGCCAGCAGCTCGTCGCTGAATTTGCGGATGGCCTCGGCGGGGAAGCTGTCCGCCGCCGGGTTGCCGCCCGCAAAGCTGATCAGCTGCGGGTCGCTCATCTGCTTGAGCAGCTCGCGGATGATGCTGGGCTTCATCTGTTTGACCTTGTTTGAATAACGGAATTCCATGCCAAATCGCTTCTTTCCTTTTAAAAATATCCCATTAATGGGGGATGGAGGCATAGCCGCTCTCCACCGTGATGACGCAGAAATAATCCGGGCGGCTGCTGCGCACCGCCTGCTTGATGGCCTGCTTCAGGTCGGCCTCGTCCATCTCGAAGCCCGCGGGGGTCACGCAGTCGAAGATCAGGTTGGTGTGGGTGGGGCCCGCCACCATGCGCAGATCGTGGATGGAAAGCGCCGGGTCGATCTCCTTCACCAGCTCGCCCAGCCAGTGGCGGGCGTCGTTCACCTTTCCGTTGCTGGTGATAATGGGGTCGAAGTGGATGACCACATGCAGGTGGTCATTGTCCCAGAAATCCCGCTCGATGTTGTCGATCACATCGTGGCTTTCCATCACATCGGCTTCGGCGGCCATCTCCACATGCACGCTGGCGAACTGGCGGCCGGGGCCGTAGTCGTGCACCATCAGGTCGTGGGTGCCCAGAACGCCCGGGTAGCTCATCACCTTGTCGTGGATGTAGTGCACCAGCGCCTCGTCCGGGGCCTGGCCCAGCAGGGGATCCAGCGTCTCCCTGATCAGGCCCGCGCCGCTGTACAGAATGAACGCCGCCACCGCAAGGCCCATCCAGCCGTCCAGCTCCAGCGGGGTGAACCGGCTGATCAGGGTGGCCAGCAGTACCGCGCCGGTGCTCAGCACGTCGTTGCGGCTGTCTGCCGCGGTGGCCTGCAGAGTGGAGGAATCGATCAGCTTGCCGATGTGGGTGTTGAACAGCGCCATCCACAGCTTTACCAGAATGGACGCCGCCAGCACCGCAACCGACAGCCAGCTGAACACCACCGGGGTGGGATGCAGGATTTTGTCCAGACTGTTCTTGGCCAGCTCCACGCCGATGACCAGCACCATCACCGCCACCGCCAGACCGGCCAGATACTCGAACCGGGCGTGGCCGTAGGGGTGATCCTCGTCGGCGGGCTTTTCCGCCAGCTTGAAGCCGATCAGGCTCACGATGTTGGAGGATGCGTCGGACAGGTTGTTGATGGCGTCCGCCGCGATGGCGATGCTGCCGAACACGGTGCCGGCGATGAACTTGCCGGCGAACAGCAGCAGGTTGCAGAAGATGCCCACCACACCGGCCATGCGGCCGTAGGCGCCGCGCACAGCGGGGTCGCGGGTGTTCTCATGGTTTTTTACAAAAAGCCGGATCAGGGCTTTGGTCACGTTGAATCCTTCCTCTCTTGTGGCAAACCGAACCGGATTTTTTCGATTCACCGCTTTATTATAGCATAGCAAAAGCCCGTTGACCAGTGGTTGTACGGGCTTTTTGCTTTTGCCGGCGTTTGTTTTGCGGTTGGCGCACCGGCCGTTTTCAGTTCTTCACTTTTTTCAGGTCGGACACCGGGCGCCGCACGCCCTTGTCGTCGATGTAGTCGGCATTGTCCAGCTGGCTGCGCAGGCTCTGCTTCATCTCGTCGATGTACTCCCGGCGCAGGGCAGCCTGTTCGGCCTTTTCGGCCTCGGTGAGGCCCGCTTCGGTGCGGGATTTTTTGGCCAGCTCGTTGATGCGGGCAATCTTTTCCTTGGTCATATTCCATGCGCTCACTTTCTGTGTTTTTCTTCCAGACATATAAGGGTATTGTAACAGATTTTACCGCAAAACGCAAAGTCAGCCCGGCATTTCTGCCGGGCTGGCTTTGCAACAGCGATTATAAGGAAGCTTTCCTTTACAGAGGAAAACGGAGATGGTTGTCTGGTCCCGGCTCGGCACTGCAATGCCTCGCATCGCCGGGCTCCAGTGTAAGTGCGCAGCGGGCAGCAATTCGGCCCTGGCCGCCCTGCCGCAGCAGTAATACCGGGTTTTGAAAGACGATTGTCTTTCCTTCGGTCTACGCTTCTTATCTTACAGGCAAATTGTGGATAAATCGTGATAGGCCTATAAACATTCTGCGAAAAGCGTGAAAGGCGGGCCCGCACTGGCGCGGCGGGGCAAAACGTGATACAATTAGCGCCGAAGGGCCGCCCAAAACATGGCCCGCGAAAAAGGAGATTTTTCCCATGGCAAACCGCCCCAACTACCCCAAAATGATGGAACAGGTGCTGCTGAGCCTGGGCGAAAGCCGCCCCCGGCTTTTGCTGCATGCCTGCTGCGCCCCCTGCTCCAGCGCCGTGCTGGAGATGCTGTGCGGCTTTTTTGACATTACCATTTTATATTATAACCCGAACATCTGGCCCGCATCCGAGTACCGCCGCCGGGCGGACGAATTGCACCAGTTTGTGAAGCAGGCAAAGCTGCCGGGCATCACGCTGGTGGAGGAGGGCTACGACCAGAGCGAATTCTACACCGCGGTGGCCGGGCTGGAAGCCGAACCCGAGCGGGGCGGCCGCTGCACCGTGTGCTATCGGCTGCGGATGGAGCACGCAGCCCGGTACGCCGCCGCAAACGGATTCGACTGGTTCTGCTCCACCCTTTCGATCAGCCCCCGCAAGGACGCAGAGAAGATCAACGCCATTGGCCGGGAGCTGGAAGCCAAATACGGCGTGCGCCACCTGCCCAACGAGTTCAAGCGCAAGGAGGGCCACAAGCGCAGTCTGGAGCTTTCGGCCCAGTACAGCCTGTACCGGCAGGACTGGTGCGGCTGCGAATTTTCGGCCCGGGGCAGCGCCCCGAAGCCGGAGCAGCCCGCCCCAGAAAAATAACCGCATCAACACCGCCCCGCCCGGCCCCGCAGCCGGCGCGGGGCTTTTTTGTGCCATCCCCTCCTCCGCCGCGAAAAGCCCGCTTTTTTTCGCATTTTGACCCTTGAAAAGCCCGCTTTTTTCCGGCATTTCACCCTTGGCAGGCCCGGTTTGACCTGTGCTACCATATAAACTGAGAAGATAAGGCGGAGCCGGATTTCTGGCCCCGCCTTTTTGCAAACCGTCATCCGGTGCGCCCTGCTTTTTCAACAGGTGTGCCGGGGGGCGGTTTTTGTTTTCCCGGTTGATTTCCAAGCCAAAAAAGGAGGGTCAGAATGTATTATTCCTTCGATGTGAACGCCGCCGTCCGGTACGGCGTGGAAGAGGCGGTGCTGCTGGAACACATCCGCTTCTGGTGCGAGAAAAACGCGGCAAACCCGGACTGCCAAAAAGAAGGCCGCTGCTGGATGTACGCCAGCGCCCCCCGGCTGGCCGAGCATTTTTCCTTCTGGAGCGTACCCAAAATCCGCCGCCTGTTAAAAAGCCTTGTTCGGCAGGGGGCGCTTCTGGAAGGCCGCTTCGGTCGTTTCGCCTTTGATCGCACCTTGTGGTATGCAATCAGCGAAACCGCTGCTTCCATGTTTCAGAATCGTCACTTGCAAAAAACGAATCCGGAACATTCAAATGCCGAATCCGAAAGAGCAATAAAAGATACCCAAAAAGATACCCAAGAAGATTCCCAACACACATACACCGCCTGCGGCGGTGGGCGTGCGCCCTCTCCCCTTTTTGAAAAATCCGGGAACGCTGCGCCAAAGACTGGGTGCAAACCGAACCCCTGTTTCACCGATACGCCAGCAACTGCAACACAGGTAATCCCGGCGCAAACCGCCAGCCAACCGGCCAACATTACCCCAAACGGCTTTGAGCGGTTCTGGCAGGCCTATCCCCGCAAGGCGGATAAGCGGGCGGCCCTGCTGGCATGGAAGGCGCTGCGGCCCAGTGAAACCCTTGTGAACACCATGCTGGCGGCGCTGGCTGCCCAGTGCGAGAGCGCCCCATGGAAGGAAAGCGGCGGGCGGTACATCCCCCACCCGGCCAAGTGGCTGAGCCACCGCCGCTGGGAGGACGCGGCCCCCACGGCACAGGCCCCGGCCAAAAGCTATTCCATGCCCGCATGGGCTCAGCAGACCAGCCGCCCCTTTGACCCGGCTGTCGCCGTGGACATTCTGGCCCGGCACCGCCCCCGCCGCCTCAAACAGCTGGAGGCCTGACCCGGCCCGGCCCCCATGCAGCAAAAAAGCGAAGCGCAAACACGCTTCGCTTTTGTTTCGCTCAAGGCCGGTGGATTTCCCCTCAGCTGACGGTGATGCCCGCTTCGTCCTCGGCCAGGGTCACGCCCTCGGGGGGCTGAATCTGCAACGCCACCAGCTCCTGGGTGCGGCCGTCCAGCTCCAGCGTGCCCCGGGAGCGCACCCGGCCCTCCGGGTAACCCTCGCCGCCCAGAGAGTCGATCGGCATGGGGGTGGGCGTGGGGCGGTACGTTGACTGACTGGCCACCCAGTCCTCATACTGGCGTTCGGCCGCATCCGCCGCATCGGCCTGTGCGGGCATCGGGGTGGTGGTGGGGGCGGGCTGACCGGTGCTGCCGTTTTGCTGCATGTCGCTCAGCTGCTGGCGCAGCTGCTCCAGCACCTGTTCCCGGTTCTGCCGCTCCTGCTGTATGCTGCTCAGCTGCTGGCGCAGCTGCTCCAGCGCCTGTTCCCGGGCCTGCCGCTCCTGCTCGGTTGCGGCCTGTTCCACCTGGCTGATGCCGGTCTGAATCTCCTGTTCCAGCCGGGTCTCGCTTGCCAGCAGGCTTTCGACCAGTTTTTCCGTCGCGGCCACCAGCGCCTGCTGGTCGGCCTCTGCGTCGGTGGCGGAGGCTGAGGCGGGCGGCAGCAGAATCTGGGCCGAGGCGTTCAGCAGGGTGTTGCGCACCTCCAGCCGGTAGCTGCCCTGCTGGCTCATCACGGTGCGGTCCACCGTCTCCTGCTGGCCGGGCTGCCAGCCCTGACTCACAAAGGCGTCCGGCAAACCGGCGGAAAGGCTGCTCCAGCTGCCCCGGCTCTCGTTGTAGCGCACAAGGCGCAGCTCCCACTCGCCGGGTTCGGCGGTTTCGGGGATGGTCACGGTGAGGGGCGCGTCGCCGCCCTCGTACTGAATGCCATCGGCCAGCTCGTCCAGCCGCTTGGTGAACTCCACAGACGCCTGCGGCTCCACCACCATCTCTTCATAGCTGTATTTTCGGGAATCGACCGGTTCGCCATCGGTTTTGGCGGGCTGCCGGTCGGCGGGCGGGTCCGGCAGGCGAAGATAGCTTTCCTGCCCGGTGGCCTTTTCCCGCACATGCAGCACCAGCCGGGTGTAGGATGCCGTGGCGTTGGCGCTCAGGGTCAGGGTGTCGCCGGGCTGCCAGCTCTGGTTCACCAGCGCGTCGGACACGCCCTCCCCTGTGATGGTGGTTCCGCTGCCATCCAGCAGATACACCCGCGCCCAGGTTCCGGTGGGGTCGGTCACGGTGGATATGGCCGCTGTCGCGCCTGTCTGCTTCTGGCCGTAGACGTGCAGCTCCACCTGTTCGCTGGTCAGGCCCTCGGGAATGGTGAAGGCAAAGCCCTCCTGCTGCCAGCGGCCGCTGCGCCACAGCTGCTCCAGCTGCTGCCAGCGTTCGGTTTCGGTGCGCGTTGCCTCCTGTGTGCCCACCCTGCCGCCCAGCGAAAAGCCGATGCCGCCGCTTTCGTACAGGCCGGTGTACAGCGCAAACAGATCCTGCACCCGGTAGGTAACGCCCTGCGCCGGGTCGGCCCCGGCGGTGGCGGCCAGCTGCACCTCCAGATCCATGGGCGCGCCGGTGAGCAGCTCCAGCGGGATGGTATAGCTTTCCCCCGCCTGCCAGCTCTGGGTGGTGAACACCTCGGGCAGGCCCGTTTCCACCGGGGCGTCGCCGCCGTTTTCCCACAGATAGATGCGCCAGTCCGCGCCGGAAAGCCCCTCTGCCGGGGGCACAAGGAAGGTCAGGCCGTTTTCATCCAGCCACATGTTGTACACCAGCTGCTCCACGGCCTGCCGCTGAACATCGTATTCCCCGGTCTGGGCGGTGTCCGCATACAGATCCACCAGCTCGCCCGCTTCCAGCCCGGATTCGGTCCAGGTATACCGCTGCATCCGGCCGTCCGGGAACAGCAGGTTCAGCTCCACCTGTCTGGTGGCCTCGTCCAGCACGCCGTTTTCATACCGGCTGCTGCCGGTTTCGGTCACGGCCGTGGCGCTCAGCGGATCCCGCCGCAGCAGCCGCCCCTCGTAATACAGGGTGCTCTCGGCGGTGTTGTCCCGGGTGCTGTCCCAGTAATAGAGCCGGAACCAGCCCTCCGTTTCGGTCAGAACCTGACCGTCGGGGGCGCTGTCCGCCTGGGCGAGAATCAGTTCCCGATTCGCGTCCCCGGTCTGCCAGATCAGGCGCTGGCGCACGGTTTCGCCCTCGCCGATCAGATCATCCGCGCTGGCGATGGTTTTTCCCATGGCCCCGGTGAAGGTGCAGGCGGTGAGCAGCACCGCACCCGCCAGTGTGAGGGCGATGGCGGCCCGGCGGGGCTTTTTGGCGGTGACGATGGCCTTTAACCGCCGCTGCATGGCCCCGGCGCTGCCGCTCATGGAGGTGGCGGCAAGCAGAGCCGTACCCGGCACCCGCCGGGGAATCAGCTCCACAAGGCAGCGGCCATAATCCCGCCGCCGGGCTTCTTCCATGGCGGCGGTGACCGCTTCGTCGCAGGCAAGCTCGCAGTCCCGCCTGGAGGCTGCCGCCGCCCACCAGACCAGTGGGTCGAACCAGTACACCGCCAGAAGCACGCAGCGCAATGCGCCCCAGATGTGGTCCCTGTGGCGGTAATGGGTTTTCTCGTGGGCCAGCACAAAGTCCAGCCGCTCACGGTTTTCCAGCGCCGCCGGGTTCAGATAGATGGCGGGATGAATCAGCCCGTGCAGGCAGGGGCTGGCCAGCTCGTGGCAGAGGTACACCGGCAGACCGCCGGTTTGTTCCGGGGCAAGATCCAGCTGGCACCGGGATCGAGATTTCCGCAGCCGCAGCGAAAAGCGGAGATTTGCCCACAGCAGGGCCCCGCCGGTGAGCACAGCGCCCGCCGCCCAGATTACGGGCAGCAGCGCCGCCGGGTTCAAAGACCATTCCGGGTGCGGTTCACTGCCGGAAGTATCTGCAATGCCGCCGGAAAGCCCCGCCTGCGTGCCGCCGGTGGCGGTCTGGGCAAGGTCGGTTTCCGGGGCGGTGCCCGTTTGAGCCTCGGTATCCACCGGGACGGGCAGCGTTTCGCCGGAAAATTCTTCCGGTCGGGCAAGGCTGACCTGCACGGTGTCCGGCAGGGCGTTCAGCACGCTGGCCCGGCTCTGGGGCAGGCTGACCGGCAGCAGCAGCCGCAGCAGCACAAGGCCCCACAGGGCGTACTGCATCCGGCGGCTGATCCGCCCGGCCAGCAGCGCCCGCGCCGCCAGCACGGCCAGAATCAGCAGACTGGAGGTGATGAGAAGTTCCATCCTGTTCCCCTCTTTCTTTACTCAAATTCCACCGACAGGGTGGTGTTCCACAGGGTATTGGTTGCGTTCAGCCGGTAGTGACCGCCCTCCGGCAGGTTCTCGCCCTTCAGGGTGACCGTCTCGCCCGGCTGGGGTTCAGCGTCCGGCAGCAGGGCGGAACAGGTGACCCAGCTGCCCCGCTCCGGATTCCGCTGGCTCAGCTCCAGCTTCCATTCGCCGGGGGCGGCGGTTTCGGGTATGGTGAAGGTGAAGTCCCGGGTATCCGGGTTCCACTGAACGGTCTCGGAAAAGGCGGTCATCGCCGCCTGATACTCCACCAGCGCGTCGCCGGTGGGGTTTTCCTCCTCACTCTGGGCGGAGAAAAGCGGCGCGGTCAGGCGCTGGTAATCGTTCAGGAGGATGATTGGCAGCGGCGCCACATCCTTCTCCTCGATCAGCAGCTGCAGCATGGCGGTTCCCTCGTTGCCGGTGGGCAGGGCGTCCAGCGGGATGGCGTATTCCTGCCCCGGCTCCCATTCGCCGCTGGCAAACGGTTCCGGTACGCCCTCGGTGATCTCGGTTCTTTCGATTTCGCCGGTGGGCGTCCAGACCAGAGCCAGCCGCCAGTGCTCCGGCCGATCCTTCAGCCCTGCCGGAATCGTAAAGCGGATGGCGTCGCCCTCCGGATGGATGCTGTTCGCCAGCTCGGTGTTCAGGTCCATCAGCTCCCACACCAGTTCCGGCCACTCGGACAGGGGCGGATAATCCATCTGAAGCATCGCCCACTGCTGAAACAGAGTGAACTCCAGCTGGGTGCCATCCGGCTGCAGCAGCGTAACAATGAGCTCCTGCACCTGGGCCGGATCCTCGTTGCCCCGGTACTCCTCCAGCGGCACAACATCGTCCGAACCGGGCTCCTCCGCCGACCACTTCACCTCCAGCGAGCCGTTTTGCACCTTACCGGCAAATCGCAGGGCATCCGCTTCGGGTTCGGCGGCGCTGTCCCAGTAATAAACCTTCACATACTCCTCGCCCTCGGCAAGGGGTTCGCCCTCCGGGGCGGGGGCCCGCGCCACCAGAAGCTCCTGCATCCGGCTCTCGTCGCCCAGGGCGCAGAGCTTCCACTCGGTTTCGCCCTCGGCCAGATAGTCCCGGGCGCTGGTAATGCCCTTCGCTCCGGTGAAGGTGCAGGCGGTGAGCAGCACCGCCCCCGCCAGCGTGAGGGCGATGGCGGCCCGGCGGGGCTTTTTGGCGGTGACAATGGCCTTTAACCGCCGCTGCATGGCCCCGGCGCTGCCGCTCATGGAGGTGGCGGCAAGCAGGGCCGTACCCCGCGCCCGGTTCGGGATCAGCTCCACAAGGCAGCGGCCGTAATCCCGCCCCCGGGCTTCTTCCATGGCGGCGGTGACCGCCTCGTCACAGGCAAGCTCGCAGTCCCGCCTGGAGGCTGCCGCCGCCCACCAGACCAGCGGGTCGAACCAGTACACCGCCAGCAGCACGCAGCGCAAAGCGCCCCAGATGTGGTCCCTGTGGCGGTAATGGGTTTTCTCGTGGGCCAGCACGAACTCCAGCCGCTCGGGGCTTTCCAGCGCCGCCGGGTTCAGATAGATGGCGGGATGAAGCAGCCCGTGCAGGCAGGGGCTGGCCAGCTCGTGGCAGAGGTACACCGGCAGACCGCCGGTGATTTCGGGTTCCAGATCCAGCTGGCATCTCTCCCGCCGCAGCCGCAGCGAAAAGCGAAGATTCGCCCACAGCAGCGCCCCGCCGGTGAGCACAGCGCCCGCCGCCCAGACGAGCGGCAGCAGCGCCGCCGGATTCAAAGACCATTCCGGGTGCGGTTCGCTGCCGGAAATATCTGCAACGCCGCCGGAAATTCCCGCCTGCATCCCGCCGGTTGCGGTCTGGGCAAGGTCGGTTTCCGGGGCGGTGCCGGTTTGAACTTCGGTATCCGCCGGGGCGGGCAGGGTTTCGCCGGAAAATTCTCCCGGGCGGGCAAGGCTGACCTGCGCCGTGTCCGGCAGGGCGTTCATCACGCTGGCCCGGCTCTGGGGCAGGCTGACCGGCAGCAGCAGCCGCAGCAGCACAAGGCCCCACAGGGCGTACTGCATCCGGCGGCTGATCCGCCCCGCCAGCAGCGCCCGCGCCGCCAGCACCGCCAGAATCAGCAGACTGGATGTGATGAGCAGTTCGATCATGCGATCACTCTCCTTTTTCGCCGGGGGCCTTTTCCAGAATCTTCAGCAGCTGGGCGCGCTCGGTTTCGCTGATGCCCTTCTGCTCCACAAAGGCGTTGACCAGCAGGCCCAGGCTGCCGCCGTAGATGCGATCCAGCAGGCTCTCGGTCTCCCGCAGGGCAACCCCGGCCTTTTCCACCGCCGGATAGTACTCCTTGGCCCGGCCGCCCTCCTCGTGGCGTACCGCGCCCTTGGCCTCCAGCCGGTTGAGCATGGTGATCACGGTGTGCTTGGACCAGCCGGTCTCGTCGGCCAGATCGGCCACCAGCCGGGTGATGGTGCGGGGGGCGTTTTGCCACAGCTGATTCATCAGCTTCCACTCCCCGGCAGACAGTTCCACGTTCATGTTTCTTCCTCCCCTCAAAAAGGTAGTCTCTTGTCTACCTTTAGCATAGCAGACAGGTAGACAGCTGTCAACCAGAAATCCAAAACTTCCCTTTCCCCTGCCCGCCGGGCGCAAAAAAAGCGCCCGTGCCCCGGCGTTTTCGCCAAAGCACGAGCGTTTTTTCTGTTGATTTGTTTTAGGGAATGGCTCCGGCCATCAGCCGCGGCCCGCGCCGCCGCCGCGGGAGCCGCCGCCATCGAAGCCGCCAAAGCCGCCGCCACCGAAGCCGCCGAAACCACCGCCGCCAAAACCTCCGCCAAACCCGCCGGGGCCGAACCCACCGGGCCCAAAGCCGCCCGGCGGGGGCCGGTGATAATGCCGTGGCCTGCCCCAGCCGCCCAAAAACAGGGGCCAGAACACCACGTCACGGCCGCGGCCTCCACCGCCGCCCGGGCCTCCACCGCCGCCGCGGCTGCCCATGCTGATCACCACAATGATCAGCACCGCCGCCGCCAGCAGGATCAGCAGCGTTCCATCCGAGCTGCTGCTCTGCTCCACCGGCCTTGGCTGGGGCTGGCCCTCGCCCGGGGTGATGCCGTACAGGCTGCACAGCTCGCTGTAAACAGCGCCGGTGAACTCGGTCACGCAGGCGTCGTAATCGCCCTTTGCAAAGGCGGGCTCGGCGTAGTCGTTCAAAAGGCTTTTCAGCCGGCTGTAGGTGATCTCGCCTTCAAGACCGGTGCCCAGCGTGCAGTAATAGTTCTGATCGCCGGTCACCAGCAGAAACAGCACGCCGTTTTCCTTTTTTTTATCGCCGATGCCCCATTCGTTGAACACCTGCAGGGCGTAATCGTCGATGCTCAAATTTCCGGTGAAATCCACCGTGAGCACGCCGATCTGGGCTCCGGTGGAGGAAAGGGCGTTGTTGTAGCCGTCCACCGTGTTGATGGTCTCCTCGCTGAGCACCCCCGCCTGATCCAGCACCGCGTGGCCGCTGGGTGCGGCGGGAATGTCGGCTGCGAAGGCCGGAAGGGCCAGCGCAGCCAGCACAATGGCCGACAGCACAAGGCCGGTCAGCCGCCGTTTGATTGCCTGTTTCATGCAAAATACTCCGCTTCGTCTACCCCCCACAGCGCGCCGATCAGGCTGGCGGGGAATGCGTTTCGATCTTTGTTGAACTGCTCGGCCTGCTCGTTATAAGAGCTGTTGCGAAGAATGGTGCCCCGGCTCATGAACTCGGAATGCTGCTCGCTGAGCAGATCCTTCTGGGTGTCGTCCGCCAGCGGCAGGGCCGCGTCGTACAGCGCCTCCACCGCCGCGTCCAGCGTTTCGTTGGCCGCGCAGGTATCCGCCGGGCCAAGGGGCTCGCCCAGCGCGTTCACCGCATCCTCGGCGGCGGTGAGCAGGGCCTGGTCCACCCCGGCGATCTTCTTCGCCACCGTCACCACGTTGGCGGCGGCGCTCACCCGCTGATCCAGATCGGCGGTGATGCTGTATTTGCCGCTGTTAAAGCCCGCCATGGTGCTCGAATAGTACCCGGCCAGCTTCGCCCCGCCGATGCCAAACACGCTCACCGCCAGCAGCACCAGCGCGGCGATCTGCGGCACGCCGGCCTTTTTCAGGGCGGCGGGCAGCTTTTGTTCCAGCTTTGCCAATTGTTTCATCGGTTAATGCAACTCCATCAGCTTTTGTTTCAGCTCGCCCTCAATGCGGCCCAGCTCCTGCTCGGCGGCGGCGCGCTTCTGTTTGCCTTCGGTCTGGATCTTGGCCAGCTCGTCCAGCGTTTCGATCAGGCTCTTGTTGGTCTGCTGCAGGGTCTCGATGTCCACAATGCCCCGCTCGGACTCCTTGGCCGTGTCGATGGTGCCCTGCTTCAGGGCGGCGGCGTTCTTTTTCAGCAGCTCGTTGGTCATGTCGCTCACGGCGCGCTGGGCGTCGATGGCCTGCCGGGAATGGGCAAGGCCCAGCGCCAGCACCATCTGGCTCTTCCACAGGGGGATGGTGTTCACGATGCTGGTCTGGATCTTCTCCGCCATCATGGTGTCGTTGTTCTGGAGCAGACGGATCTGGGGGCCCATCTGGATGGAGATGGTGCGGGTGAGCTGCAGGTCATACAGCTTTTTTTCGAACCGGTCGCACATGTCGGCCAGATCCCGGGCGGCCTGTGCGTCCTCGGGCAGGCCGCTGGCCTTTGCCTTGTCCATGGCCTGTTTCAGGTCGGTCTCGCGCACCTGGGCCAGCTTTTTCTTGCCGGCCAGAATGTACATGGTCAGCTCCTTGAAATAGAGCATGTTCATCTGGTACATCTTGTCCATCAGGGCGATGTCCTTGAGCAGCTGCACCTGATGGGCCTCCAGCATGGCTTCGATGCGCTCCACGTTGGTTTCGGCCCTGGCGTACCTGGTTTTCATCTGGTCGATGTTGTTGCCCGCCTTCTTGAAGAAACCGAAGATGCCCTTGGACTCCTCTTCCTCGGCGTCGAAGTTTTTCAGCTCACCCACAAGGCTGGCCAGGGCTTCGCCCACCTCGCCCAGATCCTTGGTGCGCACCTTATCCAGCGCGGCTTCGCTGAAATCGCCCACCTTTTTCTGGGTGGCCGCGCCGTACTGCAGCACCATCTGGCTGTTGGTCACGTCGATCCTGGCGGCGAAGTCCTCCACCATCTTCTGCTCCTCGGGGCTGAGCTTTGCAGCTTCCTCGGCCAGCGGATCCGGCGCGGGGGCCGGTTCGGGCCTCGCTTCCTCCTTGGGCTGCTCCACCTCCAGCGTGAGGCTGGGCATGGCAGTGGCGTCGAAGCTGTCGAAATTCAGTTCGGGGGTCATTTTGTTGTCGTCCATCTCTATGCTTCCTTTCTTTTATGGCAATGCCGCACCATTCCAGGTGGTGGAGCGCACCAGAAAATTTTTTGCGGGATGAACCAAAAAGCGCAAGCAAGCCTTGGTGGCTTGACGAGCATTTTTGGAAAATCCCACGGAAAATTTTGGGGCGATACGCCGCCTGAGCCCTCTGGGCGTGAATGGTGTGGAATTGCCGTTCAGTCCACAAGGCCCTGGCCCTTCAGCATGCCGTTCAGCACTTCCAGATCGGTGCTGATGTCCAGCGCATCCCTTGCGAACAGGCTGTCCAGCTGATTTTCAAAGGCGGTGGCGATGGTCTGGGCGTTCTGGGCAACCTCTGCCCGCACCCCGGCCGCGTTCTCGCCCTGCACGCCCTTTTCTTCCAGCTCGGCGTAAAGGGTGAGGATCTTCACCGCGTCCTGCAGATAGTAATTGGCAAAGCGCCGCACCTGCGCGGCCTTTTCCGGGTGCTGCTCCACCTCGTTCAGAATGCCGAGGCAGGCTTTTTCCATCCGGTCCATGGCGGCGCTCAAGGGCGCATCCTCGATGCGCACGTTCAGTTCGTGCAGCTCCCGGCGCTTCTGGTCAATGAGGGCCAGCATCTGGTCGGCGTCCTCCTTGCCGGTCATGAAGGGAACCTCCTTGCGGGTGACCACATCCGGGCAAACCCGCCGGGCGGCGACAAAGCCCACCACGGACAGCACCGCGACCACCACCAGCGCCCACAGCTGATAGATGGGCAGCGCCAGCGCACCCACCAGCCAGACAAGCCCGGCGAAATACCAGGGCAGCACCGACTTGCGGCGCACCTCGATCCATTTGCTCATACTATTTACCTCCACCTTTTAGCGGACTCGGCCGTCGGCTCAGTCCAATCGGCATCCCCCGCGCACCGGGTTTTCCTCAGCAAACACCGCCAGCTGCCTTTTGGGCGGACTCGACCGTCGGCTCAGTCCAATCGGCATCCCCCGCGCACCGGGGTTTCCTCGGCAAACACCGCTAACTTCCCTGGGGCCGGGCAAATTTCATAAAATTACCCGGTTTACATTATTTCTTTTATCATACCAACCGGCCCCTGAAAAATCAATGAACAGGGTGTTAAACCTCTTTAGTAAAAGAAAGTATTTTTCGCCGGAATCTTCACCCCAGAAACGGCCCCAGCGCCTTTCCCCAGGCTTCGGCCAGCTTATCCGGGTTCCAAGCCGCGTTGGCCGGGCTGGTGCTGGGCAGCTTCACCGCCTCAATGCCGCTCACCGGCTGCAAAAACCGGCCGTACAGCTCATACGCCGCCGCCCCGTTGCAGAACACCGCCTCGATGGGCGAAGCATTTAGTACCCGTTTCAGATCCACCGGCACCGGATCCCGGATGGTGGCGTCCTGCGCGCCCTCGATGGTGCAGCTTTCCAGCACGTCCCAGAGGGCGAGGCCGTGGGTTAAAATCAGCGCGGATTTTTCCTCCACCGTGCCGGGCGTTTCGCAGCCGCACAGCCTTGCCAGCAGCGGCCAGAACCGGTTGCGGGGATGGCCGTAGTAAAAGCCCTGCTCCCAGCTTTTGGGGCTGGGCCAGCTGCCCAGAATCAGCGCCCGGCTGCCGGGGCCATACACCGGTTCAAAGCTCATGAAAGTTCCCCCTTACTGCAAAAACAGCTGCTCCACCACCTGCCGCACGCCCTCTTCCTGCACGCTGGGGGCGATGTGCTTCGCGGCGGCCCTGGCCTTTTCCGAGCCGTTCGCCATACAATACGAGCAGCCCGCCAGCTGCATCATGGCAATGTCGTTTTCGTTGTCGCCCATGAACACCAGCTCCTCGGCCGTCCAGCCGGTGAGCTCCATCAGGCGCTCCATGCCCCGGGCCTTGTCCACATCCGCCTGCATCACATCGTAGTAGCCGGGGCGGTAGGGCACGAATTTCAGGCCCAGATAGCCGTATTTCTCCTGGAATTTTTCCACCTGCTCCGGCGGCAGGATGGCGAAGGCACCGAAGGGCATGCTTTCCAGATGCCGATCCTGATCCTCGCCGTCCAGCACATACTCGCCGTGGCCGGTGGCCTTTTTGTAAAACTCCCACATTGCCTTGTATTCCACATAGACGTAGTAGTTATCCGCGAAATTGAAGGCCAGCGGATAGTCGAAATCCTCGAAGAAGTCCACCAGCGCATACATCTCCTCGGCGGTCAGATCCTGACTGTACAGAAGCCTTCCCTGCCCGTCCAGAATCTGGGCGCCGTTGGCGCAGATCATGTAGTCCGGCCTGATGCCGCCCAGAATCTGCGGCTCGATGGCAAAGCTGGTGCGCCCGCTGGCAATGACCACCTTCACGCCCTTTTTCTGGGCCGCCTTCACCGCCGCCGCCACCGCGGGCCGGGCGCTGGGCTCGCCGTGGGCCACCAGAGTGCCGTCCACATCCAGAACGATCGCTTTATACTGCATACTTCAAAATTCCCCTCTTTTTTCTTTTTGGCAACACCGCGCATTTTACGGCAAACACCTCAGGCGGCGTGCCTGCCCCTGAAATGATGCGAGATCGCCCCCATGAACGGGTTCGTCTTTTCTGATTGTATTATAGGGCATTTGCCCGCCGGGGGCAAGGCTGGGGCACCGGTTGGAAAAATCGCTTTACTTCCCTTCGCTTTATTTGTATAATGTGATACAGCACTTTATTTTCAAAGGGGGAGCGCCCCATGAAAGGGGAATACAAAGCGGGCCTTGCGGACGGGCTCGCCATTGGCATCGGGTATTTTTCGGTGAGCTTTACCTTCGGCATTCTGGCGGTGAAGGGCGGGCTTTCGGCGCTGACCGCCGGGCTGATCAGCCTGACCAATCTGACCAGCGCCGGGCAGTTTGCCGGGCTCACGGTGATTCTGGCCCACGGCTCGCTGGTGGAGCTGGCCCTCACCCAGCTGGTGATCAACCTGCGCTATGCGCTGATGAGCCTTTCGCTCAGCCAGCGGCTGGGGCCACAGTTCACCACCCGGCGGCGGATGACCATCGCCTTTGCCAACACCGACGAGATCTTTGCCGTGGCCATGGGGCGCACCTCGCCGCTGACCCCGGCCTACATGTACGGCCTTGCCACCCTGCCCATTCTGGGCTGGACGTTCGGCACGTTGAGCGGCGCGGTGGCCAGCGGCTTACTCAACGCGGCGGTGCGCAGTGCGCTGGGCGTGGCGCTGTACAGCATGTTTGTGGCCATTGTGGTGCCGCCCATGCGCCAGCTGAAGAGCGTGCGCATCGTGGTGGCGGCGGCGGTGATCGTGAGCTGTGTGATCGCATGGGTGCCACTGCTCAAATTCATTTCCAGCGGCTTTGCCATTATCTTGAGCACGCTGGCGGCGGCCGCGCTGGGGGCATGGCTGTTCCCGGTGGATCTGGCCGATGAGGAACCCGCTGAAAAACAGGAGGAAACCGCATGAGCTTATTCTGGTATCTTTTGGTGATGGCGGGGGTCACCTACCTGATCCGCATGCTGCCGCTGACGCTGCTGCAGAAGAAGATTCAAAACCGGCGGCTGCGGTCGTTTCTGTTCTATGTGCCTTACGCCTGCCTGGCCGCCATGACCTTCCCGGCCATCCTCTCGGCCACCGAAAGCCCGATCAGCGCCTTCGCCGCGCTGGTGGTTGCGGTGGCGGTGGGCTTCGCCGGGCGGGGCCTGGTCACAGTGGCGGCCTGCGCCTGCGTCACCGTATTTGTGGTGGAGCGTCTGCTGGCGCTGCTGTGAATGCTTTCAGACAAAAAGAAAAAACCGTGGAATCCGGCGTTTCGGGTTCCACGGTTTTTGTTTTGTTTCTTTATCAAATATCACAGCAGCTTTGCCCACTCCTCGGCCTTGAAGCCGGGGAATACGCCCTTGTCGGTGACGAGAATGGGCCGCTTGACCAGCATGCCGTCGGTGGCCAGCAGGTCAAAGACCTCCCCGTCGGTCATGGCGGGCAGCTTGTCCTTCAGGCCCATGGACTTATATAAAAGGCCGCTGGTGTTCACGAACTTTTTCACCGCAAGGCCGCTTTTCGCCTGCCAGTCGGCCAGCTCGGCGGCGGTGGGGTTTTCTTCCTTGATGGGGCGGGCGGTGTAGGAAACGCCCTGCTCGTCCAGCCACTTTTTCGCCTTCTGGCAGGTGGTGCATTTGTCGTAGCATACAAAGGTAATCATGTTTTTTCTCCTTTTTGCTCAGAACAGGAACTCGTCCTCCGGGGGCAGCTCCACTTCCTCTTCAAAGATGAACTTCTCCACCGCAAGGCCCACGCCGTCGTGGTTGTTGTCCGCCGTGACCCAGGTGGCCGCCTGCTTCACCTGCGGCACCGCGTTGCCCATGGCAATGCCCACGCCTGCCAGCCGGATCATGGAAATATCGTTCCAGCCGTCGCCGCAGGCCATCAGGTTTTCCTCGGTCAGGCCCAGAATGGTCAGCAGCGCCCGCAGGCTCTGGGCCTTTTCCACGCCCAGGGGCATGATCTCCAGAAAATACGGCATGCTCTTATAAATGGAGAGCCTGCCCGAAAACTTCTGCTGCATGTGTTCTTCCACCCGGGCGATTTCGTCCGGGTTTTTGCTCAGCAGAATCTTGTTCACGTCGAAGTCGATGAAGCTGCCCAGATCCTGCACCGGAATGGCCGGCACCCGGCAGGTGAAGCACTCCAGCTGCACATATTCATCCTCGGGGTGCTCGGTGATCACGCCCTCGGCGTTGTAGCTCATGGCCACCGCACCGGCGGCGCGGGCTTCGTCGCACACGGGCTTCACCAGCTCGGGCGGGAAGGCCTCCTGGGCCACCACCGCGCCGGTGGCGCAGTCCACAATGCAGCCGCCGTTATAACTTAAAATGTAGCCGCCCAGCTTGTCCAGCTCCAGCTCCCTGGCCAGATACTGCACGCCCACGGTGGGGCGGCCGCTGGCCAGCACGATGCGCACGCCTGCCTCGGCGGCACGGCGCAGCGCGGCCCGGGTGCGGGGGGTGATTTCCTTTTTTGTATTGGTGAGGGTGCCGTCCAGATCCAGAGCCAGCACCTTGATGGTATCGTTCATGGCAGTATCTCCTGTTGTTTGGGGCCGCCCGTATGGCGGGAGCCGGAAAATGTCTCACTTTTCCCATTGTAGCGAAAACGGATGCGCTTGAAAAGCCTTTTTTCCCCATTTTCCGGCCCCCGGTTCCCAAACTTTTGGCCGCCGGGGGCCGATTTTCTGTGCCATCTGCCCGGG
The DNA here is from genome assembly GCF_004345265.1 of Allofournierella massiliensis. Taxonomy (GTDB): domain Bacteria; phylum Bacillota; class Clostridia; order Oscillospirales; family Ruminococcaceae; genus Allofournierella; species Allofournierella massiliensis. Next base: position 57,332 of record NZ_SLUM01000021.1, read on the forward strand.
CGGGCAATCCCAAAAATTTTTTGCTCCGGCCCATTGACATTTAACAACTGTTTATCTATAATGAACATGCAACTGAACAGCCGTTTATTTTTACTGAACAAAGCAAGGAGGAAGTTCCCATGTACGACCCGAACCGCTTTATTGAATCCGATCCCGCCATCCGCCGGGTGGCCGCGGGAGAACCCACCGTATGGATCAACCCGGACTATCTGCCGGTGGAGGTCACCGACGGTCTGTGCCAGCTGGTGGTGCCGGATTCCGCCATCGACGATGCCGAGGCCCGGCTGGCCCGGTTTGCGTCCTTCATCCGCCGCCGCTTCCCGGAGACCGAGCCCACCAACGGCCTGATCGAATCTCCCCTTGCGGACATTCCCCGGATGCAGCAGGCGCTGGAAAAGGAATACGGCTGCACCATCCCCGGCCGGCTGATGCTGAAGATGGACAGCCACCTGGCCATTGCCGGTTCGGTGAAGGCCCGGGGCGGCATCTACGAGGTGCTCAAGCACGCCGAGGATCTGGCCATTGCCGCCGGCAAGCTGACCATGGAGGACGACTACGCCAGACTGGACAGCGAGGAAATGCGAGACTTTTTCCGCCAGTACACCGTGCAGGTGGGCTCCACCGGCAACCTGGGCATGTCGATCGGCATCATGAGCGCGGCGCTGGGCTTCCGGGTAAAGGTGCACATGTCCGCAGACGCCAAGCAGTGGAAGAAGGATCTGCTGCGCAGCCACGGGGTGGAGGTGCTGGAATACAGCGGCGACTACTCCAAGGCGGTGGCCGAGGGCCGCGCCCTTTCGGACACCGACCCCATGAGCTATTTTGTGGACGATGAAAAATCCGTGGATCTGTTCCTGGGCTACGCGGTGGCCGCCCGCCGGCTGAAAAAGCAGCTGGACGAGCAGGGCATCGCCGTGGACGAGGCCCATCCGCTGATCGTCTACCTGCCCACCGGTGTGGGCGGCGCGCCCGGCGGCGTGACCTACGGCCTGAAGCGGCTGTTTAAAAATAATGTACACTGCTTTCTTGTAGAGCCCACCCTCTGCCCCTCGGTGCTGCTGGGCATGGCCACCAAGCAGTACGAAAAAGCCAACGTGCGCGACTTCGGCCTTTCCGGCCGCACCCACGCCGACGGTCTGGCCTGCGCCTCCCCCTCCAGCTTTGTGACCCGTGTGCTGGGCAATCTGGCCAGCGGCGATTTCACCGTGACCGATGCAAAGCTGTATGACTATCTGCGCCTGCTGGATTCCAGCGAGGGCAAGCGGATCGAGCCTTCCAGCTGCGCGGCCTTCGTGGGCCCCTGCCAGCTGCTCACGCTGGAGGACTCCCGCCGCTACTGCGCCGAACAGGGCCTGACCGAAGAGGCGCTGGCAAACAGCGTGCAGATCGCCTGGGCCACCGGCGGCCGTCTGGTGCCCGCCGAAGTATGGGAGCAGTATCTGGCCACCCATCTGGACTGATCCGGCTTTTCCCCCGGGCGGGTTTGTGGTATAATCGGTTCTGTTACCAGCAGAACGGAGGGACTACCAGATGGACGAAGAGCTGAACATTGGGCGGAAGGTGCAGCAGTTCCGCAAGCAGAGCGGGCTGAGCCTGCGGGAGCTGGCCGCCCGGGTGGAGCTGAGCCCCTCGATGCTCAGCCAGATCGAGAACGACGCGGTGAACCCCTCCATCAACACCTTAAAGAACATCGCGCAGGCCCTTCATGTGCCGCTGTTCCGCTTTTTCAAGGAGGACGAGCCCCAGCCGGAACGGCTGATCGTGCGCCGGGGCGAGAACCGGATCATCGGCCACCCGGGCGAAGAGGTGCTTTATAAGCTGCTCACCCCCACGGCGGACTGCTCCATTGAATTCTGCCTGATGGAGATCCCGCCCCACACCGCCTCCTCGGACATTGACCGGGAGCACACCGGCGAAGAGGTGGCCTATGTGATCAGCGGGCAGGTGGACCTGCACCTGCGGGGCAGCGTGTACCGGCTTTGCGCCGGCGACTCGGTGCAGATTCCCCCGGCCACGCCCCACCGCTGGGTGAACGATTCCGACGAGGAATTCCGCGCGGTGTTCGCCATCACCCCGCCCAGCTTTTAAACACAGAACAAAGCCGCCCTCTGCGCCTGCCGGGTTCCGGCGTTTGCGCAAAGGGCGGTTTCTGTTTGCAGAAAAAGGCAGAAAAAGGCCCCGTTCCCAGTTTGGGAACGGGGCCTTTGTGTTCGCAGAAATTACTGCTTTACGCCGCCGATGAAGATGGTCTCGGGCTGCAGGGTCTCCTTGTTCAGGATCAGCACGTCGGCGCGCTTGCCGGTGGTGATGCTGCCGATCTCGTCGAACAGGCCAACCGCCTTGGAGGGGTTGATGGTGGCAGCCTTCAGAGCGGTCTCCAGAGGTACGCCGAACTTCACAGCGCGGCGGAAGCACTCGGCCAGGCAGGTGGCGCTGCCCGCGATGGTGCCGTCCTCCAGGGTGGCCTTGCCGTCGGTCATGAATACCTTCTGGCCGCCCAGGCTGTACTCGCCGTTGGGCATGCCGGCAGCACGCATGCTGTCGCTGATCAGGCAGACGCGGTCGTTGCCGAACATGGCAAAGACGGCGCGCACCACAGCGGGATGCAGATGGATGCCGTCGCTGATGATCTCCACATGGGCAGCGTCATCGGCAGCAGCGCCCACAACGCCGGGAGCGCGGTGGGTGAAGGCGGGCATGGCGTTGAACAGGTGGGTGGTATGGGTAGCGCCGTTGGCGAAGCCGGCCTTGGCCTCGTCGTAGGTGGCGCAGGTGTGGGCGATGGAAACGGTGCACAGCTTGCTGGCCTTGCGGATGAAGTACAGCGCGCCGGGCAGCTCGGGGGCCACGTCGATCAGGCGGATGTTCTTGCCGGACTTCTCATACAGGCGCTGGAACATGTCGAAATCGGGGTCGACGATGTACTTCTCGGCCTGGGCGCCCTTCTTGGCCTTGTTGAAGAAGGGGCCTTCCATGTTCACGCCGCGCAGCACGGCGCCTTCGCCGTCCTGATGGAAGCGGGGCTTGGCAGCCTCGAATACACCCGTCAGGATCTCCTCGTCAAAGGCCATGGTGGTGCCCATGAAGGTGGTAACGCCCTGGCTGCCCTCGTAGCGGCTGATCTTCACCACGTCCTCGGTGGTGGCGTCGCAGAAGTCGCTGCCGGCAGCGCCGTGGATGTGGATGTCCACGAAGCCGGGGGTAACGTACTTGCCGGTGGCGTCGATGACCTCGTCGCCCTCCAGAGTGCCGGCGGGAGCAATCTCAACGATGCGGTCGCCCTCCAGCTTGATGTCGGCCTGCATGAAGCGGCCCTGATCGGTGAAAATATGACCATTCTTGATAATCATAGGAAAACCTCTCCTTCCTGATGGAAAAAATCCGTTCGGCAGCGGGGCAGCGCGCCCCGGCCCGGTGGCACGGCAATGCCTTTTTTGGCAGACCGCACCTGCTTTCTAGCCCCATTATAACGCACCCGCCGGGCCGGAACAATCGGCAGCGCACAAAATACGCGATTGTGCAAATTTAACAATAAAAACACCCAAGGCCGGGGCCAAACTGGCTTGTTTCCATGGGAGGGGCAAAACAAAAAATCCCCCGAAGCGGAACGCCCGCTTTGGGGGATTTCTGATTCTTGTTACAGGCCGAAGAGCTGCAGCGCCATGCCGGTGACGGCGCCCGCGGCCCAGAGCAGGCCGGTGATGAACAGGTTCTGCTTCCAGCTGCGGTTTGCCTTCCACAGCACCACAAGGCCCACGCCCGCGCCGCTGCACAGGCCGGCCACCGCCGCGCCGAAGCTGATGGAGCCGCCCAGATACAGCTGGGTGAGCAGCACGCTGGCCGCGCAGTTGGGCACAAGGCCGATGAGGGCCGCGAAGATGGGCTGGAACACGCCCAGATCGGCCAGAAAGGCGGTGAACACCTGCTCGCCCACCAGCTCCATGGCAAGGCCGATCACGAAGCTGAAGCCCACGATGTACAAAAAGATGGTAAAGGTGTGCCACAGAGCCGACACAAAAATGCTCTGGCGCGCGGCGTGGTGCTCGTGGCAGTCCACCTCGTCGGCGTGGCCGGTGTAGCCGCCCCGCAGCGAGGCGGGCACAAGGCGCACCAGCACCACATCCAGCACAAGGCCGGCCAGCAGGGCCACGGCGATTTTCACGCCGATGAGCAGCACCAGCCGGGGCCACTGGTTCGGCACCGCCAGCAGCATGGGAATGGCCTCGTCGCTGGTGGCAAGGAACACCGCCAGCAGGGTGCCCAGGCTGATGACCCGGCTGCCGTAGAAGTTGGCGGCCATGGCGGAAAAGCCGCACTGGGGCACGCAGCCCAGCACCGCGCCGGGCACAAAGCCCCAGTGGCCGCCGCCCTCCAGCGCCTTTTCGATGCGGCTGCCGTGGAACCGCTCGATGTATTCGATCAAAAGATATGCAAGATACAAAAAGGGCAGCATGGGAATGCTGTCGTGGACGGCATGTTCTGCAACATGCAGCAGTTCGTGCATCATAAAAAACTCTCTCCTTCCCCATCCGCCGCCCCGAAAGCGCCTTTGCGCCGGGCGGCAGCATGGACTAGTATAGCCGCATTTTGCCCCCGGCACAATGCCCCCCCGCCCCATTCCGGGGGCGGTTTTTCCGCTTTTTGAAAAATTTTTGCAACAAATCAAAGACCCGGCCCCTGTTGAAAGGGGCCGGGCCTTCCGGTTCATTTTTCATGCGTGGCAGGCAGCTTTTCCGGCTTCGACTCCTGCTCAGGCTCCGGCTGCGGCTCAGTCAGGTCCTTGGGCCGGGTGTTCCACCGGATCTCTTCCAGCAGATCCACGATCTCACCCACTCCATAGATCAGCCCGCTGGTAAACGCCGTGGCGAAAAAAATCAGCACCGAAAGCATCAGATTCATGTTGGCCATCATGATCACCACCAACAGCACACCGCACCCCGCGTTCACCAGCGCGTAATCCTTCAGATACTCCGCCACCTTGTTTCTTTTCATCTCTGCCGCCTCCTTTGCCAGAATCCGTCTGTTAATTTTATGCTATTGCGCAGAAAGGGAATTGTCAACCGGTTCCGGAACTTTCAGGGGCCGCACACAGAAAACCGGCAGGCCGCGGGGGCCTGCCGGTGCTTCGATGGATTGAAAGGGTTACTCCTGCCACTCCCGGGCCTTGGCCAGCAGGGCCTCGCGGGTGTTTTCCACCCGGCCCTCCACCACCTCGTGGAGCAGCCAGTCCAGCATGTTGCTCATGCTGGGGCCGGGCTTGGCCAGCCCGGCGGTGAGCAGGTTGCCGCCGGTGATGGCCAGCTGGTCGGTGGCGTAGCAGCCCGCGTTTTTGATGGTATCGCTCAGGGTCTTTTCAAAGGCCTTCAGATTTTCGCCCTTGGCATGGTGGGAGGAAACGTCCGCCCACCAGATGTGCACCAGGCTGTTCACCTGCCGGGGGCCCAGCAACTGCAGCCAGCGGCGCACGCTCACCTCGCCGGTGGCGGGGCGGATGCCGTGGAAGCGGATCAGCTGGCACACGGTCTCCCGGCTGTTCCGGTCCACCTTCAGCCGGCGCAGGATGCAGTCCGCCAGCTGGGCGCTCACCTCGGCGTGGCCCTCAAAGGTGCTGTCGCCCTCCTTCAGGGTCTCCCGGCACCAGGGCTTGCCGATGTCCCGCAGAAGCATGGCCCAGCGCACCTCGGGGATGTCCGGCGCGTAGGCCAGCGTATCCGCCGCGTGCTGCCACAGGTTCTGCTCCTCGCCGCCCCGCTTCTGGGTGAAGGTGAGGGCGGGCTCGATCTCCGGCATCACATAGGCCAGAATATCGCCGTTTTCCGCCGCCACCCGGTGGGCCGCCTTGCCGCAGAGAAGCCGGGTCATCTCCCGGGCCATCCGCTCGCCGCTCACCCAGCGCAGCATCTGCTTTTTGCTGTTGGCCGCGGCCATGGTCTCGGGTTCAACGGCAAAATCCAGCACCGAGGCAAACCGCAGCAGCCGCAGAATGCGCAGCGCGTCCTCGCCAAAGCGCTGGGCCGGGTCGCCCACGCAGCGCAGCACGCCGCTCTTCAGATCGCCCTGCCCGCCGAAGGGGTCGATCACGGTGCCGTCCGGCCCCATGGCCATGGCGTTGATGGTGAAATCCCGCCGGGCCAGATCCTCCTCCAGACTGCTCACAAAGGTGACCTCCTCCGGGCGGCGGTGATCCTCATAATCCCCTTCCGCCCGGTAGGTGGTGATTTCGTAGGTCTCGTTGCCCGCCAGCACGGTCACGGTGCCGTGCCTGATGCCGGTCTCCAGTACCTTATATGTACCGGCAAAGCACTCCTTCACCTGATCCGGCCGGGCGCTGGTGCACAGATCCCAGTCCTTGGGATCCTTGCCCAGCAGGCTGTCGCGCACGCAGCCGCCCACGGCCCATGCCTCGAAGCCCTGCTCGTTCAGCGCGCCGATCAGCTTTGCCGCCATGGGGGGCATCACCGGCAGCTCGATCTGCCGCTCCCAGGCAAGGCGCTCCACCAGCGCCACGTCCGCCGGGCAGAAGTTGTAGTCCTTCATTTCGGCGGGGGCCACCCAGCGGGCCTCCTCGTGCACCCGCACCTCCATCTCGCCGCCGGTCACCCGGCCGTTGAAGAAGGTGAAGTGGATGTCCTTATCCGGGTAGGAGTAATCCAGCGAAGCATAAGCGGGCCCGAGGGTGATGTCCAGCCCCAGCTCCTCCCTGCATTCCCGCACCGCAGCCTGCTCCGGGCTTTCGCCCTCCTCCAGCTTGCCGCCGGGGAACTCCCACAAAAAGGCGCAGCTTCCGCCCTCGCCCCGTTTACAGATCAGGATCTTGCCCGCCTCGTCGGTCAGGATCACCGCAGCCACATGGATCATACCTCATTGCCTCCTTCTTGTTTCTCAAAGGCGTGCAGACAGGCCGCAAAGCTGGCCGTCGTATCGCCAAAGTCCACCCCGCAGCCCGCTTTCAGGCGGCTGGTGTCCATACTCAGATTCCGTTCAAATTCCGGCCAGCGCTCTGTGTCCGGCCGCACAAGGGCCAGCGCGGCGTCGCCCGCGCCCAGCAGGCCCAGGCATTCCAGCGCGGTGGCGTAGGTGTTCAGCGGGTTCTCCGCCCCCATGTTGTACACCCCGCCGGGCAAACCGGCCATCTTGTCCATGGCCGCCACCACCGGCTGCACCCAGGTGATGCCCCGGTACTCCCGCACCGCCATGGAAAGGGGCACCTTGCCCGCAAGGCTGCGGCGCAGCATGCCCCAGAAGCCGGTGCTGTTTTTCAGCCCCGGGCGCTCAAAATCGTACATCCAGCTGGCCCGCAGGCAAACCGCATCCGGGCAGGCCTCCAGCACCCGCTGCTCGGCCTCCCACTTGTGGCGGCCGTACACGTTCACCGGGGCAAGGGGTGCGTCCTCGGGCAGGGGGCCCAGCCGCCGGGTGCCGTTGTACACCTGATCCGAGCTGAACAGCACCAGCTTTGCCCCCAGCGCCGCGCATTCCTCCGCCAGCGCCGCCGGGGCCTGCAGGTTCACTTCAAAGCTCTCCAGCGGGTGATTTTCGCAGTAGCCGGTGTCCGCCAGCGCGGCGGTGTGGATGACCAGCTGGGGCGCAGCCCCCGCCAGCGCGGCGTGCACCGCCTCACGGTCGGTCAGCTCCAGCCGGCTGTGATCCAGCGGGGTGATGTCCCATATATCCCGGTAATGCTGCACGAGCCGGCTTCCCACAAAGCCGCCCGCGCCGGTGATGACCACTCGTTTCATGGCTCGCCCTCCTTATGGATTCAGAACGGCTGTGATGCCGATGTCCGCCACCTCCACCCGGCCGCACTGCGCCGCCGCCAGCCGGTGGCAGGGCTTTGCCGCGTGGAAGGTCACGGTCAGCTCTGCCTGCACCGCGCCCTCGGCGGCAATTCCGCTGTCCGCCTCAAGGCCGCTGGGCAGATCCAGCGCCAGCACCTTGCCGGGCGCTTCGTTCATCCATCGTGCCGTGGCAAGGCCCGCCGGGCGCAAAGCCCCGTGGAAGCCGGTGCCGTACACGCCGTCCAGCACGAGATCCGAGCCCTTTAAAAATTCCGCCTGCTCCGGCTGGTTCAGCGCGTCCAGCGCCAGCACCGGCAGGCCCATATCCCGGGCAAGGCCGCAGTTGTAGACCGCGTCGGTGGTCACCGGCTCGCCCTCCACAAGGAAGATACGCACCGCGAGGCCCGCGTTTGCCAGATGCCGGGCCGCCACAAAGCCGTCGCCCCCGTTGTTGCCCTTGCCGCAGAAGATCGCGGCGCTTTTTGCCTCCGGAACCGCACGCAGCGCAAGCCGGGCCGCTGCCGCGCCCGCGTTTTCCATCATCTGCCGGTAGGAAAGGCCCGCCGCGTCCGCCCGCTGCTCCAGCTGCTTCATTTCGGCCGCCGTTACCTCGTTCATTCTCGTTTCCCCCTTACGGCCGGCGCGGGCTGCGTTTGCCCCGCGCCCGGTGCTGAATCATTTCACTGATAGAACGTTTAATGTTACCATTATAACACAAAGCCCCCGGATGTTTTACCGATCCGGGGGCTTGATTTTGTTAATTTTTCACGAATTTTTCGTCGAAATCAGGCATTCGCGCCCTGTGCGACGCCGTCCTGCCCGGCCTTTGCACCCGCACGGCGGGCGTTGTATTTCACCACAAGGCTGGTGAGCACGGGGGTCAGGAAGGAGGTGATGATCACCGAGGCGGCCACCTGAGCGGTGGCGATGGGGGCAATGGCCGCGTAGCTGGGGTCCACAGCCGCCAGCGCACCCGGGTTGGACACGCCGCTGGCCGCGGTGCTGGAGATGGAAGCGCCCGCAATGCCGCTGCCGCCGGTGAGCTTGTCGGCGCAGATGGTGATGAAACCAACCACGAACACGGTGACCAGACCCAGCAGAATGCCGGACAGGCCGCCCTGGAACAGCTGCTGGATGGACATGCCGCAGCCCAGAGCAAAACCAACGGTGATGATGCTGGGGGTAACGCCGGCAGACAGGGTCTGCTTGAACCAGGGCGAGCAGTTGCCCAGCACGATGCCGATGATCAGCGGCAGGATGGAGCCCACGATGGCCCAGACCGAGATGCTGGCCAGACCCGCGCTGCTCAGGGCGATCATGGTCACGGTGGGGCCAACGCTCAGGGAGGTGATGGCCACCGCGCCCTTTTCCGAGTCGTCGCCGTACTGGGCGGTGATGCCGGAGTACAGGGCGTTGTTGGCCACCGAGATGGCGCTGATGATGGCCAGGGACGACAGGCCCAGGAAGTTATCCCCGAACAGGAAGGCCACCGCCAGACCCAGGATTACCGACAGGGCAACCTTGGTCACGATGATCACCGCGCCGATCTTGATGGCGCGGGGGGTGCTCTTCACGTCGATGGTGGCGCCCAGAAACAGCAGGAACACACCCACCAGCGCGCTGGTGCCGTTCACCATGCCGGTGAAGAAACCGCCGATCTGCAGTGCTTGCGGCACAAAGGAGTTCAGCACCACGCCGATCAGCATGGGCACCACGATGGTATCGCCGGGAAAGCGCTTATATTTGAACTTTTTCATGCGTTTTCTCTCCTCTTTTCGGGGCGGATCAGTCCAGAACGATGCCGCCGTCGCAGTCGCCGATTTCGCCGTTTACAAAGCTGGCGGCATCGGAGGCGAAGAACAGGATCATCTGGGCGATCTCCACCGGCTGGGCAGCGCGGCCCAGAGGAATCATGCCGATGACCTTGGCGCTCTTCTCGGCGTCCTCGGCCAGGGTCCTGGTCATGCTGGTCATGGTGAAGGAGGGGCATACCGCGTTGCAGGAGATGCCGTACTTGCCGCCTTCCTTGGCGATGGCCTTGGTCAGGCCGTTCACGCCCGCTTTGGAGGAGGCGTAGGCCGCGGTGCCCAGCAGGCCGCCGCCGATCTTGCCGGCCACCGAGGAAACGTTCACGATGCGGCCGCCCTTCTTCTCCTTGAAGTAGGGATAGATGGCGGAGCAGGTGGTGAAGGTGCCGGTCAGGTTGATGCGCAGGGTGCGCTCCCACTCGGCATCGCTGATCTCCTCGAAGGGAGCCTTGGAGATCACGCCGCCCACGTTGATCAGCACGTCCACCCGGTCAAAGTCGGCCAGAACCTGCGCCATGACCGCACGGATGTTCTCGCTGCTGCCCAGATCGATCTTGTAGAAGGAGCAGTTGCCCACTTCCGCAGCGGTGGCCTTGCCCACTTCCTCGTTGATGTCCAGAATCACGGCGTGGCCGCCGCCGGCCACAACACCCTTTACCGTCTCCTTGCCAATGCCCTGTGCACCGCCGGTAACCAGAACCGTCTTGCCGCTGAAATCAAACATGATACTACTTCCTCTCTCTATCCGCACCTGTGTGCGTGTTGAATTGTTGATGGAGGGCGGGCGGCGTTCTTCGGCTGTTCGGCCCGGCCGGGCGCCGATCGTCAAAGAATTAACCATCCCGCTTCGTGTATGATTATAGCATTGTTCCCGCGGCGAAAAAATGGTATCATAGCATAGAAATGCACAGGTTATTTGTGCTGCTGGCACAAAGGAGGAAGGCCATGGAAACCCCAACCCGCTGGCAGCTGGTTCAGCTTTCGCTGGACGGCTGCAGCTTCGACCAGCTGGTGGAGCAGTGCGCGCTGTTTCTGCACAACCCGCTGGTGATCATCGACAACACCTACCGGATCATCGCCCATTCCCACTGCATCACCGCGCCGGACGAGGTGTGGACAAACGCGGTGCAGCGGGGCTATGTGACGCTGGAATTCGCCGCCACCCTGAACAACTGGGCCGCCTTGAAGGACAAAAACAGCCGCTACGAGCGGATGACCGTGAGCCAGATCACCCCCCTTCGCCGCCGGTTTTACCACATCTCCTTCCGGGGCGAGCTGCTGGGGTATCTGAACATCACCGAGGGCAGCACCCCCTTTGAAGAGGTGGAGGAGGAGTGCTGCCATCTGGTAACCCAGCTGCTGGCCCGGGAGATGTATGCCCAGTACCATTTTGGCGATGCGCGCCGCAAAAGCAACAACGAAGAGGTGCTTTTGCAGCTGGTGGCGGGCAATTTTGTGAACCGGGCGCACTTTCTGGGGCAGGTGCAGCGCAGCACCCTGAACACCAGCTGCACCTGGCGGGTGCTGTGCTGCGATCTGGAAAACTTCCTCAGCTACAACGCCGGGGAGGACGATTTCAAGCACGAGCTGCTGGAGCTGTTCCCCTACGGCACCATCGTGATTGTGAAGCGGATTCTGGTGATTCTGTGCGAGGGGCGGTACTGCGACCCGTCGGACACAAGGCTGTTCGCCCGGCTGAACCGGTATCTGAAAGCAAAGGGGCTGCAGTTCGGCATCAGCGACCCCTTCGACGATCTGTTCCATCTGCGCCGCTATCGGGATCAGGCCATGCAGGCCTGCCGGCTGCGCCGGTATCTGCTGCAGCCGGAGCATCTGTACACCTTCTTTGAGGAGGTCAAGACCTATGCCCTGCTCAGCCGTATCCCCCGGGGCGAGCGGCAGCTGTTCTGCAGCGGGCCGGTGCTGGCCCTCTGGCAGCAGGACAGGCTGGAGCACACCGAATACCTGCTCACCCTGCGCATCTATCTGCAAACCAACCGGAGCATCAAGGCCACCGCCGCCTTTCTGCATGTGCACCGCAACACCATCAACTACCGCATCGGCAAGATCCGGGAGCTGTTCGGGCCGGAATTCGACGCGCTGAACACCGCGAACCAGATTCTGCTTTCCTGCCAGCTGCTCCAGCTGGCGGACTCGGACTGACCCCCACAACGAAAAACGGCCCCGGCCTTCTGGTTTTTGCAGAAGGCCGGAGCCGTATTTTTTACGCCGGAAGGCAATCGCTTACCGCTCCTCGCGGAAGTAGTTGTTGCCCAGGAACGCGGGGATGTGCGCACCCTTGCTGCCCCGCATGCTGGTGATGATCAGCACCAGCGCGGTGATCAGGAAGGGCAGCATGTCGAAGAAGGCGTCGGGCATGTTCACCATGAAGCCCACCTTGTAGTATTTCAGCACGCGCAGCGCACCGAACACAAAGCTGCCCAGAATGGCCATGTGGGGCTTCCAGGCGGCGAAGATGACCAGCGCCACCGCGATCCAGCCCAGGCCGTTCACGCTGTTGGAGATCCACACGCCGCCGTTGATGATCATGCCGCAGTAGGCGCCGCCGATGCCGCAGATGCCGCCGCCCAAGAGGATGTTGAAGTACTTCCACCTGGTCACCTGAATGGAGGCCGCGTCCGCCGCGCCGGGGTTCTCGCCGATGGCCTGCACGTTCAGGCCGGTCTTGGTGCGGTAGAGGTACCAGCCGCACACCGCCGCCACCACAATGCCCAGATAGACAAAGGGGTTGTAGCTGAACAGCAGCTCGCCCACCACCGGCAGATCGCTCAGCACCGGAATGTGGATGCTGCGCATCTGGGCGGTCACGTTCTCGGGCAGCTTCAGGGTGCCGCCCTCGGAGGTGCCGATCATGTACACGCCGATGAAGTTGGAGATACCCACGCCGAAGATGGTCATGGTCAGGCCCGCCACGTTCTGGTTGGCCATGAAGGTGACGGTGAGCACCGCGTAAATCAGCGCGGCCAGCATTCCCGCCACAAAGGCGCAGAGCAGCGCCACCAGAAAATTATCGCTCAAATAGCCGCCCATGAAGCCCGCGCAGGCGCCGATGGCCATCATGCCTTCCACGCCCAGGTTCAGGTGACCCACCTTCTCGTTCAGAATCTCGCCCACGGTGCCGAACAGCAGCGGGGTGCCCGCGCCGATGGCGGCCACCAGAAATTTAATGAACAGATCCATTATTTGGCGCCCCCTTTCTTGCCGCGGCCCACAAAGGCGTACCGCACAAAGAATTCACTGCCCAGAATGAAGAAGAGAATGATGCCCTGCAAAACGTCCGCGCAGTCGGAGGAAAGGCCGTAGGTGGACTGCACCACGCTGGAGCCCTTTTCCAGAATGCTGAACAGCAGCGAAACCACCAGGATCATGCCCGGGTTCAGCTGGCACAGCCAGGCCACGATGATGGCGGTGAAGCCCACGCCGCCGGCCACGCCCATGGACAGGGTCATGTCGCTGCCGGAAACCTGGCACACGCCCGCGATGCCCGCGATGGCGCCGGACAGGAACATGGTGCGCAGCACCACCTTTTTCACATGGATGCCCGCATAGCGCGCGGTATCCTGGCTTTCGCCCACCACGCTGATCTCGTAGCCCTGCTTGCTGCGTTTCAGGTAGATCCACACCAGCGCCACCAGCACCAGCATGATGATCCAGCCGAAGTGCACGCCCAGCACCTTGTCCATGCCGGCGTTCTTGTCGAACCGGGCGATCTTGGAAAAGCCGTTGGCCTCCGGGTCACGCCAGGGGCCCGCCTGCAGGTAAGACACCAGATGCAGCGCAATGTAGTTGAGCATCAGGGTGAGCAGGGTCTCGTTGGTGCCCCACTTCACCTTGAAGGCCGCGGCCAGCAGGCCCCACAGGCCGCCGCCCAAAGCGCCCGCCACCAGCATGACCAGCAGCAGCACCCAGTGGTTCCAGTGGGGGAAGTTCAAGGCGAAATAGCTGGCGAACACCGCGCCCATGATCAGCTGACCCTCGCCGCCGATGTTCCAGAACTTCATTTTAAAGGCCAGCGTCACGCCCAGCGCACAGATGCACAGGGGGATGGCGAACTTCACGGTGGACTGAATGGCGATCTTGCTGCGGAACGCGCCCTCCAGAATGGTGCCGTATACGGCGATGGGGTTGTGGCCGATGGCCAGAATGAACAAACCGCCCGCCACGATGCTCAGCGCCACCGCCAGCAGCCGGAAGCCGATCATCTGGCGGCCGCTGCGCTCGGCATGCTTTACCACATGGAACAGCGGTTCTTTTGTTGTTTTCACGGTACCGGTCATGCCTGCTGTGCCTCCTTCTGCTTCTCTTCCTCGGTCATCTCGCCGGTCATCATCAGGCCGATCTGCTCCTTGGTCACGGTCTTGGCGTCCACCAGACCGGTGATGCGGCCGTGGCAGAGCACCAGAATCCGGTCACACAGCTCCAGCAGCACGTCCAGATCCTCGCCGATGAACATCACGGCCACACCCTTTTCCTTCTGCTGGTTCAAAAGATCATAGATCACATAGCTGGAGTTGATGTCCAGACCGCGCACCGGGTAGGCGGTGATCAAAAGGTTCGGGTTGGATTCGATCTCACGGCCCAGCAGCACCTTCTGCACGTTGCCGCCGCTCATCAGCCGCACCGGGGTCTCGATGCCGGGGGTCACGATGGAGAGCTTCTCCACCAGCTTTTTGGCCAGCGCACGGGCCGGGGCACGATCCACGAAGGGGCCCTTGCCATTCCGGTAGCTCTTCAGCAGCATGTTGTCGGTCATGCCCATGCTGGCCACCAGACCCATGCCCAGACGATCCTCGGGCACAAAGCTCATGGAGATGCCCAGGTCGATGATGGCCTCCGGGCTCTTGCCCAGAATGTTTTCCTTTTTATACAGCACTGCGCCCTTTTTCGCGGGAATCAGGCCCGCGATGGCCTCGCACAGCTCCTTCTGGCCGCTGCCGGCCACACCGGCCACGCCCAGAATCTCGCCGGAATGGATGTGGAAGCTCACGTCGTCCAGACCCTTGCTGCCGTCGGGCTTGTCCACGGTCAGATCCACCACCTTCAGGATGGTGTGCACGTCTTTCGGCTCCGGGCGGCGGATGGACAGGCTCACCGCGTGGCCCACCATCAGCTCGGTGAGCCTGGCGGCGTCCACACCGGCGGTGGCCACGCTGCCCACGCTTTTGCCCTTGCGCAGAATGGTCACCCGGTCGCTGATGGCCAGCACCTCGTTCAGCTTATGGGTGATGATGATGATGGCGCAGCCCTTGGCCTTCATCTGGCGCAGAATGGCAAACAGCTTGTCGGTCTCCTGCGGGGTGAGCACGGCGGTGGGCTCGTCCAGAATCAGGATCTTCGCGCCCCGGTACAGCACCTTCAGAATCTCCACGGTCTGCTTTTCCGAAACGCTCATCTCGTACACCGGCTTCTCCGGGTCGATTTCCAGGCCGTAATTGGCGCACAGCTCCTTGACCTGGGCCTTCAGGGCCTTTTTGCCCGGCAGCTTGCCGGGGGTGCCCAGCACGATGTTCTCCATGGCGGTGAACACCTCCACCAGCTTGAAGTGCTGGTGGATCATGCCGATGCCCAGATTCTGCGCGTCCACCGGGGAGCTGATGCTCACCGGCTGCCCGGCCACGAAGATCTGGCCGTCGTCCGGATGATAGATGCCGGAGATCATATTCATCAGGGTAGTTTTGCCGCTGCCGTTTTCGCCCAGCAGCGCCAGGATCTCGCCGTACTGTACGTCCAGCTCGATGCCGTCGTTGGCCACCACGCTGCCGAACCGCTTGGTGATGCCGCTGCAGCGAATGGCGCATTTCTGTTCGCCCATGAGGTTCCTCCTCCTTGCGTTGGTTGTGTGTGTGCGGGGCCGCGGCCCCATATACCGGAAAAAAGGGCGGTCTCAGGACCGCCCTTTTCAGGGTTATTCGTTGGGTTTGGCGTTAGGCCTGCTCGTGCACGTTCTCCACATACCAGTTGCAGCTGCCGTAATCGGCGCCTTCCAGAGTGTGGGTGTTGCCCTCGTTGTCCTTGATCTCGGTCTTGCCGTCGAACACGTCCCACTCGCCGGAAACGATCTGGGCCTTCACCTCGTCGATCTTCTCGGCGGTGCCCTCAGCGATCAGGTCGGTGTTCAGGTCGGCCAGAGTTACCAGACCGTCGGCCATGTCGCCAAAGTAGTTGTCCACCTTCTCGCCGGCAACCCAGGTGCCGTCGATCACGTTCTGCACGGCCTGGGTGTAGTAAACGCTCCAGTCCCACATAACGCTGGTCAGGGTGGCGGCGGGGGCATCCTTGCTCATGTCGCTGTTGTAGCCCACGCCCCAGACACCGTGCTCCTCAGCGGCCAGCTGGGGGCCGGCGGTGTCGCAGTGCTGGCCGATCACGTCGCAGCCGGAAGCGATCAGGGCCTCGGCGGCCTGCTTCTCGCCTTCGGGGTCAAACCAGCTGTTGGTCACCTTCACGTAAACCTGAGCGTCCGGGTTCACGCTGGCAACGCCCATGGCGAAGGCGTTGATGCCGCTGGTAACCTCGCCGTTGTCCTTGCCCATGGCGGCCACGTAGCCGATCTTGTCGGACTCGGTCTTCAGGCCGGCGGCGATGCCGCTCAGGTAACGGGCCTGATAGATGCGGCCGAAGTAGTTGTTGAAGTTGGTGCCGTTGGACTTGTAGCCGGTGCCGTGGCTGAAGATGATGTCAGGATATTCCTCGGCCATGGCCTCGCAGGTATCCATGTAGCCCCAGGAGGTGGCAAAGATGATGTTGCAGCCTTCCTCCACCAGCTCGGTCAGAGCGTTCTGCACGGCGGCAGCGTCGGTGTCGGACACGTTGATCTTCTCCACCAGCTGATCTTCGCTCAGGCCGATGTTCTTCATCATGCCCTGGATGCCCTGCTCGTGGGTGTAGCTGTAACCGGTGCCCTCAGCGGGGTCGGACAGGTGCACAACGCCAACCTTGATGTCTTCCTTCGGAATGCCGGCGCCGGTGGCCTCGGCGGAAGCGGCGGTGCTGCCGGAGGCGGCGGTGGAAGCAGTGCTGCCGGAAGCGGTGCTGCCGCCGCAGGCGGCCAGGCTTACGGCCATCACAGCGGCCAGCGCAAGGCTCAGAATCTTCTTCATGTGAAAAATCCCCCTTACATGGTTGTTGAATCGTTTCATTCCCGGAAACGGCGCGAGCAGGCGGCCGGGCCGCCTGCTCCCGCAAGCTCGTTTCTTCGAGTACGTTACCCATTGTAGCCTTTCTTTTTCACGATTTCAACACTTTTCCCCCCGCCTTCTGCATCTTCGGCAAGATACACGACGGCCCTTTGCATTTGCACGATCATTTTGTCTGTTAAGCCAATGTAAAAACCCCGTAAACCGGCCTGCCAAGCGGTTTTGCGGGGTTTTTCACAGCTCGAAAAGTATTACTTTTAACTTTCGTTCACGGACGTTTGTGCAAACGTCTCCTGGGCATCAAACCGGCTTTTCTGCCCGAGGGTGAAGGCGGTGCAGGCAAGGCCCGCGGCCAGCAGCACCAGCTCGGTGAGCACCGACGCCACGGTGCTGTTCACTATATAGGAAAGGCCCATCAGCACAAGGGAAACCCCGGCGTTGAACACGGTGTGGGCCAGAATGGCCGCCAGATACAGCGCCGGGCGGCGGCGCTTCACCGCCAGGAACACAAGGCAGGTGGCGAACACATGGTACATCACCGCGCTCACCCGCTCCAGAATGCCCAGATAGACCATGGCCGGGCTGGCGGCGGCCAGCTGCTGGTTCACAGCCTGCAAAAGATCGTTGCCGAAGCCCAGCGACGCGGCCAGCTGGGGATCCTGCAAAATCATGCAGAACAGCAGGTTGTTCACCTGCCCCAGACCCACCAGCAGAATCACCTCGCACAGCCCGTGGCCCAGGCCGAAGCTGATCATGTCCTTATAGGTGCGGTGCTGTTTCAGCAGCTTTGCCCCCACAAGGCGGGCGGTCTCCTCAAACAGACCGGCGGAAAGCCCGCCCACTACGATCACATATACCACGGTATGGGTGGCAAAGGCCGCAAACCAGCTCTGGGTGCCCAGCACCTGCAGCAGCGGAATGCGCAAAAGGATCTGGCTGATGAAAAAGCTGGCAAAGCCCGCCAGCAGCGGCAGCGGGTTCAGCTTCCGGGTGATGAGCAGCACGATGAGCAGCACCACCGGCAGAATCAGGGTGCACACCAGCGACACCCCGAAGGAAAGAATCAACGCGTTTGAAATCATGGTTTTCCCCCTTTTCCGTCCGCACGGCACCGGGCGGCATTTTGGGCCTTCCCTTCCCCGCACCCAGCATCCGGCCATTTTTGCCGGGCAGCAGTCAGGCACCGCGAGAATCGGCCATTTCTCCTCCGGTCACCGGAGCACGCCGGAGCGGTGCTCCCGCCGCAGCGGGTGCAGCACGGTCTTTGCTATAACATATACCCCCTGCCGGGTGGAAGGTCAAGTGTTTTTTACGCAATTTTTTGTTTCCCCCATCGGAAGGCTGCAAAAAAAGGCGCAAAAAGCCGCAGCCGGGGAATCCTCCTCCGGCCGCGGCCTGTTATCGGATCGGTTTGGGAATTATTCGGCCTCTCCGCTCTTCTTGCGGTTGATCGCCCACACGATGGCCGCGATCACCACAATAGCCAGCGCCGCGCCGCCCAGTACCATGGGCATCATGCTGCCGTTTGCGTTCTCGTCGGGCAGGTTTGCCTGCGGGGTGCTCTCGTCCGGGATCTCCACGTCCTCACCACCGGGGGTGTTGTCGCCGCCCGCCTGGGGAGTCTCAGTTTCCGGGATGGTCACGGTATCGCCGCCGTCACCGGCGCCTGCACCGCCTGCGCCACCGGCTCCGCCGGCACCGCCCGCGCCGCCGCCTGCAACAGCCGCGCCGCCCACAACGGTCTGATCCTCATACTGGGTGATGGTGCCGCCCGGCACGGTCACGGTCTCGGTCACGTTGTTCACGCCCGCGGTGTAGTAGAAGGTCACCACGTTCTCGTCCGCGTTGGCGGAAACGGTCAGCTGCTGGCTGGCCACCTCGGCGGTGTAGTTCTCGATGTTGTTCAGCGCGTAGAAGGTCAGGTTCTGGCCAACAGGAGCGGAGCCCTGCAGGGTGGGAGCCACCTCCGCGCCGGTCTCACGGTCCAGATACTGCACCGTAAAGACCGCATCCTCGGTGCTGGCGCGCAGGGTGTACTGAGCCACCGCATCCAGGTCGCCGCCGGCGGTGCCGCCGGTGTAGCCCTGGGCCGCATCGGTCACAAAGTAACGGGATGCGTCCTCGTTCATCACAATGTCGGTCAGCTGAGGCGCGTTGGGAAGGGTATCGCCCTCGTCCAGCTGCACCGCCACCGCACCGGTGGCTTCACTGGTGCGCACCTCACCGCAGGCCTTCAGGTCATTGATGAAGGAATCGGTGAACCGGCCGTGCTCACCGGGGCGGAAGGTCACCACATAAGTGGTGGGTTCGGTGGAGGAAGTGTCGCCTTCTGCCGCCAGAGCGGGCATGGCGCTTACGCTCACCGCCAGGCTCAGGCTGATCAGCCCGGCCAACAGCTTATTCGTCTTGCGCATCGCTTGCTTCCTCCTTCTTTTTCTTTTTGGTCAGCACCAGCAGCACAATCGCCGCCAGCACAACCACCACCGCGCACACCGCAATGGTGTTGAAGTCGCCGGTCTTGGCGGATACCACAATGGTGCGCACCTGGGTCACCACGTCGGGCTCACCCTGCACCTTCTCGGTGGTCACAACGGTTTTCACGTCGGGCACGTCCGCCGCCTGGAATCGGAACTCGATCTTGCCTTCCGCGCCCATATAGCTCACATTGGTGGCGGTGGCGTCCGGGGTGATGCTCAGCACCACGTCCGCGGTCTGGCCGGGCTCCAGCGTGGCAACCAGCGGATACTCCTCCAGCTGCTTGTTCAGCTCTTCCAGACCGGCGGTGGTATCGCCGCCCACCAGCGTGCCGGTGGCCTTGCCGGTGGCGGGATCGTAGCCGTACAGGGTGTTGCCGCCGCAGGTCAGGCTCACGGTGTAGCCGGTGTCCTTTTCGCTGGAAGCACCGATCAGGGTGCTCACAACACTGGTGTCCATGTAAAAATAGGCAGCCTTTTCGCCGGTGTTCTCCAGCGTGATGGTGCCGGTGTAGGTCTTGCCCGGAATCATCTGGGTAAAGCCGCTCATCTCGGTGCCGCCGGTGTAGGTCAGGTTGGCGCCGTCATAGACCACCTTGTCGGTGGCGGCAAAGCAGCCCAGCGCAAACACCGCGCTCAGAGCCAGCGAGAAAAGGCTCGCGATCAGTTTTTTCTTCATCTTCACTGCCTCCTCCCGCTTACTCGGTCACGCTGACCAGATTGCCGTTTGCGTCCAGCTCGGCCACAACGCCCCAGCTGGCCAGAATGCCGCTGGCGTTCAGGTCGGCCGCGTCCGCGCCGGCGAACTGCACGCCGTCTGCCACGGCCTCCAGCTTCACGGTCTTGTCCGCGTAGTCGTTGGTCAGGTCAGCCGGAATGCCGATGGTCTCTAGCAGCTCGCTGGTGCTCTGGCCCGCCGGAACCGGGTACTTGTAGTAGTATACCTCGGTCTCGTTCGAGTTGCCCTCGAACAGGCTTTCCGCCTGCAGCCAGTCCTCACTGTTCAGGCCCAGCTCGATGTTTTCGGCGGCGAGATCGGTGGTTTTGCCTTTCCCGTCCGCCCAGTATTTGGTTACGGTTACGCGGATGTAGGCATCCACGCTGCCGGTATTGTCCACTTTATAGCCGTCTTTTACTTCGATTTTGTCCGCCGGCATCAGCGCCTTGTCCGTTACCGCAAGGGTGACCGGATCGCTTTTGCCGCCAGTCCATTCAATATTCAGGGTGGCCGCCGCCAGAG
>NZ_SLUM01000022.1 GCF_004345265.1 Allofournierella massiliensis
CTTGCGCGGCGGTCTTTTTGTTTTGCTCTCTTTCGCCTCCTACTAAGGTTGCAAACTTTCCTCAATTCCCTGTTGACTTTTTATTTGCAGACTTCTTTGTAAATCCGATCTTTAGTCCTTGAAAAAATCGCATTTCTGATGCCGTGCCTCGGGCCATGGAGAAGAGGCAGGCAATTCGCTTTGAAATAAGGCCAGCAGATCAGTCCCCAAGTCATCGCGCCGGCGATGTAAAATCTTTTGCTCAGTGTGTGTATCGCAGTCAATGATGATTGTTTGGATCATAATGCCATAGTGCTTGAAAATGAAGCGCCGGTGATGAACGGGATCTTCTGCCTCGACCCACAGTGGGAGCGTAGCGGAGGACTGTTCCAGACACCGCCATCCGCTGTAATCCGAATAGGAGAACCCTGGAACCTCCTGGCGTCGCTGGTTCAAGGCCGCATATATTTCTTTGTATTTCATGCGCTGTGCCTCCCATTCTGCAGAGCCAGGTAGCCGGAATATCCCTCCGCGTCGATCTGCTGAAGCCGCTCCGCCCGGAATCGGTATTCCGGGTATTTGCAGTTTCCGCTGTGCTGGACGATTCCCGTGGGGATCGCCAGGCCGTGGCGGATCAGCCAGACAGGGAAATCAGGGTCTCCGTTGGTGTTGATGAAAGCACAGCCCTTTTGCCGAGTACCCTCCAGGTTGACCGTCAGGGACGCCCAAGGCTCCCCATAACCATTCTCCCAGGTAAGCATGGCAATCGACAGGTTCCCGTCCATATATGTGGATACTTTTAGCTGGATAGGATGTATGGCGCCGTATTTCTCATAAGGGAACGTAAGGGGCCCATGATTGCCCAAAGCCGGTGCTGGGGCCTTGACTGGCGCCGTTCCAACATTGGGGATCAAATCCAGTTCCCAGCATATTGAGAGAATATCGGACGGACCCACACGGTAGTTATATCGTCTGGCATATTTGGGATGAAAGAAAAGCTGCCCATCCTCCATGAAAAATTTGCCTTCTTTGGAGTTGTAGGTATAGCGGCGGCCATCCAGAAGATACTGTATCTTTTTGGCGTCCGCAAAGATCTTTCTCTCGTCATACCAAATGGCGCGCTGTACGGCAACCACCAGATTGGGATTTGAGCTGAACTGTGACTCCAAAAAGTCCAGGACACGCCCACAAACCCCTGCCCTTTGTTCTACAGTTTGAGCAGAATTAAATGTCAGTGTGAAATAGGAGTAGTCCCGGCCGGAAAGTCCATAGCCGTGAAGAGTATTGCTGAAGTCATTGCACCAGAAAAACAAGTCCCAGGCGGGGCTTCCATAAGGAGCAGGATCTTCCGCTTCATATTGATAGCATATAAACTCTCTGGCGATAGCCGCCATAACAGAAGCCATTACAGCATTTCTGGACTCAGCGGCCCGTCTAATATTGTGGTACGCCTGATCGGGGCTGGCGTCGGACATCTGGCGATTTGCTTCCCGCTGCTCTTCGGTGTAGAGATATTGCAGTCTCAGGGAATGAACATCTTCCCTGGCATAGCCCCGGTCCATCCATTTTGTGCTGGAGTTATTGATAAAAGATCTATCATCCAGTATATTCATGGTGTTTCTCCTTTAAATGTTGTTGCTCAGGCTAGCTCTTTGCTGGAGGAATACGGCTGACCTGAAAAATGTTTGCTCACAAAGTCATCCTTCCCCCATATTCAAGCAAATTGTAGTCGATACAACGGGCTGTGCTGCCCAAAATATTTCGTACTGCCTCTTGGACCACATCATCCGTATCCGGGCACTCCTGTTCGTTGTTCAGGCGTGTCAGCTCGTGGTGCAGTTTCTTCATCTGCTCCGGTGTTACCGGCTGATTGGTTTGGACCAGCACATCGGCAAAATCGCCGCAGCCGTTGATGTTCAATTCCCGAATCAGCAGCATTCCCATAAACTCCCCTCCTTCAGCAGTCCTCCTGCCAGTCGTAAAGCAGGAGGTCATGGCTGGATGTGTTGGGGCGTAGAGCCGCAGCGCGAAACCGATAATTTGTAAAAACAAAGCCGGTAGGCCTGTGAGTGTACTGGACAGCGAGGACATGGTACTCCCGGCCCATCCAGTGAGCAGGTTCCAGCACCTGCTCGGTTTCGTTATCAAAATCAAGGTCAAAGACCCAGTTGTCCCGGCAGCTGTCCGGATCAGCGTATGCCTCCCCGCCCGGCAGGGACAGGAGCTTTTGCTTCATGTCTTCATAGCCATGAAGTCCCGGGTGCTCTTTCAAAAACGACTGCTCCAGTTCCTTCCTAAAGGTGTCGAACGGGATGAAAGGCCGTTTCTCTTCAAAATCACCGTTCCCATCCAGCGCAATTACCCGGCCATCCGAGATGACCTCAATGATAACGTCCTTTCGGATGCGGCTGTCGTTTTCATAGCAATCCGGCGTAGAAGTGTACCAGGTGCCGTCTACCATATCACGATTGCAGTAGTAGTGGGGCTGGCTGACAGACCGGAACACATCTTTACAGAAGCCGGTGTCCTCAAACAGAAAAGTAAGTTGAATTCTTTTCATTGCAGATCCCTCCATAGTAATTGTTAATTTCTTCAGACAATGACATTCTCTAAAAAGCAAAAGGGCCGGCAAACAGCAAATGCGCTGTTTGTCGGTCCCTTTTCAAAAGTGTCCCTTGCCAGAGGGCAAGGCAGTTGTTGTTGAAAAAAGTATATCCAGTTGCGCTGGCTAATCAGTCGGAAGGCGCTTTTAGGTGCCGAATGATCCAGTCATGCAGTTCCTGCTCACCCGCATCGCCGTTTGCAATGGAGATGAATCTTTGCCTGGAGTTTGAAAGGCCAATCATCGTTTAGACACCTTGGCATTTTCATGCGGCTTTATCCGCTTCATCCGCCGGGGGCAATTCATGGATGACGGGAGCGGAAAGCAAGAGGTCCATTCCGGTATCCTCCATCGGCTGCCAGGCGCCGTCACGCCAGATGCAAGAGGTGGCCTTGTTATAGATCTCCGGGACTTTCTGGGGATCGTTGATGCATTCGTGAGAAACAAGCAGGCACATGTGCTGTAGGTAGAAATAGTGAAGGGACTGCTCGATCTCTCCCCGCAAGGTGTGGGCCAATGCTTCGATCTCATCCATATCCTGCCGCTGGAAAGCTGCATTAGAAATCTTTTTCAGGCACTGCGTTTGCTGAATCGCCGCATCAATATAGGTTTTAGCTTCATCAAACAGGCTATGCCTGATGCGGATATTGCTCAGGGCCACATGACGAGTGTAGGCTGTGGCCGCCTTGCAGATCTTTTTCCGCAGTTCATCATAAGGCTTTTTGTATTTTGTTTTCAGCACGTCCAGCGATACGACCTCCAAGTTGCGCCGGAGGGTATCCAACTGAATTTCAAGTGTCTTGCGCAATTCTTTTTCGTCCATAGTGTTCCTCCCTTTCCCAAGAGATTACCAGCCTGCTACCCATGTAGAGGCCGTTTACAAATGATAGTTCCGTAAAAGTTCCTGTGCAGCCTCGGATACTGCGTCCCAATAACAATCCCAATAGGCATCGCAGCGCCCCAGATAGTGGTTGATGCGCCCCCGAATATCCTCGTCTTGGAGCAGCTGCTTTTTCTGCGCCTCCGTCAGCGCCAGATATTCAGGCAGTTTCCCAGCCTTCTCAAGAAGATCCTTTTGTGCGCATTCATCGTCATAAATCGTGGCCACAGTACGGATAAATTGGGGAGCCAGCGGCAAGGACCGCTTCTCAACCGCAATTAGGAAATGATTCTCGCAGTATTCTCCATCCAGATAGCACTCGTAGCTTTCTGCTGTTTCCTCCTCTACAAACTGGCTGTTCTCACGCCACTTCTCGATGCAGCCGTCGTTCAGCTCAGCGGTTAAGTCATCATGGAATTGCCGCCGAGCGTCCACCAAATTGGTGAACGGGATTTCATAGGAGCCAAATTCTCCATCGGTGGCCCAGTGCGATACGACCACATAGAGGTCTGCCTGAGCGTATTCCTGCTCCGGGACGGCGAGGGGCGTCAGCATCTCAGGCGCCATGATGACCAGATCCAGCCCCAGCTCTTCCACGCGCTTTGGCGTATCATAGAGTTGAGAAAAGGTCTGCTCCAGCGCAGCGCGGGCGACAGAAAGAGGCGGCGGATCAAAGGCACAATAGATGTCCGGCGTATCATTTTCGGTTTCCCGGTCATCATCCGTGCGGATCTCAAGGATGCGCCCAAAGAGTCCATCATACTCGCTTGCCTCATTGGCGAGAACGCGCCCACCTACTATATAGGCGGCGTTTTCATACATGAGCTTCTCGCCCGGTTCTTTGTAAATCATAGCAACTCCTCCTTAAAAAATTGAATCAGAAGACTGCCCAATTTTCATCGGCAAGATATGTTCGCTATCCGCGCCGAAAATGACGGCACCGCTCATAAACATGAAAATGGGCGGCGGAATAGGAACGATATGCCTGAAGACTCTTGGGCGGGTCCTGCCAATGACCAACAGACCGTTTGACGATGCTGTAAACGGCTGGTTTCTTGATATTTTTGAGTTTCTTTTCGATAGAGATTTGCATCACCTTTATCGCCCTCCTTGATCGAATGGGGCAGCGCCCGTTGAAGATGTCGGGAGCATCCTTGCGGGGACTCCCTGCATTTGCTGCGGCTTTACCACATATCGCAGTCGGCGGGAACAGAAACATACAGGTCTCCATCCTTCTCATAAACATCGGCCCCATAGCCGCTGCGCATGATCGAGGTGATCACATCGGCTGTGCTTCTCTGATAATACGCATTCCATACGCCATGCCGATAGTAGACCTGCGGCCTGTCCCGGATCAGTTCTACGGCCCGTTCAAAGGCCAATTCGCATAAAGTTTCCATCATGTTTCCTCCTGTGCCTCGCTGGCCTCAATGATGCCGCGCTTTCGCTTTAATTCTGCAATTTTCTGTTTCCATGCCTTTTTTGCCTGCTCAGCGCGCGCCAGTTCCGCCTGCTGATCTTCCGGGGAGAGAGCAGAAAATTCCCACTCCCGGCGGTCCCTGTCAATATCCGCGATGATGCGGCGTACCAGACGCATGGCAAGTTCGTTCTTTGTCGGAGGTAGCTGCTCCATAGCAGCTTGCCCCTGCTGGAAGAGAAGCAGATACCGGTCATACTGGGCTTCGGTGATGAAGCCCCAGCCGAAATCATCCTGGATCTCCCGCTCGTTGCGGTACTGCATCACTTTTTTAAATTCAGCCTGCCGGGCATCGCCTTCTTTCTCCACCGCCCGGGCAAATTTAGCCTCTATGCGGTGCAGATCTCGAAGCACTTTCGTGCAGGCTGCCGCTTCCATCAAATAGCCATGATCCCGCGGCTTCAAATATCTACTCATCTAACACCTCCATTTGCTTATCATCAGTGCTGCCCAGGGGGCAGGCGTAGCTTTTATCAATGCTGGGCATGGTACAGCCCATGTCAGGGTCATTACAGTCACAGTCCCAGCAAGGATCGAGTGGTTCTGGCCGGAGCCGGGTCCCTAAGACGATATACCTGCTCCATCTCCCACAAAAAGGGCAAGCGATGGTTCCGGCATGGGAGCGGTCAATTTGCTCTTGTGTGACGGGACCGACCTTCTGACAGCACTCATTTCGCACAAAAACGATATTGGCGGTCTCCAAGACCTCTGGACGGTATTTTTTGTTGAATGGGATAAAGTCGATCCATTGCGGATCATCGAAGAATCTGGCCACATGGAGCTGCAGGGCATCTTTTCGTATCTCAGCAGCAGAAGCCTTGACATAGTTGTGC
This sequence comes from Allofournierella massiliensis, assembly GCF_004345265.1. Lineage (GTDB taxonomy): Bacteria > Bacillota > Clostridia > Oscillospirales > Ruminococcaceae > Allofournierella > Allofournierella massiliensis. The sequence continues at coordinate 5,772 of NZ_SLUM01000022.1, forward strand.
TCAGTGCACCACTGGATCAGGTCTTTCAGCAGCTGTGTCTCATTTTCTCGCTCAATCAGGGCCTCCGCCAATCTGCACCAGTTTTTTTCTTCGATTTCCCCCAGCTTGGTTTTTACAGCGTTCCAGTAAAAAGTTTTTTTGTCTCTGCCAGAGCCTGTTCGTTCATAGCGGAACACACCGGTTTGCCAGAGGATGTCCTCATAGGTAATGGAAGAGAATTCTACTCCTCCGGGCAGCTTATAGTTCTCCTGATTCATATCCTCAGTACCTCGTAAAAATTATGGCTGGCAGACTGTGCCAAACAAAGTCTGCCAGCCATTGTGCTTATCTCCAGCCTATAAAGCCTGTGGGGGCGTCGCTGTCCTGATGGGAGCTATTTGTCGGAGGGGCTTTGCCGCTCATAACAAAAGAAAAAACCGCGCTCCAAATAGTCAAGGGAACAGGATCGTTGTCGATCTCTCTCAACGCCTCATCCATCCAGCACCTTTCGCAGATATGCACATGAGCGTACCTGCTCAAAGGGTTTAGAAAAGAGTGTTTCCCAGTGTATAATTCATGGCGACCGCACCTCGGACAGAGAAGCTGTTGTTCTGCTTCCTGCATCGGCAAAAGGCTTTCAAGGAATCGCCTGGCTTCATCTTCGGAGATTTTCATGCTATATCCTCCGCCGCGATCATTGGGATTTTATTGGCACCAGCTCGGCCGGTGTCGATATAAGGTCAGGCCTGCTATGCGGTGGATCTCCTTGTCATTGGTGATCTGGATAAATCCTTTTTTGCGGGCTACAACCCTGACGTCCTCGTTCATATCGAGGCAAAAGACCTGCTTGCCATCCATCTTCCGAAGTTCCTGCGTGGTAAGAGGAATTTCGGCATCCTGTTTGCTTCCAGGCAGTATAAGGCCGGCCGCCAGCATGTTCACAGCAGTCCGATAGCCGGACTCAAACGCCTGCTCCACCGTGGCGCCGTTGCGTTCGCTGACGGTAAGCTGGTAGGTCTCAAAAGCGGCTGCGGCCGCAGGAATACCGGCGAATATCTGCTGAAGCGCCTGCTCAGCGGCAGAGACCCTGCGGTCAAGCGCCCGCTGTTCTGCGCTCTGTTCTGTAAACACGCTCGGCTCATATTCGCCAAAATAAAGATCGTGCAGGAAGTTGGGGTCAACCGTCACACCGCCTGTCATAGAGGAAGCGGACTTGGACAGATCATCAGCAATTCTCTCCAGCGCCTTGATGAGCCTGGGCAGCTGGACCTCGTAAAATATATGCCCATATTTTGTTTCGTGGAAATTCAAAAAATTGACACCTCCTATTGTCGATAAGCAGCCGCCGCAGCTTGGAGCCTGCGGCGGTCCATGTGAAGCCGCCAATAGCGGCAGATTCCCTGACTGGTTCGGAACAGCTTAGACAGTAAAGCCTTCCATACTGCATCGCAGGATGATGTAATCGGTCCGAAGGCTTTTCATGTGCTGTAAAATATCATCTTTGGATTGGTAACCCTCCAAATTCAGCACTTGCCGTTCGGAATGCCCTTCCGCATTGGTCAAGTTGCAGTACCAGTATCCGCTTTTGGTCTGGTAGACCTTCCGAGTTCTCTTGTGACCGGGGATCGTGAGCGTCAAATGCAGACCGCCGGCGCCACACTCCGCATGAACGAGCATAAAAGTCGATTTATACAACTCACGTTCTTCCTTTTCCACAAAACCTTTTAGGTCTGGTAGTCTGGGGCATCTTCCGGATGTGTGAGTCATATCACGCCGGTTCCGTTGGTATTTCCCTCGGCACCAGCAATTTTGCACCTCGCATTTCCCGCAATCCACACCGCCATAAAGAGGCGGAAAATAATGTTTCTGCTCCATAGATAGCCTCCTATGCTGCTTTCTTTTTGCTTTGCTGTACAGATAGCCTGACACGCCATTCTTCCGGATGGGGTTGTTTCAGCCGGATTCGTTCTAAAAGGGCTTTGTTGGCGCAGAAGGCATATTGCTTCCATTGACGCCGCTGTGAGTGTTTCGGCCCTTGAATGGTCAGATGCTCCAACGCATAAATCATAGCGGCATCCTACCTTTCCGACTCGAACCGCCGGAGCCGCTCCAGCAGCAGACGGGTGTTCTGCTCGTACTGAGCGAGGAAGGGCGCATCCAAATCGAAGTTATAGTAGCGGTAGAACATCACCTGAAAGACTATCTGTTTATCTAACATTGGATCAATAGAGCGCATCCGTTTTCCGATTTCTGCAATGGATGCATACTCCTGTTTCAAATATTCTTTGTCCAGTCTGGGGAAGTTGTGATAGAACCAGTCTTTGACGGAGACTTTCCCACCGCTGAAATGATATTGCTGATTGCTGTCGAAACAGAGGCAGTATTCAAAATCATGGCCCCGCTCGCCAGGCCCAACAGAAAAAGGGTAAAGCCGGCAGGTCCGGGGACGCGCTTCATAGATGCTGCACAGGCCGTTTTTCAAGAAAATGCAGGAATCATCCGGTCCGGTGGTTTTCAGTGTAAAAATGGGGAAGCAAGTATCCGTCAGCGGCATGGGCTCGCAGTATCGGGCCAGCATTTCATCTATGGTGGAGATGCTGGGATCTCGGTCACGCAAATACTTTGCCAGCCGGTAGGCATCTAGGCTTTCCACCATCACACTGTTCTCAATATGGCGGCAGCATTGACCGCATTTGCGGCATTGATAGTTAACAACGTCTTTTGTGTGGACCAACACCGCCATTGTTTCTTGTTTATCCATGGCAATCCTCCGAAAAAGGCCGTGACGGGAGATCCGTCACGGCCCAAAACATATAGGACAAATTCTGTTGTCCCCGTGTCATCTTACAACCGCTTTACGCACATGCGGCCAAGCTCATCATCGGGAGCGGGTTGCAGACCGCCAGCGGAAAAGGGGACATGGAGAGGCAGTAGATGGAATTGAGCGTTTCAAAGCGCACCAGGTCATCCGACTGCTCATGGACGGCAACCACACGGGAAGTATGGTAAACCTTACCGCCCGCGTGAAGAAGGGCGCTCTGCCCAAGCGCCAGAGGGCGCAGAAGAGCTCCGCGCATCACAATGGATTTCTTTGATTTCGTCATATAATTCGACCTCCATTCTATTCAAAATAAGTCGATGATCACTCGTGGCATAATCGGAGAAACACGGTGCGGGCTTCCTCAAGGAGCTCCTGGATGCGTTTCATCGGTAGCTTCTCGTGGCGGGAGATCTCCCTGATGCCATAGCCGTAACCCTTCATGCGGACGATCTTCATCTGCTGCTCAGAAATATGGGCGGCCAGTTCATGGAGCATCTGCTGCATTTCAAATTCCTGCATCACGCGGTCTTGAGCCGATAGTAATTCCTCCAGCGGAACACCGTCCGGGTACAGGCCCAAATGGATACTGATGATTTCTGCATTACGCTTACGACAATCCTGTCTACGGAAATAATCATATAGACGAAATTTCATTTGCCGAATGGCGATTGTACTGAAAGAATACTTTTGAGCAGATAGGTTGTTACAGTAATCTTGAACAGCTTTCAAATACGGGAAAATGACCACATCATAGAATTCACTCTCCGGCAGATGGTTGTCATTGAGAAATTTATAGACCAGGCCGTGGTGCTCTGCGGCAAACTCCTGCTGTTCTTTGGTCAACGGTACTTCGCTTAACATCTTATTTCCTCCATTCTAAAATGAAAAAAGGGATACCCCCGGCCTGAGCCGAAGGTATCCACTTGCTGACATTTCATGCGGCATCGCCGCAACAAAAACAGTTACGCCGGCAACTTCTCATAGTCGCCGTTGACTTCCCCGACCACATAGCTTCCGTCCGGGCCCGGCGCCGCAGTCGCAGATTCCGGGATCACATAGTCGCAGTCGCTGGTGCGCTGCTCCTCATTGATCAGGGCGCGCTGGATGTTGATGGCCTTGATCTGTTCCTTGAAGACATTGGCATAGGCGCGGATCTGAGCCAGCTCATCACCCTGGAAGTCGCGTACAAGGCGGAAGGTGGCGACGCTGTAGTCGTTGCCATTGTTCTCTTTCTTGAGCGCGATCTGGATCAGGCTGCCATAGGTGGCGCGCCGGCGGTAGACAAAGGCCCTGTTCAGGAATTCCTTGAACGGCTTAATGCTGGTGGGCGGCAGAGAGATCTGCAGAGGCATATACTCGCCGCTGCGCAGCAAGTAAATGTCCCGCATGTTCTTGCATGCCTTGCCGCGGCCGCCATCCCGGGCCGAACCGTATGCGTTCATCGGGCAGGTGGCGCAGGCGCCGCCCGGTTCGCCAATACCAGTCTTGCCATCCACAGAGGAGCAGAGGGGCTTGGTGTCCTCATCGTATTCGCTGCCTTCCGGCCAAAGGGTATAGGCGGAATGATTGTAGAGGATGACGCCCTCCAGCGTCCGGGCATAGTCCGGGTTGTCGGGGTCCTCCGTAGGGATCTCAAACTGCAGGGCGCCGCCGGCGGGGATTTTGACCCGCTGGAAGCTCATCATCTGCAGGCCGTCCGCGTCCTCCGCGATCTCGTCACTGCTGAAATCCCCATCCACCATTGCCGGGAGCATGAATTTGTTCTGCTCGTTTGCGGTCATCATAGAAGTGTTCTGTTCGTACATAGTTCGTTCCTCCTGTCAAATTTAGATGGATGGCAGCCATCTAAGCGGCCATCTGGTTAATTCGGCTCCACTGCCGCGCCGGCATGGAAAGAATGTTGTAGCCAATGCCTTCCAGAGCAGTCGCCCGGTCATAATCCTGGACATCCTGGCTGTGGCGGGTCACGGCGTTGGACAGACCATATAAAGTCAGATCGTTGCCTTCGATCAGCCGCTGCAGAACACCGGAGCTTTCATCGTCCGTGATATGGAAATCTTTGCTGACGAGCTTCACAATGCCAGGAACATCGACAGTATTCATGCGAGCATTCTTGGCTTCCCGCATCATGTTGACCACACGGGTAAAGCGAACCTCATCTACCACGGCTCGAACAGTGTCCTGGATCTTCATGGCGAAAGCTTTGTCGTCGGCCTCCAGCGTCTTTTCCGAATACAGCTGATAGTTCTCTGAAGCCTCATTGACGCGGCCTACATGGTTGCGGCGCGTCTGGGCATCGTTTATCACCATACCGTTGCTGCACACCAGACGATAGACCAGCGGCTGGATGCTCACCGAGCCCAGGCCTACCTCACTGTTGCTGATAATAATACCGGACTGCACAATGTCACCGGGTACGACCTCTGCCTCCAGACGGGTATTGACGACCTTGATGTACATACGGCTGTCGGTGAGCTGGCAGCTCTCGAAGTGCATCCCTTCCATTTCCTGAAGGACTGGAAGGACAATCCCAGCAATATCGAGGTTGTCGATGCGCCGGTAGCGGTTGCTGAGAAACGCCCGTGCTGTGCCGTCTATGGTGCGAACCATACGCACAGCTGGCTCCCGCTGGAACCATGCATTCACATTCTGCGCCAGCAGTTCGGGATATTCCTCCAACATCTTGTCATAATAAGCTGCCGGGATCTTGAGGTGCGTTCCGATCTGCCTGTGTGCGATGGCGTTGACCTCCAACGGCTCTACGGCATAATCACCGGATTTGTCGTAAGCGTTGAGATATAGCCCATCCCCGAAGGGCTCCAATCGGAGACTCCGGGTGTCCAGCATATAATCGGCCTTCAAATCGTTCTGCCGCTGGATTTCCTGTGCCATTTCCACAAGACTGATCCCTGATTTCATATTATTTCACTTCCTTCCTGCAACAATAGTGGTCACCAGGAGACCTGAATGCCCTGTGTCGTTGTTTCAGCCGCCAGACCGTTGCTCTCCAGCACCTCCACCAGACGGGGCCAATAGACCTTTGCCGGAAAATTGGAGAGGTGTTCCTGCGGAACAAGCTCTTCGCCCTGCTGAATACAAATATCTCCGTTTTCTTTCAGCGTGAGCTTGCTGTGCCCACGGGAGTTCAGGTCAGCGATCAGCGTTTCCATGACCGTGCGCCCGTTGTTTTCATACCAGATGCGCGGATCGACGGGCTGCTTGTTGGGCGGAATGTCTGCCTGTTCGTCCTGCTCCGTCCCTGCTTTGGTGAGCGGCACGATCTTGAGCAGGTCACAACGGATCGTTGCGTCTTTGCCAAATGTGATGTCGGCGTGGTCAAACGCCTCCACATTGTAAAGGCGGATGCGCCCAGTACCATTTCCACGGATCAGATCCACCGGCCGCTTTTCACACCACTCGAAGCAGGCGTTGGAAAACGATGAACGCAGATAGGTCAGAATTCGATGGTTGGCATAGCGGAGCAGCAGATCATCCGGTACCGGTTCTTCAAGTTCCGGCACCGTAAAGGTGTTCTGTGCGATGCCCTCGGCATGGAGCTGACGCTCCCGATGCTGGCGCTGGCGGCGGCGCTTGGCCTGCTGCATATACGGGAGCAGGAGGATCAGCACGATCCAAAGCCCCCAGAGGGTGAATACCCCAATCAACAGCCATGCTTGCCAGGGCCCGCGAACCAGAGCCATGATAGCGATGACAGCACCGATCAGGATCGTAATGCTGCCACTTAAAAGTCCCTTGTCATTACTCATGTGGTTACCGTCCTTTCTTTCGATTTTTGCCTGAAAACAAAAAAAGAGGGACCGCACCAAGCTTCAGTTCATTCTGAAAACTTGATACGGTCCCTCTTACAGCGCCGGATCTATTCCGGCAGGGATTCGCGGTCACCGTCCATTACCTCGGAAGGCGCTGGAGCGGTTGCCGCTGTGTCGGAGTCATGCTGCTCACATTCAGTCTTCGCTCTGGGGGTTTGCCCAGGAAGAAATCCAAAGTCCGTCAGCCATATTTTCAGCTTCTTAACTGTGGTTCCGTCCTTTTGGCGTACATCTACCAGCTTTTGCGATCCAGTGAGCCAAATCATGCTTCCCTTTTTGATTTTGAGCCTTACGAGCCGGGCAACCTGGTCGCCGCGAGCCCACACTTGGTAGAAGTCCGGCGGGTTGTTGCCGGAACGCTCCATCAGGTCAAAACAGACATACGGCTGTTTTGACTGGCTCTCTTTTGGGACAAGATCGTGCATGACCCGGCCAAATACATGGATTTGTGCCATAACACTTCCTTTCTTCGCCGTCGGCGTTAATATCTATATATAAAAAGTGCCAGCAGATATCGGCCCTGAATGGGCGCAACGATACCACTGACACTTGATACAGCATACAAACTTAACTGCGTGTGCAATGCAAGGGTTTTGGCCTCGCGGTACAGATACAAGATCTGTATCCCACATGGGGAACGCACAAAAATCAATTACAAGCTAAGTGTAACACTATATCTTGCGTTTGTCAAGCGGTATAATACTGTATATAGATATTTCGCCGTAGCGAGTTACAATATGTGGTTCATGTCGCGGTAGTAATCGTCCAACAGATAGAATCTCAACTCCCTGGCCCTGGGCGTGCCATAGTTGAAGGTCAGAGCGTACAAATTGCCGGTTCCGTCCACACCGAGCGGCCCCAGCCAGCAGGTAAAAGAGTTGCCGTTAAAATACCAGAGCTGGATGTCACGATAACCATCCTCCGAGACAAGGCCGGACGAAGCCATGCGCCATGCGTCTTCATCGTCAATCATCGGATGAGAGAGAAAGCGGCGGTAGAGCTCGTCCGACAGCCCAAGGGCCTGCTGGTAAGTCAGCGGATTAGGATGGTCCAGCCACCAACGGGTGATTTCTTCAAAGGTGCGCAGATGGGGCTTAGGGTCGAGCGCATGAAATTGGCGGATGAACGCCTTTACCTTTTCCAAATCTGCGGCAGGAGGGATCGGGATCTCGCGGACCTCATTATCCGAGAAGGAAAAGGCGATCCGTTCACCGTCCTTATCCTCCAGCATGAGTGCGGTACGGGACAGTGGAGAAACCAGAAAGTGGTCGATGGCAAAAGTGTGTTCCAGAAACTGCTGGACTTTGAATTGCTCAATGGTGTGTGGCTTGTACATGGGGGTAAACCTCCTTTTTCAGTGTTCTACTTATTAAATAGGAAAAAGCTTCGCTTTTTCTGCAAATTGATCAAACCTTTTGAAAAAAGAAGGCATAATTCGATTTTGCGTTCCCGGCAATAAAAGCTGAAAGATGCTTGCAAAGGCATTGCACGATAGAGATGATCTTTCTGATCAACTTTCCTTTTACACAGAGCGCAGAATTTGCTATACTGAATACATCGCGTGTTTTGGAGTGAAAAGATGAACAAAATTCTAGTTTTAGAAGACGATCTTGCTTTAAGTGCCGGCCTCTGCTTTGAACTGGACAGTCAGGGCTATCTCACCGTGGCCGCTTATAACTGCCAAAAGGCCCGTCAGCTGCTGGCGGGCGATGCCTTTGATCTGGCCCTGCTGGATGTGAACCTGCCAGATGGCAGCGGCTTTGATCTGTGCCGGGAAATCAAGGCGCAGCAGTCTGATTTGCCGGTGATCTTTTTGACCGCCAATGACCTGGAGGCGGATGTGCTGAATGGATTTGATATGGGTGCCGAGGACTATGTTACCAAGCCCTTCAATATGCAGATCCTCCTGCGCCGGATAGAGGTGGCACTACGCCGGATGGGAGCAAAGCAGCCTGCGGCACAGGCCGACCGTTGGAGCGATGGATGGCTGACCCTGGACTTTACCGCCCTCACCGCCCAGCGAGGAGCGGAAAAACTCGCCATCACCCCAAATGAATATAAGTTGCTCAAGACCCTCACGGAACATAGTGGACAGATCCTTACCCGGCAGGTGCTGCTGGACCGTCTGTGGGACAGCGCGGGAAACTTCATTGATGATCACACCCTGACGGTGACCATGAACCGGCTGCGGTCCAAGATTGAGGACGAGCAGCACAGTTATATCAAGACTGTGCGGGGCATGGGCTACATCTGGACAGGAGGCAAGTCATGAAGCAGCGTTGGATGAGCGTCCTGCGTGTGGGAATGGTATTACTCTCGGCTGCATTGTTTGCCGCCCTGGTGTGGGTATTGTGGCAGACGGTTCCCCGGGCATCGGTGCGCTACGGAATTTTGGCCCTGTGTGTAGCCATCTTCCTAGTGGTTGGCCTATGGGCTTGGTATCAACGACGGCAGGTATCGTTGTTTGCCGACGACCTGTGCGAGACACTGGATGCGCTCATGTCCGGCCGGGCGGTGGAGGGCTATCAGCCCTACGAGGACAGCCTGACCGCAAAGGTGCAAGGCAAGCTGATGCAGTATTTTGACATTATGAGTGAGGGCAAGCGTCAGAGCCAGCGTGACAAAGAGACTGTTCAAAGTCTGGTAAGCGACATATCCCACCAGGTCAAGACGCCCATTGCCAACATCAAGATGTTCACCGGCATCCTGCGGGGCCACGATCTGCCGTCGGAGAAGAGGGCGGAGTTTCTGGCGACGATGGACGGCCAGATCGACAAGCTGGACTTTCTGATGCAGTCGCTCATTAAAATGTCCCGGCTGGAGACCGGAACATTTACCCTACACATGGAGGAAGCCCATCTCTCCAACACCATTGCCCGAGCTATGAGCACTGTATGGGCAAAGGCGGAGGCCAAGGGGATCGACCTGTCGGCAGAATGCGATCCAGCCATCACGGTGCAGCATGATCCGAAATGGACGGCGGAGGCTGTCGGCAACATTCTGGACAACGCCGTGAAATATACTCCGGCAGGCGGCAAAGTAATGGTCACCGTGCGCCCCTGGCAGTTTTACACCCGGGTAGACATTACTGACACTGGAATCGGCATCCCAGAGGAGCACTATAACGATGTGTTCCAGCGGTTCTACCGTGCTCAAGAGGTGGCGGCACAGGAGGGCGTTGGCTTGGGACTGTACCTTGCCAACGGCATCATCATCCGGCAGAAGGGGTATATCAGTGTGAAATCAAAGGTTGGAACAGGCACCACCTTTTCAGTCTATTTATTGAGTTGAGCAAAGTGAGGAATTCACCCATGGACATTGTTACCGTACATAATCTAAAGAAATACTTCGGCAAGGGCGACAGCCTAGTGAAAGCCCTGGACGGCATCGACCTTGCCATTGAAAAAGGGAAATTCACCGCCATCATCGGGGCGTCTGGCTCTGGTAAGACCACGTTGCTGAATATGATCGGCGGCATGGATATCCCCGATGAGGGAGAGATCATCGTGGACGGCGTGAATCTGCGGGGCCTGAAGGAAAAGGAACTGGCCGTGTTCCGCCGCAGCAAGGTAGGCTTTATTTACCAGAACTTCAACCTGGTCCCAACCCTGACCGTGAAGGAGAACATCCTGTTTCCCCTGAGTCTTGCAGGCTCCACCCCGGACGGCGTGTTTTTTGACGAGATTATGGAGCTGCTGCACCTGCACGACCGGCTGAACGCCTATCCGGGGGAACTCTCTGGCGGTGGGCAGCAACGGGTGGCCATTGCCCGCGCCCTGATTGCCAAGCCCTCCATCCTGCTGGCCGATGAGCCTACCGGTAACCTGGACAGCAAAACCGGCCAGAATGTGCTAGGCCTGCTGAAGCTGTCAGTGGAGACCTATCACCAAACCCTGGTGATGATTACCCACAATCTGGAGCTGGCGCAAATGGCTGACCGGGTCATCCGCATCGAGGATGGCCGCCTCCACGACTAAAGGAGGCCGGACCATGTTAGCAAATAACAATCTGAAGGTCTGCTGGACCCTGGCCCGACGGGATTTCTGCTTTCACCGGGTCAAAAATGCGGTGCTTGCCCTGGCGGTGGCTCTGGTGGCGGGGCTCTATACCTTTGTCTTTCTGCTAGGAGGAGCAGTAGAGGGCGCATACCTGCTCAACTACCAGTACACCTACGGCTCCACCAGCCACATTCTTTACACTGGCCTGACGGCGCATCAGGCGGATTTGCTTTCCCAGCATCCCAATGTGAAAAGCACCGTCCGGCTGAGTACGGTGGGCGTCCTGTCCGATCCCATGATGGGCCAGCGGCTGGTGAAGCTGGCGGTGACCGACCAGGACTATGCGGAAACGGTCCTGTCCATCCCCACCACCGGCAGCCTCCCCCAACAGCCCGGAGAGATCGCACTGGACGAGTTTACCATGGGCTCCCTGGGGGTGCTGAAGGAGATCGGCGCGCCGGTAACGCTGGAATGGACGGACGCTGTGGGGCAGACACACACAGACGAGTTTACCCTGTGCGGCTGGTGGGCAAGTCCCACCAACTTCACCGAGGCCTGCGCCTGGATCACAGCGGATACAGCAAAGACCCTAGTTCCCGACTACGACAGGGAAACCACCGCCAATCTAACTCTGGGTGTTACCCTGCATCAGCCCCGGAATCTGGAGGCTCAGGCCGCCCAGTTGCTGACGGATCAGGGCTTACCAGAACTGCCCTTTACCACCAACCTGGCCTATAACGATGCCCGGATGGAGGCTGCCAGCCAACAGGCCCAGCCCTACTACGCCCCGGCGCTTCTGGTCCTTCTGTGCGGCTTTCTGATGGTCTTTGCCATTGTGCAGGTGACCGCCCGGCAGGATCGGACCTGGCTGGCCGGGCTGAAAGCCCTGGGCCTGACGCCCCGCCAGCTGCGGCGCTATCTGCTGGAAAAGGGGATTGCGGTGACGGCGCTGGGCCTGATTCCCGGCTTCCTGATTGGGTTTGGGCTGGACCTTGCCATCACGCCCCGGGTGGTGGTGGGCATGGAGCAGAACCCGGCCTTCTATTTCCTCAGTTGGATTCCCTTTGTGTTGGCGGCACTGTGTACCCTTGGCACTGTGCTGCTGGCCTATCTTTTGCCCGCCTGGCGTCTGTCCCGGATGACGCCGGCGCAGACCATGCGGGAGAATGCGCCCCGCATCGGTCACAGTATCGGTTCGGACAATGGAATGGTGACGCTGCCCCGGCTGGCCCTGCGGATTTTGGGTCAGAGCAAGGGCCGCGGGGCCCTTGCCGTGCTGATCATGCTCCTGGCGGTGCTGCTGCTGACCGATATTCGGATGCAGTATGTGAGTTTGCAGGAGGATCTGTACCTCTCCGCTTTCTCCCCCTGGGATTACTCCATTGCGGACGCCTCGGCGGCCACCAGTTACCAGCGGTACAACGAACGCAACCAGGGGATTCCCCAGGAGATGGTGGACGAATTGAAAACGCGCCCGGAGGTCACTTCGGTGAGCGCCTTGAAAAGCCGGGAGGTCACTCTGACGGCAGACGATACCCTGCACCAGAGGGTGGTGGACTACTACAACCAGCCCTACGATGAGACCATGACTCTGAAGGAGTCACAGGCCGCTTACCCGGATTGGATGGAAGGCCTGGATCGGTTTACCGAGAGTGGAGACTATACCGCTGTTGTAGTGGGCCTGGATGGAGCATATCTTCGCTATATTCTGGAATACTGTCCCTTCACCAGCGGCAGCTTTGACCAGACGGCATTCGAGAGCGGGGACTCTGTGATCGCCGGAGGGGTGAATTACGATGGCGTTTCCTGTCTGGAAGCGGGGGAGACCCTGCAACTGGGCGAGAAAACCTTCACTGTGATGGGGTCGCTGATGCACGACAACACCTATCTGGAGGGAAGCAACAGCCCGGAGGCTTCCTTTACTTTCTACTATCTGGTGCCCCTGTCTGTTTTTGATGAACTGTTCCCCGGTCAGTGCTACCGGCAGCTGGCGGTAGACATCGACCACAGCCAGCAGGCGCCCTTCGAGGCGTTTCTGAATCAATATGAGCAGGGCGTCAACCGGGGCATCAGCATCACCCTGCGAAGTGACTACCAGGAGAACTTTGAGAATTCGCGTCTCAACATGGTGCTGATCATCGGCATGGTGGGCGCGGTCCTGCTGGGCATCGCCGTGCTGAACTTTATCAACCTGCTGGTGACCCAGACGGTGAGCCGCCGGAAAGAGTTCGCTGTCTATCAGAGCCTCGGCATGACACTGGGCCAGCTGCGCAGGCTGGTTTTGCTGGAGGGCGCCGTTTCCGCCGCAGGAATGGCGGCGGTGTTGATTCCGGCCACGCTCACCTTTGCCCTATGGGTGATGCCCGGAGTCATTGCGGAGACCTCCTGGGTGGCCGTCTACACCTTTGATGTGCTGCCCCTTTGGGTGATCCTTCCGGTGGTAGCAGTGCTGGCGCTGGCTACGCCGCTCCTCTGCCTGGGATTTGTCACCAAAGGCACCATCCAGGAGCGGCTGGGCACCGTGGAGTAAATCAAGAATTAAGCAACACAACAGCGCCCCTGTCCTCATGTATGATGGACAGGGGCGCTGTTCCTTAGATATGATCTTTCCAGTTCCTGCGGCTATACAAAATCCTGCGGACTTCCATGGTGTTTCCGATTACCACATAGAAAACGGTGAAATTACGGACCTGAATCCGATAGTAAGGATGCTGGCGCTCCCGGGAGGAATGGTACGGTTCAAAAGATTCCGCACAGGAGAGTCGCTCCAGAATCGCATTTTCCACATCATCGACCAGCCGCTCAGCCGCTGCGGGATTCCGCAGCCGATAGGTGATATAGTCCACAATTTCACTCAGATCTTCTTCAAAGAGCGGAAGGATGCTTAGTTCATAGTGCTTTCCGTTCACGGATACGCCTCCTTACCCGACCAAAAACCTCGTCGGCAGAATAGCGGGTATCAGAGAGGTCCGCGGCGCGATCCGCCTCGTCCAAAGCAAGCTCCACATCATTGGTCAGCTGTTCGTATTGCTCCAGACTGAGCAGTACCATGGAGCCATAACCGTTTTTCGTGAGGAAAACCGGCTCGCCCTTGGACAAAACATCCTCCTCTACTTCAGAGAAGTGATTTCGCAAATCCGAGATGGGACGAATATTCAGCATACAATCGCCTCCTTTATGGCATAATTTTATCATAATTTTATCTTGAAGACAAGAGCTTTCTGCGTTTCCCCTCGTATGTTACAAAACTGTACCTTTGCTGTACCTGAAATGAGACATTCTTCTGCTATGCTAAGAGCAAAGAGAAGGAGAGACTTCTCAAGCAAAGAAGGAGGAACCTCGTATGGAGACGATTTTGCAGGCCCGCGGGCTGAAGAAATACTATGGCAAAGGAGAAACAGAGGTCCATGCTCTGGATGGGGTGGATCTGGACATCGAGCGGGGCAAGTTTACCGCCATCATCGGCACATCCGGCTCCGGCAAGTCTACATTGCTGAATATGCTGGGCGGTCTGGATACCCCTACGGCGGGGAGCGTTAAAGTGGGAAATACTGACCTCGCCAAGTTGAATAGTGAGCAGGCCACCATCTTCCGCCGCAAGCAGATTGGTTTTATCTTCCAAAACTATAATCTGGTGCCAGTGTTCAGTGTGTGGGAGAACATCATTTTCCCCATCTCTCTGGATGGCCGTAAGCCGGACAAGAAGTTCATTATGGGGATCGTGAAACTGCTGGGGCTGGAGAAGAAGCTGGACAGTCTGCCCAACAACCTTTCCGGCGGACAACAGCAGCGGGTGGCGATTGCCCGTGCCCTGGCCAGCAAGCCTTCCATCATTCTGGCTGATGAGCCTACCGGCAACCTGGACAGCAAAACCAGTGACGACGTGATTGGCCTTTTGAAAATGACCAGCCAGGAATTTGACCAGACCATTGTGATGATTACCCACAACCCAGAGATCGCCGCCATGGCAGACCATGTGATCCGCATCGAGGACGGGCGGATTGCAGCACAGTGAGGGGGTGGGCAGCATGAAAAAGCAAAACATCTTTCGTCCCATCCCAGTGTTGACAAGGCGAATGTTCCATACCAATCGGGGCCGGAATTTGGTGGCGATTCTGGCAATCCTGCTGACCACCATGATGTTTGCCACCCTGTTCACCCTAACCCAAAGCATGAGCCGTAATCTGGTGGAGATGACCTTCCGCCAGACTGGCTATGATGCACAGGCATCTTTGCGCGGGCTGTCGGAGGAACAGGCCGACCTGATTGATGGACACCCGGATGTGGAGGAGTTGGGCCGCAGTATTGTACTGGGACCGGCAGAAAACCGGGGACTCGCTGGGCAGTCGGTGGAAATTCGATGGGCCAACGATGCCTATGCCGAGCACTCCTTCGCTGCCCCCACCACCGGGCAAATGCCCCAGGCGGTGGATGAGATCGCCTTGGACACCATGACGCTGGACCGGCTGGGCATCCCCCACGAACTGGGCCAGGCCGTCACTCTGGAGTGGCGTAAGGACCTGAACAGCGACGAAGTGACCACCGCTGACTTTACCCTCTGTGGATTCTGGGAGGGCAATGCGTCCAGTTATTCCTCCATGGCCTGGGTGAGCCGGGCCTATGCCGATGAAATGACTGGCGGCATCATCTCCACCGATGAAGGCCAGGTGCTGGGCCTCTATATGGTACAGGTCAATCTGACCAGCGACCAGAACATTGAGACCACCATGGACCGCATTCTGGCAGATACCGGCCTCACTGGTCTGGAATACAATGTAAATCTGGCCTACACCCCGGAGATGGGGGCTATGGCCGCACAGGAGAGTCTGCCCATGTATCTGGGCATGGCATTGGTGTTCCTGGCTGGGTATTTAATTATCTATAACATCTTCCAGATCAGCGTTACTGCCGATGTGCAGTTTTACGGCAAACTGAAAACCCTGGGAACCACCACCAGGCAACTGAAGAAACTGATTTACGGCCAAGCGAATCGACTCTGTATCATTGGGATTCCTCTGGGCCTGATTCTGGGCTGGTTACTGGGCGCTCAGCTGGTTCCTGTCCTGATGGGCTCCGCGGTGGGGGAAACGGTAGTATCCATCAGCCCCGTGATTTTTATCGGCTCTGCACTGTTTGCCTGGGTGACGGTGTTAATCTCCTGCCTGCGGCCTGCCAGGCTGGCGGGAAAGGTGTCGCCCATTGAGGCGTTGCGCATGAGCGATGCCGACGGCGCCAGCAAAAAGAAACACAAGCGTCATCTCGGTACTGCGTCCATTCTTTCCATGTCCTGGGCGAATCTATGGCGCAACAAAAAGCGTACTATCACGGTAATCTGCTCTCTGACCCTGGGACTGGTACTCCTGAGCAGCTTCTATTCCAAGAATGCCGCCTTTGATATGGACAAATATCTGGCCGACCTGATTCTGGCCGATTTTGAACTGTCCGATGCCACCAGCGAGGACTATATCAACAATTACGATCCCCACGGCACCACTTTGAATGATTCCTTGGTGGTACAGATGGAGAGCCAGGAGGGAGTGGAGACCGCCGGACACCTTTATTCTGCCCAAATCGATTGGCAGATGGACGCAGGCACCCTGGAAAATGTGGCAGCTTTCTATACAGAGGATAAGCTGGCCGATTGGGAGACCTACGACACCGCCGGTGCACAGGCGCTGCGGGATACGCTGGAAACTGGGGAGGGCTCTGCCATTCTGTACGGCTTGGACGGTATTCCCTTGGAGGCCATCACCCAGGAGCAGTATGTGATAGAGGGCAGTTTTGACGCTGAGGATTTCGCCAGTGGGAATTATATCCTTGCCGTAGGGCCCAGTGTAGAACTGGAAACGGAATATCCTGTGCTGCCGGTTCCCTCGGCTGGAAGCGCCGTGGAATTAAATGGCCGTGCCTATACAGTGATGGCGGTGGTATACCCGCTGAATCCGGTGACCGGGCTGCCGGTGCAGCAGGGGGCAGGCAACAAGTTCAATCTGAGCTTCATCCTCCCCGCTGAGACCTTTCGGGAGCAATGGCCGGATCACACCCTCCGAAAACTGTTCCTGAATGTGGACGATGCACATATCGACACGGTGCAGGGATTCTTGGACGATTATATGGATACCACCGATCCCAGCCTGCCAGTGGCGTCCCGTCAGTCTATGGCGCAGCAGTATGAGGAGCAAACCCGTTCCTCTGCTGTGATGGGCAACGCGATCAGCGTGGTAATTGCCCTGGTGGGCGTGCTGAACTTCATCAATTCCATGGTGACAGCTATTGTCTCCCGCAAGCGGGAGTTTGCGGTAATTCAGAGTGTGGGTATGACAAAGAAACAGCTCAATCGGATGCTGGTGGGCGAGGGACTGCTCTATGCAGCGTTGACTTTGGTGGCATCGTATCTGCTCAGCAGCCTGGCTGTAGGAGTGGTGGTTCGGGCCATGGTGGAGGGCGGATTTACCACCTTCCGCTTTACGCTGCTGCCTCTGGTTCTCTGTACACCTGTCCTGCTGATCTTCGCTGTGCTGATCCCGTATCTGTGCTTCCGCAATCTGGAAAAACACAGCGTTGTGGAGCGTCTGCGAATGGAGTAAAGTCATCGTGAGGTGTTGCTTTGGGAAAACTTATAATACTGTCTTTCAGTGATGATGAAGAGAAAGCTTTAGAAGAACTTATTTCTGGACTTTCCGCAATTTCGGGTTTTTCTACACTGTCAGCCTCCGAAGATGCGCCACTATTGATGAATTCATTAGAAATTTACCCTCAGCAACACTTGGTACGGCTGTTTGGTATGCCCGTTAAGCTGACCCCAATGGAGTTCGATATTCTGCTTTTGTTGGCTCGCCGACCGGGTCAGGTGTTTTCCGCTCGCCAGATTTACGAATTCGTTGCAGCAGAGTCTTTTGACACCAGTTGGACCGGAATCTCCAGTATGATCTATAAGCTCCGCCGTAAGTTGGGCGCCGATATTATTGAAACAGTTTGGGGACATGGATACCGGATGAGAATAAAAAAATAGAGGGATACGGCACTGAAGCTATGACTTTAGTGCCGTATCCCTATTTCTTATTCTGGGGTATTTACTTCCTGCTTCCCATCTCTCCATCAAGGGAAACTGTGTCCTCCAGTGCCTCATATCCCAGGAAACTGTTGGTGGAAAGAGTGGCATCCAGATAGTCGTTGCCGATGGCAGGCCTACTCCCTTTTTGGAAATAAAAACGGTAGCGGGCGCCAATTTGGAATTTAGCGGTTTTGCTCAACAGCAAGGTGCGCTCCGTGCCCAGTTCATCCATCAGCTGGATCTTGCGGTAGCGCCGCAGCATGGGCGTGCTGACACCGGTGCAGATTCCTTCCACCACTTCGTATTGGCCCCGGGCGGCGATGCTCCACAGGCTTTTACCCAGTACCAGGGAGGCGACAAAAATAATCCCGCCCAGCGCCAGAAGGATGCGGTCTGCGGTTGCAATGAAGATTACAAGGCTGACCGCAATACTGGCAATGCCGGCCAGATATGTCAGCAGGATCTTGCGCCGCAGGACAAAGGGCATTTGACTCCATTGGTTTTTCATGTGCTGATCCTCTCAAAGATGATTTGCTGGCGCAAATACAGGTTGGCGACGGCCAGCGTCACGGCCTGACTGCTTCGGCTGTTTTTCATGATGCTGGCAATATTATGGCATGTGGTTTCTTTATCACCATACACGGTTTCCATCAAAAACTGCTCATTGGGAAGAACGGTAACATCCTGCTCTATGCACTTGGCGATTTCGGCAGTGGACAGCAGAGCTTGCCGGGCCAGCCGCATAACGCGGGCCTCGTAGTCCGTGCGCCGGTCTTTTCGGAATAGCTTTAGCGCCTGCGCAATAGGGACGCGGTGGCTCAGCACCAGCTTGGCGAAAGAGAGGCACCGCACCAATACAGAGCCGCTGGTTGGAATGATGCCAAGGGAACTCAGCAAATCATATAGTGCATCGTACTCCGTTTCACCGCAGCCAGATACCAGCAGTCCGCGGGTGAGCAGCCGGTTTACGCAGGCATCCCAAGAGCGGGAGACACAATCTCCCAGGGAAGACGCCAGCTTATCGCACTGCAGCGAGATGTCCTCTCGTTTGGAGATCCGCCAGTTCAGGGTGGTCCAAACGACCATCTCCTGCATATCCATCATATAGGGCTGCCCGCCCAGCCGGATGAGCGGGCAGGATCGGCCGCAGCTATTTGTCTCCCGCTCCAGACGGCCGATTGCAGTATATAGAATTTTCTGTTCCATTTATCAATGCCTCCTTTTATATATCCTCTACTGCGGAAAGGCCGTAGTTTTCAACAAATTTAAAGCAGGCTTTCCAGAAAACGGGGGTCATTGCGCAGTTTGGCGACTGAGCGTGAGATCCACGCTCCCACATGGGAAGGCGGTACCTGGTAGAGCTCCGCAATATCCGTGATCCGCATCCCCCGGAGTTTGAGTGCAAGCGCCTCAATGCCGAGACGGGCCACGCCGTCATACTCCTTCTTGCTGGCCTCCAAAAGAGAAAGCGTTTCGATTAGAGATACCTGCGCGTCAAATTGATTGGCTTGCGGATCTAAGGTATCCCCGTCTGCCGCCAGTTCTCCGTGTTCTCCAATGACGAGACGGCTGAAGTTCTTGTTTCGCGCACAGACGGTCCGACAGTAGGAGATCAGTCCGTTGCGTACCACTTTTTTGGCATAGGTGGCAAACTGTGCCCGTCCATCGTCCTCATAGGTGGCTGCGGCTTTGCAGAGCCAAATGCAGCCCTCTTGAAAAAGGTCTCCGTATTCCAAACCGCAGATGGTGGGATTGACATGGATGTAATCACAAATGACCCAGTGCACTACCGATAGGTTCTGGGTAACGAGTTCCTGCTGTTGTTTTGTCAGGCTGGTCATGGTTTCACCTCCTCCTGTCATGCTGCCGGCTGAAGGCCATCAAGAGGCGCAGCGGCCTGATGGCAGAGGCGGATCACCTCATCGCACATCCAGCCTGAAAACTGGCCGATGTGAGCCTGCCGGTCGCTCAAACCCAGCTTTGCCTGAAGCCAGATATAGGCCTCCCACTTCTCCATGTGGCGGACCTGCTGCAGATGTTCCAATGCCCGGTGCGCCAAGATACGCTTGTGCCGGAGATCTCCGTTTGCCAGCGTCCCCATAGGCTGATGTGTTCGGTCGTGGGCGCTCACATAGGCGTCACAAGCCGGCCAGCGATCACAGAGATAGAGAAACTTCCCCTGAGACCTACGGTTACAGCCATAAACTACGCTGGCCGGGCGAAGAGACGCGCCGGCGTGGCAGTATGGACATTTGATCTGTTTTTGCTTCGTCATAAAATCATCACCTCCAAAGGCGCACCAAAGACGGCGTAATGGCGTCTTTTCGTGCAAAAATCAACTATCCCGGCCGCATTCGGCTTGCAGGCAAAGCTGCAGGAGCGTACATGCGGCAGGGTCTGGAGCATGCCATTCGATGTATTTGGAAAAGGCGGAATCAAAAGCACGGCGGGACAATGTGGCGCTGCACTCGGACGGCTCCACCTCTTCACCGGTCAGGGTGTGAATGGTTTCAGCAGGCAGCAGCATGATCTGTCCGCACTCATCTACAGCCAGAAGAAAACCGGCACAGGGAGATGGGCGTCCATCCATACAGCTGTCGCATCCACAGCGAACAAAAATGGCATTGCGCCAGTTTCCGCGGACGGCCCGCAGAAAGGGGTAAATTCTGCAAGGTGTATCCATGTCTTCACCTCCGTTATTCGTTTTCTGAAAAAATAAAAGCGGGGACCGGTCGTGAAAATCCACAAACCGATCCCCACCAATGGTGACTTAGCCGAACAGGCCCTCGATCTCAGACGTGATCCTCGGAATCACCGTGTCATTGAAAATGAGGGTCAGAGCTGCCAGGAGCAGGGCGCCCAGTACGACGGCGATGATGATCTTGACCGCGTCGGAAATGTAAAAATCTCCGCGCTGGTTGGAGAGCGCCATACGGGCCCGGAGGGCCAGGGCGTCTGCCTTGCTGTGGATATGCGTCATAAACTTCTTCATGGAACTACCTCCTGTGAATGTGATATTTGAATTGCGTTTGTCTATGGCCGCTCAGGAACGGCGAATCGGTTTGAGCAGGCCGTTTTTGTTGGAGCGGGGCGTGGCGGGATAAGCCTTCGGTTTCTGGCGCAGAAGCCAGTGGAACCGCTGCCGCTGCCCATCTTCGCTGTTGGGCGGGATATATCGTTTCTTCGTCATGGAGTTCTCCTGTTCAGACGGTAAATGAAAGGCCGGCCTGAGAACAGGCCGGCCTGGATCAAGGGGAGCGCCAGCCGAAAGACCGGCGGTTATGGGAAGCCGCTATAGTACAAGGCATCACCTCCATCAAAGAATCACTCCCGGAGGAGCGGGTATATGTTAAGCCCGTGGCAGAACACGGGCGGATACCTGTCAGCCAAAGAACGCGCCAAGAGACCCCATGACCTCTGTGCAAAGCACCACCAAATAGATGATCATAATGCAGATGAGCATCATCATGGAGTACCGCTGGATCTTCTTGGGGCGTTTGGCCGCTTCTTTTTTCAAGTTGTTCTGCTCGATCTGCCGCATATCAAAGCAGATCATCTTAAAGTACATCCGCTGGTCATCGCCGCGCAGCACACCGATCAGGCCACGCACCACATCGGACAACATGGGGCTGCCAATACGGGTCTCAAAGTGAATGAGGGCATTTTCATAGTTGCCAGTCTTCATATCGGCAATCGTTTGGTCGAGCTCCGCGCCAAAATCTTTGCCTGCTACCCGACGGTAGGAGGTAAGGATCTTCAGCACATCCCGGTCGTTCTCCAGATTCTGCCCAATCGTCAAGGCAAAGCGAGGGATCTCACCCTCGATGAGCTTGCGGCGCTTTTTTACAAAGTCAAAGACACTGTAATAGGTGGAGAACCACAGCGCCACCGCCAGGCCAATCAGAACCGGAACCAGCAACGGCATGATGAATACCACCAGGATGGAGGTAAGCCCCACGCCGCCGGCTATGACCCATGCTCTGGCCGTGTAGGCCTCCGGCGTCAACTCAAGGCCGGCAATGTCCAGCGCCCGTTGGAGTTTGTTCCGTTTGAGCTTGTCCAGTTTCAGATACGGGGCAATCAGTCCGGCTATTTTTGCGATGTAGACATCCAACAGTTTTTCTGCCTTGGTGCCCTGCTGCTTTCGGGCCAGCATCATCATCCGGGAGGTGCGCTTGGTGGGAATGTCCACGAAAGCGCAGGTCAGATTATAGGTGGCAAAGCCAAAGAAGATGATTGCCACAAGAGCCAGTAGGGTCATGCGCCGTCACCTCCGTATTCAATAGGCTTGCTCAGTTTCATGATCTGTGTCAGCGCAAAAAGGATGATGGCCGCACAAATCGCCAGGGCAATTTTCCCCGGCGTCGTGAAAATGAGGGTATGGAACCAGTCTTCATTCAGGAAATAGAGCAGCGGCACATTGGCGACTACCAGGAACATCATTGTGATAGCTTCCCGGCGCGGCCCCTGCATCATGGCCTCCAGCTCCGACTGCACGACGCGGACATCGGAGAATTTCTGGGCGATGGTGGGCAGCGTGTTCTTCATGGAGCGGTCTGACTGACACTGGATCAGAATATTGGCCCATTCATGGAATACCCGGTTGGGAATTTTCATCTTGAGGCTGTTGATGGCACTGGTAATATTCGCGTTGATCAGCTCCGCCTCATACACAAACGCCTCGAAGTTGGCCTTTACCGGCTCATTGATATAGGGCAGATTCTCTTTGACCGCCCGAATCAGATCTTCGGTGCGCAAATATGAGGTGGTGATGATAGAAATAGCCGTTTCCAGTTCCTCGTTAAGATGCTTTTTATAGCTGGCGGCAGTGCTGCGCAGATACCAAATGGGAGCCAGAGAGAACCCAATGCCCAAAATGGGCACCATATACACATTGTTGATCAGCAGCGCCAGCACGGCGCCCACCGCAAACAGGATAAGGGACAGGCGTTTGACCGACTCATAGCGGTCGGCCCGGCCGGTGCCTTTCAAAATCTGTTTCAACTCATAATCCTGGTTGAAGAATCCTTTGGCCGGCGTTCCCATCAGAACATTCAGTTCATCCGTCAGGGTGGCCGCCTTGCGCTGAGAGCGGAACAGAGCGTCAATGAAGTCGCCCGGCCGAACCCGGAACAGAGCCAGGAGGCCCGCGCTGATGAGCGCAAAGCAGATAATGTAGATCCACTGCAACCTTTAATCCACCTCCTTCGGGGGCTGCATGAACTCCTGGAGCTCTTTGTTGGAAATGCCGTTGTCCAGCAGCCGTTTCTTTAAGGCGTCGGAGATCAGACCCATTTTCCGATGGTGTCCCACCACATGGACTTCTCCGTTCTGGTCAGTTACATTGTCCTCTACCTCAAATTTGTAGAGAGTATGGGAGATCAACTGCCCATCCCGGAAATCTTCGCCCTCTAAAATCTCCATGATCTTTCGGGAGCGGTCCTCCAGCTGTTTGGTAAACACCACGATGGGATAGGCCTCTACCATGATCTCCATGAGCACCGCGTCATCCATGCTGTATTTCCGTTTGGCCAGCGTCATCATACGGCGGTAAGTGCTGTTGCAGGAGTTGGAATGGATGGTGGTGCAGACCGTGTGGCCGGTCCGGGAGCTTTCAGCGGCTGAAAGGCTTTCTGCGGCAGACCGCATTTCGCCGACGCCGATAACATTGGGATGCTTGCGTAATACCCGCTCCAAAAGGAAGTCCTGGTTGATGTTCAGCGCCGGATTTTCACTGGGGCGGGTCAGCAGGTGAATGACTGAATTCAGGATCTTCCCGTTTTCGTCCCGCTTGACCAGATCGAACTCACGGCTGCCTTCCTCTATGGTGATCAGGCGCTGGTTGTTGGGTACATTGGAGAGCAGCCAGGCCATGATGGTGGTCTTGCCGGAACCGGTGGAACCGGCGATGCACACGCTGACGCCATACCGGATGCAGGCCATCAGAAAATGGAGCATTTCGGCCGTGGCGCTCCCGGAGTCCAGCAGCTTCTGCTCTGAGACCGTCTGCTGGTTGACGATACGGATGGAGGCGTTGATCCCCACATCCGGGTCCACAATCGGCGTTTTATCCACAGAGATACGGATATTCTTGTCCAGAAAGCCCACCACACTGGGCATGGTGTCGTCGATGACCATGCCGCAGGCGTTGAGCATACGGCGCACCACATCAATGGCATGCTGGGGAGAACTGAATTTGTCCGGGATTTTGATGCTGCGCCCGCCGGCCTCGATCACCTCGATGTCGTTGTATGCGTTGATGTTAACTTCCTCGATGCCGGGGCGGTAGATCCATTTTTTCAAGAAGGAGTACCCCGCCATGTCCTCATACAGCTTTTCGCACAGCTCCTCAGAGCTCAGTCCCTCAATGGCATATTTCCGCTTGACAATGTACTGCACCATCAGCTCTTTCAGCAGAGTGGTGGCCCGCTCGGCGTTGCCCTCACCGGCCTCGGCAATGGTGGAGGCATGATTCTCAGCAAAATACCGCTGCACATCCTCCAGCACCTGGTCATAGGTCAGGTCTTGATTGGCCGTCGGTGCGAAGAATATATCGTTGAGATTATTCATCGGAATCGTCCTCCTCAAATTCGTCCACGTCATCGGGATCTTCCTCAACGGCCTGCTCCGCCAGTTCCATCTGCTCCAGCGCATCCAGCACCTTGTTGAGCGAGGCGGTGTACTTGGGATTGCAGTATTTGATGGCTTGGAACATTCCGCCTTCCGTGGCACAGCGGTCGATCTCTTTGCCGTAAGGCAGGAGTCCGTTGAAACCGCCGATGATATAGCCCATCTCATCCAGAGCGTGGAAAGGACGGGCCATGCCGGCGAAGGTCATGTGCTGCTCATAGTGGAAACGTCCGTCTACCAGCAGAGGCTGGTGAGCCTTCAAGTAGTTGACGCCTTTCAAGTCGGGCGTCAGGATGCGGATCACCAGATCGCCGGCTTCAATGGCCGCAGGGGTAAACACATTCGTCATGTTGGAACCGCAGTCCAGGATTACGAAATCAACCAGCTTGGCGGCGGCATTGATCAGTTGGAGCACCATCCCGTACTTGGTTTCAGGATAGCTGAGCGGGTTCTCACCTGCAGAATAGCCCATCAGGCCGATGAACGGATAGCTTTTGAGAACCGTGACATGACTTGCGACAAGCGTGGTGTCGATCTCCACGCTGCTCAGGACCTGCCCCACAGAGGCGTTGGTCTGAATGATCTGCTCCGGAAGCCAGACAGGGAGCATGGGTACGCTGATCTCCGCATTGATGATGATGGCCTTCCGCTTGTCCCGCGTAAGGGCTTTTGCCAGGATGCACGAGAACATGCTTTTCCCGCTCCCAGGACTGCCCCAGACGGTAATGACTTTTCCCATAGGTTAGACCTCCTTTCCGTTACTCCGCCGGCTGGCTGCCATCTTCGGGAACCGTTTCAGCGCCATTGTCCTCAGCGGGCGATGCGTTTTCCCCATCCGCGTTTTCATCGGCTTCAGCACCTTCTTCTGTCAGCGTCTCAGGGAAATAGATCTCCTGGAGGGTCCTGTCCTGCTCAGCCAGCAGTTCTTCAGACAGCTGGTCATTGTTACGGGAGATCAGCGCCACATGGGCCACGCCGTCATTCTCCAGCTCGGTGATGATCCGCGCTTGCTCCGGACTTGCCAGCACTGTGATGGTGGCGGACTGCTGCGGCTCCTCGTCCTCAGTGGGTTCTTTTGCATTGTCCACATTGATGCCGTCGGAATCGGTAACAGAAAGGACCTTGACAAAACGCAGTTCAGGAACTTCCTCCGCGGTTTCCAGGAAATGATAGATACGGATGATGTCATTGGGCTGCAGCTTGTCAGACAGGCCGGAGGCCAGTGTTTTTACAGTCAGCGAGATCGCTACCTTTCCGGAAGGGATATCGTTGAGCGCCACATCGGAGGATACCGGTACGGTGCTGACTTTGCTTGTGAGGATGTAGTCTCCCGCAGCCAAGTCAGCGGTTACATACAGCCCCTCCACGTCGTCCAGGCTGTGGGCTACATTGGAGGGGAGGTTATACCCGCCCACTTCCACGACTTCGGCATTGTCGCCGGTGATCTGCTCACCCTTCAGCACAGGCTGGGTGATGCGGACGATCTCCGTTTTACCATTGGTCTGCCGGGCGATGGTGGGGAGGGCCACAAACGCAATGACTGCCGCCAAAACCAGGGACAAAATACCGAAGATAAATCGGTTGTTGAGTTTCATAAGCATATTCTCCTGTCATAAAAATAGTTCAGCCAGCGTCGCCACGGAGCAGCCGCAGGCCAGAAAAGGTAAAAACGGGATGGCAACCGGCTGTTGGTTCCGAAAGAGCCGGCGGAACAGCAGCACTACCGGCATGGCAAAGACCGCAGCCACGAGGAAGACCAGCGCCATCCCGGAAGGGCCGTAGACCAGTCCCAGCACCCCGCAGAATTTGATGTCCCCGCCGCCCATACCGTTGCCGCCGGCCGCCATAGCAGCCGCCAGCGGGATGCAGAAGCCAAGCAGCGCACCCACCAGCGCCTTGGTGACGATGTGCCCGATGAAAATAGGCATCCGGTCATACTCCAGAATGAAATAGACCTGGATCAGCGGGGCCAGTGCCGCCAGCGGGAGAAAAAAGGCGAGCGCCCGGTCGGGCACCCGCCTGTAAAGTGTGTCGTAAACAGCGAAACCTGCCACCACAAGAAAAATGATGAGCAGATAACCTGTCCAGACGTTATTCTCGATTGGTGTACCAGTCATCATAAAGGCTCCCGTCAATGGATACATAATCGTTGAGATTGATGCTCAGCATCCCATCCGGCGTCCAGGTATCCCAGACCTGTGTGAAGATCGTGTAGCTTGTGGCATCCGGGAACCAAATGGGTGTGAAATGCACCGTTCGGTTGTAGGTTGAGAACTCATTGGGCTGGAAGGTGAATTTCGCGCTCCGGCCGCCGGATACCCGCTGCAGCAGGCGCAGGTAAGTCTCATATTGAAATTCCGGGAATACGGAAAACGCGGTCTGCGGATGAGTAATGTGGCTGGTGGGCGCGTCGGTGGAAAGCGTAGCCGTCACATCCTGCTTGACGCCGTACCCGCTTTTCATGCTCTTACCGGATGCCGTTGGAACAATATCGTCCGGCATCAGGGACATCACTCCGCTGATGGAGGCGGAATAGCCGGTGTATTCATACTCCCAGTACCCTTCATCGACCCAGTGACCGCCATCTTCTCCATGGTCACACCAGACCCATACCGGCACCCAGTAACAGCTCCAGACGCCCCAGTTGGCAGTGAGCTTCTGGGACTCATTGGGCAGGGCGGGAATGGAATAACCAGGGCTGGTGTCTGTTGCCATCGGATCGGGCGGGATATGCTCATTCAGATCCACAATTTCCGCCACAAAGGTGTCCTGGGCAGTATAGGCGCCGCTGACGGACACGGTAATGATAACAGTCTGCGGTGTGGAGGGGGTATGCCACTTGACCCAAACCACCTGGCTGTCGCCTGCGGGGATCACCACATCATTGACCCGGTAGGTGGTGCCAAGGATATGGAAAGTTACGGAAGCCGGGTTGTCCGGCGTCAGGTCAGTATCTGTCCGCAGAGTGACAGCGGTGATCACATCCGTGTCTACCCGGTACTCCACATCGGGCGCTTCGATATCGCCTTCCGGCGGAGCTTCATCAAACCAGACGATGCCGACGCCCAGCGTGCTGATGATGTCGGAGTTGTTCTGTGTTCCAGTGGTGTTGCCTGTCCACGCGGAAATACCAAGATCGCTGAACTCCAGGAACATCGCCAGAGGCAGGTTTTTATGGGTAAGCGAAGTCATGGTCTTCCTGAGCGCGCCGCCGGACATCTGATCATAAAGACCGGCCTCTGTGGCAGTCATGCAGTAATACTGCCCATTATGAGTAAAATAGGCGATGGGCTCGATCAGCAGCTTATATTCACCGGCGATCATTCGCTCATAGTCCACCCCCGCCGCTTGGGCGACCATCATGCAGGCATATTCCGAACAGAAGTACCGCTTGATGGCGTCAATATTGTTTTGCCCTTTGCTGCTGACGATGGTGGGCATGGACTGCGCCGGCTTGATGCAGGAATAGGCCGCGCCGGATTGGAGGGAGAGGCCTGTCCCGCTCAGGTATTGCAGCTTGTTGACCTTTCCAAAGTGGAGGATACTGGTTTTCTGAGTCCTGTTTGAGAAGTCCAGGGGAGAGGATACCGCGGCCCCGCTGTCCGCATCTACAACGGTGATGCGAACGCCATCGTTTCCGGGGTTCCAAAAGTTGCTGCTGGTTCCCTGGCCCATACCGCCTCCGCCTCCATCTATGTTTCCGTTGCCGCCGTCCGCAAAAGCAGTAGAGGGCAGGAGGCACAGCATCAGGGCAAGGCTGCACAGGAGGGCGAGAAATCGTTTCAACTGCATCACACTCCATTCTTTTTAAAATTAGGAAGGCCGCCACAACTGCGTGACGGCCTTCCTGCTCAATATTCAGTTGTATTCTTCTCAGCCGCCCATATTGCCGACCTGCTTGTTCAGGTCACCATCGCTGTCGCCAGTGGACTGCTGCACGTTGCCCGGAACTACCCAGCCGAACACAGGGTCATACACCGCGCCGCTGCCGTTGCTGGAGCCGGGGGCGGGCTCACTGCTGGAGGGGGATTCCTCCGCCGGCGGCGCCGTGACTTCCGGCACAGCCGGATCGGGATTGACGGGGTGGTCTTCACCGGGATCTTCAAGCTCGGTTTTGCCCTCCGGCACTGCGGGAGGGGTATCTTCCGGCTTTTGGGTATCCGTAAAGTCGATCACGACTTCATCATCCGTTTCCGAGGTCACCTTGGGGTATTCCTCCTCAGAGCCAGAAGACTGGCCGGGTGCATAGGCGTCTGCGCCCCCGCTCCCGTCACCAGACTGCACGCCGCCATCCGACCAATCGCTGCTGGTGCTGCTGGGCGGGGACTCATCCGGCCGAAATTCTTCCGAGCGATCTCGGCTCACGAACCAGCACACGCCCAGAATGGCGACGCAGAGGACGGCCAGAGCCGAAACAATAAAGCCTTTGGATTGAAAAAACTTCTTCATGTGTATCCACACTCCTTTTTTGCGTTATATTAAGCCTATACTGCGGAGCTGACTGAAATTTCAACAGCACCGCTAAAATTTGGTGTTGTGGTAGCCGGTCAGCTCCACGCGCTGAGTGATGGTAGGGTAGCTGTGTCCGAACATCCGTACATAGAACTCCACATCACAATAAAAGATGTACTCTACCCGGTCACCCACCACATTGAACTCCAGGCTGATATTGGAGACTTCATAGTCATCCGTGGAGAGCGAGATCTTCTCCGCCAGGCCGCCGGCGACAGTGGCCTCAAGCATTTCCGTATAGTCATTGCTGGAGTAAAGAGTGCGCAGGTACTCTTCAAAGTTGGTTTCCCGCTGAGAGCGGTAGGTGTCCGCATAGATGGTGGCGCTCAGGTTGTTCAGCTCCATTTTAGCCCCGTTGCGGATGTTGATGCAAGTGATCCGTACAGAGGCATACAGAAGCAGAAAAGAAATGAGCATGACGACTCCGACCACAAAGAAACAGGCAAAGAAGGTGATCTCGCCCTTCTCGTTGCGAAGTGGCCGGCGCAGCCGTGAGAAAAAACGCTTCATAGGGGGCCACCTCACTTCCAGTAGTGCTCGCTGACGCCGGAGCCGCGGGCCACCACCGTGATGTTGACCAGATCCAGGTTCCAGAAACCGCCCAGCTTGGCATCGCCTTCGATAGTGATGTAGAAAGGCGTACCCAGTTGGATAGCCCGCAACATCCCGGACGGAGTGGGTGACTTGTATGTGGCGTCGATAGAATATGTGATATTCTCCGCGCCTTCGATCTCCGAGCACAGAAAGTCAAAGAGTGATTCGGTCTCTCGGTTGATACCGCCGGACAACTGGATCTGTTTCACCATCTGATCGGCCGCATGGTCCAGCTCCTGTTTCGTAGAGATGATGCTGAACAAGTCGATGATAAAGGCCAGCAGGATAACAGCGATGAAGATAAACACCACTGTGGAGAAGTAGTTGGCCTCACCCCGCTCGTTTTTTAATGTCCTGCGGAGCTTTTGCAGGAAAATATGAATGTGAACCACCACCCTTTCTTACAAATAGAAAGCAGCCGCCCCTGCCGGAGCGGCTGCATTACAAAGTTTTGACTGTACAAAGTATAACAGATATGGATTTACGGCTCAAGGGCAGGACCGTGCCAATGTAGGGGCAATCCTGTGCCAATCGGCTGCATACTATAAAGAGAGATCATTTCGCTACTGCTCTGTGGAAGGTGTTTCAATTTACTTTCTCACTCGGCGTTGACTGCAACAGAAAAAAGTGTTATTATGATTACATAAAACGAGAACAAAATGGTTATTATAATAACGAGCATATCTGCGGCAGGAAGGAGAGCTGTATGGAGAAGACAAAATATAAAGATTTAATCATGCAGTATCTTACTGCATTGGACCCCAATCAAGTAATTACAACAGAAAAAATCGCTCAGTATGTGGCAATGCAACTTCATCTGGAAACAGCGGCAGTAAAAAAGACCGTCAATGTAAATATGGCCCGCCTTGAAAAAGAAGGGCAAATTATGCGGTTGACGAAAGGTGTTTATTGCAGAAAAGTGAAAACAGCATTTGGATACTATACCCCAGATAAAGAAATACTTTTTTGCAAGCAGCTGCTTCGGGATGAAAACGAAGTGATTGGATACGAAACAGGATTGTCTGCGCTTAATCGCATCGGCTTGGTTTCTCAGATGCCAAAGAAAAGATGCATTGCAACGAACCTGCATACGAAAAGGATTCCGAAAGGAATGCAGATAGAGATTCGGAAACCACCGATCAGAGTCAATGCGGACAATTTTCGATATTTGCAAATCTTGGATGCAATCAGAGAGCTGGACATGGCGCCGGTAGATACTGCAAAACCTGTTGATGTGGTAAGAGCAACTGCTCAGGAATTTGCGTTAAAAACGGATCAGCTGATTCTGATGGCTCGAAAATATTACGGACAAAAGACTTTGATTAGGACAATAGATATTATGTTGGAGGGCAGTTATGAAGCTACACGAGGATAAGTTTGCTTTTTTGAATATCATAAATTTGATTCACGAAGCCAGCGGCATTCGATCTGATATTTTAGAAAAAGACTATTATGTCACGCTGTTGCTTAGGGAGTTGGCGGATAAGCAGGCAGAGCTGCCGGCCTATTTCAAAGGGGGAACAGCCCTGTATAAAGCACAGAAAAGTATCCGCCGATTTTCGGAAGATATTGATTTAACGGTGTGCATTGATAATTGCAGTAACAGTCAGGCAAAGAAGCGATTAGAGCTGGCAACAAAGAAGTATCAGGCTTTGCCTCGTACAGCCCGAAAAGAGCTGGAAGATGATCGGAAGGGCAGTATCACGACAGTTTATGACTATACTCCGCTTGTGGAGGTGGACTCGGATGATCCACTCCAGCGTTTCGGGTATGTAAAAGTAGAAGGGACTTCTTTCACCGTCAGTGAACCTTTTACGGCGCTTGAGATCGAGCCCATACTTTATACTTATGCCACGGAAGAACAACGAAAAATCCTTCAGACACAATATCAGGTTGAACCGTTTTTGATCAACACGATTCGGTTGGAGAGAATTTTTGCAGACAAGATTTTTGCTGCCGAGTTTTATTATGAACGTGAGATGTATTTTGACGTGGCAAAACACCTTTATGATGTCAGTATCATGCTGGATTTGGAACAGATTCAGGGAATGCTTGGAAATCAACAGATGTTCCTTGAGATGCTGGGGTATAAAAGGCTGGAAGAGACCAGGAGAACAGGCAGCGATTTGGCCGAAAAGAAGTTTTCCGACTTTCAGTTGCTTAAAGGGTTTGCTGACAACGATGCACTCTATAAGAATTATCAAAGTATGCAGCAGAACTATGTTTTTGAGAACGAAGATGTGCTATCTTTTGACTATGTAGTGAAACAGTGGAGAAAACTCGGAGAAGTCCTGCTTGCGCTTGGATGACGATAACATATTGGTTCCTTAGTGAATATAGCCCCCATTCTGGTTACGCACTGTAATGTGCGATCAGAATGGGGGCTTTTGTTGTATTTACAGGTTCTGCCGGATGATCCGCGTGATGATGCCCAGGGCGATGCCCCGCTCCACATCCAAATGGGTGACGGCAAAGGATACATCATCCTTTTTCCCGGGCGTCCGGTAGTCATAGCAGGAGTGGGCCACCGCGTTGACGCCATTGGCAAGCCGGACATAGACCACGCCCTTGTGTACATCGGTCACTTTCCCGGCGTATTTGCCCTGGATACGGCATTTCTGCAGGTTGTCCCGGTCCGTGTTCTCCGATGTGCTTTTGATGTCGGCACGGATGCCAAGATCCTCCAGACTGTTGCGCCGCACACCGAGGATGCGGACCAGCACTTCGTCGCCTACGGAGAAACGCTCATGGGCGTCGCCGATCCAGTCCCATGCCAAATCGCGGGCCAGGATCGACGTCTCGACGCCGAACACCTCTACACGAACGACCTTCTCCGCTACCGCAATGACGCGGGCCTGAACGATGCGCCCCTCGTAAATGCGGTACTTGCCCTCGGAATCCAGATCAAAATAGAAGGTCTGTCGCTTCCGCATCATGGCCTCACGGCGGCTTGCGACTACGCTGCGGGTCTTGGAGTCGATGCCGCGCACCACAAAGTCAATGTCCGCGCCCAGCATATTCCCCAAAATCTTGTTCTGGCGCAGCATCAAATCAGCGTACTCCTGACCGGAAGGACTGCGGCCAAGGTTGATCATCATCTCCTTGAGGGGGATGATGATGCGGAATCCCTTGTAATCCACTACGGCCACGGTTTTGCGGTTGTCCAGCTGCTCGATGCCGCCCAGCTGCCCTGTGAGGATGCGGCGGGTGCGGTAGGCGTTGTGGATCTCATGCCAAATGACATCCTCCCGGTCTTCCTGCGTTTCCACCTCTTCACGGCTGCGAATGGTCAAAATGGAGGGTTCGCTGCGGCGAATCGCGGCGGCCCGCCGGGGAGCAGCAGGAGTATCCTCCGCCGTAGAGCCTTCCTGATGGGCCTCATCTGCTGATGCGGGAAACACATCTTCACCAGGGGACACCAGATCTTCGGAGGGAGCGAGGGAAACCTCGTTCTCATCTTCGGTGATCGGCTCCTCCGCAGAGGCTTCATCCTCCGCAGGAGCCGCGTCTTCTGCAGGCGCGGCCTTTTTGCGGCGAGGGGACCGTTTGGGTTTGGGGGGAGCCGGTTCCCCGGCATCTTCAGAAGCGGTCTCCGCAGGGGTGTCATCTGCACTTTCCGCAGACAAATCGGCAGAAGTTTCCCCCTCGCCGTCACCGTCCTCCCCGGCCACCGGTTCGGCAGGCTCATCCAAATCAGAAGGAGTGCCGGCGGCAGCGCCGCCATCCTCGCTGCCATCTTCGCTGGCAGCTTCGTCAGGCTCCTCCGTTTCCGAAAACTCAGGGAGAGGATCAGAGCCTTCCGAAGTGGCGCCACCGTCAGACTGGCCCATAGAGGTATCGTCATCAGCCTGATCCATAGAGGCCAGCAGCGCATTCAGATCGTCGTTGTCAGGCGGAGCCGCCGCATCGGCCAGGATGCCATCGGAAGAAACGGTACCGTCCATGGGGACAGCGTTTTCGGGAACAGGGATCTCCTGTTCCTGCAATACTTTTTTCTTGGTTGCCATAAAATGAAAAACCTCCTATATTTTGATATTTAAGAAAGGATCGAGTCCTTGTCTGTCGTGATAATGCCATCAGGGGTATCTCCAACAGGAGCCGCCGCGGCCTTTTTGGCGCCGGACGAAGTAGTGGCAGCTTTCGGCTTTTTCTTCACGGGCTTCTTGGGAGTGGGAGCCTGCGAGGTGGACGATGTAGCAGAAGGCGGCGGGGTTTCCTGCGCTGCTCTCTGCCAGTCGGGGATGTGCGCGGATGCCTTGCAGGAACGGAGCTTCGACGCCTCCGGGTGTTTGGAGTAGTCCATTTTGTCTACCTTGAGGACTTTTTGCCCACGAATGATGACCAGCGCCTGGGTGATAGGCAGCCGCAGGACTTCATCCGGAGTGAGGACGGGACGCTTACCGACGCCGGAGGTCTCCCGGTATTCCGGTGTGTAGTTGGAGATGCGCCAAGTACCAAGTTGTTTCGATTTGCTGGACACTGACACAGAAGCCAGGCCCGTGCGCGAAGAAATAAACTCCGCTGTCAGCTCGTCGGTGCAGCCCAAAAACAGCTGCGCATCGCAGTTGCCCAGTATCTCTTGCCAAAGGTTGAGCGGATAGCGGTTTTGCAGGCCAGCCAAATTTTGGAACACACAGCTCATGGAGATATTCCTTGAGCGGATGACGCTCAGCCGGCGGGAGAGATCCGGAATAGTGCCGCAGGCCGTCAATTCTTCACCCAGGATATGAACAGGCACCGGCAGCTTGCCGCCTTCACAGTTCTTATCTGCATATCGCACGAGTTTGATGAAGCAGAACGATAGGAACAGGCTTGCCAGAAAGTCAAAGGTGCTGTCCTGGTCGCTGGTGACGAGAAAATAGGCGCACCGCTCTTGACCGGGCAGTTCCAGGTCAATTTCATCCCGGGTCGTGATCTTCTTAATGAGTTCTGATTGGAATACCTGCAGCCGGGAGCCAAGGCCGATGATGACGCCGCTCCTCACTGTGTCGCTGGCCTGCTTATACAGGCTGTACGGCGCTTTTGCCGGATGCGTGGGAGGCAGGTTCTCGAAAAGGCTGTCCAAATCAGACTCCCCGCTCAAAGTCAGCAGGCGGTACACCTCGCCGATGTTGCGGTTCTGCTCCGCATAGCTCTGATCCACATAGAGGACCAGGGCTTTCAGCAGATTCATTTCGCAGCTGTCCCAGAAGTGGTCACTCTTCCCGTTGTTCGTCGTATTTTTGATAATGACATCTACAAATATCTGAGCCAGCAGTTCCTGCCCCTCCACTTCGGAAAGGCAGTTCCAACTGTCCGAATTTTCAGGTGAGACTAAATTAAAAATTTTTACGCAGTACCCCTGATCTCTGAGATACTCGCTTGACTTCTCGTACAATTCCGATTTCGGGTCCGAGATAATGAGTGACTCTCCGCGCACCACTGCCTGAAGGATGCGGTTCATACAAAACGAACGGGTCTTCATGCTGCCGCTGGAGCCGTACACGGCCAAATTGCCGTTGATACGGGGCTCTTCGGGAATACAGACCGCTTTGCCGTCCAGCATCCCCAGCACAACGCCTTTATGCTTGCGCAGGTCAGGAACCAGGTCCAGCACGCCGGCCATTTCCTTGCGGCTCATCCAGCCGGAAGTTCCGTAGGTGCCTTTGGCCGAATAGATAAAATTCCGGTCGGTGTCGTATTCGCCGGTATCGCTATAGCCCATACGCATGACCATGAGCAGCAAAATTGCCAGTAGGCCAATGCAGATCAGCGCCCCGTACACCCCATAGGGCGGATGGAGCACAGATGTCAGGCAGGTAAAAAAATCGGGCGACGCCATCTCCGGAGAAGTTCCGTCTCCAGGGATGCCGCCGCCCTGTTTCCAAGCTGCGTAATTGCCCAATAATTGTGCCAAAAAGCCACCGGCATAGAGGATAGTGAGAATGGCCAAAGGCACAGCTATCAGGCCGACAATGAGTTTCTTCTTATTTATGGGAATAACCTCCCCTCGAATTTTGTGAAGTCAATGGTTTGCAGGCGCACCCGGCCACCGCAGTAGCGGCGCAACACATCTGCCTGGAAATCGAAGCAGATCAGCGTGCCGGGGCGTTCCATCAGTTCGAGGGAGGTGTTGAAGCGCACGATCCTGGGCAAATCGCAGAAATAACCGAACAGCACCGGCGTTCCATCCGGTTCTGCGGCATCCTGCTCTATGGCCCTGCCGGGATTTCCGACAGTAAGCCCCTGGGACAGAATACGGTCAAGTTCCGCAGTTTTTACAGGGTCGCACAGTAAAGCCAGTATCACCTCCCCCTGATGGTCATTGGTCAGAAAATAAAAGTGGTCATAGCTGCCATCCAGCATGAAATAATCGTGTTTAGCTCCGCCGGTGCTGGTGAGGATCTGGTAGCCAAGCTCCATGCTGTCGCCCAGCACAAGCCCGTACACATTCTCAGTACGGTACTGCCCAGCAAGGCGCTGTTGACACAGGACGCTCCAGAGCAGCGTTTTTACCCGCAGCTCGGACTTGTAGCGCCATTTCATCAAGGCGGCGCCGCTGTTGTAGGTGGCATAGATGCCGGTAGGCGACAGAAGCACTCCCGCGAACCGGGAACTTCGGATCTGGGTGGTATCCACCCCCATGTCTTTGACTTCGCGGGAACTGTAAAATGCGGGATAAATGACCGCTTCGCCGTTAAAGCCCTGCGGAGCAAAAACCTTCGGCTTTTCATCCGGGTAAATCCCCACTCCGGCATTGTCCATGGTGACATAGGTTTCCGCAAGGCGGTGGAGCCGGAGCCGGCGAGTCATCTCGCTCTTGAGCCGGTTGGTCTCTGCCTCTCCCGTGAGGTAGGATGCAAAACGCTCAGGCCATCCATCCAGCAGAGCGGACTTGGCCCTGGCGCCCAACCGGTAGCCCCGGAGCCTGTCCCGGTAGTAGGTGCGCAGCAGCCCGCTCTTTTTGAGCGCAGTCACGACCGCCTCCAAATAGTAAGGGCTGGCCGGGAGACGGTTGAGCTGGCTGGTGGGGAACTCTCCTGAAATCGCGGTCAGAGATAAAAGCCGGAACGGAAGCGTGTCCGGCTGTGGAAAAGTGTTGGTGCTTTTCCCAAGTAGTCACCTCCTTTGCAGGTGCGGGATTTTTACCGTAATGACTGAGGACTTCGGTAAAAAACGGCCTCCCCGATACGGGGCAATCCCAGAGAAACCGGGCATTTCAGCCGCTTTACTGAATGTCGGGCCGAGGAGGGCCCAAAATGGTCAAAAATCCGAGATGGATTTTAGGCTCGCTTTATGCTCCGACAGCCATTGTGGAAACCGCTGCTTTTCCATGATGTAGATTTTGGTGCAATCCTGGTCACCCAGCTCGGCCGTGTTGTAGGCATCGCACAGCAGGCCGGTATCATCCGCCATTACGAAGGAAGACAGGAGATCCAGCAGCTGCTTTTCTGATAGGTTATCGTAATCGCGTATCCGTCTGTCGGGAAGGGCCCGGTCATAGACCTGAGCGAAGCAGACAACGCAGTCCCGGTAGTGCGGAAGCGGATGCTCCTTTGCATACTGCTCAAGAGCAAAGTAGAGCGGGTCCAACAGGAATTCATCGCTTTGCCGCTGCCTGCGTTTCGGCAGCAGACAGGGAAGCGTCACCTCCAGCACCCCGTCTGCACAGGCAACGACAATGCCGTGCATCACGCCGGCGGACCTGAGATAATCGCCTTTGCAGATGGTGGTGCTGGAATAAATCAGATGCCGCAGACGGCAGGCGATCCGCTCCGCCCGTAAGGCGGCGTCTGTAGAAAGAGTCTCATAGTTATCGGGATAACGCTGGATGTCGGTTGTGTCCAGTGCGTACAGCGCATTACTCAGGCGAGATATGTCGTCGAGAATGCTCCCGATGCGGTGGGATATTAGTTTTCGGTCCAATCATGTGCCTCCTGCTTTCTTGAAGTAATTTGTTTGTCCATTGGCATCTACGGTACAAAACCCGGATACGCCCGGACAGTCGATTTTGGCGATCTGCGCTGGAGTATCGACCAGCATGATGCGGCGGCTCCCGCCCTTGTTGTTCCGCAGGGCATGGCAGACAAGCGCCTCCTGCCCAGCGGTGACACAGGCGACTTCGTATAGTTCGCCGTCGGCAAAAAACACGAGCTTAACAGGAAAATCAGCCGGAGCGTGGTAATCCACCCGCTGAATGAAATCCAGCAGGACCCATACTGCCCGAACAAGCGTCCGGTCAGTTTTGG
Organism: Allofournierella massiliensis; assembly: GCF_004345265.1. Classification (GTDB taxonomy): domain Bacteria; phylum Bacillota; class Clostridia; order Oscillospirales; family Ruminococcaceae; genus Allofournierella; species Allofournierella massiliensis. The sequence continues at coordinate 43,418 of NZ_SLUM01000022.1, forward strand.
GCGTCTGCCCGGTCAGAAAAAAGCCGTCGCTATCCGCCTGAAAAATGCGGCCCTGCCTCTCCAAATGAGAAAGCAGGGCCTTTGCAATATCTTCTTTGCCAGGGTGAAAACAAAGAAGCTGCTGTTCACTGAGGCCGGGGTACATCGTCACTGTTCGCAGTAAATCCGCAGCCTCGTTTGCATAGATTTCAGCCCTGGTCTTCACGGGGCTCACCTCCTTTGCTTTATGGGCGTCTTAAAGGCGTCATCAGAGCGCCTTATCCAACATAGGAAAACCAGAAAGACGCCATCAAAGCGTCAAACTGGCGTTATCTCAAAATAATGGGGCAGAAGGCGTCTTATCGGCGTATTGAAATCGTCTGTCAGTGATGATGCTTCCGGAGATTGCAGCAATCTTCTTTGTCGGGATTAACAAAATCCCTCCAGAACTGATAGTGCTCCGTAACATCCTCACAAATTGTTTTTTGCGGAATATGGATCTTCTCTATGATCCGCTGTTTCTCCTCCAATGGAAGATGACAGTAACCGCCTTGCCGTACAGTATATTTAGAGAAATCAACACCTTGAAACCATTTCTTGATCCAAGCATTTACACGCAGAAATTCAATGACGCATTTCTCGATTTCCAGAGAATTCAGCACATCAAAGTCCATGTATTCTTCGATGATGGGACTTAACCGAATCGCCGCATCATAGCCTGCCGCTTGCAGAGTTTGGATCGCACGAATGCGTTGACTGGGGGGACTGGCCTTTTCATACTGGGCTGTCCTCTCATCGTCCAAGCAGGTCACGGTAATTTGGATATGGGCCAGGTCTTTGTCCAAAATCGCCAAATACTCCGGGGAAGAGGGCAGTGCTGATTTCGTAACTATGAGATAGCCTACCCTGCACAGGTTCATTTCCTGAATGGCCTGATAGGTAGTGCGGTACTGGAGTTCACAGGGCTGAAAACAATCGGTCATACCTCCCAGCCTGATGATGCTGCCGGCGGGAAGACTGCGGATTTTCCGCCGCACCTTTTCTATATCTGCAACACGGGGATGCGCTGCGTCCCATAAACCTCGAAAATGGAGCAATGAGCGGGCGTAACAGTAGTTGCAGTTATGCTGGCAGCCACAGCCGTAAGTATCCAGACGGATGTTATATTTGCATTTATCGCCTTCGTTGCCACCAACTTGTTTATAGAAGCTTTTGAATTCGCTTCATATCACCTCCAAAAAGAAATTCGTTTACATTGCTATCAGATACATTGGACTCACCTCATACGAAATGGTTGCGGAGGGCGGTACTGCCCCGCCATCTGTTGGTAAAGCATCCAACCATGTTCTTTACACCACTCCGCGGAATAAGGGGAGGTGTGGCAGCACCTCCCCAATGCCTTTTAAGCAGAGGCCGACTGCTCCTGGCGCTTACGCTCCAGAATTTCCCGCAGCTCCCTGCGGTCTGTGGTTATGAGATCCTTCTCCAGCGGACTGGCTTTGAACTCCACCATAATGTTGTTGTTATTGGTAGAGATCAGGCCGTTGCCCCGTTCAAAGTGTGTGACCTCCATCGTTTCTGCGTCAGAGAGATGGAGGGTGTCCTGGACACGCTCCGCTTCGTCATCCTCCAGATTGAGAATGATCTTAGTCTTGCTGTTGTTGATAATGCCCTTGCCAAAACGCCCCTCATCCAGATTGAAAAAGTCATTGAGATCCTGGCTGGCACAAATCGCCGAGCCACCATAGCCGCGAATCGTTTTAAAGATTTCCAGAATAAAGTCGCCGGCAAGACGGGTGCCAGTGGCGCCGGCGCCGGAGAGCAGCTGCCAGCATTCGTCGATAAAGATCGCTTTTTCCTCAGTCCGGTCAGCTTTGGCGCGGTCCCAGACGAAATCCAAGGCCACAAACATCCCCACAGTCAGCAGATCACCGGTAAGGGAGGAAATATCCAGTACCGTGTATTTGTTGTCCAGCCGTACATTGGTCTGCTTGTTAAAGGTACTGGCGGAACCGTGTACCAGCCGGTTGAGGATATGAGCCATACGGGTGGTTTCCGGTGATGCCTTCAAAATCTCATGCAGGTCACCAAGAACCGGCATCTCCCGATATTGCCCCGGATTGGACGGGTCTTCCAGCGAGGCGTTGTCATGGGTGATCCCTTTGGCATTGTAGGTGCGGATCAGCGCCTCATCCAGCAGTTGGCGCTCCTCGTGGCTCATATCGGGAATGAGCAGACTGAAAAAGATATGCAGCTGCTGGATCTTCGCCGCCAGCTCAGAAAGCTGGATGCCGGGGCCATCCAGCAGTTCGCTGACCGACCGGTCCACCCTGCGGATCTCCATCACGTTGATACAATGGGGACTGGCAGGGGATATCTGAATAAATTCCCCACCCACATTGGCACAGGCCCGGTGGAACTCGTGCCCTTTCAGCGGTGCGACGATGAAAATAGGGATGTTTTTTCGTCTCATCCTCAGCGCCATGAGCTGCATCGTGAAGGTCTTACCCGCGCCGCTGGTGCCTAAAATCGCCATGTTAGCGTTCTTGTAGATCGCGGAATTGAAAATATCCACGATGATGAGAGAGCTGTTGTATTTGTTGACGCCCAGCAAAATGCCGTTGTCATCGCACATCTCGAAGGAAGTGAACGGATAACAGCTCGCTGCGCCGCCGGTCAGCAGGTTGCGCTTGCCACGCTCAAACAGCCCTTTTTCCAGAGAAACCAGCGGGAGGGCAGAACAAAATGCCTGCTCCTCCCGAAAGTGGCAGGTGCAGACATCCATATCCTGTGAAAGAAGGAGCTTTTTCATTTCGCTGACCTTCCATTCCAGATCCTCGACGGAGGGGGCGGTCACAGTAATCAACAGGTTCAGATAATAGAAATCCTCGTTATTGGCAAGGCCCTCCTTTAGAAAATAGCCGCTCCGAATGGCGCCGTCGATGTCGTCAAAGTCTGTGTTCGTATCGCTGGCATCCTTGATTTTGGAGCGGTTGATGCGAAGCTGCTGGCCGACCCGCTGGATAATGCGCTCCTTGGGCTGGCGGGAAAGGAACATGTCAAGGTCAATGCCATCGCCGGCATTGACGATCAGACTCAGCCAGCCGGCGGACACCTGAGTTTTGTACCCATCCGACGGGACAAGCAGATAGGCGTAGTACAGCCCATCCACGCAGATATACCGCCCGTGGGTGAAGTCGATGCTTTGGGGGGCGGCAAATTCCGCCGCCGGGATACGGTCAATTTCATCCTCCCGGCCCTTGGCGCGATACTGCGATACGACTTCCTGCGCCCGCACCGACAACGGCTTGACCGCGCTCTCATTCCGGCACAGCAGGTTGTAGAGAACATCTACGGTAAATTCATCTTCATTTTCAGGGACAATGACCTCGTTTCCGCATTGACGCAGGTAATTGGAGGCCGTGTGTACCGCATTCTGCAGGGATTGGATCGCCTCATCCTCCTGTTCGGAACGCCGGGTGTTGTTCCAGGGTTCATACTCAAAAATCAGGAAGAAACGGCGTGTGACCGCCTCATGGGAGCCGACCTGCTGCACAAAGTTCAGGTAATCCTCCTGCATCAGCCGGCACTGCTCGTTTTCTTCCTGGGCCATCTCACGGCGCACAGTGTCCAAATGCCGGTCAATATCCGCGCGGCGGGTCAAAACCTTGATCTGCAGCTTGATGGGAGAGATCTTCAAATAGGATACAAAGGAATAGATGATGTTCCGCTGCTCCCTGGCGCTGCGCAGCATAAAGTTGATGGGAACGACCTCTACAACCTTCACAAAACGATGATCTTTGGTATAAATAATGCCGTTTGCGATCTTCTCAATGGGAAGATAGTCCGCCACCGGATTGATGCAAGCCGGCTTTTCCTCCCTGATGCGGGCGGGCCGTTTCGGCGGGTGTTCTTTCCGGTGCGCCTTTTTTGCCTTTTTATCTGTTTTCTTGACAGAAGGCTTCTTTTTAGAACTTTTCTTAGGCCGGAGCTTTTCACGGATCTCATAGCTGCGGACTTCATCAAACTCGGCGGGGAAGTCGGTTTCCCTGGTTCGCCGGTGTTTTGGGGTTCTGGGCGTCTTTTCACGGGGAGGACGCTGCTTGAGATGCCGGCCAGCGGGCTTTGAGCCTGCCGCTTTTTCGCTGTGTTGCTGACTGTCTCCGCCTACAACGCGGCGGTTCCGCAGGTATTTCAGAAAAGTGACCAGAAACTGCGACAGACTTTCTCCTGAGATGCCAATGAGGGCAACCAAAGCCACCGGAAGAGCGGTCAGGCACAAAGCAATAATGCGGGTGGTCAGCCCAAACGGAAGAAACACAAAGACCGGCGCTCCAATGGCAAATGCCAGGACGCCGGCCTCGATCACATTCCGCGCACGAAACATACCGCCGAAAAAGGTGCCTGTTTCTATGAAGTTCGGCGGTATGATGTAAATATCATGGTCATTTTTGTTGCTCATTGATTACCTCGTTTCTGATGCCGAGGTGCGGTACAGTCAGCCAATAATCCAGAAAGGACCGCCTGCTGCCGCACGGCGGCTTGCTTCATTTAAGATGATGGACAGATCCCAGAGCTGTTCGCTGCGTTTATAGCTGGCTGGGTCAGCGACCATGATCTGGCCGTCTTTTACCCCGCGCAGTACAATGAAGTGGCCGGAGGAGGTAAAATGGCCCTCGGACATGATCGCCACGACCAGTTTACCTTCAGCAAGGGCGTCCAATATCCGCTGGGGTTCAGATGTTGTACAGCCTGATACCGGAAGCCCCCATTCCTCTGCTGCGGCGGGGATCAATGCGTGATAGGAACCGCTGCTTTTGCACCAGTACCCGTTTTCATAGGACCAGTGTGCCATTTTTATGGGGTCCACCATGTCATCTGTCAGCGAGGAAACAACGATAGCCATGGCGGTAGGGCCGCACCCATAGCCGCCGATGTTGTCGGTGCCGTAGGGCTGGCTGGCGTAGCGTTCATCCAGCTGATTGTAGTAAACCACCGGCGTCACTCCATCGCTGAAGGTCACATCCCCCAGTGAGGGGATGCTGTTTCCGGTCCATTCAACCAGATTTTGCAGCAATCCATCGCCAAGGAACAGACTGAGGTTAGAAGCGTAATCCGCAGCCAGTTCCTTTTGCTCGTCGGTAAGGGAAAAGACACTATCGGCAAGATAGGACTCACCGTTGTAGCGGATGGTATAGACCATCCAAACCTCAATGGTTATGGTATCCTCCCCGGTCTCCGGGTCTTCGATTGTGACCTCACGGTTCTCCCGCGTACTGGTATAGGAGTAGAGATGTTCTTTGTTCTCCCGCAGGACGGCAGCCAGGTCATCCAGTGAAATGCGCTCAAAATCCTCATCCCGTGCAGCGCAATACTGAGAGATGATGAGATTAGCATTATAGACAAGGCCGGAGGAATAGGGATTTTTGACTTCCATCTGGTCAGCCCCGGAAGAAGCAAAGTCCGCCTCGATGCGAACCATTACATCGTCCAGCGCCTCACCCAAGATAGAATTGATGGTAAAAGTGATGTCATTGGCGCTCTCCACAATGGCAGTTTCGCTATTGAGGATAGGCTGTTCCGTGTCCGATGGCGAAAAGGCATTGAGCAAGCCGCCGAAAATCAATCCAGGCAGCATCAGAATAAACAGGACCGGAAGCAAAAGCAGAATAACGATGACGGCGATGATCTTGCCGATGTGTTTGCGCCCGGCCCAGACTGCTCCGGCGACAGCTCCATAGGGGCCGCCGGCGGCCGCACCCTTTGCGGCGCTGGAAATCGCCTTGCCGGCCTTGATGGCGCCTTTGACCATGTGCGCCGCAGAAGCGGCGGTGTCAACCGTTTCGGCAAAGCCGTCCTTGTGTTCTTCAGCCATCAGATCTTATCCTTTCGTTTGGGAGTGGGCGGCAGCTTTTTCACGATAGACTCGTTGTAAGCAATCGAGCCGTCCGGAGCCATGTAAGGCGTCTTATCCACCGCATCGGCCGCATACTGCTTGTACCAGGCGGTGCCATCAACCGCATGAACGGTTGTGTACTGACCTTCCGGCGCCACATACTGGTCTGCGTGATACATACCAAAAGCGATGCCTTCAGGATGTTCCGGCGTGACTTCCGTGCCAGTAATCCGCCCACCGCCAATCTCAACATTCTGGTAGGTGGGGATGTTCTCTGCTCCCGGTTCCAAAGCCGCATGGCCCATGTAGGAATGCAGGGCCTCCACAGCCTTGTCGCCGGTAATGGTCCCCATCTGCGTGATATTTCCGGTTGCGACCGAGCCGATGACATTATTGGCAAAACTGCCTCCCTTGCTCACCGACGAGGAGTAGATATGCCCACCGACGCCGCCTGCGGCACCGCCGACCAGACCGCTTAATCCAGAAGGTTTGGCATCAGAAGGAGTTGTAGCTGTTTTGACCGCATTGTTGGTAACATTCCGCTTGATCACGCCAGCCAAGCCGCCGCTGGCAAAACCAGCGCCAAATCCGGCGCCGCCGCCTTTCCCACCGCCGCTTGCACTGACATGGGTGGAATGGCTGCTGCGGCCTCCACTAAAATGATTGCTGGCGAAACTTCTGAAACCGCCGATCCCTCTGGCCGCAATCATGGCCTCTGCCAGCATACTGCCGCCGGTATGGCCGACGTTGACGCCCAAGCTAGCCATGAAAGAATCGATCTTCTGCGATACTTTGAGGAATCCGATTGCGCACATGAACCAGATCAGGACATTTCCTGAAACCGCTTCTTTACCCACGGCATCCACCTGCGCCTGAACTTCTTCTTCGGAAATGGCGAAGGCCGGCTGGCAGAACAGGCAGGAGAGCGCCGTAACCATCAGCGCAAGGAATAAAATTTTTTTGAATCTTTTCAAAGCGCCCCTCCTTACAAAGAAAGCGGGTTGGAGATAAACGAACCAACCATGCTCGTGAACAGGCGCAGGCACCAGGCATTCATCAAAAGAAGGAAAATTTGCCCGCCCAGCATCCGGCACCAGGATTTCCAGATATTCGATGTGGTCTGACTTGCGCCCATAGAAAAAGCCACCGGCGCTGTGTAGACCAGCACACCCAGCAGGACATACCGCTCCGCCGCTTCCAGCAGCAGTTTGAGGTAGTTCCATGCCAGAATGATGACTAAAATCAGGGTGATGAGGGCCACAGCTCCGTTGGCGCATACGCCAATGATGACCAGCATCACGGAGTTGAAGTCCGCAAAACTGAGCGCCGGCAATTCCGAGTCCATGATCCAGTTGTAAGGCGTGCCGCCGATGGTCAGGACTAAATCGACGATCTCGTTGGAGAAAAACGCCAGAAGAATGAAAATGACGGACCGGATGCTCAATTTGAGCGGATCTTCCGCTTCAATGCCGGCTCCCAAGCCAAAGTTCTTAAACAGCTGCCATACCCAGTTGAGCAGAATGATACCGATGCCTAGCGCCACAAAAACACTGTACATCGTTTCAGCAGCAGGGAAATAACGGAGAAATACCGCCATATCGCATCCCAGAGCGCCTAAAACCGAGATGCTTATCAAGTCGAGGCCTGCCATGACCTGTTCCGCGATCCACTCAACAATGCCGTCCAGAATACCCATAGTTCATGCCTCCTTCCAATGGGTATCAATGCGGCGGTTATACGTCTGTCCACTGACCTCCCTCGAAGAAGGGAACGACATAGGACAGGATAAAACCGAGGCTGTTCAGGATAGCCCAGGTTATGACGATTCGCTTGAGCCATGCCCGGCTTTCATCGACTGTTCTGCCGGAGCGGGAGAAGTTCATAAGCAGTAATGCCACCGAAGCGGTCACAATGGCTGCAATGGTGGAGATGGCGAGGATCTGCGTGTAGACATCCTGCATGATCTCCTTGGCCTTTGTCCAAACATCGTCTGCGGCAAAGGCCGGCTGGCAAAACATCATCGCCATCGTAATGCAAAGAAACGCCGTGTAGGCGATCCGGCCGACGGGAACTCGACGAGGCGGGCTGCTGTCATTTTCCCGGTGCTGCTGTTGAGGAATTTTCAGTTTTTTCAATTTGCGGACCTCCAATCCAAATGTGATATTGACTGCTCAAAAACAGAAAGAGGCCCACATCCTTGCAGATATGGACCTCTTCCCAGCCGAAACGGGCAGCAAAAAAGCACTTTGCAAAAAGGTGCCGGCGACTGCCCGTGTTCGGGTTTGGATATAAATTTGAGCATATTCAGTCTAACACATCTGGATTTACGGCTCAAGGGCAGGACTGCGCCAATTTCATTCCCGTGTTCTGCCAATTATTTGCCTGCTGGTTTTTCGGTGGTCTTTGAGTCCGGGAAAAACTGTTCCAGCATATCCAGACTGTCCTTGGAGGTGTAGCCCCACAGCACGGAGCTGAGGGCGTCAATGGCCTCCCGCCGCCTGCGATAGTAAGTGCGGAAGGAGATGTCCCGAATGTGCGGGCGCAGCTTTTCGATGATCTCTTCCACATTTTTGAGCTGCTGCGGGGAGAGGAAGGAATAATACAGCAGCCAATAATATGCCTCGCCGTTCTTGTGCCGGTTGCGCAGCAATTCGATTGCCGAATCCAGGAGTTTCAGCATCTTGTGGCTGCGCTCGATGCACTTGGCATGGTGTTCGATATCGCTGCCGTTCAAATCGGCGCCAGCGAGATAGACGGAATCCAGGAAGTCCTCAATCGAGGTACCGTATTCGATCTCGAACTTAGCCCGCACATGCTGGACGGAGATCTCCAGGCTCCACACAACATCACGGTATTTTTTGAGCAGTTTCCAGGTATCATGGTACAGAGGGTTTTCAGCAACATCTTTTTCAACAAATTTCTTCATGGTTATGCCTCCTTTGGTTCAAAACTCCGCATTGGGAGTAAGTGTAAGTTCAAACGAAGTGACTTGCCGATTGCCGCACAAAACAGCAAGGCCGAAACGGATCGGGGGCTGTTCCCGCGCGCGGGGAAATAAATCTTCCCGGCAGTCGCCCGATAAGGGATATAACTTGTAGTAAGAGAGCTGGCATCCAAAGCAGGAAATCCCTTGTGCCATCAGGATTTCCGCCATTTTCTGAAGGATAATTTCAATGTGCGATTTTGAAACGCTGGCGAGTTCATCTGAAACGGTAACTTCATGCTCCAAAGCCAGTTCATTTTGCACGGTCTCACCGTCGTCCGGGAGCTCCAGACGTATATTGAGCGTCATAGCGACCTCCTCTTTGTCCACCATCACATCAGAAATCTCGAACATGGTAGACAGGTAATTTTGTAAATAGATCACGCTGCCATGCCGGCCTGGGAAAGCCATCAGGGAGATATAGTCCAGGCCAGCCAGCTTTTTGAGAATGCGGCCGACTGTGGCGCGGGATAGTCCCCAGCGGGCAGCCAACTCACTGTAAGTAACCAGCGGATTCCCTGTGCCGTTGCGGAAATAGGCCACCGGGCCAAGGTCTGAGCCCTGGACCTGGCTATCGTTGTAAATGGCCGATACCCAAAGGTCCAGTACGATGTCCATCTCAGAACATCGTCCAGAGCTGACCAGATCGGTGACGATAGAAACCGGCAGGAAAAAGAAACCGGTGTCCTTTTGGCAGGGGGCGTTATACTCCAGCACGGTGTTGTGCTTGGACCAATCGCGGATCTTGTAGCGGATCACATTGCCTCGCCCCAGCGTCTGAAAGGAAATAAGGTGCTGCTTTTGCAGCTGCTCCAGTACCGTGAGCGCCTGGCACTGGAACCGGGTGCGGAACCATTGCGACAGCTCTTTCAAGGTGCAGACCCATTCGCCGGGGTAGACGGTATAGCTGATACCATCAATACGGCGGTATGAGGTGCGAAAATTTGCATAGCTGCAAAGCGCCGTAAAATAAAAAAGGCCGGAGCCTCCGCTTACACGAATGCTCCGGTCTTCCATAAGATGGCGGATGAATTGTCGATAAATTCGACAGCGTGGGTAGTCCACCACCTGTTTAATTTGTAATTGATAAGCTGGCATGGGAACCTCCTAATTTTAAGGTTGATTCTATTGCATAAAAATGATAAAATAAGCCCGGGATGTGCATAAAAGCAACACATCCCGGGCGGCCTCTTTGCTAATAATCTGCTAATTTGCGTTTTCGCATTAAGCTTAAAAATGCCGTCTGCTAATTTTTTGCTAATTGCGCGAAAGGTACTCCAGCACCTTGAAATTGTGCAAAATGACACAAAACGGCGTGAAAAACCAAAAACCTATTGGGCTAATTTAACACAAAACGAAGTGGAATGCAGTGTAAGGGAATCGTAGGGCAAAGAGTTAGTTGTTCTCCTAAGCGAAAGGCCGTGGGTTCGAATCCCGCCAAGGACACCAGGTTCAATGCCGAAAACCCCTGATAATGTGAGGGTTTGGTAAGGATGTTTTTAAGATTTAGGTTTTGCGGTATAGTATGTTGCGTACTATACCGCTTTCCCTTTCCACAAAGTGACCTTTGAGTGGTCGAATACTCCGATATGGTTATAGATAATTTCAATTTCCTGTAAGCGTTTACCGCTGCTCTTATCAGGAGCATGGACAATAATTTTGTCGATAAACTCATGTACAATTTCTGGTGTTAGTTCTGTAAGGTTAGTGTACTTGCGGACTACTGAAAGAAATTGCTTTACATCCACAGATTGTTTTTCTTCTTTCTGTAATTCTTTCTCTAAGGAAGTCTGTTCTTTCTGCAAAGTATGCTGTTCTTCCTCATATCCTTTTGAAAGTTTCATAAAGCGCTCATCTGAAAGTTTTCCACTAATATTGTCTTCATAAATCCGTTGAAAAATTTTGTCCAACTCTTGAATACGGGAATGGATTTCTGTAAGCCGTTTTTTCTTTTGCGACAGTTCTTTATTTCTTTGCCGCATATCCGTATCCATGACCATCTGAACAAATTCATCTTCATAATCTGATACATAGCGGATAACTTCTTTCAGGTTTTCCAGCACAATTTGTTCGACTACTACATTACGAATATAGTGCATAGTACATGATTTTGAATTGTGCCGGTAATTGCTGCATACAAAATTATGTTTCTCTGCGCTCTGTGCCATTTGCCTATGAAATGTCATTTTGCTTCCGCAATCTGCACAGTAGAGCAAACCAGAGAACATAGGCATATCCCCCATTTTGGTAGGGCGGCGTTTTCCGGAACGGATTTTCTGTACAATCTCAAAGGTTTCCTTGTCAATGATTGCTTCATGGGTATTCTCAAAAATCCTCCATTGTTCAGGACTGTTATCAATTTTTTTGCGATTTTTATAAGACTTAACATGGGTCTTAAAATTCACAGTATGTCCTAAATAATCCATTCTTTCTAAGATGTGAGATACCACAGTTGCGCTCCACAGATACTTGTCAGGTGGAAGAACGGTTCGTGGCTTTTCCCCATGCTCTAACGCATAATAAGTAGGGCAAAGAATTTTTCTTTCCGTTAGAATATTTGCAATTCGTGTCGGTCCATAACCATTGACACATAAACGGAAGATTTCCCGAACCACTTCGGCGGCTTCTTCATCTATAAGCCATTCCTTTTTATTGTCAGGATTCTTCATGTAGCCATAAGGAGCGTGAGAACCGATATGCTCGCCTGCCATTCCTTTAGAACGTTTGACTGCACGGATTTTTTTGCTGGTGTCCTTTGCGTACCATTCGTTGATTATGTTACGAAATGGGGTAAACTCATTCTCCCCCACATGGCTATCCACGCCATCATTGACAGCAATAAAATGGACATCCATGTTCGGGAACATAATTTCTGTGTACATTCCCACCTGCAAATAATCACGCCCAAGTCTTGACATATCTTTGACTATAACGCGTTTGATTCTTCCTGCTTCGACCTCTGCAATCATTCTTTGAAAATCTGGTCTGTTGAAATTTGTACCAGAAAATCCATCATCTACAAAAAACACATAAGGCTGATACCCATGTTCGATTGCATAACGCTTCAGGATTTTTTTCTGGTTAATAATACTGTTTGAATCACCCTCCTGTTTATCATCTTGTGAAAGCCGACAGTATAATGCGGTTAATTCCTCTGTTTGATTTCCAATCGGATAAATGGAAGTGATAGTGTTGTTTGACTGCTGTAACATAAATACCTCCTATCCGACAGTCAAACAGACAATGCTTTTGCAACTTTATTGTACCGCATTTTCTGTTTTCTGTCTGCCCTGTTTTATAGCAAAATTATTGTTTCAAGTCATTACGGATAAGCCTTTTTACTTTCGTTACTGCGTCTTCCTGTGCCTGTTCTTTTGAACGGGATTTTACCACATAACAGGTGTTTCCTATCTGGTATTCCCGTATCATTTCAGGGACAGGATTCTTTGTGTTTTCCATAAGATAACAACCTCCTGTTATTTTCTTTGAAGCAAACCGAACAGCTTTCGCTAAAGCTCATGGGAATCTCACCCCTGCATGGTTCTCATCCAGCCGTACCCTTTGCCAACGGTGCTAGATCATCACACGGACTAAGGCTGTACGGAAGTATCATTATCACGATAGAAAGGTCATGGCGGCAGCTCTGCGGTAAGCTGCTTATGGAACGCTGGCAGGAATCGCTATCCGGTTTCATCCCTCCTTTGGTGGGTTACGGCGTGCCAGCCCAACGGCTCTCTTTCTATCGAAACGTATTCGGCTGCTTTATGCTGCGTTGATTAGACGCTTTCTTTTTCAAGGAACAATCCGGCTTTGTTAGCCTGTTAAAATGCACTGGTGATAATGCACTTTAATAGACTGGCAAGCTCTGTCTGGGAAGCATGGGCTTGTCCATGCTTCCACAGGAGAGCGTTATTTTTATTTTGGTTCCCTGATTTCAAAAGATAAAATCTTTGCAATCAGACGTGTTTCCATCCGGCGGCGTAGGGTTTCATCTACAACCATGTGGGTATTCCCATATTCGTCTTTCATGGGACGCATGGAACGGCTGGCAATAAAACCGCTGTAATGGCGTACAATCTGGTTGACTGCTTCAATATCGCCGTCCGCAGCCCTTACAATCACAGGAAACGGAATCATAGGGTGCTTTGCTGTCATGCTTCCTCCTCCATAAATTTTTTGATAAATTCTAGTCCGGCGTGTCTTCTTCTCTGGATAGTAGAACGGTTGACTTCCAGAATTTTTGAAATTTCCGTATCGTCAAATCCAAGAAAATAATATCTCAGGATAACATCACGTTTCTTTCCATCCAGATTTTCTAATGCTTCTGCTAACAGGCTGTTTTCAATACGGACAGTAAATCCATCCATTTCAAAAGTATGGAAGTGGGATGGATAGGTGTCTTCGGAAGAAAACAGATTAACGGTGTAATCGTCCATATCACAAAACAGGGTTTCCCGTTTGCACTGTCTGGACAACGCTTTGAGATAGTCTTTGCGTTCATCTTCCATAGCGACTTTACAGATGTAATCAAACTGGTTCTCTATGGTTGTCTGAAATTCAGATGGCTTCATCATTACTCACCCCCTTTCCAGCCTTGAAAGGGAGCGAGTTGATAGGAATTTCTGCTTCTTTCCCCCTTTTCGCTCTTAGTCCCGACAGGACAGGGGGTGCAGTTGCATTTTTGAATAAAAAAATACACCCATTTTAAAATAAAAATGAGTGCATAAGAAATAACAGTAGAATAAATATGACTTGTCAGTTCATATTCAAAGTCGGACTTCCACAGTGGGGGAGCTATACTTTTTTTAATGAATGTAACTTATGTATGCTGTACAGCAACAAAGAAATCCCCATAGTGGCAATCCTCCTAAATGCCACTACTCATTATTCTGTGTTATCGTTGGTTCAAGAATAGACAAAAAGAAGCGGCGGCTCTAAAAATCAAAGCCACCGCTTCAAAGGCGCGTGAAAATCTATCTGCGATACGACGGCTTTTTTTCTTTACCGTCGTCCGGCAGATTATATATCATTATGTTGTCGATTGAACACTTTAAGAAGAATAATAGTACCAATGAAAATAATAACCATGACGCTTGTACTTAATGCCGGATAATATACAACTTTTTCATCATGTGCATAATTTGAAAACACTAGCCCTGTCGTCATAGGGTATAAATTGATAAGGTTTCCGTCAGCAAGGAATATTCCGCAAAACCCATAGAAGAATGAGAAGATTACCCCAGACAAGAATTTGTCCTGCTTTCTCGTTGTTATAACAATGACTGGAAGAACTGCAATATAGCAACAGGTACTTACAATAAATAGCTGTTCAAGGCTTATCAGGCAAGAATTGAAATTTATATCTGCACAATTCATTATTCCCGCAATTACCAGAGTGACAATAAAACTAAAAATCCACTCAAAGATTACCAAACCATAGCCTACTATTAGTTTAGATAAGATTAACCTAAATTTTGAAACCGGAACAGTCAATATATTTTTTAATGTAAAGTCGGTATATTCCCGGTTAATAGAATATCCAACTACCAATGTAAAAGTGAACGGAAGAAATAAACTAAAATGGTTCCAGATAACTCCCTCTGAAAGCCCCGCGTAACTAACAACGCTGTTGTTGGTTCCAGCTAATTGAAACGCCGCTAAAATAATTGAAAAAAGTACAGATACAATTCCAAGCCAGAGAATATTGTATCGTTTATATTTCAAGAACTCTGTTTTTATTAGTCGCACCATTTCTAAGCACCTCCTAAATTTCCTGCTTGCTTTTATAAATAATCGCAAGCATTAGTGAAGCAATAGCTGTTAATATCAAAATACCAATACATGCGGGAGAACTTAAAAACCAGTCGTCTAATCCGTATGTTGGTCCCGTAGTCATGTGAGGTAAAGCCCATCTAAAAACAGCCGACAGAGGGGATAATACGTTTGACATAGCAAAAACAATAGCAAAACTTGCGCTTGCATAAATAAACGATAGGATTATTGAAAAAATATATCCTTTTTTGCTAAGACATTCGATAGCGATAACAGGGAGTATGGAAACTGCCACCATAACGCCAATCAAGACTCCAAGCAATAGCCTGTAAAGAATATGGTCGGCACTACCTATTATCAATCCCCCTATTAAGGTTGCGGCATTTGTCGCAAGAGAATAAATAATGGAAAATATCAATATTGTAATTACTTTTGCAGTAATTAAGGCTGCTGTGGAAATAGGAATTGTGTTAATGTTCTTTTGGGTTCCATTCGTCTTTTCTGAAAAGAACAATATAGCTCCCAAAATTCCTAAAACCGTTGGTAATAATAAGAAATACCCAAACACTCCAATATTCAAATAAAGCCAGTCAAATCCTAAATTGCTTTTAGCTGCAAATGTAGTCATAGGAATAGGAAACAAAGCGGCTGCAAAGATAGTTAAAAATATAAATTTTTTCCGCTTTAATTTAAGAAATTCACAATAGACCAATTTAAGCAATTCCCTCGCCTCCCGTCACTCGCTTGAAGTAATCTTCAAGACTTTCTTCGCAGGTATGAGCTTCTGATACCTCCAATCCATTTTCCACAAAGGCAGTTACAATTTTTCCTACGGATAAGTCAAGGTTATGCAAGCGTAAGTTATGGTCGTCCTGTATAGAAAAATGGCTTTCGTGGAAAGTACGTTCCAAAATTCTTGCTGCCTGTGCGGTATCAGAAAGAGTAAATCGAATATGTTTGCTACTTTTTTGTTCCAGTTCTGCAAGGCTTTCTTCTTCCAGTAGTTTGCCATGGTCGATAATACCAATGTCATCAGCCAGTAGTGCGATTTCTGAAAGAATATGACTGGAAATTAAAATTGTTTTTCCTCTTGTGTCACAAAGCTCACGAATAAAAGAGCGAACTTCCGCAATACCGATAGGGTCAAGCCCGTTGATAGGTTCATCTAAAATTAAAAGTTCCGGGTCGTGCATAACAGCAAGTGCAATCGCAAGACGTTGTTTCATACCAAGCGAATACTGGGAAAACAGTTTTTTGTCCTTATAAGGCAGTCCTACTAAATCTAAAGCGTCTTTAATCGCATGATTGTTTGGCACACCTCGTAAGGTTGCAAAGATACGCAAATTTTCCGTAGCAGTCAGATTAGGATAAAAGCCGGGGGACTCAATCAAGCTACCGATACGGGGCAAAAGTTTCTTTTTATTCCCCTGCAAAGCCTTTCCCCATATTTTGAATTCGCCGGAAGTAGGCTTTGTCAATCCAAGCAGCATTTTCATAGTAGTTGTTTTTCCGGCTCCGTTTCTTCCAAGCAGTCCATAAATTCTTCCTCTCTGTACATGGATATTTAAGTCAGCAACACTCTTTTGTGAGCCGTACTGCTTTGTAAGATTTTTTGTTTCAATGATATATTTTTTGTCCATATTCAAACCTCCTGTTCTGTAAAGTATTCTATCACTCCAATCTTGCATTAACCTTGCAACAACCTTGCATTAACCTTGCAATTTCAAATACAGCTTCCGAAAGTAATTAAGGCTCCCGCCATAAAGACGGAAAAGCCTTAATCTATCAACGGAAAAAGTAAAGTAAATTTAGTTCCTTTTTCCGGTACACTATCTGCTGTTATTGTGCCATTCATCTTTTCCACAAGCTGATGAACGATAGATAAGCCAAGACCGCTGCCTTTTTCAGCACGCCCTTTATCACATTTATAAAGCCTCTCGAAAATATGTTTCAAATCTTCTTTTTCAATGCCTATCCCGTTATCAGTTAATCGAATTTGCATATTTTTTTCCTGCTTTGATAGGAATATTTCTATTTTGTCTGCATGACTGTGGGAAATTACATTCTGAATAAGATTATTCAATATCCGCATATAACCGTCCGTATCAAGTTTTACTCGGAAAGGCTGTTCGGGAATATCAATGTTATAATCTATCTGCCTATCTTCAAATATAGGTATCCAGTCAATCAAAATATTTCGTGTTAGTTCCGCAGCTTCAACGGTATTTATATCCATAGCAAACTCATTAGAGTTTAATTTGAACCAGTCAAAAAGAATATCTATATATTCTTTCAAATCGTGAGCTTTACGACGGGCAGTTTCGATATAGTCGTCCTTGTCTTTTCCTGTGACAATTCCTCTATGTGCGGCGTCAAGATACCCAATAAGTGTGGTAAGCGGTGTCCGAACATCATGGGAAAGGCTTGTCATAAGCTGGCGGTTCGTTTCTTCTGCCTGCCGGACAGTAGACAGCCTTTTCTCATAAGATACAACAATCTCATTGATTTCATAAGCAAGAGGAGCTACCAGTTCATTTGTTGCTGATAAAATCCGCCTGTTTCCATTCCCATTTTTTACATCAGCCAATGCGTCTGTTATTTCTGCTATCTGCTTTTTAACACGCCGGATAACAAGGCAAGAAACAAAAATAGAAAAAAGTGTAATGATAATTGATAGAAAAATAATCGCTTCCATAAAAATCAAACCTCCTTGCTAAAGCGATAACCAATTCCCTTAATTGTCTGAATGTATTTGGGGTTTCCGGGATTTACCTCTAATTTCTTGCGAAGTCGGCTAATAATCGCCATAATGTTACTGTCATCATAAACATATTCTTCTCCCCACACTTCTTCATAAATCTGTTGCTTTGTCAAAATTTTTCCTTGATGTTTCGCGCAGTATAAAAGCAGGTCAAATTCCTTTGGGGGCAACTCAAAAGTTCCATTTTCCGTAATAATAGAACGATTTTCAAGGTCTATTTTCAATCCGTCAAATTCAAGCTGCTGTGTCATTCCGTCTGTTTGATTGAAACGGGTATAACGCCGTATAAGAGAAATAATACGGGCTATTAGTTCGTCCATATCAAAAGGCTTTGTCAAATAATCATCGGCTCCTGCGCGTAAGCCGCGCACTTTGGAAGCACTGTCATTTTTAGAGGTAAACATCAAAATCGGCAGACTGTTTTCTTTTCTGATTTCTTCCAGTGTTTCAAATCCGTCCATACCGGGCATCATAACGTCCAGTATCACAAGTTGATATTCTTTTTCTTTTAATTTTTGTAATCCCTCTTTTCCTGTATTACAAAAATCAGCTTCTATATCTTCTGATAAAACGCTTCGCTTAATCAGCGCACAAAGCTCTTTATCATCATCTATAATCAAAACTTTATTCATGGTGTAGCTCCTTTCCTTGTTTTGTTCTCCCGTCAATCGGTTTTTCCGCGTCCTTTGGTATCAGCCACATATATCCAAGTTTTGAAACACCCAGTATGCGGTTTTCTCTGCAAAGTACCTGTACCCGCCTTTCAGAAATTCCCCATTTCTTCGCTGCTTCGGGGCAAGACATATATTCCATAACACCCAAGTCCTTTCTACAAATCATATCAGTATAATTATAGTCGGGCATACGAATAATAGCAAGTGCAAGCATATGAATTATTATGGCTATAAATAGGAACTGTATAGACGTATTCAGTATGAAAGAGGAACAGTAGAATGTATATGGGTGAATAAATATGGCAAAAAGACCAACAGCTAAATATGACTTTAAGGCTTTCGGACAAGCTATCAAAGCAGCGAGAACCGAACGAAAAGAGAGCCGTAAAAAAGTAAGTGATGAAATGTATATCTCACCACGTTATCTTGCTAATATTGAGAATAAAGGACAACAGCCGAGTTTGCAAATTTTTTATGAGCTTGTAACACGCTATGATATATCCGTAGACCAATTCTTTTTCCCAGATAAATCAGCGGAAAAAGATACACAACGTAGGCAGCTTGATACACTGCTTGATAGTATGAGTGAGAAAGGAATACGGGTAGTCACCGCCACAGCAAAAGAGATAGCCGAAGTCGAAACAGAGGACAGGGGAATGTCCAGAACAGAATTTTAACGAGAAGACACATTGTAATCTTTCAGGAAATACAATGTGTCTTCTGCTTTATATAACTCTATTTCACAATCTTCCAGTTTTCCACGTTCTTTTCCAGTACAAGGTTAAACTGTGATACCTGTGTTGTCATGGTCTGGTTATCCAGATATTTCACTGCAAGGGAAGCTGTCACCTGATTTCCGTTTCGGTTGTAGACCGGATTTACCAGTTCCGAGAAAATATACTCTTTTCCCACAGGTTTCAGCACACCCTCATTCACATAATAGGTCAGCTCCTTTGCGGTTGCCGTAGGGTACAGCTTGAAAAAGGTAGTGAGAAATTCGTTGATTTCCTCTGTGGTGATGGAGTCCACCGTACCGTCACTTTGTACCGCTTTTGGGGTGTAGCCGGATTTTACGGGAACGCTGGTAATGGTTGGGTTCTGGATAATCGTCAGGTTTCCAGAGCCGTCTACATAGACCGTCACCTGATAGGCGGAACGGACGGTTTTACTGGATTCTCCCTCTGTGATACGCTGTTCCACCGTATAGGTCACTTGATAATGCTGCTCCTTTTCTTCTGTGATTTCCCATATCTGAAAATCGGTCAGGGCAGACGATACGGGGATGTCCTTTCGGATAGTATCTACATTCAGGGCTTGCAGCTCTCCGGTGAGATACCCTTTTAAAGCGTTTGTCCGGTTGTCAATGGAAGCGGCGGACTGTTCCCATGAATAGTAGACTTCTGCGAAATTCTTCACAAAATTCTCTATCTTGTGAGTGTCGAGGATTTGTTCCTCAATTACTTTGGTTTCATGGACAGTATGAATGTCTATCGCCGTGAAATTCTTATAGACGGCAAACAGGAAGCTCACCGCCAGCAGCACCCACAGGGCAATCACAGTTTTTTTGTGGGTATTGACTTTGTAAACTTTCAGTTTCTTTTCTTTCTGCTTTTTCTGGTGTTCCTCTTTTCTAATCTGAATCATATCGGTTCATCCTTTCTTATTGTTTGATTCGTCCGGCTCCGGCAAGGTGCTGTTGCCAGTAAGAGCCTGTCAGGTCTGCGTAGCCAATGGGATTTCCGGCATGGTACATCCGGTTATTTCCCACATACAGCCCCACATGGGTGATGTAGGTTCCGGCGTTGTAGGTGGAGTGGAAAAAGACCAAATCCCCTGCTTTTGCTTCGGACAGGGGGATATGCTGCGTCACATTGTACTGTTCCTGTGCTGTCCGTGGCAGGGCGATTCCTGCCTTGCCATAGCACCACTGCACCAGTCCCGAACAGTCAAAGGAAGTGGAGGGGGAATCGCCCCCGTACACATACGTCCAGCCCTCATACTTTAAGGCTTCCTCCATGATAGCCTGTACCGTTTCATCATCAAACTGTGCCACGGTCAGGTATTGCGATACCAAGAGGACATAGAACATATTTCCGTAGGAATACCGCCAGCCCCCGTTTTTCTCTACCGCAACAGGGTTGGTGTAGGTGACTTTCTTTCCGCTGGATTTTTCTCTTGCGAAGCTCTCTGCCAGTTCAAAGGTGTATTTTTTCCCACGTCCTGCCACATAGTCTAGGAAACCGCCGCCGTAGTTGTAGGACTGAATCGCACTGTTTAAATCACAGCCCTTTGTTTCTGCCGCTGCGAGCAATTCCGAAAAATATTTGCAGCCCTGCTTGATGGATTCCTCTGTACTAAGGGAGTTTGGGGGAAGCCCCAGAGATTCTGAGGACTGCATAACGTCTTCCAGCGTGCCGCCGGATTCCACCTGAATGATGGCGAGCAGCACATTTAAGTATTCCTCTATGCCATATTCTCTTGCATACTTTTCCAGCATAGGCTTATGGGTGAGGACTTCCTGTGATACGCTCACGCCCCCATAGATAAGGTTTCCGCCGCTTCCTCCGTCTTCCTCATCCGAGAAGACAATCACCACCAAAAGGAGCAGGGAGAACATCATCACGAACACGCCGGAACAGGCGAAGAAAAGGTGTCTTAACTTCATGGTTTCTCCCCTTTCTTCTGTTTGGAAGCCGCTGTTACCGTTTTTGTCCACTCCTTTCTGGCGGTGGTACGCCGGATGGTAAAGTTAGATTCTTTTACCGCAGGGGTAATCCGTTTTCTTTCCGGTATCACAGGAGCCGTATCATTTTGGACAGGTCTTGCCGGACGGGGAGCAGTCGGTGTAACAGTGGGAGCCACCTTTTGTCTTTCATCTGGTTTGTCTGGGGAAGCCGGAGGGACTATCTGGCGTTCTGCCCTTACATGCGGTGTCTGTTCATGGTGGATGGAAGCAGCCTTTACCACCGGAACCGAAGACCGTTCTGCCACAGTTCCCCCATAAGAAATTTGTCCCCGTTCCCTGATGGATGGGGAAGCTGGCTGCATGGCTGGTTTTTCTGTATGAGTGGTATCTGCACGATTTCGGAAATCTTCTGTCTGCTTTGCAGTAACAGGGCGTTCATGGACAGGAGCCGCCCCTTTGGGGGATTCGGAAGCTGTCATTTGCGGCTGTTTTGCCTGTTCCAGTTCCGCCCTGCGTTCTGCAATGGTCTGTCTGCGGCTTTCTGCCTGTGCGTTCCGCTGTTCGGCTCTGGCAGTTCGGGTCTGGGTCACGCTGGAAGTAAAATCTAGTACTCCCTCTGATACCTGTGTTTTCCCGTGGTAAAGGGCGTACTTTGCATTGACAGGCAAATCCTTTGCCTGCTCCCGAAGCTGTCCGGCAGTATCGGCTATCTTATCTTTGGCATCTGCCACCGCACCTACCGCAGAGCCAGCCCGTTTCCATGCGGATTCCTTTTCCGGTGCTGCCTGCCCGTCTGGTCTGCTGTGGTCTGCCTGTGTCCGTTTGGAAGAGCCGGAGTGGGAAGCAGTTCTCTGGTCTGAGCCAGCCTGTTTCCCTGCGTGGTATGCAGCCGTTCCAGCCCCAAGAGCCGCCACAGAACGTCCTAACTTATGCTGTAAACGGTGCATATGGGCGTGCATGAGCATACGGGGTCTTCGCATGATGCGGCTCCCCATGCTTTGGGAATCCCCACTCTGTAAGGAGAACATCCCCATCAAATCCCCCAGCTTGAAATAAATTCCGGCAAAGGTCACTATCTGCAAAAACGCCGTCAGGAAGAACGGATATTCCCCAGACAGGTTGTAGAGCATGGTGGAAATACTGAACGCTACCGTGATAATCAGGGTGATTCCGGCTCTGGTAAGGATGGTATTGAACAGCTTTGTAATGGCACGTTTTGACATCCCCTCAAAAGAGGGAACCATGCTAAGGAGGAAGCTCACAGGCAGGAACATGGCGTAGATAATAAAAAGTACCTGTGAGAAAATCATTATCCCCGTGAGCAGGAATACAAAAATGGAGATACCGATATTGAACATGAACAGGAAGAAGACGGTTCCCAAGCGGTTGATGGTCTTTGTGATGGTAAGGTTGGTGTTTTCCCTGTCTTCGATTTCCTCCACTACGATTTCTTCCCTGTCCTGCCCGTTGTTTTCGTCTGGACTGGTTGAGAGCAGGCGTTCCACACGGTCAGCCCCAAGGCTTTCCACATCCGAGTTGCCGTATTGCAGCAGGAGCCACGGCTGCTTGACCTGAATGGAAAACAGGCTGTCCCGTATCAAATCCACACTGTCTTTTCCTTGACTTCCCGAGTTTGGCAGCACAATCTTTGTACCAAGGGTCAGGCTGGCATTGCTGATGTCTGCGGAAAATTCATTGATTTTCCCGATATAATCAGGAGCATAGGCGATAAAGGCAGCGGACAGCACGAACACCACCACGAAATTGACAACGGCATGGATGGCTTTTGTGGTTTCCCGTTTGATAAGCCCTGTGTAGGCAACGTAAATCCCCACCACCAGAATGAGAATCAGCAGGAACCCGATATAAAATCCCTCCGAGGACAAGCCGCCTGTGGTAACGCCTGCCAAGGTCTGCATATTTTTTCCAATGGAATCCGCCGTAGAGGAAATAAAGTCCAGCGAGTAGGCTTCTTGAATCAGATACCCCGTGGCGTTGGAAAGGTACAGGCTGATTGTCCAGATAAAATTTGTGATGGCATACAGCCCGTACATCACCTGTTTTCCGATACCGTCCAGCCAGTTCCACGGGAGCCAGTCCCATCCGCTGTCCACATAAAAATCAAGCTGGTAGTTGTCCAGAGGATATTTGCTGTATTCGTTGGCAGCGTCTACCGTATCATCCACCAGTCCGGCAGCGTGGGCGGCTGTGCCGAAGACTGCCAGCAGCAGGAGGATGAGCAGGAGTGCCAGAAGCACTTTTCCTGCTATACTCCCGATTTTTTTAAAAGAGTTTTCTCCCTTTGTCCGGCAAGGGACAAGAGCTGTCCCCTGCTGGATGGGCTTTCTTATCTTCATTCCTCCACCTCTTTTCTAACAGGCGGTCTGGTGTCAAAGGCATGGAACAGGTCTTCAAAGATAGGATGGAACTGTATCACCCCCACACGCCCGTACAAATCACTGATAAGGCACTGTCCGTTTTCCAAGTCACGGAGCCGCTTCTGGTTGTTTTCATCTTCGGAATCCACCCCGAAAAAGGCGAGGGTCTTCTTGATTTCGTTGATGTCCGTGGAGCGGAATGCAAACTTCAGGCCCAGATTGTTTTTCAGCTTTTCATCCAGCAAATCGTCCGTGTTCTGGGTGACAAAGTAAACGCCTGCGTTCATGGCACGTCCGGCACGAACCAGCTTCATGGAGAGGGTCTTGCCCTGTGCCACCTGTAAGAAGCTCCATGCTTCATCCAAATCCACAATCTTAAACACGCTGCGGTCGGTGTGGATGAAGTCGAGGGCAAAGGTGCTGATTACAATGAGCATTGCCACGGAAAGCAGCTCCATTGTGGTGTATTCTTCAAACGAGGTTTCCTTATCCGGCAGAACCAAATCCGCCACCTGAATGATATTGAGCTGCTTTTCAAGGCTGATGGACTGTGTGACATCCCCATCCGAAAAGAGCAGGTGTGCAAAGTCATAGTCCGTAAAGGATTCGATATGGTCAGCTATGCTGGTGCTGATGGTGGTTCCCTCCGCCCGAAGTTCCTCAATCACTTTGAAAAGCCCCCGTTCCTCACTGTTTGTTACTGCACGGATGGCTTTCCGAAGAACAGGGAACTTTTCCCCGTCACGGCTGGAAATGCCTGTTAAAAAGGTCAGGATGTCGATTGCCAGTGATTCGGAATCCTTTGGGTTCTCCATAATCACATAGGGGTCGAGCAAGCCCCTGTTCTGTTCCTCTGAGGTCAGGTTTACGATATTGATTTCATGGGCGATTTCCGGCAGGGTTTCTTTCCAGCGTCCCCGTTCCGCTTTCGGGTCAACAATGAGAGCCTGTGCCCCAAATAATACGGAATAATAGACAATCATGTTGTTGCTGAATGATTTTCCACCGCCGAGGGAGCCGACAAAAGCGGCAGCAAGGGCGTTGGTGACGGAGCCTTTTACCCCTTGACTGGCAAGGGCAGGCTTTAAGTAGACGTTTCTTCCTGTATCAAGGCTGTACCCGATATAAATGCCCTCCGGTTCCCCTAACATCTGGGTTGCCCCGAAGCCAAGACCAGCAAGGAAGTCACTGGTGACATACTGGATGTAATCGTTCAGATACCGTTTGCTGGCAGGGAGAAATTCCCCATGCAGCCCCAGCATATCCCCAAAGGGGCGAACCAGCTTCACGTTCAAATCGTCATAAAAATCTTTCACCTCATTGCAGCGGCGTTTCAGTTCCTCCAAGTCGGGAGCCGTCACACGCACCACATAGGACAGCTTATACATGGATTCCTTGCTCTGGTCTAAGGTGGATTCCAGCTCATTTACGCTGTCTAAAGCGTCCACCACGTTTGTACTGGTTTCACTGTCATTCTGCCATGCGTGGTTGTCCAAATCTTTCAGCTCTTTTTTCTTGTTCCGCACCGTGGAGAGGGCTTTCCGGTTTGTCACAATCTCCACATTCATAGAGGTATCAATGGGAAAAGTGAATTGCTGCTGCTGATAGTAAAAGATTTCCGAGGATGGGAAGTCCAGTTCCCCCACAATGCTGTTGATGGTAAAGTAGGCGGCATATACTGTCCCGTCTTCCTGTTCGATTTTCAGATACCGTTGGTTTTCCTCTATCAGACAACGGGTGGGTTTGATGAGGTCATAGTATTTCACCAGCGTTTCCTCCTGAAACCGTTTCTTCGGAAGATAATACTCATAATCTTCGTAGGCGGTTCCGGTCTGCCCGTATAAATGCTCAATCAGATAGCCAAAATCGTCCTTGTTAAGCCGCCGGACTTTGAAGCGGCGTGAGATTTTACTTTCCAGCAGCTTTTCCATCTTCTGAAACCGCCAGATTTCTTCATTGCTCATGGAAACAAAATCCCCCATGAGTTTGTGGTTGACTTCATGGAGGAAATCGGAAACGGCGGTCTTTGCTTCCCTGCGAAACTGCTTCATGGTGACTTCCTGCTCATTGACAAGCAGCTTGAAGCCGATAAAAAAGCGGTAGTCCACCTGATTTTCCCCTATCATGGAAATCAGGGCTTCGGTCTGTGCGTCAATCTTTGCACAGGCAATATCTTTTAACTTGCCTGTTACTTCCTGTTTGGAGCGTTCCTGTGCTGCCCGTATGCTGGATTCGGTGCTGATTTGCAGGGCGTGAATCTTCCCGTCCCTGTTCTGGGCGATAAGCTGCCGGAACGAATCGTGTACCTGATATTTCTGTTCAGGGCTTAAAAAGGAATAGTTGTAGGGAAGCAGCTCATAGTAAGCAAAGCACTCCCCGTCATGGTTGAACACAAGATTATTTTCGATATACTTAATCGGATATGCCATAAATATCACTCCTTACTGCCGTGATGGGCTGTGCCGGATATTCCTTTTCCAGCTTCACGGGCTTTCCTGCATAGGTCAGTTTCGGGCGTACCAGATATGCCAGTACGGATTTCAGGAAGCCGTAAGGCTTCTTCCCGTCAAAGGTCTTCTGGCACATGAACCAAGTGAGGGCAAAGGGTACGCCGAAGTATTTTAAAAATGCCCCGTCAATGAACGAAAGGGGAGGGAGGTTCCCCAAGAGCATAACTGCAAACACCGATACTACGAACCACGCCATCTGTGTGAACGTGATGGGGAATGGCAGCTTAAAATCATTGATGGAATAGAGTACCTTTTCCACCGACCAGATACTGGTATAGCTTCGTATTTTCTTCATGTTGTCCGTCCTTTCTAAAAGATGGGGACAGCAAAAGAGCCGCCCCTGAATAAAAAATCCGCCTGTATTTCCTGAAAGAGATACAGACGGGTCTACCGTATGATTTCATATACGCCGTGGTTCGTGACAACAAAGGTTCCCTCCAATTCCATGTCACGCCCATAGGCGGCGTAGTCGATATAGTTTTGTAAGTGTGCCGGAAGTTCTCCAAGTTGTCCGCTTTCTTCCAGATAGCAGCGAGCCACATCCGCCATATCGTCACAGCCGGAATGGCAGATAATATCGTCTTCATGCTCACAGAGTTCTTCGATACTGCCAAAATAGGATTGCAGCTCTGATAGTTCCTCCTGAATGTACTCCGGTAAGTCCTCCACCATTTCACACAGGCGGTTGACTTCCTCAATGGGGGTATATTCGTCAATCTCAAAAGGCAGCTCATAATCATGGATGGCGTATTCCTCATACTCATCATTCAAGCCGATACGTTCCTTGACTTCCTCAAAATCCACAGGCGGCGTGAACCATGCCCCTACCAGTTCGCCCTCATTGTATTTGCCTAAGTTGGCAATGTAAATCCGCATTTCTTCCATATTGTCACCTTCATTCTCTGTCATGCTTCTTTTGGGGAGTTACGCTCCCCAAGCCCCTAGTGGACTTCCGCCATGAAGCAATCAGAGCTTGCTCCATAACGGAAGTGTAACAAGGGTTTCCTATGCACCGATAATCTTATTGAACAGTTCCAGTAAGATGTCCTTTACACCGTCCGCATTGAAGACCAGACCGACCGCTACAAGGGACACCACCAGAAAACCGATAAGTTTGGAAAATTCCCTCTTAAATCCGAGGTACAGTCCAATCACCACGATTGCCAGCAGCACAAGGGACTGGGCGTTGGATAAAAACCAGTTATAAAGATTCTGTCCGAAATTCATAAAAGCTCCTTTCTTTCCTGTAAGAGTTCTTAGGTTCCAAGATTGCCGCCGTTAAAGCACCACCTCCTTTGCAGCGGCGGCTTGCTGCTTCAGGATTTTTTCGTGTTTCTCCGTCAGCTTTGCGTGGGTGATGATGTCATGGACAATCTGGGTGTGGTTCATCTTATCCAGACGGAGAGCCAGCTTTAACGTGGGGGCTACCTGATGGGAGAGCCAGTGCAGGGTACGTTCAAAGGAATAGGGTTCCGGTTTGGTTGTCAGTTTCAGGATTCCTCTGTGTTCTCCAATGAACCACGCCCATTCCTCATTGATACGCCAGTCAGAACGGGGCTTCGTATCGTCCCTATCCACGAACCGGACATAACGGTTGATGATTTGAAAGGCTGTCCGTTCTGGATTGTCATGTTCTAACAGGTCACGGATGGCGTAAAAGGCACGCTCATTTTTCAGCCGGATTTCAAAACGGTTCTTTACCTCTGCGTCTTCAATGGGAATATCATGCTTTTTGTACTGCTCATAGTCTTTTTCGTAAATGCAGAAGTACACCTCACTTTGGAGGGAGCCGATATACAGGGTGTTCCCCATACATTCTTTTTCCTCACGCCGTACCAGTTCGCCGCTGCGGTAGCTTTTGAAGCTGCGGAAGACCGAGATACATTCCTCATTCCGGCACTTCTCTGTCAGATGGGGAATGTTCAGGATTCCCGTTTTGTCATTGATGGCGAGGTCAAGCCGCTTCATCACGCCGTCCTCCATGAGAACGTCCATGAAAAACTCATACCAGCTCCGTTCCTGTGCCAGCAGATAGCTTTCAAACTGGCGGCAGCCACGCCCTTTCAGTTCCAGCAGCACCCCTTTTTCCAGTTCCGGCGATACCAAAACGAAAATATCCCCAAGATAGTAATGTTCTGTGTAAGAGTAGAAGCCGTAGTCTTCATGGATAAAGTAGGGAAGCCTTAGCCGAAGCACGTCTTCCACGATATGCTTCACATCCGTAGTGGGAAAACGAATCCGCACATAATCAAAGAGCATTTCAAGGGGAGTGTCTGGATTGAAGCGTTCCAGAGCTTCCGTGATGGCTTCCTGTAATGCTTCGGACGGGTGAGCCTTGCCCGTTTCAATATCGCTCAGGTACGGACGTGTGATTCCGGCAGCTAACGCAAGTTTCTGTTGTGAGATACCATAAATTTCCCGTTTTTCTTTGATGTCCCGTACCCATGTTTCTTCATTCAGTGAAAATCCCTCCTGTCTAAAAAAGCGTATGTCAACTTTCAGAGCCTTGTTGACACACGCCGGATATGGGGAAAATCCCTTGTGTACCGTGGGATTTTGCCCTGTTGTTTGGTTGTTGCCTGTCGATTTGTACCCCTCTGTTAGATACGAGGGGTTTATGCTGGCGTGCCTTGCGGCACACCAGCCACAGCAGGTCAGTCCGTTTCTGCGGCTTTCGCTTCGCACGCCGCCTGCACTCCCTGCCTGCTGTCTGTCAGTTTTTTTATTTCTTTGAGGAAATCGTGTCCTTTTGGGACAAGGGGCGTGTAAAACTCCGAGATAACGCTGGTTCCCACATCCACATAGCCACGCCCTTTTATCTGCTTGAGGAAGAAGTCCTTTGTGGTTTCCCCGAACATCATTCCATAACCCATTTCCGACATCCGCCCCAGAGCTACACGGAAATTAAACTGGTCACGGATTCCGTCCCCCAGATACTTTGCGTCCGGACGCTGGCAGGCGAGAATCAGGAAGAAACCAGCCTGCCGCCCAAGCATAACGATTTGCTTTAATTTGTTGAGGACAGCGGCGTTTTCCTTTGTGCCGAGCATTTCCATAAATGCTACATATTCATCAAAGATAAGGAAATTTGCAGGAAGCCCCAAGTAAGCGTAGTTTTCCCCTGTCCGGTAATTCTCCATGAGCTTCATGTCTTCGCTGCGTTTCATCATTTCTTCATAGAAACGGTCAATGCAGGCGAGCATATCTTCCTTTTTGTAGTACACATCCGGCATAACCGCCTGTAAATCCGCAAGGTCGGCGTTCTTCGGGTCTAACACGGACAGGACGGCGTTGGTGCGGAGCAGGGCTTCAATGAGGGTCAGGATAAAGTAGGTCTTTCCGCCGCCGGTTCCTCCGGCAATGAGCATATGGGGGAGCTTGTCATACTCCCACCAGACATTTTCCATGAGCCGGAGCCTGCCGTCCTTTGCCTGTACGTCCTCAATGGAGATACGGCCTCCAATGGTATCATAGAGCAGGGTGTACTCCACGTAGGAATCCTTTAATTCTTTATCCGTCAGCTCACAGTACAAGCCGCTTTCCAGCTTTTTCTCCAAGTTTAAGAGCTGTTCCTGATATTTACCCAAGGTGATTTCCACACGGATATGGAGCAAACCCTGTTTCATCCGGTAATAGATTTTTGGAAAGTAAGTGATGGTTTCCTTGGAACGGCTGGAAGACAAGTCCTTGAAAAAAGCGTCCTCCTTTCTCTGCTCCGATTCATACCACTTGTTTTCCAACACCATCCTTGCCAGCTTTTGGCGGTGGATGAGTTGCTTTACTTCATCCCTGCGGTATCGCCAGAACAGAAGAACTGCTGTAAGGCACACCAGCCCTGCCACGCCCATGCTGAATAACAGGTAAGGGATATTTACATCCTGTACTATCTGGGAGAGGGACACTTCCTGCCAGTCGGTTCCGGCAATTTGCCGGATATGAAACAGCAGGACAACCAGCAGGAAGACAGGGAACAGGGCGGCAAGGGCAGTATGGAACACAAGGTCTTTATCCGTGGGGCGGATACGTTTTCCACGGGGGAAAAGCTGCTTCATGGGAACAATCCTCCTTTCGCTTTTCTCTTATTTAGCTGCTATTTTACAGGGGGAACGTCTTTCTTCGGTGTCTGGGGATTCATGGCAGCCCCTTTTTTCAGGACAATATCCTCTGCTTTGATGTACCAGTCCACCTCTGCTCCCTGAAAGGTAGCCGTTGCCACGGTATCTGCCACTGGATTGATAAGTTCCACCTCTGCGTTGTAATCGAACTCCTTTAACGGCACGCTGGCAGGGATAGAAACCTGAATCATACGCCCCTGTCCTCTGGATTTTAAGTCATAGGTACGCTCCTTGATTTCTTCTGATACCGAGCCGTCTTCATTCTGGAGGTGAACCTCACGGCGGAGGGCAGAAAATTTCAATGCCCCGAATGTTGCTTCCTTGTCAATCACGATTCCGTTTGCTAATCTCATAGTCTGATGTCCTCCTTTTCCTTATGCTTTTACCATATCGTCAGCGTGTAAAATGTAGTTGGTAAAGCCCCTTGTGCCGATTTTATAGCCCTCTGCGGTGATACGGGGATTGACGAGCTTCACACGTTCCTCAAAGTCAAAATGTTTTTCTCCGGCTTCGGCAGGGAGGATAACCACAATATCATCCGCCCTCTGTACGTCTGAATAAAGGTTGAAGCTTCGGGAGAGTACCGCCATGCGTCCGTTGATTCTTCTCTGTTCTGTTTTGTCTTCTCCGGCAAACTCCAAGTTGCCGAATGTCTTTTCCATGTTGGGGATAACGAATTTTAATTCCATATAGATGTACCTGTCCTTTCTGAAATAATATAGTTGGTTCGATAGTTTCTGTTGATGTTCCATCCGACAGCGGAGGGGAACGATTCTTCTCTGTCATACAAGACCGCCTTTCTTATTCATGTATGGTTTCTGCTATTCCTGCCATGATGTAATCAGCACACGGCAGGGCGATTGCGTTTCCAAGTGCTTTGCACCGTGCATTATCGCTAATGGGCTGTCCTAAATTTCCATATGCTGTCCACCCATCCGGTAATCCCATCAAACGCTCACACTCTACGGGTGTCAAATTTCGGAGAACTCCGTCTTTTTCTTCTCCCTCATACCAGAATGAAATCATATTGACTGCTTTTGCCAACAGAGTTGGAAAAGGTTCATCTGGTCGTCCGAAACTTGTGAGGAAAGCAGACTGATTTCCTGATTTTGCGGCACTCCGCATACGCCGTTCCTGAAAGGGGCGGATGACGGGTATTTTCCCCCTTGTTTTATCAAGAGATATTCGACTGGCTCCGGCGGTGGGCAGCCCGTAGTCTGTGCAAGGCGGAGGAAGCGGGAACATATCGCGGGGCTTAAATAGTATTTCTGCGGAACGCTGTCCTCTAAAATCTGCCACAAGGAAGATTCTTTTTCTTCGCTGAACAAGCCGGGGCTTTCCCCAATACTGGGCATCCATGAGCCGCCAGCACAGGTCAGTCTTTCCCCCTCGCACCATACCGGCGTTAGCCCATCCTCCAGTAGGAGGCATTGAAATTTCGGTATCGGAAAATGATTGCAGCACGGCTCTAAAATCCATCCGGTCATTTGAAGAAAACGCTCCCATGACGTTTTCCCAAACAGCGATAACTGGATATAACCCATTTGTAGCACACCTCATTTCTTCTATAATTCTGATAGCCTGAAAAAACAGTCCTGATTTGCTTCCGGCCAGTCCCTCACGCTTTCCGATTTTAGAAAGGTTCTGGCAGGGCGAACCGAATGTAATAATGTGAACAGGAGAGATGTTTCCTCCGTGTATCTTTGTAATATCCCCTAAATGTTCCATGTCTGGGAAGTGGCGTTTGGTTATGGCTATCGGGGATTTTTCAATCTCGCTTGCCCAAACGGGAATAATTCCATTACGGGAAGCCGCAAGAGGGAACACGCCGATTCCGTCAAACAGGCTTCCTAATTTAAGGGCACACATAGACCGCCTTTCGTTTTGCTTTTTCATGTGTTGTTTCCATTTTTCTGCTCCTTTCCAGACAATAAAAAAACACCATCAATGGAAGTCCATTCAATGGCGTTTGCTGTTGTCTGCTCATTTCTCAAGGTAAAGCAGAAAGCCCAATAGAAAAAGACGCAAATCTCAAAATGCGTCTTTTTCCATCTTCATATTCATTTTTTATAAAAGCACCGTCTGCCTGCTGTCTGCAAAGCCTTGATTTTACTGGTTTTCTACTACCATCCTTATCAAAGCCTTGCTAAATCAAGGGTTTTCGGCATTTTCCTTTTTTCGCTATTTTGAAAAAATGGAAGAAAAATCCAGCTTGCTAACGGCGTGAAGGTGGCTTGCTAACGGAATTTTTGAATTTGCAAAGAAAGTTGACCGTTCCTTGTTTGAATTTTCTTCAGACGGGTCTGCTAACACAATTAGCAGGAAAGAGCAAAATTTGCTAACGAAATCAGGTATCTTGCTAACACGGCCTAAAACCCTTGCAAAAAGTCTGCTAACAGAAAAGGTGATTGGTCAATGTATCATGTGGTGAAAAATAAGAAGGGGCTGTTGCAAAATAGCCTAAAATGAAAAAAATGAGATAGACTTCCCCGAAAGGGTTGCCTATCTCATTTTTTGTTGTAGTCTGAAACTGC
>NZ_SLUM01000023.1 GCF_004345265.1 Allofournierella massiliensis
CCAGCATTTTTATCCCCCCACACTATTATACCGCTTTCTTTTCCTCAATACGAGAAAAAGGCCACCTTTCGGTGACCTTTTTCGACAGGCTGACAGCACCGGCAAACAAGTTGCCGGTGCTGTTTTTTGTTTTGCTGTTACTTTAAACGGTTGCCTTCTGCCCGGCCTCCAGTGCCTTCAGGGCAGCCTCGATGCAGGCCTGCACATACTCCTCACCCAGACCGGTGTCCAGCGTGAGGTGGTAGTTTTTGCCCAGGCCCCACACCCGCCGGGTGTAGTACTGGTAGTTGGTGGCCCGCCGCCGGTTCTCCTGGGCGATGCGGGTCTTTGCTGCCGCCTCATCCAGCTGCTCCAGCTCCATGATCCGCTTTACCCGCCGGGCCCTGTCCGCATGCAGCCAGACCCGCAGGCAGCGGGGGTCCTCCCGCAGCAGATAGTCCGCGCAGCGGCCCACAATGACACAGCTGCCCTTGGCGGCAATCTCCTCAATGGCCTTTTTCTCGGCCAGGAACACGCTGTCCTTGGGGGATTCCTCCTCGGGAGCGTAGGCATACATCTGATTCACCAGATCGTACAGAAAGCTGTTGGTCATGTTTTCTTCCCGCTGGCGCACGAACTGGGGCGTGTAGCCGGTGGTGCCGGCGGCCATCTGTACGATGGCGTCATCGTAGAATTCATAGCCCAACCGCTGGGCCAGCTTCCTGCCAATGTCCCGGCCGCCGCTGCCGTACTGCCGGCCAATGGCGATCACCCAACCGCCCTGACCGTTTTCCAGTGCCACGGCGGCTTCGCTCTCCTCCTTTTTGCCGAACAGCAGCGCCGGTACAAAGGGCAGCAGACGGCCGAACAGCCGGGCAATAAAGCCCACCAGCAGCGCCGCGATCACCGTGCCTTCCCGCACGCCGTACAGCGTGTGGGCAAGCACCAGAGAAATCACCGCGGCAATCACCGTCATGGACACGTCAAAGCAGACCTTGGTGGTGCCGAAGTCGGTTTTCCAGGTCTGGGTGACCGCCCGCACAAAAGATTCACCGGGCAGCATGGCCACATCGGCCACCACCTCCAGATACACACCGAAGCCCAGGATCACACAGCCGATCAGCAGGGCCACCAGCTTGACCGGATAGCTGCCGGGGGCCACAAACCCCAGCATGACCATGGTCAGATCGATGAAATAGCCGAAGGCCACCGAAATGGGAATCTGCAACAGATGCTCCGCCTTGAAATTCCGCCGCAGGATAAACAGCTGCAACAGAATCAGAAACAGGCTGAACGCAATGGTGAACTGACCCAGCGTGAAGGGAAAGTTCAGGCTCAGCACATAGGGAATGGCCGAGATGGGCGAGGTGCCCAGATTCGCCTTGGTGATCAGGCTCACACCAAAGGAGCTGATGAACAGCCCGAACAAAAACACCAGATACCGTTTTGCTTTTTCCATAAAAAATTAACGTTCCCCCTCTTTCAGATTGCCGTAAACGCGGCGGAACACCGCAAGGAACTGCTCCCGCTCCGCTTCGCTCACCCCCGCAAAGGCCTGCTCCTCCAGCTGTGCAAACGCCTGCTGCACCCGCCGGGCCATCTGCCGGCCCTGTTCGGTGAGATAAACCGCAAAGCTGCGCCGGTCTCCCTGCTGGGTGCGGCGCTCCACCAGAGCCTTTTCCTCCATCCGGTTCAACACCGAAGTGAGAGACGCGGGCTCGATGTGGCAGGCACGGGCGATCTCGGCCTGATGGGCCCCGTCGTGATCCTGCAGATAATCCAGCACCTTGGGCTGGCCCAGCGTCAACCCGGTATCCTTCAGCTGCGCCAGCAGCTGCCGGTGCACCATGGACTGATTGGCCAAAAGCAGATAGTGAAAGCTGTGTTCCATCGCAAGGTTCCTCCCCTGTCGCGGCATTTCATTAGTATTCTAATAATTAGCAAGCTAACTTTTGTATTATAGGCGTTTTTGTCCCGCTTTGTCAAGGCTGAACATTTTTACAGCACCAAAAAGAGCCCTGTGCTGCGCACAGAGCTCTTTTCTGTTTCTTTCGCCGGTTACAGCCCTTTCAAAGCCATGCGTACCGCCCTGCTCACCGGGCCGATCAAAAAGAAAAGGAAAAACCACAGCCCAACTGCCACCGCAGCCAGCCCATACCACCGTTTTTGCCGTGGAGTCAAATCCCTCAGCAGCCACCGGCCACAGCCCCAGAAATACACCGCCACCAGCGCCAGATACCCAAACAGGAAATTTTCGCCGCCGGAAAAGAAATCTGCCACATAAATCACCAGAAAGGGTACAAACAGGGTGGCGATGATCTCCACCACTTCCCGGGCCTGATTCCTTTCGTGTTTGCAAAGCTGGAGAACCAACGCAAAGGCCGCCGCTCCCGCAAAGCTGCCCAGCGCGTTCACAAGAAAATCATCCACATCACAGGAGCCGGTATGCAACAGCAGCTGCAGCAGCTCTACCGCCACCGACACACCCGCGCCCAGCAAAGCGTTTTGCCACCAGCGGGCATTGTGCCAGTAACAGAACATCACTCCTACGGGAACATACATCAGCAGGTTGCCCAGCATATCCCAGGAAAGGCCGCCATATTGCCGGATTCCCTGCATCAACGAGGCAAAGGGGATCAGGTTCACCCCGGTTTCCGGCAAAAGGGGGTTGCCCAGCAGCCAAAAGAGCAGACGGAATCGAGTGATGCAGAACACCACCAGCAGCACCGCATACAGCATGGTCAACGCTGCAAAGAACCGTTTTCTCCGCTGTTGAAGCCTCATCTCAGTACCCTCCCGTTTTCTGCGGCCCATTCCGGGGCAGGCGCAGGGTGAATTCCACCCGATCGTCGGCGCTGGCGGCGGCGATGCTGCCCCCATGCTGCTCCACGATCTGTTTTGCAATGGCAAGGCCCAGCCCGGCGTTTCCGCTGGCACTGGCCCGGGATTCATCCGCCCGGAAGAACTTTTCGAAGATGCGGGCCAGCTTTTCCGGCGGGATGGTGCGGCCGTGGTTCACAAAGTGCAGCTCCACCATGTCGCCGTCCAGCCCACCCCGGACAAACAGGGTGGTGCCCGGATCGCCGTAGCTCACCGCGTTGCGCAGAAGGTTGTCGAACACCCGGGCCAGCTTGGCCGCATCGCACCGGACGGGCAGCTCCTGCGGCAGCTCCATTCTGCAATCCAGCCGCTTTTCCGCCAGCTCCGGTGAAAACTCGCTGACCATCTGGCGCAGCATCAGCGAAAGATCCACCCGGGAAAGCTCCAGCTCCAGATGACTCAGGCTGAAGCGGGTGATCTCGAAGAACTCGTTCACCAGCTCCTCCAGCCGCAGCGCCTTTTCCAGCGCGATGCCGGTGTAGCGGGCCCGGGTGGCCGGGCTGATCTGCGGTTCATCCACCAGCAGGTTCAGGTAGCCGATCACACTGGTGAGCGGGGTTTTCAAATCGTGAGCCAGATAGACGATCAGGTCGTTTTTGCGCTGTTCCTCCTGCCGCAGGGCCGCCGCCGCCCGAAGCCCCTGCTCCCGGGCCTGATTCAGCTGATCCTGCACGGTTTTCAGCTGAGGGCGCAGCCGGATGGGGTCCTCCCCCGGGCGGGCCAGACGGCCGGCGGCCTCGGTCACCTCGTCCAGATAGCGCAGCGGCTTGCAGAAAACCCAGCCGGTGAGCAGCAGTGTTCCCCCCACGCTCCACACCGGCCGCAGCACCGGCAAAAGATGCAGGAACAGCTCCTTAAACAGAAACACCCACCAGTAACGGCCCAGTTCCAGCTGGAAATACACAAGGCTGGCCAGATTGAACAGCAGCCAGTTTCCGCCCCAGAACACCGCCAGCATGACGGCCAGCTGCAGCGTCAGCCCCAGTGCGGCCCGGCGATGGACCCAGTTTTTGCGCAGCTCATTCAATGGTATATCCCACTCCCCAGACAGTTTTGATAAATTTCGGATGGCGGCTCTTTTCGTGCATCTTTTCCCGCAGGCGGGCGATATGGGTCATCACGGTGTTGTTGCCGTCGATGTACTTCTCGCCCCACACCTCCTGAAACAGCTGCTCACTGGGCACCACCTGCCCCCGGTGGCTGCACAGATACCACAAAATCGAGAATTCCAGCGGTGTGAGGGCCAGCTCCTCCCCGTACAGGGTGCACTTGTGGGTAACCTCGCTGATGTACAGGCCGTTGAACTCATATTCGCCGCCTTTTTCCGGCTGGGCAGACTGATTGTACTGGGTGTAGCGGCGCAGCTGGGTCTTGACCCGGGCCAGCAGCTCCAGTGGGTTGAAGGGTTTGGTGATGTAGTCGTCCGCCCCCAGCATCAGGCCCTGAATCTTGTCCAGATCCTCCACCCTGGCGGTGAGCATCAGGATGGGCCACAGATGCTTTTGCCGGATGCGTCGGCACAGCTCGAAGCCGCTCAGATCCGGCAGCATCACGTCCAGAATGGCCAGATCCACCGGCTTCTGCTCCACGCATTCCAGCGCCTGTGCGGCGTTCTCGCATTTATAAACGGTGTAGCCCTCGTTTGTAAGGTAAACCTCCACCAAATCCGCAATGGCGGCCTCGTCGTCCACCAGCAGGATTTTCGCACTCATATCCATGTCTCCCCTTTTCCCTGGCTTGTTTCGCCTTCTATGATACGGCAAACCCCTGCATGGCGCAAGCGCCCGCAAAAAAGCGCCCTGCTCCGGTATTATCCTACCAGAACAGGGCGCGGATGTGCCTTTCTTTTTGCTTGCGGAAATCTTACGATTTTCTCACGAAGTGCGATCAGGCCTCTTCGGGGTGATGCTTGCGCCAGGCCAGAAAGCTTTCCAGAATCACGGCGGCGCTCACCGAATCCAGAATCTCCTTGCGCTTTTTGCCGAAGGTTCCCACCTCGCTGAGCTGGGCCGCGGCGGTAACGGTGGTGCGGCGCTCGTCGCAGAAGCGCACCGGCAGCTGGCCGTCCCGCTCCAGAATGGCCGCCATCTTGCGGGTTTTCTGGGCACGGGAACCCTCGGTGCCGTCCATGTTGCGGGGCAGGCCCACCACGATCATCTCCGCCTTCTGGGCGCGGGCGGCTTCCAGAATGGCGGCCGCCGCCTTGTTCATGCTCTTTTCCTCAATCTGGGGCAGAGGGGTAGCCAGCAGCTCGCTGGCGTCGCTGATGGCAAGGCCGGTGCGGGCGTCGCCGTAATCCACAGCTAAAATCTTCATGGAATCTGTTCTCCTTTTCTGTTTGGGTGGCGCGGCCTCAGCGGTACTGGGGCAGCAGATCCGAGGTGAATTCCCGGTGGGTGAATTCCAGCGATTCGCTCAGGCTGGCACTTTCCAGCGGGCGGCCCAGCACGGTATCGTACACCACCGCGGTGACGGCTTCCCCTCCCAGCGGCGCGGCCTTGCCGTTCAGCAGAATCGCATTTTCCGCCGGGTTGAATTCCACCCGGCCCTTTTTATCGAAGAGGGCAAAGTCCAGCTGCTCGCCGCAGGCCTGCGCGCCGTTTTCGTCGATCTGCATCCGGCCACCGGCGGCAATGGGCTTATGTCCGGCCTCGGCCAGCGCCCTGTTGGTCAGCCGCAGGGCCTCGCCGTCCGTGCCGTCTGCCTGCAAAAAGACCACCAGCTCCGGATCGGCGGCGGCCCGGGCCAGCCAGGCGGAATAATCCGTCTCGCTCAGCAGCGGCTGCACCTGCGCAATGCGCTGGTAATAGCCCAGCTGCTCGTTCAGCAGGGCAGCATTTCTGTGCTCCTCCCTTGCGGGGAATTCCTGTGCGTAGTCCTGCAAAAAGCGGCACAGGTCCATGGTGACCTTCTGTGCGCCGGAATAGTTCAGGTGCCCCCAGTCGGAAAGATCGGTGGCATAGTCGATGCCGATGCGCTCGCCGTTCGGCCCGTTGTAGTTCAGCAGCGGGATTTCATGGCTCTGCGCATACTCGCTGATCCACTGGAAGATTCCCTGCTCCGCCTCGCTGTACACATAGGGCGTGATGGTGAACACCAGCCGGATGTCCTCCTTCTCGCACAGGGCCACGATCTTTTCCAGATATTCCACGCAGTACTCATAGGGTGTGAGCGCGGGCTGCGGGGCAATCTCCGGCTTTTGCTGGGGCACGGCGGTGAGCAGGAACCCATAGCCCTTCAGCGGATCCGGGTCCTTGTGGGGGTTATAGGTGAGCATCGACAGGCTGGGCTGCTTCCAGCGGGTATGATACCGGGGCAGATTGAGAAAATCCTCGTAGGGGCGCAGATCCAGCCCACAGGTTTCCGCCGTGCGGATCATCTGCAGCCAGTTGAGCCCCGGGTCGATGTTGAAGCTGTTCTGATAGCTGGTGCGGTCGATCTCTTCCGGCATGAT
Source organism: Allofournierella massiliensis (assembly GCF_004345265.1). Classification (GTDB taxonomy): domain Bacteria; phylum Bacillota; class Clostridia; order Oscillospirales; family Ruminococcaceae; genus Allofournierella; species Allofournierella massiliensis. Next base: position 6,314 of record NZ_SLUM01000023.1, read on the forward strand.
GCTGGAATGGCCGTAGGTCATGCCGAACAGCTCCAGCACGATCATCTTCGGCTGCTGGGTCTTGAGGGCTTCCTTTATGTAATGGTAGGAAACCCACATGGGCTGGGACCAGGAATACACATTGCAGGCCGAGATCCCGTTTTCCTGCCAGAGCAGGCTGGGGATGTAACCGCTGTTCACATGGCTGCTGCCCACGAGGAGCAGATCCAGAGAATTGTCCTCCTCGGAATACAGGCAGGAAAGGGTGGTCTGCCGATCCCGCAGCAGCCAGGACAGGCCGCTCAGCAGCAGCACCGCCAGCACAAGGAAGCTGAGCCCCCGCAGCAGATGTTGTTTTGTTTTGCTTGCTACCATGCTCGGCTCCCCTTTCTCAGAACTGGAAATAGATGAAGGGCGCGGTCTCGTATTCCGGGCCGTAGACCCCGAACACCGCCACCACCGCGATGCCCCCCAGGTAGATCAGCCACTGGGCCGCCAGCGGAAGGTTCACCAGCCACTGGCGCAGATCCCGCTTCTGGGAGATCACGTCCACCGCGATGAGCAGCCCCACCGCCAGAATTCCCACCACGCAGTCCGGCAGCGAGAGACCCAGCGCCGCCAGCGTGAAGGGGCTTTCGGCCCAGCGGGTGCTGATACGAAACAGGATGGCCCCCGCCTGGGAAATACTCTCGGCTCGGAAAAACACCCAGGCGATGTTCACCAGCACAAAGGTACCCAGGCGGGCAGCGGCGGGCGGCAGCAGGCTGCCCGCGGTTTGCAGCCGCCGGGCATTGGCCTTGTACCAGAGGGTCTGCACCACCTGAAACAGCCCGTGCAGCGCGCCCCACACCACAAAGGTGGCGGCAGCGCCGTGCCACAGGCCGCTGACCAGAAACACGATCATCACGTTCAGGCAGGTGCGGGCGGTGCCACGGCGGGAGCCGCCCAGCGGGATGTACAGATAATCCTTGAACCAGGTGGACAGCGAAATGTGCCACCTGCGCCAGAACTCCTTGATGGAGCAGGCCAGATAGGGCGCGTTGAAGTTCTGCATCAGCCGGTAGCCCAGCACCTGGGCCGCGCCGATGGCAATGTTGGAATAGGAGGCGAAGTCGCAGTAGATCTGGAACGAGAACGCCACCGTGGCCACCGCCAGCGCGCTGCCCGGGGCGGTCTGGTATTCGCCGTACACATGATCCACGATCACCGCCATCCGGTCCGCAATCACGATCTTCTGAAACAGGCCCCAGCCCATGAGCAGCAGGCCCTGCTTCATCCGGTCGTAATCAAAGCTGTGCCGCTCGTAGAACTGGGGCAGCAGGTTGGTGGCCCGTTCGATGGGGCCCGCCACCAGCTGGGGGAAAAAGCAGACGAACAGCGCATAGCGGAAGGGGTTGCGCTCGGCCTTCAGATCGCCCCGGTACACGTCGATGGAATAGCCCAGCGCCTGAAAGGTATAAAAGCTGATGCCCACCGGCAGCGCGAAGCGGAACGCGGGCAGCAGCAGATGCCCGGCGCTGGCCGTTTCCAGCACAGTGGAGAAAAAGCCGTAATACTTGAAGGCGAACAGCACCGTAAAGTTGGACAGCAGCACCCCCGCCAGCGTGAGCCGGGCAAGGGCCGGCCGTTTTTGCCGCCAGCGCTGGATGAGCAGCGAGCCCGCGTAGGTGACCAGGATGGAAAACCCGATCAGAATGATATATTTGGCCTTCCAGCACATGTAAAAATACACGCTGCAGGCCAGCAGCCACACCCACTTGATCTTCTGCGGCAGCAGAAAATACAAAAGCGTGACGATGGGAAAATAGATCAGAAAGTCGATGGAATTAAACTGCATGGCACAAAACAGATCCCTTCTCGGCGGCAAAGGAGCCCCCGGTTTCACCGGCAAAAAAATGCCCCGCCCAAATTTTCCTTGGGCGGAGCGGAAAATCTTGTGTCGGCACGCAATTCCCGGCCAAAAGCCGCATACGGCGCGGGAACTGCCTGTTTGCCCGCCTTACTTATCCAGCGGCTTCATGGTGGGGAACACCCTTCTACCCTCTTCATCCGGTTTCATCACGCCTTGTACGGTCGAAAAAGTGCCGTTTTCACGAGGTTTTTCTAACTTTTTGGATTCCATAGTGTGTCCTCCTGTGCCGTCTGGTTCGGGGCAAAAGTTGTAAAAAAGTTGTAGAAAGTTGTAGGCCGGTTTCCCGTCCTTTTTTTGAGCATTTTTACAAAAAATCCCAAACAAAATTTTTTGTAAAATATTTCCAAAAAATCGACTGATACATTGTAGAGCAATGGAGAACATCCCAAATGCTGTGTGCCTTAGAACAACGAAAGCCATTCAGAGCAATCAGCTGAACCCAATCGACAAAGCCCCCAGCCGATTCTTTTTACAATACAATAATAACATAAGCCCCCAAGATGTTCAAGTCAACGATTTTTTCGTTGGCCTTTCCAATTTCATACCTTATATATAAAAAGGAGAAAGCCATGCCAACCTATCAATTACAAATTAAACAGATTGTGGATTACCCACGCTGCCGGATATACCGGCAGTTCGTCCGCTTTCTGATGGAGGACCGGAGCATTCGCGTAAGCGGAGGCTCCGGCCTTTTTTATTTTACGGTACTTTGCAGCTACGCAAACTTCCGCACCTCATATCGCCGCATCGACGGCATCAGCTATACCGTCTACCCTGGCGAATGGGTCTGCACCCTCAAGGAGCTGTCCCAATGGTTCCGTACCCGGTTCCAGTGCCAGGCGCTGGCCGTACTGGAACGGCTGCAGAAGCAGAACCTTATTTCCTTTCAGACACTGGGCCGCGGGAATGTAGTCCGCTATAAGATCTGCGACTGGGCGCGGCATAATACGGTCCTGGAGTACAATGCCCCCTGCCAGAAGGACACCGGCTTTTTCTTCCTGCCGGTTTCCGTTGCCACCGACCTCATCAGTTCAGACCGCTGCTCCGAGATGGACATTGTGCTGGACCTGTGGGTATCCGCCATCTACAACGACAATCAGGTGCAGGGGTCAGACCTGGGGCCGGTGGTCTATTTCCGCAACGGCACCGGAAATCCCCTTGTCACCTACACCGAGCTGGCTGCCCGCTGGGGGCTGTCCCGGGCGACAGTCGGCCGTGTCCTGAAAAAGCTGGCCGCGCTGGACTACATCTCCCTCATGTCCTTCCCTGGCCGGCATGGCAGCGTAATCTATCTGCAAAAATATCTGTCCACCATGTTCGAGATTTCGGATGTGATGGTGGATAAAGAGGAGGTCGCTATGACGCTTAACATACGCCTGGAACTCCCGAAGGAGGACAGCGCAGGCCACGACGCCCCCGCCTTGGAGCATGAGGTCATCGTTTCAGATGAACTCGCCAGCGTTTCAAAATCGCACATTGAAATTATCCTTCAGAAAATGGCGCAAATCCTGATGGCACAAGGGATTTTGTGCTTTGGCTGCCCGCTCTCTCGCTACAAGTTATATCCCTTATCGGGCGACTGCCGGGAAGATTTACTCCCCCGCGCGCGAGAGCAGTCCCTGATGCGTTTTGGCCTTGCTGTTCTGTGTGGGAACAAGCAGGTCGCCACTTTTGAACTTACACTCTCTCCCTCAGCGGAGAATTGAACAAGGAGGTCTTACCATGAAGAAATTTGTTGAAAAAGATGTCGCTGAGAACCCTCTATACCATGATACCTGGAAACTGCTGAAAAAATACCGCGATGTGGTTTGGAGCTTGGAGATTTCCGTCCAGCATGTGCGGGCCAAGTTCGAGATCGAATACGGCACTTCCATCGAGGAATTTCTGGATTCCGTCTATCTGGCCGGCGCAGACCTGAACGGGAGTGACATTGAGCACCATGCCAAGTGCATTGAGCGCAGCCACAAGATGCTGAAGCTCCTGGATTCGGCAGTCGAATTGCTCCGCACCCGCCATAAGAACGGCGAGGCGTATTACTGGCTGCTGTACTACTCTTTCCTCTCTCCCCAGCAGCTGAAGAATGTGGAGGAAATCATCGAGAACCTGCGTCCGCACATTCGGGACATCTCCTTCCGCACCTACTACCGCAAGCGGCGGGAGGCCATTGACGCCCTCAGTTCGGTGCTGTGGGGCTACACCTCTAAGGACAGTCTGGATGTGCTGGAGCAGTTCTTCCCGGAGCCAAAAGCCACCGAAAAAAAGGCGGGCAAGTAATTGGCACAATTCGGGACTGAAATTGGCGCGTTCCTGCCCTTGAGCCGTAAATCCCTATGTGTTAGACTGAATATGCTCAAACTTGCACCCAAAACTGAATACAGGCAGTGAACAGCACCTTTTTCGAGGTGCTTTTTTGCTGCCCAAACGGTCTTTGGCCTGAGAAGGAGTCCACATCTGCACAACGGATGCGGGCTCCTTCTTTGCTTTTTGAGCAATGAACATCACATTTGGATTGGAGGTCCGCAAAATTGAAAAAACTGAGAACACCTCAACAGCAGCGGCGGGAAGATGACAGCAGCCCGCCTCGTCGAGTTTCCATCGGCCGGATCGCCTATACGGCGTTCCTCTGTGTGATGATGGCGATGATGTTCTGTCAGCCGGCATTTGCTGCAACCGATGTTTGGACGAAGGCCAAGGAAATTATGCAGGATGTCTACACGCAGATTCTCGCCATCTCCACCATTGCGGCCATCGTGACCGCCTCGGTGGCGCTTCTGCTTATGAACTTTTCGCGCTCCGGCCGGACAGTCGATGAGAGCCGGGCGTGGCTGAAGCGCATCTGCATTACCTGGGCCGTCCTCAATGGTCTCGGATTCATCATGGCTTATGTGACGCCTCTGTTCTCTGGTGGTCAGTGGACAGGCTGATGGCCGCCGCAATATACCCACTGGAAGGAGGCGTAAGCTATGGGTATCCTGGATGGCATCGTTGAATGGATCGCGGAGCAGGTAATGGCCGGCCTTGACCTGGTGACCACTTCGGTTTTGGGCGCTCTGGGCTGTGACATGGCTGTTTTTCTGCGGTACTTTCCCGCTGCCGAAACGATGTATAGCGTCTTTGTGGCGCTGGCTGTCGGCATTATCCTGCTGAACTGGGTCTGGCAGCTGTTCAAAAACTTTGGCCTGGGCGCAGGAATCGAGGCGGAAGATCCGGTCAAGTTGAGCATCCGGTCGGTCATTTTCATCCTGCTGGCGCTCTTTTCCGATGAAATCGTCAACATCGTCCTGACCATCGGCGGCACGCCGTACCGCTGGATCATGGATTCGGAGCTGCCGCCCCTCAGCTTTGCCGATTTTAACTCGGTCATGCTGGTGATCATCGGCGTCTGTGCCAATGGCGCTGTTGCGCTGATCACCCTGATCCTCGTCATCATCTTGGCCTGGAATTATCTGAAATTACTGCTGGAAGCGGCGGAACGGTATGTTCTGCTGGGTGTGCTGGTCTATACGGCGCCGGTCGCTTTTTCGATGGGCGCAAGCCAGACTACATCGAATATTTGGAAATCCTGGTGCCGGATGCTGGGCGGGCAGATTTTTCTGCTGATTATGAACGCCTGGTGCCTGCGCCTGTTCACGAGCATGGTTGGCTCTTTTATTGCCAATCCGCTCTCTTTGTAAGGAGGGGCGTTTTGAAAAAATTCAAGAAAATTTTGTTCCTTGCGCTGATGGTTGCTGCCCTCTCCTGCCTGTTTTGTCAGCCTGCTTTTGCCATCTCCGAGGAAGAGGTGCAGGCTCAAGTGGACGCTGTAGGTAAGGAGACGGTTTCCGGCAATGTCCTGATCTGGTTCATGTGTGCGATAGGCTTCTTGAAGGTATCGCAGAAAATCGACTCGTTCATGGCAAGCCTGGGCGTCAATGTAGGCCACACCGGCGGCAGTATGCTGGCTGAGGCCATGATTGCGGCCAAGGGTATCGGCGGCTTTAAGAACTTTTCCAGCCACCACTTTGGCGGCGGCCGCAGCAGCAGTTCCACCCATGTCAATGCCAATGGCGGCGGTGGAAAAAGCGGTGCCGCCGGATTTGGCGCAGGCTTTGCCAGCGGCGGTCTGGCAGGCGTAATCAAGCGGAATGTCACGAACAACGCCATCAAGACGGCCACAACGCCCTCGGACGCCAAACCTTCAGGTCTCGGCGGTCTTGTGGGTGGTGCTGCTGGCGGTGTCGGCGGCCACATTTATTCTTCCTCGGTAAGCAAGGGCGGCAGTTTCGCCAATAATGTCATCGGTTCCGTGGCTACCGGGAACATCACTCAAATGGGCTCGATCACCGGCGAAAAGGCCGTTGAAGCCCTACACTCCTATATGGGCCACACGGCACTGGGGGCTGGAGCAGAGAATATCCCCACCTATCAGAATGTCGAGATCGGCGGCGGTCGCATCACCGGCACGGAGGTCACTCCGGAACACCCGGAGGGCATTGCCTTCGGTATGTACCATGCGGACCAGTATGTTGCGCCGGAGGGCCAGTACACGACCGTTCATGCAGTAGACGGTACCGCTTGGTATAAGCAGTATGCAGTGGACGCTGTGGACAAGACGCCCTACATGGCGCCGGACGGTTCGATTGCCTACAATGAGTCCATCGTAAAGAAGCTGCCGCCCACCCCCAAACGAAAGGATAAGATCTGATGGCTGAAGAACGCAAGGACAGCTTTGCTGAAACGGTAGACACTGCGGCCTCCGCAGCGCACACGGTCAAGGGCGCCATCAAAGCCGGCAAGGCGATTTCCGGTGCGGCCAAGGGCGCTGCTGCCGGCGGTCCCTATGGGGCTGTGGCCGGGGCAGTCTGGGCCGGACGCAAGCATATCGGCAAGATCGTTGCCGTCATTGTCATTTTGCTTCTGTTGCCGGTCCTGTTTGTTTTGATGCTTCCCGGGCTGATTTTCGGCGGTTTGATCAACGCTTTTTCACCGTCGGACACAGAGCAGCCTGTCCTCAACAGCGAAACTGCAATCGTGGAGAACGCCAACGACATCACTTTTACCATCAACTCCATCTTGGGCGAAGCGCTGGACGATGTGATGGCCCGCATTGAAGCGGACTTTGCTTCTTCCGGCGCTGACCAGATGGAAGTTAAAAATCCCTATTCCTCCGGCCCTGTCTACAACGCCAACCTCATCGTCTCGCAGTATTGCGCTGCCCGGGATGAGGATTTTGAGAGCATTTCGCTGGATGATCTGGCCGCTGTCCTGCGGGAGAACAAAGAGCATCTCTACTCTTATACCAGCGTGCGGGAGAGCCGCGAGGTCACATCCGAAGACCCGGAGACCGGGAAGGAAACCACAACCACCGAGATCTGGATGGTCTACACCATCCGCTACAACGGCGAGTCCTATCTTGCCGACCATGTTTTCGCGCTTACGGATGAGCAGAAAGAGCTTGCCTCCGATTATGCCTCTAACCTGAGCATGTTCCTGGGGGACGGCCTGCTGCAGAACCTGACAGAATGGACTGGAAACAGCATCCCCTCCCTGGGCGATGTGACCTTTACAGACGGCGTGACGCCGGTGGTCTATTTCAACCAGCTGGACGAGCGTTATGCCAGCCAGCCCTACGGCACCGACAATATCGGCGGCTACGGGTGTGGGCCTACCGCCATGTCCATTGTGGTGTCCTCCCTCACGGACGAAACTGTGGACCCGGTTGCGATGGCCCAGTGGTCCTACGAAAACGGCTACTGGTGCAAGAGCAGCGGCTCCTATCACGCATTGATCCCCGCCGCCGCTGAAGCATGGGGCCTGCCGGTATCCGGCTGTACGACTTCCGAACCCCAGCGGATATTGGACGCCCTGGCTGAAGGAAAGCTGGTGGTGGCGATTATGGCAGAGGGCCATTTTACTTCATCCGGGCATTTTATCGTTCTCCGTGGCGTGAAAGACGGTCAGATCATGGTGGCGGACCCGGCCAGCTACAAGCGCAGCGAACAGCTCTGGGATCTATCCATCATCCTAAACGAAGCAAGCCGCCGTGCTGGAGCAGGCGGTCCTTTCTGGATCATAGGCTGACCTGCCCCTCGGCTGCGGAAACGAGGTAATACATGAGCAACAAAAACGACCATGATACTTATATCATACCGCCGAATTTTATAGAAACAGGCACTTTTTTCGGCGGTATGTTCCGTGCGCGGAATGTGATCGAGGCCGGCATCCTGGTGTTTGCCATCGGGGCGCCGGTTTTTCTGTTCCTTCCGTTTGGGCTGACCACCCGCATCATCATTTTGTGCCTGACCGCTCTTCCGGTAGGGCTGGTCGCTTTGATCGGCATATCCGGGGAGAGCCTTTCGCAGTTCCTGGTCACCTTTTTGAAGTACCTGCGGAACCGCCGCGTTGTCGGCGGTGACGGTGAGCAGCCGGAGGATAAGGCGGCGCCCTCCAAATCGGCCGGCAAGCATCTCAAGCAGCGGCCTCCCAAGGAGAAAAAGCCAAAGGCCCCGAAGCGTCGGCGGTCTGGTGAGGCAGATTTTCCGGCCGAGTTTGATGAAGTGCGCAGCTATGAGATCCGTGAAAAGCTGCGGCCCAAGAAAAATGCCAAAAAGGAGCGTCCTGCCAAGGCTAATAAGGCAAAAAAGAAAGCAAAGAAGCGCCCTGAAAAGGGGCGCCTGCCTAAACGCCCCGCCCACATCAAGGAGCAGAAGCCCACCTGCCTCAATCCGGTGGCGGATTATCTGCCCATTGAGAAGGTGGAGAACGGCATTATCTATACCAAAGACCATCGGTTTGTCAAGGTGGTCGAGGTTGTCCCTATCAACTTTATGCTGCGGAGCGCCCGGGAGCAGAGAAATATTATCTACTCCTTCGTTTCGTACTTGAAAATCTCGCCCGTCAAGCTGCAAATCAAGGTCCTGACCCGCCGTGCGGACATCAACCGCCACCTGGACACGGTGCGCCGGGAGATGGCCTATGAGGAAAACGAGCAATGCCGCTTGATGCAGGAGGATTACCTGAATTTTGTGCAGCAGGTCGGCTCCCGTGAGGCTGTTACACGGCGGTTCTTTTTGATTTTCGAGTATGAGCCCTGGGCCAATACCCGGCGGTCGGAGCAGGAAGATGAAGCGATCCAGTCCCTCCAGAGCGCCGTCCATACGGCCTCCAACTACCTGCGCCAGTGTGGGAACGAGGTCATCGTCCCCGAAAACGAGGACGAATTTACCGTTGATGTCCTCTATAACCTGCTGTGCCGGAATGAGAGCGCCGTCAAGCCGCTGTCGGTACGGGCGCAGGAGGTAGTGGCGCAGTATATGGAGCAAGGCCGGGAGAATGAAATAGACCATATCCCGGCGGCGGAGTTTGCCGCCCCCCGAAGCATTGATTTTTCCCATGGACGCTATATCTGCATGGATGGACTGTACTATGCCTATCTGCTGATTCCTTCGGACGGGTACAAAACGCAGGTGCCCGCTGGCTGGCTGAGCCTGATCGTCAACGCCGGCGACGGCATCGACATGGATATGTTCCTTGCCCGCCAACCCAAAGAGCGCATCATCCAGCGGGTGGGCCAGCAGCTCCGTATCAACCGCTCTAAAATCAAAGACGCCAGTGACACAAACACCGATTTTGATGACATTGACGGCGCCATCCGGAGCGGATATTTCTTAAAGGAGGGCCTTGCCAACAACGAAGATTTTTATTACCTGAATCTGCTGATTACTGTGACAGCCCCCTCTGTGGAGGATTTGGAGTGGAAAGTCAGCGAAATGAAAAAGCTCCTGCTTTCGCAGGATATGAATGTCAGCGCCTGCCACTTCCGTGAAGAGCAGGCGTTTCTTTCTGCCCTCCCGCTGGTCTCTATGGAGAAAGGGCTTTATGAGCGCGGAAAGCGCAACCTGCTGACGGGCGGCGCGGCCAGCTGTTATCCTTTCACCTCGTTTGAGATGTGCGATGACAACGGCATCCTTTTGGGAGTCAACAAATATAACAGCTCCCTGATTATCGTGGATATTTTCAATTCCTCGATCTATAAGAACGCCAATATGGCGATCCTGGGCACCAGCGGTGCCGGCAAAACCTTTACCTTGCAATTGATGGGGCTCAGGATGAGGCGCAAGAACATCCCCGTTTTTATCATTGCGCCGCTAAAAGGGCACGAGTTCCACCGGGCCTGTGCCAATGTGGGCGGAGAATTTATCCAGATTTCCCCAGCAAGCCCGCATTGTATCAATGTCATGGAGATCCGCAAGGTGGATCGGTCGGTCAATGAAATGCTGGACGGCCCCGGTATCCAACTCTCGGAACTGGCGGCGAAGATCCAGCAGCTGCACATTTTCTTCAGCTTACTCATTCCCGATATGAGCCATGAGGAGCGGCAGCTTCTGGATGAGGCGCTGATCCGCACCTACAACGCCAAAGGCATTACCCATGACAACGCCTCTCTGGAAGACCCGGCCAATCCGGGCCACTACCGGGAGATGCCGGTGCTGGGCGACCTGTATGAGATTTTGAAGGCCGCCCCGGAAACCACCCGAATGGCCCATATCCTTAACCGCCTGGTGAACGGTTCCGCCAGCACCTTTAACAAGCAGACCAATGTGCGGTTGGATAACAAATACACCGTACTGGACATTTCCTCCCTCACCGGCGACTTGCTGACTGTGGGGATGTTTGTCGTGCTCGACTTCGTGTGGGACCGCGCCAAAGCCGACCGCACCGAGGAAAAAGCCATTTTTATCGACGAGTGCTGGCAGCTTCTTTCCGGCGCCGGCGCCACGGGCACCCGGCTGGCTGGTGATTTCGTGTTGGAAATTTTCAAGACCATCCGCGGCTATGGCGGTTCAGCGGTCTGCGCCAGCCAGGACTTGAACGACTTTTTCAATCTGGACGAGGGCCGTTTTGGGAAAGGCATTATCAACAACAGCAAGACCAAGATCATCCTCAATCTGGAGGATGACGAGGCGGAACGGGTTCAGGAGACTCTACACCTGTCCGACGCGGAAACGATGGAAGTCACCCACTTTGAACGCGGCAACGGCTTGATTTCCACCAATAACAATAACATCATGGTGGAATTTAAGGCCAGCCCGCTGGAAAAAGACCTGATTACCACCGACCGCCGAGAACTGCGTGAAATTTTGGAGCGCAAGCGCCGTGAGCAGGAATCTGCATAGGTTCAAATGATATATGCGAGGTGAATCCCATGTTTTGATGTGCTGCGCTGGGTGTGCGTCTATATGACGCCTTCCATGAAGAAAAACGCCGGTTTGACGCCCGGATGGCGTCTTTCCGGCGTTCCAATATTCGATAAGGCGTTCCGATGACGCCTTGATGACGCCATTTGATAAAGGAGGTGAGCCCCCATGAAGACCAGGGCTGAAATCTATGGAAATGAGGCTGCGGACTTGCTGCGGACGGTAACAATGTACCCTGGCCTCAGTGAACAGCAGCTTCTTTGTTTTCACCCTGGCAAAGAAGATACGGCAAAGGCCCTGCTCTCCCATCTGGAGAGGCAGGGCCGCATTTTTCAAACAGAGAGCGGCGGCTATTTCCCGGCCGGCCAGTCAGCAAAAATTGACCGGGCGCTTGTCCGGGCAGTATGGGTCCTGCTGGACTTCATTCAGCGGGCCGATTACCATGCTCCCGCTGATTTTCCTGTCAAGCTCGTTTTCTTTGCCGATGGCGAACTCTACGAGGTGGCCTGCGTTGAGGACGGGCAGGAGGCGCTTGTCTGCCATGCCCTTCGGGGCAACAAGGGCGGCAGCCGCCGCATTATTCTGGTCGATACACCGGCGCAGATCGCCAAAATCGACTGTCCCGGCATTTCCGGGTTCTGCACCGTAGAGGAAAACGGCCAGACACACTATTTCAAGAAAGCAGGAGGCACATGATTGGACCGAAAACTTATATCCCGCCGGATCGGGAGCATTCTTGATGATATATCCCGGCTGAGCAACGCGCTGTATGCGATGGACACCACCGACATCCAGCGTTACCCCGATAACTATGAGACTCTTTCCACCGATGCCGCGCTGCGGGCAGAGCGTATCGCCTGCCGGCTGCGGCATCTAATTTATTCCAGCACGACGATCCGCAAGGGCGATTATCTTAAATCCGCCAGTGTGATGCACGGTATCACCATCACCTATGAAAACGAGGTTCTTGCGGTGACGCTGCCCAGCCTTCTGCCAAAGCGCAGGCAGCGGCAGAGCGCCGAGTTTCTGCTGGACCCCCTCTATTTTGCCCTGGAGCAGTACGCCAAAGAGAACACTTTGCCCCATTACCGGGAATGTGTTGTCTGCTTCGCCCAGGTGTATGACCAGGCGCTCCCCACCAGGCGGGTGCGCGACTATGACAACTTGGAGGAAAAGCAGATTTTAGATCTGCTGTCCTCTTTTGTAATGGCTGATGATACCGGCCTGCTGTGTGATGCCTATAACACCGCCGAGCTGGGCGAGCAGGACTGCACGATGATTTTCGTCATGGAGAAGCACCGCTTTCCCGGTTGGCTTGCAGAGCATAAATCAAGCCTGAAATCCATCTCGGATTTTTGAGCATTTTGGGCCCCTTGCGGCCCGACATCCCGCGAAGCCGCCGAAAGCCCCGGATTTTCAGGCTTGCGGCCACTTGGGAGAAGCTTTATTTTACCGAAGTTCTCAGTCATTACGGTAAAAATCCAGCACCGACAAAGGAGGTGATCCCTTGGGAAAAGCAGCCGCACTTTTCCACAGCCGGATACGCTCCCGTTCCGGCTTTTATCGCTGACCGCCATCTCTGGAGAGTTCCCAACCAGCCAGCTGAACCGTCTCCCGGCCAGCCCCTACTATTTGGAGGCGGTCGTGACCTCGCTTAAAAAGAGCGGGCTGCTGCGGACCTACTACCGCGACAGGCTCCGGGGCTATCGGCTGGGGGCAAAGGCCAAGGCCGCCCTGCTGGACGGCTGGCCAGAGCGTTTCTCTTCCTACCTGACCGGCGACACCGACACCAACCGCCTCAAGAGCGAGGTGAACCGGCGGCTCCGGCTCCACCGCCTCGCGGAAACCTATGTCACGATGGACAATGCGGGGATCGGGCTCTTTCAGGATGAAAAGCCGAAGGTCTTTTCGCCGCAGGGCTATTGTGGCGAAGCCATCGAGTATCCCGCCTTTTACAGTTCCCGTGAGGTCAAGGAAATGGGGATCGACACCACGCAGGTGCGAAGCTCCCGGTTCGCAGGGGTGCTTCTGGCGCCCACCGGCATTTTTGTCACCTACAACAGCAGCGCAGCCCTGATGAAATGGCGCTGCAAGTCTGAGATGCGGGTAAAGGCGCTGATGTGGAGTGTCCTGTGCCAACAGCGTCTGGCCAGTCAGTACCGCGCCGAAGATGTGCATGGGCTGGTGCTGGGCGAGAGCATGGAACTTGCCTACCAGATGCTCACCAGTACCGGCGGGGCCAAGCACGACTATTTCATGCTGGACGGCAGCTACGACCATTTTTATTTTCTCACAAATAACCACCAGGGGGAGGTGATCCTTGCTTTACTGTGTGATCCCTTGAAAACCGCAGAACTTAACCGCATTCTGTCCCAGGGCTTGATTGCCGGGAACACCGGAAAGGCCATTGAGCAGGATGCCGCGGAGCAGGACGGAACGCCGGTGCTGTTCGGCTACTCCTGCGACTTGCCCCGGATCACACGCTTCAGCACCTCCCTCGACCTGATGGAGCGCCCCGGCACGCTGATCTGCTTCGACTTCCAGGCAGATGTGCTGCGCCGTTACTGCGGCGGCCGGGTCCGCTTTCAAACCATTGATTTCACAAAATTCGAGGGGAGGTTGTTCCCATAGATAAGAAGAAACTCATTGCAGGCCTGATCGCTGCGCCGTTTGCCATCCTTGCGATTCTCTACGCAGGCGGCTTTCTGGGGCAGATATTGGGCAACTACGCGGCATGGAAACAGGGCGGCGGCATCCCCGGAGACTGCACATCTCCGGCGGCAGCGTCGCCCGATTTTATTACCTGCCTGACCTCTGTGCTCCATCCCCCCTATGGGGTGTACGGAGTGCTGATCTGCATTGGCCTGCTGGCGGTTCTGCTGCTCATGGTCATGCGGATGGGCTACAGTGATACCGGCGAGTATGACACAGACCGGAACTTTGTCTATTCGGCCAAGGGCACCTATGGCACCTCCGGCTGGATGGGCCGCAAGGAAATGAAGGGTGTGCTGGATCTGGTGCCGGATCTGCGCAAGCATAAGGGCATTGTGCTGGGGATGCTGGACGGGAAAGCCGTCTGTATTCCTGAAAATCCCCGCATCAACGGCAACCTCGCCGTGTACGGCTCGTCAGGCAGCATGAAGACCCGCTCATTTTGTATGAACCGCATCCTTCAGGCGGTGATCCGTGGGGAATCGCTGATCATTTCAGATCCGAAAAGTGAACTCTATGAAAAATCCAGCGAATACCTGCGGGAACAGGGCTATTGTGTCAAGGTTTTCAACCTGGTGTTGCCGGAAAATTCAGACAGCTGGAACTGCCTTTCCGAAGTGGAAGGGCAGGAACTGATGGCTCAGCTTTTTGTGGATGTCATTATCAAGAACACCAACAGCACCGGCAAGGGCGACCACTTCTGGGACTCCTGTGAGATGAACCTGCTGAAAGCCCTTGTCCTCTATGTGGACCAGAGCTATGCAAAAGAAAACCGGAATATCGGCGAGGTGTACCGGTTGCTGACGCTGAACGGGGAATCCGACCTGGACAACCTGTTTGATGTTCTGCCGCCCACCCATCCGGCCAAAGCGCCCTACAGCCTGTTCAAGCAAGCCAGCGACACAGTGCGCAGCGGCGTCATCATCGGCCTTGGCTCCCGGCTGCAGGTGTTCCAGTCGGAGCTTATCAAGAAGATCACCGCCCGGGATGAGATTGACCTGGAACTGCCCGGCCAGGAGCGGTGCGCCTACTTCCTCGTTACCAGCGACCAGGACAGCACCTTTGATTTTCTGGCAAGCCTGTTCCTGTCCTTTTGCTTTATTAAGCTGGTGCGGTATGCAGACAAGAACTGTGAGGGCGGCAAGCTGCCGGTTCCCGTCCATATCCTGGGGGAAGAGCTCACTGCCTGCGGGACCATTCCGGACCTCTCCCGCCGTCTCAGTGTGATTCGATCCAGAAACATATCCATGAGCTGCGTCTTCCAAAACCTTGCGGGTCTCCAAAACAGATACCCGCTCAATCTCTGGCAGGAAATTTTGGGAAACTGTGATGCGCAGCTGTTTTTGGGCTGCACAGACAGCCTGACGGCGGAATTCATCTCCGAGCGCACCGGTCTGGCCTCTGTGTCAGTGTCCAGTAAATCCAAGCAGCTGGGCACCTGGCGCATCTCCAATTATACGCCGGAATACCGGGAGACCTCCGGCGTCGGCAAGCGGCCTGTCCTCACCCCGGATGAAGTGCTTCGTCTCCCGATTACACAGGCGCTGGTTATTATCCGCGGCCAAAAGGCCCTGAAGGTAGAGAAGATGGACTACTCCAAGCATCCGGAATCCTCCAAGCTCCGCGACTGCAAAGCCTCCGCGCACATTCCTGAATGGCGCGAGTTGGAGGAACAAGCGCAGCCGAAACCTGCCGCCGCGCCGCCCCCGGCCCCCAAGCCGAAGGAAAGCGCCCCCAAGAAGCCGGCGGCAAAGAGAAAACCGAAATCTTCCGGTACGCCGGCTGCCCCGAAATCGCCCCCGTCACCGCCTGCTTCCGAGGCCCCGGACGGGATCATCACCACAGACAAGGACTCGATCCTTTCTTAAATTCACAACATAAGGAGGTTTTTACTTATGGCAACCAAGAAAAAAGAATTGCTTGAGCAGGAAAATACCGCACCTGAGACCACGGTTACCGTGGAGAACGCTCCGCCCCCTGATGAAGCGCAGGCTGATATGGCGGCACCCGCTGATGGCGGCGATTTGAATGAGCTGCTGGCCTCTATGGACCAGCCGGATGAAGAAGCACCCACCATTGAGGATGACGGCAGCCTCCCGGAACTCACCGAAAGCGAGATGTTTGGTGAGATGGACACCGATGCTACGGTGGCAGACGCCCTTCCCGGCGATGATGACGCCGCTCTGACAGAGGGCTCTGACAGTGATGATGGCGAAGGTGCCTCTGCTGTTCCCGCTGATGATGGTGCAGCCGATGTCCCCAGTGAGCCTGTTTCTGGAGCGGCTGAGGAACCGGAACCGCCCAAGCCCAAGCGGGCCACCCGCAGGAAAAAGACCGCACCGGCTGAGAGTACGGAGCCGGCGGAAGGAGTTCCCGCAGAAGCAGAGCCTCCTGCGCCGATGGCTCCTACTGGGGAAGATGCGCCGTCTGATGACGGTGAGGCGGCTGCGGCAGAAGTTCCTGCCTCGCTGGCCGAACCGCTGGCAGAGGCCGCCCCTGCTCCCACTTCTACTCCCAGGCGCACCGCCGCTCCCCGCCGCAGTGAGCCCTCGATCCTGACCATCCGCAGCCGGGAAGATGTGGAGACGCAGGAAGACCGTGAGGACATCATCTGGCATGAGATCCACAACGCCTACCGCACCCGCCGCATCCTCACCGGCAAGCTGGGCGGCATTGAGCAGCTGGACAACCGAAAGACGGTGGCTGTGGTGGACTACAAGGGATTCCGCATCATCATCCCCCTGAAAGAAATGATGATCAATCTGGGCCGCAGCCCCTCCGGCCAGGAATACACTGACCTGATGCTGCGCCAAAACAAGATCCTGGGGAATATGCTGGGCGCCGACATTGACTTTGTGGTGCGGGGCATCGACTCCAAGACCCGCAGCGTGGTAGCCAGCCGCCGGGAGGCCATGATGCGCAAGCGCCAGACCTTCTATTTCGACCTTGACCCCGATGGGATGTACCGCGTCTACGAGGGCCGCATTGTCCAGGCCAGGGTCATCGCTGTGGCGGAAAAGGTCGTCCGTGTGGAGGTGTTCGGCGTGGAATGCTCCATTCTGGCCCGCGACCTTGCCTGGGACTGGATCGGCGACGCCCATGAGCGGTTTGCTGTGGGCGATGAAGTGCTGGTCCGTATCCTCAGTGTACGGCGCAACAGTCTGGAGGACCTGGGCATCCGGGCCGACATCAAGAGCACTTCGGAAAACACTGACCGGGACAACCTGCAGAAGTGCCGCATCCAGGGCAAGTACGCCGGAAAGGTCACAGATGTTCATAAAGGCGTGGTCTATGTCCGGCTCGCCAATGGCGTCAATGCGGTAGCCCACTCCTGCTACGACTACCGGATGCCCGGAAAGAAGGATGACGTTTCCTTTGCCGTCACCCGTCTGGATATGGAGCGGGGCGTGGCCGTGGGCATCATCACGCGGATCATCCGGCAGAACCTGTAAAAGCAAAAGTGCCTGGAGAGTAGTAACGAACTGCTCTCCAGGTTTCTTTTTTGTCATTATCAGATCTACCGCTGTATATCTTTATCACATAGGCTTCCTTCCAAATTCCCATTTCAAAGAATTTATTTTGCGTTTGCGTTGATTTTTCACAAAATACGGGCTATAATATATAAATGAAAAGGTTTAGGAGGTCGCTTATGCTGATTCAATTTAGTGTGGAGAATTTTCTATCCATCAAAGATAAGGTTGTATTATCCCTGCTGGCCAGCAAGGATAATGAGCATCCAGAGCATCTTATCATGGATGGAAATAAAAGCTATTTGAAGTCTGCTGTCATTTACGGAGCCAATGCTTCGGGGAAGTCCAATGTCCTAAACGCGTTCTGGTTCATGGTAAACTATGTGCTGACCTCACATAACCAGCAGCTTCATAAGACCATTGGCCGTTCGCCTTTCAAGTTTGATCCGGAAACGCCAACGCGCCCCAGCAGCTTTGAGGTCATCTTTACCACTGAAGGTATCCGATATGCGTATGGTTTTTCTGTGACAGATAAGGCTGTTACAGAAGAATACCTATATTACTATCCCAACGGCAGACAGGCGCTTATTTTTGAGAGGAAAAATACCAAAGATTTTCGTTTTACGGTGGATATAGATGAACAAAACACGCTCAAGGAGCGCACTTCTGCGAACAAACTCTACTTGTCAGTTGCATCAAACTGGAGTTACTCTAAAGTGATTCCGGTTTTGGAGTGGTTCGCTTCTTGTCAGATTATCACGAAGAATTCCGTGGCGGACGCTTATGGGCTTGAGGCAGAGCAGCTGAAAGATGATGATTACCGGCGTGTGATCGCATCTATGCTGCGTGTTGCAGATTTGGGAATACAGGCTTTGCAAATGCGCGATGCAGAGCCTGCTCCTTCGCAGCACGGTGACAGCTTTGCAAATATTGAGGCCATTCACACGGTACAGGATACCAATGGAAATGCATTATCCTATGCGTTAAATATGGCAGAGGAATCTGACGGCACCAACAGTTATTTCAAACTGATCGGCGTTGTGAAAAAGGCTTTAGACCAGGGAACGCTTCTTGTGGCTGATGAGATGGACGCACATCTGCATCCTCTATTGACCAGGCATCTGGTATCCTTGTTTGACAGCACAGAATTCAATCCAAAGGGTGCTCAGTTGATCTTCACATCTCACAGCACCAATCTTCTTGATTTGGATTTGTTGAGAAGAGATCAAATTTGGTTCACAGAAAAAGACGAGCAGACAGCAGCCACCGATCTGTTCTCCCTTTACGATTTTTCTGTTCGCAAAGACACTAAAGTAGAAAAGGGTTATTTGATCGGCCGTTTTGGTGCGATTCCCTTTATCAAGGGAGGGCTGTAAAATGGCACGCGGACAAATTGAAAAGCGTGGGCAGCGGCGCAGAAAACTAAAACCTGTCATTCTGATTGTGACGGAGGGTTCTCAAACTGAACCGAAATATTTTGAACATTATCGCAGCCGCCAGACCAATATTGACATTCGTGTAGTCGGCAGCCGCACCAAAGGAGGTGAAACCGATTACCTTGGCCTGATTCGGAAAGCCGTGGAATATCAAAGTAAAAATCAGATTTCTGCATCAAATGGGGATGCGGTGTGGGTCGTTGCTGACGGTGATGTAAACTATAATAATCCTGATCCTATCGCCGCCAAAGACAACTTACTCTCCAGAGCAAGGAAACTGGCAGATGCAAAGGGAATTCACATTGCGATCTCGAATCCTTGCTTTGAGTTTTGGTATCTGCTGCATTTCCAGTACACAACAAAATTTTTCAAAGATTACCCTGCAGTGATGACAGCCTTGACCGCCTACCTCCCGGATTATGAAAAAGCCGGCGATGTGTATGCGCAGTTATCTGAACATACAACTGATGCGATTCAGAACGCCAAGCGTGTAGAACAATACCATATTCAAAATGACTGCAATAAACCGTTTGGGATTGCCGTTAATCCATTCACCGACATCTATCAACTGATAGAATCACTACTGTAACGGTACTCAGGATTTGAATTAAAGGCCGCATGGGATGCAAAAGCCCCACGCGGCCTTTATGTTTTGCCCTTGAAATCAAATCTCTATGAGTCTGATCTCTCGCCCTTGAACATGGGCATCGCGCAGCGTGAACAGCGTCCCCCCTTTGTCCCGTCCATCATACACCGCAATCACACGCTGCGACTGGGCAACCATATAGCGATTGCGGTTCATGTAGCACGAGGGAACATAGTGGTCGGAGATCACTTTCACACCAGCGCAGGCAGCCAGCAGTCTATGAAAGTCTTTGTTCTTCGTCTTCAGCCGGCCGGCATAGGGAATCGCCGCTTCTAAAAACAATCCGTCATTTTCTTTTTTTGCTTCGGCAACGACTGCCGCAAACATAAGATCGGCACCTTCGGCAAATCCGGAAATAAATCGAGTGTAGCCATCCTCAATCGCCGCTGCTACCTCCTTCCGCAATTCTTCTTCCACAAATTTCTTCTTCTCCGCTGGAATATCTCTGTGGCCCGTTATACAGCAGGTTTTCGTTACGACTTCCATCCTGTTTCCTCCCATGCTCTTCACTTTATGCCATTCTTGTATAGGCAATATTGCCTATAACGCTACTCCTCCATTATAGGCAATAATAGAGATATGTAAAGAAGGAAGTGGAGGAAACGACCAGGAATGATCTCATACGAGCCCTTGTGGCAAACCATGAAGCGGCACGGTGCAACCACATATACCTTGCAGGCCAAGGCCGGTATCAGCAGTTCGACCATCCGCCGGATGCAGGCGAACGAATCCGTCTCCACCAATACCCTGGATACGCTCTGCAAGTTTTTTAACTGCGAACTGGATGACATCGTAAAATTCCAACCAGACGAAAAATAGCACGGAGAAATGGTGATTGCCGTTTCTCCGTGCTTTTTTTGACCCTTGGCATACGAAGCAAAGAAATTTTGGAAACCTGCTTCAAGATCTCTACTCATTAGCTCCGCCAGTGGGCGACAAGTATTCGATTTTAAAGGGGTGGATTAGCCTTTAGACTCCTCAATGTCCCTCCCGAGATAAATGCTAAAATCAAATTACAGAATTGGAATACACGATTCACAATAAAAAGCGCCCAAACGGCAAGGAGCAATTTGGGCGCAAAAGTGTAGCATCCGTTATAATGAATCGGTTTGATGAACAGTTTTAGCGGTATCACAAATATCGTTTGAATTTATCAAATACTTGATAAAAGCCCTTACGCCACTCGATGCTTACAATAAGACCGTATCGCCAAAAAGACGAATACAGGAATTTCAATCGCTGCTGAAATAAGAATAATGTAGGGTGTCCAAAAGCTCATATCTCCAACATACAAGAAATTAAAACCGTAAAGCTGATAGAGGAAGTTATTTTGCAGGCCAATACCAGAAGATGGTAAAATCGTGGAAAGCCATACGGAACTGCCCAATGCGGTATAAATGATGGTCGGTAAGAGCATAACGGCAAGTGAAATCAATAACGAACTTAACGAGTCCCTGCACTTTGCAGATAAAAATAGTGTGCAACTAATACTTGCCAATATAGATAAAAGCCCGGCCAATACCAAAATCACTTGTAATTGCCCCAAATTGATATTGGGAAGATTTATGATGGAAAATAGCATTTGGAAAGATGTTTTCAAACACTCTGTCCCAAAAGCAAGGTTGATAATGGACAAATGGATCACCATACCCAAAATGAACACTACCACAAAAATACAGCCAGCAGCAAGTATTCTGGTAACAGCAAATTTCACACGTCCATTTTTTGTGCAGCGCATAATGCTGTCGCTTCCAGTTTGATACTCATTAGCAAATGTAGGTGCCGCAATCGCAACGCACAAAATGGAAAGAATGAAAATATACAGCTCAATATAGTCAAAGGCGTCCCGGCTCAAACCCGGATAAAGCTGGAATGGTTTATCAACTTCGGAATATTTTTCTGTTGCAAATTCTTTTGCTGATGGATAATCTTCTTGTTCAAGGTTCATTATATCGTTTAGGTGGGACGCAAACTGTTCATAAAGGCTTTGCTCTACTACATCTGGGTCAATCTCCATTAGATCAGCACCTATGCCTGTATCGGGATCGGCAAAGGCTTCTGGTAAGCGGTCAAGAAGTGGCCGGATAGCCGTGATATTTTCCGTATAAACATCTAACGGAATATCATCTACTGTACCATATTCCTGCACATATTTCTGATATGTGCGTAAGGCATCTGCGACTTTCTCCGGTGTAACTTCTCCATAAATTTGCTGCCTGTATTCCCGCTTAAATTGAATAGCATCTAAGCCATTCAGTTCTATTACAGTACCGTTTTCGCCGGGACGGTTGATAGACTCAAAGCTGATGGGCAGATAAGCCATAATGACAGCCAGAAATAATGCTACTGCAAGCAATATCAAGGTGCGGCGTGATTTCAAAATCCTTTTTACTTCTAAACAAAATAAGCGCATATCAATTTCCCTCCTTTGAAAGATCGGCTTGAGGGAATAGCCAGAGGTATAAATCCTCAAGGCGCGGTGATATGGTGATCGAACCCTCAATTTCGGATTTATCAGACAGATACCGTATAGATACTTGGTTGTTATCTTCCCCGCGCTGGTTGATTATTCGCAAGCGCATTTCATACTTGTCTAAATCTCTGGCCGGAATAGTGCAAGTCCAGACCTTTCCCTCGATCTGCTTCACCAGTTCGTCTGTTGTACCTACATCAACAATTTTTCCATCTTTCATAATCGCATTTCGTGTTGCAATATACTCTACGTCAGAAACAATGTGCGTGGAGATCAACACAATACGGTCATGGGAAAACTCGGAAATAAAATTACGAAAGCGTACCCGTTCTCCGGGGTCAAGTCCTGCGGTCGGTTCATCCATTACTAAAATTTTCGGATCGTTCAACATGGCTTGGGCAATGCCTACACGCCGTTTCATACCGCCAGATAGTTTTGCTATCTTTTTCCGCTTCACATCCGAAAGCGTAAGAATATCCAGCAGATGATTGATTTTCCTTGATGTTTCTCTTGCCGGAACATCCTTTAATGCTGCCATATATTCGAGATAGTCTTTGACCGTGAAATCACGAGAATATCCAAAATCCTGCGGCAAAAAGCCAAACAACTCTCGATAGGCTTTCCCCATTTCGTGAATGTCTTGGCCATCATAATAAATAGCCCCATTGGTTGGCACCATAATATCAGCAATCATCCGCATGAGAGTTGTTTTCCCTGCTCCGTTTGCACCGAGCAGGCCCCAAACTCCACTTGTCAGTGTCAGGCTTACATCATTGACAGCGGTTTTATCTTTGAACCGCTTACTTAAATGCTCAATTTTCAGTTCCATAATCATCACTCCTTTTCTTCCTCAAAAGCAAAGCCCCTGTTCAGTATCTATTCTACCGAACAGGGGCTTTGCAATCTCTAATTTTAATGTGGAATACTCCTAAGAAATTCCTAAGATTTGTTTGAAAGAGGCAGCGTTACCGTAAATGTAATTTCTTCCGCTTGGCTCTGTGCCGTGATTTCTCCGCCATGTAGGTTTACAATTTCCTTTGCAATCGAAAGACCTAAGCCAGCGCCGCCTGTATCGGATGTTCTGGCTTCATCCAAACGGCTGAATTTATCAAAGATTGTGCTTAATTGGTCTGCCGGAATAGTTGGCCCATGATTTTTGAAGATCACGACAGCATGATTACCTTTCTTAATCGCAATTATGTCAATTTCAGTGTTTGGATAGCAGTAAGATGCTGCATTTCTCAATAAATTGTTGAACACTCTGGCAAGTTTTTCTGGATCACCCGTGACGGTTAAACCATCCTGCATAGATATTTGGGTTGTATTTCCTTTTTCAGAGAGTGCGGGGTAAAAGTCATCAATGACTTGGGATAGTAAGGCATACAGATCAACCGGCAGCTTTTTCACTTGAACGGTATTTGTATGATAACGTGTGATTTCAAAGAGTTCATTGATTAAAGTTTCCAATCGCTCTGATTTATCCAGTGCAATCCCGATATATTTTTCTTTCTGTTCCTCCGGCATATCGGGCGCTTCATTAAGCAGACTCAAATATCCGATTACAGTTGTTAAAGGTGTGCGAATATCGTGGGCCAAATACATCACCAACTCATTCTTCTTTGTTTCCGCCTCCTTTGCGGCCTGCTGGCTCAAAAGGACAGACATTTTAATCTGGTTCATCTGGCTTTCAACTTCCCGTAGTGGTTCAGACAGTTCAATCGCATGGTCGTTCTGCTCATAAACAATCTCCGTTGCGCCGATAACCTCGTTCAAGTATTCCCACGGCTTTTTCCAATAGAAATAAAAAATGCCTACAAAGCCAAAGATAAGATAAAGGGCAAAGATTACATCCAGCCGCTCTAAAATCCATGTGCTAATGGGCGACGGAAATAATGCTAAAACATAATCAGAAAGCAACATAATGACAAAACCGATTACCGTATATAAGGACAGAAGAAGGAACAGCCGCAACCGAAGCCGTTTTTCTATGGAATAGCAGTTATTCTTCAATACTTTTCACCTCCATCAGTTTGCTGCAAGCAAGAGCAGCAGTCCTCCACCAACTATTACTGTTACAATCGCGGCTGAAATAATAATTACTTGATCTACCCGTTTTTTGTTCCGAAACAGTCTGATTGCCGCTTTATATAGAATAATACCGAATAGACCGCCACAAATATTTGTAATAAGGTCTGTAATATCTGACCGGCCAATCGCTAAGACATACTGACAGATTTCCAGTAGCAAACTCACCACGGAAATCAAAAGCAATTTCACGCCAAACCGACTTTTAGGAAGTAATAAACACAGATATATTCCAAAGGGCATAAAGATCAACACATTCTGTAAAACTTCTGTTGCGTGAAAAGTAACCTCATGCTCATAATAAAATGGAATTAGATTGATTTCCCGTACTCGATCTAAGTCGAGGATAGAAAATTGCAGCTTAAATAAGATAATCCATATCAAGAGTGCCAGATATAATAAAAATAGAATTGGCACAGTATAATTTATCTTTTCTTTTTTCTTCATTTCAATCTCCAATCACGGGCGGGCTATATCTTATATCCAACACCCCATAT
The DNA here is from genome assembly GCF_004345265.1 of Allofournierella massiliensis. Classification (GTDB taxonomy): domain Bacteria; phylum Bacillota; class Clostridia; order Oscillospirales; family Ruminococcaceae; genus Allofournierella; species Allofournierella massiliensis. The sequence continues at coordinate 30,700 of NZ_SLUM01000023.1, forward strand.
CGTTTTAATGTATTGTGGTTTCTCTGTCGTGTCCTGCAATTTTTCTCTTAAATGCCGGACATGGACAGTGATTGTGCTGCTGTTTTTGCTGTAATATTCGTCTTTCCATACCAAATGAAACAAATCTTCAAGAGTGACAACAGTTCCTTGTCTTTCAAGCAAAATACGCAAAATAGAAAATTCCGTCGGGGTCAAAGATATAGGTGTCCCATTCAATTCACACTCATACGTTTGCGTGTCAAGCATTAGCTTTTTGTATGTGAGTTTGGGTGTAGAATGTTTCTCAATCTGTACTGGTGTGTATTTTTTATATCTTCGCAACTGGGCTTTCACTCTTGCAATCAATTCAAGCGGGCGAAAAGGTTTTGTTACATAATCGTCCGCTCCCAAAGTCAGACCTGTAATTTTATCTGTTTCCTCATCCTTTGCCGTCAACATAATAATGGGATAGGTATATTTCTCCCGTATTTTCTGACAAAGAGAAAAGCCGTTAATGTCCGGCAGCATTATGTCAAGAATAGCCAAATCTATTTCTTGATTTTCAATACACTCTAAGGCTTCTTTTGCCGAATAATATTTATAAACATCATAGTTTTCATTTCGCAGATAGACTTCTAATAAATCTGCAATATCGCGTTCATCGTCTACAACTAAGACTTTTTCAGCCATCTAATCCATTCCTCTCACAAAATATAACTCTTTTATAGCATACCAATATCCTTTAGGAAAATCACAATGAATTGCATCAAATTTTATTAAGATTTTCCTAAGCCCTCCAATAAAAGTGCAGCGCACAACTTGAAATAGGACCAAATGTTTTGTCATCTTCAGGAGTTCAATTACCGATATTTCATTATACTTTGTCTTATTATGACATTGCAAGGCAGAGAATGTGCTTGTGTTGTTATAATATCAAGCAGATACTCAAAAGCAGTCTTTTGTTCTTGATGAAGTCTCTTGGTAGTGATAATACTCTTGGCAGCTTTCCGGTAAATTGGCACAGGATTGCCCATACATTGGCGCAGTCCTGCCCTTTCGCCGTAAATCCAAATCTGCTATACTTGGTACAGTCAAAACTTTGTAATGCAGCCGTTCCGGTCGGGACGGCTGTTTTTCATTTGTAAGTAAAGGTGGTGGTTCACATTCATACTTTCCTGCAAAAAGTCCGCAGGACATTGAAGAGCGAACGGGGCGAGGCCAACTATTTCTCTACGGTGGTGTTCATCTTCATCGCCGTCATCCTGCTGGCCTTTATCATTGACCTGTTCGGCATCATCTCCACAAAACAGGAGTTAGACCATGCGGCAGATCAGATGGTCAAGCAGATCCAGCTGTCCGGCGGCATCAACAGCGAGACCGACTCGCTCTTTGACTTCCTGTGCTCGGAGATTGAGGGCGCGGAGAATATCACATACTCCATCGATGCCACATACAAGACGCCTACGCCGTCCGGGATGTCCCGGGCCATCCAGCTGGGGACGCCCTTCTATATCACCATTGAGGGCGAGGCCAAGCTGGGCGGCTTCTGGAACCTGGATCTGGTCAACATCACGGTGGTTGCCCGCGGCTCCGGCGTCAGCGAGCACTACTGGAAGTGAGGTGGCCTATGAAGCGTTTTCTTTCACGGCTGCGCCGGCCGCTTTGCAACGAGCGAGGCGAGATCACTTTCTTTGCCTGCTTTTTTGTAGTCGGGGTCGTCATGCTCATCTCTTTCCTGCTCCTGTACGCCTCGGTGCGGATCACCTGCATCAACATCCGCAACGGCGCCAAAATGGAGCTGAACAACCTGAGCGCCACCATCTATGCGGACACCTACCGCTCCCAGCGAGAAACCAACTTCGAGGAATACCTGCGCACCCTCTATTCCAGCAATGACTATACGGAAATGCTGGAGGCCACTGTCGCCGGCGGCCTGGCTGAGAAGATCCCGCTCTCCACAGAGGACTATGAGGTATCCGACATCAGCCTGGAGTTCAATGTGGTGGGCGACCGGGTGGAGTACATCTTCTATTGTGATGTGGAGTTCTATGTACGCATGTTCGGACACAGTTATCCCACCATCACCCAGCGGGTGGAGCTGACCGGCTACCACAACACCAAATTTTAGCGGCGCTGTTGAAATCCAGTCAGCTCCGCAGTATAGGCTTTATATAACAGCAAAAAGGAGTGTGGACACACATGAAGAAGTTTTTTCAATCCAAAGGCTTTATTGTTTCGGCCCTGGCCGTCCTCTGCGTTGCCATTCTGGGCATCTGCTGGTTCGTGAGCCGGGACCGCACGGAAGAATTCCGGCCGAATGAATCCCCGCCCAGCAGCACCAGCAGCGACTGGTCGGATGGCGGTGTGCAGTCTGGCGACGGGAGCGGGGGCGCAGACGCCTATGCACCCGGCCAGTCTTCCAGCGCCGAAGAGGAATATCCCAAGGTGACCTCGGAATCCGAGGGCGAGGTTGAAATCGACTTTACCGATACGGAAAAGCCGGAAGAAACGCCTCCCCCCGTACCGGAAGGCAAGACGGAAATCGAAGACCCCGGCGAAGAGCATGAGGTCAATCCCGATCCGGCAGTACCGGAAGTCACTGCTCCTCCCGCAGAGGAATCCACTTCCAGCAATGAGCCGGCCCCCGGCTCCAGCAATGGCAGCGGCGCTGTCTATGATCCGGTATTTGGCTGGGTAGTCCCCGGCGATGTGCAGCAGTCCACCGGCGACAGCGACGGCGATCTGAACAAGCAGGTCGGCAACATGGGCGGCTGACCACCTACAACTGAATATGGACCTGAAGGGCCGTCACGGGATTGTGGCGGCCTTCTTATTTTCAAGAAGAACGGAGCGTGATGTATTTGAAACGACTTCTCGCCCTCTTATGCAGCCTCGCCCTGGTGTTCTGTCTCGTCCCTTCCACGGCATTTGCATCAGGAGGCAACGGGAACATTGACGGTGGCGGCGGCGGGATGGGGCAAGGCACATCCTCAAACTTCTGGAATCCCGGCAACGATGGCGTGCGTATCACGGTTGTAGATGCAGCAAGCGGTGCTGCCGTGTCCTCACCGCTGGACTTTTCCAACCGGACGCAGAAAAGCAGCATCCTCCACTTCGGCAAGGTCAATAAGCTGCAGTACCTGAGCGGCACCGGCCTCTCCCTCCAGTCCGGGGTGGCCTATTCCTGCATCAAGCCCGCGCAGTCCATGCCCACCATCGTCAGCAGCAAGGGCCAGAGCAACATTGACGCCATCAAGCGGTACTTCTGCTCGGAATATGCCTGCATGATGGTCGCCCAGGCTGCGGGTGTGGACTATGAGCAGATGATCGCTGGAGAATATAAGCTGCTGATCGAGCCCATCGCCTACTTTACCCACAACGGCCAATATTACTGTATGACGGCCACCGAGGCCGGCCTTTACGATCAGATGTCCGGCGGCAACCTGCGCCGGACCATGACCTCGCTGACCCATAAGAACCTGCCGCTGTCCATGTTTCTGGAGTTCAGCGACCTTGGTATTTCCGCCTGGACCGGCAACACCACCGGGACGCAAAACAATTCCGACATCATCAATACACTGGGCGTCGGCATCGTCTGGTTTGATGAAGCCCCGCCCGAGGGGGATATTGAGGCCCCCGATGTGGAGTACCGGGTAGATACCGATGTCATTACCTCTGTCACCTTGCGGACAGATACCGACCTGACGCCGGATAATCCCGCTTCGGTGACCTTCCACATCCTTGGCACCACCTACCGAGTCAACGATGTGGTGATTCCCGCAGGTGACAGCCAGGTGGTCTGGGTCAAGTGGCACACCCCTTCCACACCGCAGACAGTCACCATTACCGTATCCGTCAGCGGGGCCTATACCGCCCAGGATACCTTTGTGGCGGAAATCGTGGATCTGAATGAGCATATTCCGCCCGACCCGGTGGCGACTGATACCAACCCCGGTTATACGGTACCGTCCCTGCCCAATGAAACGCAGAAACTCACGGCCAACTGGGGCGTCTGGAGCTGCTACTGGGTACCAGTATGGGTGTGGTGTGATCACGGGGAAGACGGCGGGCATTGGGTGGATGAAGGCTACTGGGAATATGAGTACACCGGCTATTCTGCCTCCATCAGCGGCGTTATGTCCCTGATGCCGGACGATATTGTGCCAACGGCCTCCGGAAAGTCCATGAAGAGCGGGTACGGCGTCAAACAGGATGTGACAGCCACGCTCTCCACTGATGCGCCCACCAGCCACATCACCCATCCGCAGACGGCCTTTTCGGTGTTCCCGGAGTTCCAGTATGAAACCTATCTCCGCCTGCTGCAGCGAGTGTCCAGCGGCCGGAGCACCCAATTCACCTTCCAGCCCAATGAGTTCTCTACTTACAGCCGGGAAGTGCACTTTACCCCCATCTGGTTCCCGGATGCGACGAACTACACCGTCTTCACCCAGGTCTGGGATACCTGGACGCCGGACGGGATGCTGAGTATCAACCTGAATGACTATGTTTCCATTGACGGGAGCCTCTATGATGACTGGTACACCAATCGAGAGTAATGTGTGGATGGCATACCTGCTCACTGTTTTTCTGGTGGTGACGGGCTTTGCCCTCTACGACATCCTATACAGGCGGGTGCCCGACCGGGCGCTCGTCTTTTTTATCCCCCTGGCCGCGCTGGCCCCGCTGATCCAGGTCTACTTCATTCTGGAGTATGGCCGGACGCCCATTTTCATCTGGCCTGTTGTGACCGAGGCGCTGATGGGCGCGTTGCTTGGCTTCTGCATCCCGCTGGCCGCTGCTATGGCGACCGGCGGCAGCGGCATGGGCGGCGGGGACATCAAATTCTGCGGGGTGCTGGGCCTGGTCTATGGTCCCTCCGGCATGGCACTGGTATTCCTGGTGGCCGCCGGCTTCGCCATGCCGGTGGTGCTGCTGTACCGGCGGCTCTTGCGGGACAAACAGCCCACCGCGATCCCGTTTTTACCTTTTCTGGCCTGCGGCTGCTCTGTGGCGACGCTGGCTGAACTATTTTTATGACAGGAGAGATGCTTATGAAACTCAACAACCGATTTATCTTCGGCATTCTGTCCCTGGTTCTGGCGGCGGTCATCGCATTTGTGGCACTGCCCACCATTGCCCGGCAGACCAACGGCAAGACGGAGATTGTCCGCATTACCCAGCCGGTGCTGAAAGGCGAAACAATCACCAGCGACAACGCCGAAGTCGTAGAAGTGGGCGGGTACAACCTCCCTTCCAATGTGGCCCACAGCATGGATGATGTGGAGGGACTGTATGTTACCGCTGATTTGGCAGAGGGCGACTATATCCTTACCAGCAAGGTCAGTACCGTCCCTGTTTCCTCGGATGTGGCGCTCAACGACATCCCCTCCGGCAAGGTCGCCATCTCGCTGACTGTGAAAACGCTGGCCTCCGGCCTGTCGGATAAGCTGCAGCCGGGCGATATCATCCGTATTTATCATTTCCTGGAGACCGCCGAGGAAGTCCCGGAGCTACGCTTTGTCAAGGTGCTTTCTGTTACGGACTCTGACGGCATCAATGTGGATAACACCAAGGAGCCTACCGAGGACGAAGAGCCCCAGCAGTCCGCTACCATCACTGTGCTGGCAAGCCCGGAGCAGGCCCGTATCATCACTGAGATGGAAAATGACGGCGTGGCCCATGTGGCGCTGATCTCCCGCAATAACGACCAGCTGGCCGAGGAACTGCTGGCCGAGCAGGACAAGACGCTTCAGGAGATCTACTTCCCCGAAACACTGGTTGAGGAAAATCCTGAAAGTCAGGATGGTGCAGAAGCTGCTGAAGGCGCCGCAGATGGCGAGTCCACAGGCGAAGCGGGTACCGAGAATACGGAAGGCGGTGTGGAAACAACTCCTGCGGACAGCATCCCGGAAGACGGCGAATAAAAATGGGCGGTGAACAGATTCACCGCCCGTTTCCTCACTGCTGGTTAGAAAGATGATCCTCGTTAATCAGGAAAAGCTGTGGATTTTCTTTGCCCAAGTCAACAAGACGCTGGGTAAAACCGCTTTTAGAAAATATCCCAAAAATAGGCTGATAGCCTTTCCATACCTTTTGGATTTCACCAGAAGCCTGCACCTTATCGCGGAGAGCAAAAAATACAGGCGCATCCACCGGCTTATTGTGGTACTTGCACTCGCCTGCAAAGAATCGCTTGTTTTGATGGTCCACCGCCATCACATCAATTTCCGTATCGCTGTCCAAATCATTCAGCCAGTAAGCTCCGATCCGCGAGGGAACAAAGTCAATGACACCTTCCCTGCAAAGGTCTGCAAAAATGGATCTGCAGATATCTTCATAGGCGAAGGCCACAAACTTCTGTACGAAGTCTTTTCGGATTTCATCCAGAACAATCTGCGTATTGTCCAGTTCCAGTTCCCCTTTATATGGATAGACATACCGGAACCAGAAACGCACAAAGTTATCAGAGATGAAATAAAGGCCTTTACGGGACTTCTCCGGATTTTTCTCCGTAACCGGCGTTTCCTTCACGACAAAGCCAAGGTCGCTGAGCGTGGAAAGATATGGCGTCAGCGCGGAAGTTTCTGTCCCCAGAGCTCCCGCAATTTTCCCCAGCTTGTGGTTTCCATCCGCCATCACGCGGATAATGGAAAAATAGTTGACAGCGGATACCACTTCATCTTTCAGCAGAAAGTTTGGTTCTTCATACAGAAAACCGTTCTTCGAGAGAACCGCAGACTCCACCTGTTCCAGCAGTCCTTCCTGATCGTTGAAAAACTCCAGATATTTGGGTACGCCGCCGGTAATCGCATATTGCTCCACCGCACGCTCAAAAGAAAGATGCTGAGCGGCATACACATCCGGGAACGACAAAGGCGCCAACCGGATCTGTGCAGTCCGGCGGCCATACAGGGGGCTGTCATAAGACAGCGCGTGTTTTTGCATCATTCCAATCAAGGAGCCGCAAAGAATCAGCATCACATTGCTGTCCTTGAGAACCTCGTCCCAAGCGTTTTGCAGAATAGACGGGAACGCCGGATTGGACTTAACCAGATAAGGAAATTCATCAATAATCAGGACTTTCTTTTCCTCCGACCGGAATTCCGCAATGATATGGAACAAATCCAGCCAGTCGGAAAAGGCTGCACGCTGCAGCAACGGATTCTGTGTTACCCGGGACACAACACCAGACAGCCGTTTTATGCTTTGTGATTCCACTTCCTCCGTTGCGAGAAAGTAGAATGCCAGCTTACCCTTGATAAATTCTTTAATCAGCGTTGTTTTTCCTACACGCCGCCTGCCGTAAATCACAACAAAGCTGCTGTCTTTTTGGTATTCCCTTTCAAGAGACTCCAGTTCTCGTCGTCTGCCGATAAACTTCATGTTAACGCCTCCTTTATCATAATTCATTTTATGATAATCTATCTTATATTATACATTTGTTTTGCAAAAAGTCAAGGGCATTCCGCCCTTGGGAAAGGAGCTTCCTATGGGAAAAGTCATTACCGTCTGGGGCAGTCCGGGGAGCGGGAAAAGCATGTTTTCCTGTATCCTGGCAAAAGCCCTGACCCGCGACAAGCGGAAAGCCATCATCATCAATGCGGAAATCAGCGTCCCCATGCTCCCGGTCTGGCTGCCGGAGCAGATCATTCAGACCAATGCCTCGGTGGGGCAGGTCCTGAGCAGCGTAGAGATCGACACCTCTCTGGTGGCAAGCCATGTCACGGTGCTCAAAAGCTATCCTTTCATCGGCCTGATGGGTTATTCCGCCGGTGAGAATCCGCTGAGTTATCCGGAAATCAAATACGCCATGGTACTCCAGCTGGTCAACGCCGCCGCCAGGCTGGTGGATTTCGTCATTCTGGACTGCAGTTCCAGTATGACCAATGTGTTCACCCCGGCGGCGATTGAGTCCGGCGATCTGGTCATCCGCCTGCTTACACCCGACTTAAAGGGCGTCAACTATCTGAAAGCCCATCAGCCCCTACTGGTAGATGGCCGGTTCCATTATGACCGGCACATAACTTTTGCCGGCATGGCCCGCCCCTTCCACGCTCTGGATGAGATGGGCTATATCATCGGCGGTTGGGATGGGCTGCTGCCCTACGGCAAGGAAATTGACCGCTGCGCCACCGAAGGAGGGATGTTCCAGGCCATCAAATACTGCAATCCCAAGTACACCGCCTCGCTCAACAAGGTGCTGGACGCTTTGGAGCAGATGGAGCTGGCCGAGCAGGCGGCAGAGGACGCGGACGACGAGGACGAGTTCGAGGAGGATGACGCCGATGAATAATCTCAACGACATATTCTTCGCGCCGGTGGCCAACCAGGACCTGACCTATGACCAGGTGCTGGAGGATGTGCAGCGGTATTTTGCTGAAAATCACGCCTCCACCATTGCCGAGGCCGGCGAGGGCAACGCCGAGCGGGCCACCACACTGCTCAAAGAGCTGATGGTGCAGTATATTGTCAAGCGGAAATACGCCATCGAAGGGCTGACTACCGAGGAACTGTGCGAAAAGCTCTATGAGGATATGGCCGGGTACTCCTTCCTCAAGAAGTGGATCTACAAGCCCGGCATTGAGGAAGTCAACATCAACGCCTACAACGACATCGAAGTGATCGAGGCCGGCGGGCGCAGCATCAAGATCCCGGATAAGTTTTCCTCCCCGCAGCACGCCATTGATGTGGTGCGCCGTATGCTCAATGCCTGCGGCATGGTCATTGACGACACCATGCCCAGTGTGGTGGGCTTTCTGGACAAAAACATCCGTATCTCTGTGGATAAGACGCCCATTGTAGACCCGGATGTGGGCATCAACGCCTCCATCCGTATCGTCAACCAGCAGACAGTCTCCGAACAGAAGCTGCTGGATTCCGGCAGCGCCACCGCCGAGATGCTCCACTTCCTGATGGCCTGCATCCGGTATGGCGTCAGCGTGTGTATCGCGGGCTCCACCGGCTCCGGCAAGACCACCATCATGGCATGGCTGCTCTCCAATGTTCCCAACAACCAGCGCCTTATCACCATTGAGGAAGGCAGCCGCGAGTTTGATCTGGTCAAGCGGGATGAAAACGGAAATATCTTGAACTCCGTCATCCACCTGCTGACCCGGCCCAGCGAAAATCCGGCGCTGAACATCAATCAGGACTTCCTTTTGGAGCGGGTGCTGCGTAAACACCCCAATGTCATCGGCGTCGGCGAGATGCGGTCCGCCGCGGAAAGCCTGTCGGCGGCCGAAAGCTCCCGCACCGGCCATACCGTCTGTACCACCATCCACTCCAACTCCTGCAACAGCACTTACCGCAGGATGATGACCCTTGCCAAGCGCAAATACAGCATGGATGACGCCGTACTCATGGAGATCATGGTGGAGGCCTATCCCATCGTGGTGTTTACCAAGCAGCTGGAGGACCGTTCCCGTAAGATCATGGAGATTTTGGAGGGTGAGGACTACCGGGACGGGCAGCTCATTTCCCACACGCTCTACAAGTTTGAGGTAGAGGACAATGTGACCGATGAAAAGGGTGAGATCCATGTGGTGGGCCATCACAGGAAGGTGGGCCTGATCTCGGATACTTTGAAAAAACGGCTCCTTGACAACGGCATCTCCAATAAGGAGCTGGCGGAGTTCATGGACGCCCCGAAGGAGGTGGATTAAAGGTTGCAGTGGATCTACATCATTTGCTTTGCGCTGATCAGCGCGGGCCTCCTGGCCCTGTTCGGCGTGCGGCCGGGGGATTTCATCGACGCCCTGTTCCGCTCCCAGCGCAAGGCAGCCACTCTGTCTGACGAACTCAATGTCCTGATGGGTACGCCCGCCAAGGGCTTCTTCAACCAGGACTATGAGCTGAAGCAGATTTTAAAAGGCACCGGCCGCTCCGACCGCTATGAGGCGGTCAAGCGGCTGTCGCTGATCCTCTTTGCGGTGGGCGCTGTGCTGGCGCTGCTCATCAACAATGTGTATATGGTGCCGATCCTGGGCATTGGCTTTTCACTGGCCCCCATCTGGTATCTGCGCAGCACAGCTGCCAGCTACAAGAAGCATCTGAATGAGGAGCTGGAGACCGCTATCTCCATCATCACCACCTCATATCTCCGCACGGAGGACCTGATCCGGGCGGTCAAGGAAAACCTGCCCTACATCAATGAGCCGGTGAAGGCCAACTTCGAGGCATTTGTGTACGAGGCGGAACTGATCAACGCCAACCTGACCAGCGCCATCAACTCGCTGAAGATGAAGGTCCCCAACCGGGTATTTCATGAGTGGTGCAACATCCTCATTCAGTGCCAGTCTGACCGCTCCATGAAAAACACGCTGCCCACCATCGCCCAGAAGTTCAGCGATGTGCGAGTGGTGCAGTCTGAACTGGAGGCCATGATGCAGGGCCCGCGCCGTGAGGCCATCACGATGATGTTCCTTGTGGTCGCCAATGTGCCTCTGCTCTACTTCCTCAACGAAGACTGGTTCCATACGCTCATCTTCACCACACCCGGCAAAATCGCCCTGGCGATCTGCGCGGCTATCATTCTCTTTGCCCTGACGCAGATCATGAAGCTGAGCAAGCCCATTGAATACGGAGGTGACGGCGCATGACCCTTTTGGCACTTGTGGCGATCATCTTCTTTGGTTTTGCCACCTACAACCTGACCTGCGCCTTTGTGGATATTCCCACAAAGAAGACCTCCCGCATGATGATGCTGGCCCGCAAGCAGCAGGGCGTAAAGACCGAGAAACTGCTGGATGTCTACATCACCAAAATCGCCGGACTGATCGCCCCGTACCTGAAGCTGGATAAGCTCAAGCGGAATAAGCTGCAGCGGGCGCTGGATATTGCCGGTCTGGAACTGACGCCGGAGGTCTACACGGCCCGGGCCTGGGTCACGGCGGGTGCCGTCGGCCTCTGCTCTATCCTGATGGTATTTCTGGTGCCGCTGATGGTTCCCGTGCTGATCGGACTTGCGGTGGCGCTGTGGTTCTCGACCTATTACAGCGTCTTTGATTTCGTTAAGAAGCGCCGCAAGCTCATTGAAAGCGAAATCCCTCGGTTTGCCCTGACCATTGGGCAGAACCTGGAGAACGACCGGGATGTGCTGAAGATCCTGACCTCTTACCGCCGGGTAGCGGGCAAGGACTTCGGCGCGGAGCTGGACCAGACCATTGCCGACATGAAAACCGGCAACTATGAGAATGCCCTGATCCGTTTTGAAACCCGCATTGGCAGCCCCATGCTGTCCGATGTGATCCGCGGCCTGATCGGCGTGCTTCGCGGCGATGACCAGCGGATGTACTTCAAGATGATCTGTTTTGACATGAGGCAGATCGAGCAGAACAATCTGAAAAAGGAAGCGGCCAAGCGCCCCAAGAAGATCCAGCGTTACTCCATGATGATGCTCATTTGCATTATGATCATCTATCTGGTGGTCCTCTGCACCGAGGTCATGAGTTCCCTGGGCGCTTTCTTCGGCTGACAGGTATCCGCCCACGCCTCTGGTGTGGGCTTTTCATATACCCGCTCCCACCCGGGGCGAATCTACGATGGAGGTGATGTTTTGTACCGCAGTGGGTTCCCATAGCAGCCGCTATGCCGGCTGCCTTCCATCCATTTCCCCAGGGCCGGCCTGCTCCCAGGCCGGCCCTGAACCTACCGTCTGAACAGGAGAAATCCATGTCGAAGAAAAAGTATATTCCGCCTGACGGCGAAGATGGGCGGCGGCGCAGGTTCCGATGGCTTTTGCGCCAGAAGCCGAAAGCATATCCGGACAGGCCCCGCTCCAACAAAAACAGCCTGCTCAAGCCTATCCGCCGGTCCTGACCGGCCATAACCATACCAAAATCCAATATCACATTTACAGGAGGTATTTCCATGAAGAAGTTTACCAGCTGCATCCGCAGCAAAGCGAACGGCCTCGCGCTTCGGGCCCGTATGGCGCTCTCCAACCAGCGCGGCGATTTCTACATCTCTGATGCGGTCAAAATCATCATCGCCGTTGTGCTGGGCGCCCTGCTGCTGGCGGCCCTGACCCTCATCTTCAACGATACGGTCATCCCCCGGATCACGCAGGAGATCGAGGGCCTGTTTGGCGCGGCCAACTAAGGGCTTGTTCGCTTAAATGCCGTCAGCGGGGATCAGCTTGTGGACATCCACAGCTGGTCCCCGCTTTTTTATTTTCTCAAAAAACGACTATTGGAGGTAGAGGATGAAAACATCCTGCAAATTTTATTCCTTTCTGCGGGCCGTCCGTGGGAACTGGCGCAATGCCATCTTTGTCAGCTGTGGCTGCGATGCCTGTATGTATGGCTGGGAGAAGCCCTGTTCCGGATTCCTGCTGACAGTGGATGAGTGCGGGCAGGTCATGCTTCTGCCTGCGGAAACCATCCATGAACTGACCGGCGAGGAAGTAGAGCCCGCCGAGTGCAGCGCCGTCCTGTCGCACCGCTCTTTTGACGCCGCTTTTTCCAAGTACATCGAATGGCATGCGCCGGACCCTTCCGCATGTACGCTCAGGCAGCTTTGTCTGGACCCTAGCTGCAGCCAGAACAGCTGATTTTTACACAGAAAGACGCCATCGCGCCGCCTTTGGTGCGTCTTTGGAGGTGATGATTTTATGATGAAGCAAAAAACGATCAAGTGTCCTTATTGCCATGCCAATGCCTCTCTCCGTCCGGCCAGCGTGGTTTACGGCTTGAACCGCCGATCCCAGGGGAAATTTCTCTACCTCTGCGACCGCTGGCCCGCCTGCGATGCCTATGTGAGCGCCCATGACAGGACGCACCGGCCTATGGGAACTTTGGCAAATGGAGATCTCCGGCACAAGCGCATTTTGGCGCACCGGGCATTGGAACAGCTGCGGCAGAGCCGGCACATGGAAAAATGGGAGGTCTACATCTGGCTCCAGGCGAAGCTGGGGCTGGATGAACGGCAGACCCATATCGGCCAGTTTTCCGAATGGATGTGCGATGAGGTCGTCCGCCTCTGCAGGCAGGCCTCAGCTCCTCCAGCCGCCGGACAGGCGGCAGCCTGACGGGAGGTGAGCAAATGACCAGTCTGACGAAACAGCAGCAGGAACTCGTTGCTCAAAACCTGCCGGTGGTGCATTGGGTGATCTGCGATTATATCCATGTGAATCCGACTATCTGCGGCCTGGAGTACAGCGATCTGTTCCAGGAGGGGTGCGTCTGGCTCTGCAAAGCCGCGGCCACCTTTAAGGATGATGGGCGGGCGCAGTTTGCCACCTACGCCAAAACGGTCGTAAAAAACGGGCTTCTGTCCTATTGCCGGACGATCTGTAACAGGGGCAAGATGTTCAGCCGGCTCATTATTGGGGAGCATGGGGAACTGGCCGCCGATGGCGAAGCCCTGGAGCCGCAGTCCGACGTATTTGACGCTCAGGTGTCCCTGATGGAAACGCTGTCGCTTCTGGAGGCCAGCAAGCAGGACTATGACGGTGTGGCCCGGCTTGGGATAGAGGCTCTGGCACTCAAGCTTCAGGGAATGCGGGTCACGGATATTGCGGAACTCTACCAGGTTCCGCCCTCTCATGTGGGTGCATGGATCTCTCGCTCGGTCGCCAAACTGCGCAGCGACCCCCGCTTTCTGGCAAGCCTGCTTTGAATCTGTTGAAAACCACGGCCTTCCCGCAGTAAAGGATATATAAAAGGAGGCATTGATCAATGGAACAGAAAACCTTATATACTGCAATCGGCCGTCTGGAGCGGGAAACCAATGGCTGCGGCCGGTCCTGCCCGGTCATCCGCCTTGGCGGTCAGCCCTACATGGTGGATATGCAGGAGCTGGTCGTCTGGACTGCCCTGAATTGGCGGATCTCCAAGTGGGAGGACATTTCTTTTCAGTGTGATAGGCTGGCCTCATCTATGGGCGGCGCTGTCAGCCGGCCCTGGGATGCCTGCGTGAACCGTCTGCTTACCCGCGGCCTGCTGGTCTCCGGCTGCGGAGAGACCGAATACGATGCGCTGTATGATCTATTGAGTTCCCTGGGCATCATTCCTACCAGCGGCTCTGCCCTGGTGCGCGGCGTATCGTTTATGAAGCTGGTATTCAGCCGTCGGGTTTCAGTCGGGCAGGCGCTGAAGCTGTTTCGCAAAGACCGCCGGACCGACTATGAATCCCGCGTCATGCGGCTTTCCCGGCAGGCCCTGCTTTCCACTGCTGAAATCATCAAATGTGTGGAGCAGGATGTCTTCTCCCTCCCCAGTGAGCGGGTCCTGATGGAGAAGGTGTATGGCGACAGCGAGACCACCTGCCAGAATATCGCCAGCCTGATGAAGAACAGCCGGAGCAGCCAGGCGGTAACGCTGGCCGTTGCCAACTTGTATCTGCGCCAGCAAATCATTTTTGAAAGGATCAGCACATGAAAAACCAATGGAGTCAATTTCCCTTTGTCCTGCGGCGCAAGATCCTGCTGACATTCCTGGCTGGGATCGCCAGCATAGCAGTCAGCCTTGTGATCTTCACTGTCGCCGCAGACCGCATTCTTTTGGTGCTGGGTGGATTCATTTTTGCCGCTTCTCTGGTGCTGGGCAGCAGCCTGTGGCGCACCGCTGCCCGGGGCCAGTACGAAGTGGTGGAAGGGATCTGCGCCAGTGTCAGCACCCCTATGCTGCGTCGTTACCGCAAGATCCAGCTGATTGATGAACAGGGTGCGGAGCGCACCTTGCTGTTGAGCAAAACTGCCAAGTTCCAGATTGGCGCCCGCTACCGCTTTTATTTTCAAAAAGGGAGCCGGCCTGCCGTCGGGAACGACTATCTGGACGCTGCCCTCTCCACCAATAGTTTTCTTGGATACGAGGTACTGGAGGACGCAGCATCCTGTGATGAAGAGCTGGAAAGCAGGGAGCAAACACCCCATGAGTAAAGAAAAGGGATACGGCACCAAAGTCATAGTTCTATTGTACCCGAAGGGACATTACAAGTAAACTTTGACTGATATGCCCATCTTTCATTCAACATATATACTACAACATAAAAATTACCTAATTGTGCAGAAAATAAAAATCCTTCTCCTATTTAATAGGCGGAATACTTAAAAGGAGGTCCACCCCAATGTATAAGCCCCACACCATTGAGCAATACAAGATCCAGCGTTTTCTGGACGAAACCTTTGCGATGGAGCATTTCCTGGTCTCACCGCTGTCCCGCACCTCGCTCTTGCTGGAGGATGAAACCGGCGAGCAACTTGCTTTCGGCTTTTTGGATGACGAAGTGCGTGAGATCCCGCTCCCACCGCCGGCCGCCCCGGAAGAAATCAAAGATTTCATCCGGCGTTTCCGGGCCCTCAATCCCAAACCGCGTCTGCGTACCTTTGAAGATATTACCCGCTGGTGGCTGGACCACCCCAATCCTCTGACCTACCAGCAAGCCCTTGGGCTGTCGGACGAGCTCTACCGCCATTTTCTTTCCCACTCCATGATCGAAGAGGAAGACGCTTATCGTCTGGCTTCTTCCGGTCTTATCAGTGAAGATGATTACCGGGATATTCAGCTCTGGTATCTCAACGGCAACACCGCCGCCCGCTGGCTCGGTCCACTCGGCGTAGATGGGACAGGCAATCTCTATGGCCTGACATTCGGCTACGGGACACCGGCAGCCCGTACACTCAGATTCTATCTGCTGGATGATTACTACCGCTACATGAACCATATATTGTGATTCGCCTTGCTCGAATATCTATATATAGTATTATGCTACTTGACAAATACAAGATATAGTGTTACACTTACTTTGTAATTGATTTTTGTGCGTTCCCCATGTGGGATACAGACTAAGCTTCTGTACCGCAGATTAAAAATCTGCATTGCACACGCAGTCAAGGTTGTATGCTGTATCAAGTGTCAGTGGTATTGCCGCGCCCTTTCGGGGCTGGTATCTGCTGGCACTTTTTATATATAGATATGAACGCCAACGGCGAAGAAAGGAAGTGTTATGGCACAAATCGTTGTATTTGGCCGAGTCATGCACGAGCTTGTCCCGAAAGAGGGCCAGTCAAAACAGCAATATGTCTGTTTCGACCTGATGGAGCGTTCCGGCAACACCCCGCCGGACTACTACCAGGTATGGGCCCGCGGTGACGATGTTACCCGGCTCATGCGGCTCAAGGTCAAAAAGGGAAGCATGATCTGGCTCACCGGATCGCAAAAACTGGTGGATGTTCGCCAAAAGGACGGAACCACAGTCAAGAAGCTGAAGATATGGCTGACGGACTTTGGATTTCTCCCCGGGCAGTCCTCCAAAGCAAAATCCGAAAGTGAACAGCATGACCCTGACGAAGCGGCGCCTGTTCCGTCACCTCCCGAGGTGATGAATGGCGACCGCGAACCCCTGCCGGAATAAAATCCGGCGCAGCAGAGGGACCGTATCAAGTTTTCAGAATGATCTGAAGCTTGGTGCGGTCCCTCTTTTTTTGTTTTCAGGCAAAATCTAAAGGAAGGACGGTAAGAAAATGAGTAATGACAAGGGACTTTTGAGCGGCAGCATCACCATCTTGATCGGTGCTGTCATCGCCATCATGGCTCTGGTGCGCGGGCCGTGGCAGGCGTGGTTGCTGATTGGGGTATTCACCCTTTGGGGGCTTTGGGTCGTTTTGATCCTCCTGCTCCCGTATATGCAGCAAGCCAAACGCCGCCGGCAGCGCCAACAGAGAGAACGCCGGCTACTCGCTGAAGGCATTGCCCAGAGCACATTCCAGGTCCCGGAACTGGAGGAACCTGTTTCAGACGACCTGCTGCTCCGCTATGCCAACCACCGGATTCTGACCTATCTGCGCTCGTCGTATTCTGACGCCTGCTTTGAGTGGTGTGAGAAGCGGCCGGCAGAGCTGATCCGCACCAATGGCACTGGGCGCATCCGGCTTCACAATGTAGATGGATTCGACCATGCAGACATCACATTTGGCCAGGACGCAACCATCAAATGTGACCTGCTCAAAATCGTGCCTCTGTCCAAAGCAGGTACAGAACAGGACGATGAGGCCAATATCCCGCCCAACAGGCGCCCCATCGATCCGCGCGTTTGGTATGAAAACTGCGGGCGCGAAATCATGGAAACGCTGATCGCCGACCTGAATTCCCGTGGGCACAGCAAGCTCACACTGCGGGAAAACGGCGACATCTGCATCCAGCAGGACGATGAACTGGTACCGCAGGAACATCTTTCGAACTTTCCCGCGAGGGTCTACTGGCCCTGCTTGGTGGAAGTGTTTGAAAGCACGGGCCTGTCGGCTGAAACCACGGCGCAGGGCATCCAGGTCTCCTGGTGACCGCCATCACCCAGAGAGGGGAGTGAAATAACAATGAAATCAGGGATCAGTCTTGTAGACATGGCAAAGGAGATCCAGCGCCAGGCTGATTTGAAAGCCGACTATATGCTGGACACCCGCAGCCTTCGTCTGGAGCCTTTTGACTCGAAGCTGTACCTCAACGCCTATGACCAATCCGGTGTCCCGGCGCTTGAACCGCTGGAGGTCAATTCCATTGCCCACCGGCAGATTGGCACACACCTGAAGATCCCGGCAGCCTACTATGACAAGATGCTGGAGAAATATCCCCAGCTGCTGGCGCAGAATGTGAACGCCTGGTTCCAGCGGGAGCCCTCTGTCCGTATGATCCGCACCATTGAGGGTACGGCACGGGCATTTTTGAGCAACCGCTACCGGCGCATTGACAACCTTGATATTGCGAGCATCGTCCTTCCTGTCCTTCAGGATATGGAGGGAATGCACTTTGAGAGCTGCCAGCTCACGGAAAGCCGCATGTATATCAAGGTAGTCAACACCCGCCTGGAGGCCGAGGTCGTGCCAGGCGACATCGTTCAGTCCGGCATCATCATCAGCAACAGCGAGGTGGGACTCGGTTCGGTGAACATCCAGCCGCTGGTCTACCGGCTGGTGTGCAGTAACGGAATGGTCGTAAATGATGCTCAGACACGCCGCACTCATGTGGGCCGCGTCAACGAGGCTTCGGAGAACTATCAGCTGTATTCGGAAAAGACGCTGGAAGCAGACGACAAAGCCTTTGCCATGAAGATCCAGGACACGGTGCGGGCCGTGGTAGACGAGGTGCGCTTTACCCGTGTAGTCAACATGATGCGGGAGGCCAAAGATGCCCGCATGAATACCACCGATGTCCCCGGCATTGTCAAGCTGGTCAGCAAGGACTTCCACATAACTGATGAGGAAAGCTCCGGTGTGCTGCAGCGGCTGATCGAGGGCAACGACCTGACGCTCTATGGTTTATCCAACGCGGTGACCCGCCACAGCCAGGATGTCCCGGACTATGACCGGGCGACTGCGCTGGAGGGCATCGGTTACAACATTCTCTCCATGCCGGCAAGGCAGTGGAGCCGTATCAACCAGCTGGCCGCCTGAGTGGCTGCCAACCATCCAATTTTAAGGAGGAACTAACTATGTACGAACAGAACACTTCTATGATGAACACTCCTGAGCGGAACACTTTCCTGCTCCCTGCGATGGTGGAGGGTGATTTCAGCAGCGATGAGATCGCAGAGGATGCGGACGGCCTGCAGATGATGAGTTTCCAGCGGGTGAAAATTCCCGCCGGCGGCGCCCTGCAGTTTGAGATCCCCACGGAAGACCCCGACAATCCGGATTATGCCCGGACCCTGGAAGGAGTCATTCTCTACAATCATTCTGCCTATACCCTGTGGCCGGAAGGCAGCGAGTATGACGAGGACACCAAGCCTCTCTGCTCTTCTGTGGACGGCAAGACCGGCATCGGGGAGCCGGGCGGCGCCTGCGCCACCTGCCCGATGAACGCATACGGTTCGGCCAGAGACGGCGGCCGCGGCAAGGCCTGCAAGAATATGCGGGACATCTACCTGCTGCGCAGCGGCGAGTATATGCCTCTGCTGATTTCTCTGCCGCCTACCAGCATCAAGCCGTTCAAGGAGTTCCTGAACCGGGCCTTTGTCTACCGCCGGCGCGCCACCTATGGCAGCCTGATCCAGATCGGGCTCAAGAAAGAGAACAATGGCAGCAACGACTACAGCGTTGCCACCTTCCGACTTTTACGCGACTTTGAGGGCGAGGAACTGGCTCAGATCCGCGCCTATGCCAATGGCTTTAAGGAGCAGATCAAGGCCATCAACATCCAGCGGGCTCTGATCAACGAGGAGCAGCGTACCAACGACTGTGACTATGTGATCCCGGAGTCCGCCACAGCGCCTGGCAGCCCCGATGGGAGCTATGTGGTCGGTGAAATTGACGGCAACTACGAGAAGTTGCCCGCGTAATGAGTTTTGTTGCGGCCTCAGCCGCATGACATGTCATCAAGGGATACCTTCGGCCTACGCCGGGGGTATCCCTTTTTTGCTTTAGACTGGAGGAAATATATATGTTATGTGAAGTACCGTTAACAAAGGAGCAACAGGAGTTTGCTGCTGAACATCACGGCTTGGTCTATAGATTCTTGAACGACAACCATCTTCCGGAAGACGAGTTTTATGATGTGGTCATCTTCCCTTACCTGAAGGCAGTGCGGGATTACTGCGATAATACATCTGCCCAAGAGTATTCTTTCAGCACTATCGCCATAAGGCAAATGAGGTTTCGCCTCTATGACTATTTCCGTAGTCAAGAACGCCACAAGCGCAACGCTGAAATCCTCAGCATTCACATCGGCCTGTACCCGGACGGTGTGCCCCTGGAGGAACTGCTGCCGGCGCCGGATGATCTGATGCAGGAATTGGAAATGAAGCAGCTGCTTCATGACCTGGCTGGCCGTGTTTCCAGGCAGCAAATGAACATCGTCCGCATGAAGGGCTGCGGCTACGGCATCCGCGAGATCGCCAGCCGTGAAAAGCTCCCCATGAAACGCATCAAGGAGCTTCTGGAAGAGGTTCGCGCGGTGTTTCTGGAGTTGTGCTATGAGTAAATGCCTGCCGTCCCCGGCAGGCCAATGTCAAAAATGAATGGAGGCTGATTATTATGACGAAATCGAAAAAATCCATTGTAATGCACGGAATGCTTTTGTGCCCGCTGGTTCTCGGCCACTGCGCCTTCCTGCGTGCCAACGGCTCCGACTACCGGACCTCGCCTGTTGTGGCGATCCACGAGCAGTCCGGGGATCTGGTGCATTTCGAAACGCTCAACTCCAACTACTTCCTTTCGATGGACCCTTTCCCGCTGGCGGCCGCCAGCCCGCTCCCGACGGTTCTGGCCGCGTGCGCGTAGAGAAGTCAAAATAATAAGGGGTAATGCCCCATAGGTCCCGGCCGTGGCAGGCGCACTTGTCTGCCGCGGCCTTTTTTATGGAGGAATGTATGGAACAATCCAAAACCCTTGCTGTTTCCGTAAGCGCCAAGGAGTTTGTCACATACCAGTGCAGCCAATGCGGCCATTGCTGCCGCCGCATCGAGGGCTGCGTCATGGTAGAAAGCTTGGATGCCTACCGGATGGCAAAACACCTTCGAGAGCAGCATTGCGGTGTCAGTAGTACGGATGATGTGCTTCTCCAATACTGCGAGCCCACACCGCTCACCGATGAAGGGTATCCCATTTACACACTCAAAACAGTTGGAGCAGAAGCATCCTGTGTTTTTCTTCAGGGCAACCAGTGTAATATCTATGCCGCCCGTCCACGGACCTGCCGCCTTTACCCGTTTTCGGCGGGACCCGGTGAGCGCGGCCGGGATTTTGAATACTGCCTCTGTTTTGATGATAACCAGCAGTATCACTTCAACAGCGGGAAGGTGCTTGTCAAAGACTGGCTGTACCACAACTTTCCCCGGGAAGACAAGGAATTCTTGAAGCAGCAGTACCGGGCCATCCCGGAAATCGGCAAGCTGATGCGCCGCATACCAGAGGAACTACGCCGGGCATCTGTGTTCAAGGTCCTGTTCTATCACTACTACAACTTTGATCTGGATCAGCCGTTCCTGCCCCAGTATGAACAGAATAACCGCAGCCTTCTGCATGATCTTCGTCAGCTGGCACTTCTGGACTGAGGCGGCGCCTATGATGTATGCACTGGAACACTTTTCAGCGCAGGGAACAGGCGGCCGCCCATGTCGATTCTGGGTACAGTACGCTATCTGCGGAAAACATGAAATTTTAGAAAAAGTTTGCCAAAACCAGTGCCGTCCGGAGGAATGGCGGGTAATTCCTCTGACAGCAGGCGCACCAGAAGAAAGGAGTGCCGCATGAGTACCAACCAATACCAGGAGATGCGCAACCGCCAGCAGGCGGAAGTAAATGCGTTTCCCATGTTCTTCGCTTTTAATAAACAGCAGTTTGCTGAAGGAATGCGCAAGCTGGGCCTGTCCTCCTCGGACACCCGCCAGATATGCAGCATTTTTGGAGGCGGCTACTGCCGTAAAAGCGATGTCGCAAAACTGAATGAAATGTTCACCCGACACCGAAAAGAGCTGGAAGATGCCATTGCTGGCGACAAAACCGGGCAAGGTTTTATCTGTGATATGTTCCTCCAGGAGTTGGAGAACCATGAGTACAGTTATACCGGCGATGTGCAGGAAACGCTTGATGCTTTGGGCATTACGGCCCAATATATGGAGGCTGTTCCGCAGCTGCTGGATGGCCTGGCTCTGGCCTGTGAAAAGGCTATGCAGCACGATTGTTTCGACTGATCCAGAAAGAAACCATGCCCCATCGGGGCCTGAATCAACAGCCGCCGCAGCTCATATGCCGCCGGCGGGCTTTTCATTGACAGGAGGTGCAATCTTTGAATTTTCACGAAACGATATGCGGCCGCCGCTTTTTTGACGCCCAGCTGCCTCATCTCATCAAGGCTCTGGAACGCATTGCCGATGGCCTTACCCGACCCAAAATGTCTTTGCCGCATGGCATGACTATTGAGCCCAATTTCCTGCATGACCTCTATTACGGCGAGTACGAACCGAGTGTTTTTAAGGAGCAGGACAAAAAGCAGCAGGTACTTAACCACACAGTATCTGCGGCTGAGACCGCCCTACGCGGGGAACTCTCCAAAACTCCTGCAGCTCTGGCAGCTTTCGAGGTGTACCAAACGGCCGCCGGTGAGCGCAACAGCGCTGTGATTGAACAGGCTTTTGAGTCTGGATACCGTACTGCCATGCAAATGCTTTTTGCTGGGCTGGTATCTGCTCCGCCGGAGGACCACGCCAATGGATGAACAGCAGCACAACGCTTTAGAATTGCCAAAAGGATTATACGAGCCTGTGCTCCGGCAGCCGATGGAGTTAGACTTCCTGCTGGGGCAGGAACTCTCCCTTTGCTTTCATGATTTGGACGGCTCCCATGTGTTCAAGACCTGCTATGGCGATATCTGCAAAGCAGTCAATGCCTTACGGGACTATGCACGGCTGCTGGAGATGGCCTGTGAGCAATGGGACCTGACTGGTTTTCATCGTGCCCTTTATGAGTATCATGCGGAAAAAATGAGGGAAATTGCAGGCAAATTTCAGGCCGGCATCGGCTATGACTATGACGCTGCCATGGAAAAATGCCGCAGGAAAAAGAAACGCAAGAAGAAGGAAGATGATTTTGGTGAGGATGCTCTTGTTCTGGCCTTTAAGCGGACAAAGCAACCCGCCGAGCAGATGAAGGAGGCAGATACTGATGTTGATGACTCTCCCTGGGAAGAGGACGAAGACGAACAGGAAAGTGACGACTGATCACAACACGACCCGCCCCAGCGGGTATCGGGATCGCCAGTCTGGTAAGCTGCAAGCCTACCGCTCTTTTGCTGCCACTCATTTGCATGTGTATGAGCGGTGCCGCCATTTTCGTCGCGGATAACTGAACGATTTTTGATCTGCGGGGCTAGGGCATTGTACCCAGCCCCACCCCACAAAAAGGAGGGAGCAATGATGATTTATCATCAACCTGGAGAAGAATTTTGGCATGAGGGTGTCTGCTACAAAGTCGGCGGACGCATTGTTGCCAATGAAGCGAGCGATTACGCAGGGCTCTTCGGAAATATCCTTGAAATCCGCACCGAGGATGACCGGGAGACTGACAACGACACGCCGGACATCTACTGCGCGTTTGAAGCGCCGGTGCTCTCTGCGGACCGTCTTGCGCTGGAGCAGACCTTTTCACAGCTTTACCGTGAGCAGAAACACATCGAGGATCTGGGCCTGGATATGGTCATTATGGGGCCTGAAATGATTGTTCCCCTTGAGCATCCTGCCCAGGTATATCCCACAGGGACGCTCTATGTAGTCGCCGTCCACTGGGCTACCGATGGGGAGTATGGTTCCTATGAAGCGATCTTCACGGAGCGCACCGATGCCCTACATCAATTTCACAATGATCTTCGGGAAGAATTTCTGGCTGGAAGCATTCCACGCTGGAAAGAAAGCAGCCAATTCGTCGAAGAAGAGTCTGACAACAGCTATGAGTGCTATCTGGACGGCGAATACTGTGAGAACCATTTTTCGATTGCGCTGGAACAGCGGGCGCTGCCTCTTTCCCCTGCATTTTGCCGCAGCACGGCAGAATTGTACCGCGCAGAATGCC
The DNA here is from genome assembly GCF_004345265.1 of Allofournierella massiliensis. Classification (GTDB taxonomy): domain Bacteria; phylum Bacillota; class Clostridia; order Oscillospirales; family Ruminococcaceae; genus Allofournierella; species Allofournierella massiliensis. The sequence continues at coordinate 54,173 of NZ_SLUM01000023.1, forward strand.
TGCGGGATGATTTCAGGGAGCATATTGAGAACTGTGACGATTTTCAAGAACTCTCTGACACACAGAAAGAAGCACTACTGCGTTCCCCCAATTTGCCGCAGCGGATCGCCAACCAGCTGGAACACAGCTGCGCCTACGGTGAGGCTTACTGGCAGGCGGTGTCCGATGTGGCACGCACTCTGCTGAAAGAGTTGCGCCAGCAATCCGCAGGACATAGCCCCTGCTGACGCTGTGACACATAAATCATAATAGATTGGAGGTTTGACTACATGGACGAAAAAGAAAAGAAACTGCGTGAAGACCTGGAATTCCATCTGGATACGCTCCGGCGCAACCTGGAGGCCGTCTCAATGGAAGATCTGAAAACGAAATACGCAAAGCCCTTCAAGGATCTGAAGGACAGCATCTGTAAAACCGCCACCGAATACACCAAGTACATCTCGCTCAACGGTATCCGCATCAAGAGCCACTACGGTGACAATGCCATAAGATATATAAACGAGGCAATCAAAGATACTCCGTATCTGAAAAAGATCTCCGAGGCCGCCTTTGAGCGGCAGGATATGGAGGAGATCGCGGCACTGGCAAAGCAGCTTCGTGAAGTAGTTTTGCAGAGCCTGTATGTATTCAGCCTGCCGCTTTTCTGCCTGTATGTTCCTACGGAGTGCATGAAGGACTACCACACTCTCCCGGAGATCTATAATGATGTCACTTCACAGGTCTTGCGGAACGGGGAATGGCAGCTCGCAGAGCATATCCGCCCCGGAGAACTGATTCCTGTGCAGATCATTTTCGAGGTGCCTGCGCCGTCTGAGGAAGCGGCATGAAACGAACACAAAAATACATGAGCAGCGAGGCTCACGGCTATTTGCGGGAGGCAGAGGCCTGCTCCCTGGTCCTCAAAGACCTGGAACACATATCCGCCAAACTGCAGCGGCGAATTGATAGAGAGGCCGCCGCAAGGCAAGCTGACTTTGAAGCCGCCATGCAGTACCACAGCGAGGCGGAAATTCAGGATGCTTACGGCTGGGAGTTCATCACTGAGGCACAGTATCATGCCTATTTAGATCTGTTCCGCCGTGGCAGAGAAGTGATAGAGGACCATCCTCCCACCATCTCTGAAATGGCGCTCTCCATTGTGCGGAAGGTCATCCGTGATTTAGAGGCGGACAAACGGGAATGTGAGTTTTCCGCTCTCACACCGGAGCAACAGGTCGTGGAACTGCAGCGCGCAGAACAGGCCCGAAAGGAATGGAAGGCACATATTGCCCAACTGCGGGAGAAACAGGGCCGTGTGCTCAAATCCGAGGATTTGGAGGCTTCACAGTCTTAGCTTTCCTGCGCCTGCCAAATGCTCTGCCAAATGGGCAGAGGGCATTACTACAAAGGGATCGGCAAACCGTACCGCTATGGTCTGCCGGTCCCTTTCTTTATAAAGGAGTAGAATATGAAGAAAAAACCATCTCACCCAATGCTGAGGAAATACACCGTAACGATTGAAGAACAGATTGTTCAGGAGTTTCCCGTGAAGGCTTATGACCTTTCTCATGCGCTGGAAACAGCCCAAGCTGCCTACAAGCAAGGGGAATTGGTGGTACAGCCCTCAGCACCGACTACCCGCCTGATCATGGCACGGCACAACAAGACCGGAAAAACAACCGGGTGGAGAGAATTCTAATTATGATTGTAAGGGAGAGAGACAAATGAATCTATGGCATGACAAATCTTATATTGCGCCTTCAGGCCCGGAATGGGTCGAACGGGGCTACGCTATGTACGATGTTCATTCCGTGCGCATTCAGTTCGTCTATACGGAAGAACAGAAGGAAGCCAACCGCCGTGCGCATACAGTGGCTGATGAGGGCCAAGCCCTGGTCATGGCCGCTGAAGCACGAAATTCTGTCATGAATCCCCTCATGGACGCCATCGCCCAAAATTTCGTCTGTTATCAGTATGAGGATACCGAGCCGGCGCCTTTCCGGAGCTGTCAGTGGGATCTTTTCTTCTGGTGCAATGATTTCAGCAATACGCTTCACGGCTATGGCCTGTCCGGGCGGGATTACTCCTACTTTACATTGAGTTTCAATGAGAATCAGACCGTGGAAAAGCGTGCCGAGGTCTGCTGGCGGCTGCTGCAATTTCTGGAACACCGCTGCCGGAAAAACCGCAATCTGGATGTTGCCGTCCAGTACAGCATCTGGTACGACCATGAGAAGATCGAAAAAGATGCTGACCGAATGAAATGTCTGCTGGCGGGCTGCAGCTGCACCTATGGCAGTAAGGACGGGAAGTTCCTGTTTGATAATGGCATTTTCTGCTTTCGTCCCAAGTACGCCAAGCGGCAGCTCTATCGTGTTTCTGATTCCGAGGTTCTTGCCCTGTGCTGGAAACTCGGCCTGACAGACGATGCTTCTGACGGCGGCCCTCTCGCAGCGGGAAGATGCAGTGCATGAAGTACAGAGAAATCTATGCCGCATTGGCAAAGTAAAGGATGGATGTCCCGGGGTTCCGCTTTTTGAAAGCACAGTTGATGCGGCCTGATGATTGCATCAAAAGGGCCAGCAAGCAATGCCCCAATACCATTTTAGACTTCAAAGAAAACGGGGGCGTTCTGAATGCCTCCTCCACCCTGCCCTTGACGGCAGGCTTATCACGAGGACCGGCAGGCTGCGCTTTGCGGCCTGCTGGTCTTCGTTCCGGGGGAAATCATGAAACCAATACCATTTAACATGAAAGGAACGGAATATGCCCTGACCATCAAGATTGCCACCTATCCGGAGGGCAATCTCGCCATCAAACTCTATCAGGAAAGCTTCGGCCAGTTGGTCTTCTGGGACAGCCTCACGGTCAATCCGGGCGGCCTGTGTCCCAAGGATTGTGGATATATCAATATCAGGTCCGCTGGCAAACGCTTTTACGCCTGGATCAAGCGTAATGGCCTGGGAGAACGCACCGGCCAAGTTCGGCTGGAAGACGGCGTGGAATATGTGGAATACCTCTTCAATGCCAAAAAGCTGAAAAAGCTGGACCCAGACGGCTACACCTACTATGAGCGGCGCTTGAAGGGAGAACTTGGCCGGCGATATGAGCGGCTCTATCAGGTGCTTCGGCGGCTGGCAAACTACATTCCGGATTTCCACTACACCGATTACAGCGGGTGGCGCAGGCTACAAAATTCCCTTGACGCGCCCCCACTGCGGGTCGAGGCCGAAGATCCGTCACATCACCGGCGCTTCACTTTTGAGCAGCGCGGAATTATCCTGCGGACTACGATCACAGACTGCGACACCAATCTTGCGCGGAGCAGTTTGTATCGCCGCCGGGAGGATATGGCCGCCGATCTGCTGGCGTTGTTTCAGGGCGAGCTGCCCGCTTCTATCCCCTGGTCCGAAGCCCGCCGCAGAGAAAGCGACGCAAGGCATGACCCGCCTCTTGCTCAGACATTCAAAGAAACAGCCGAAGCCCGCCAGCGGGCAGCAATAAAGAAATCCAGAAGGAGGAGCACAAAATCATGAAAATCAAATTATATCCCAAAGACCTGTTGGAGACTGCCTGGCGTAAAGATAAAAAGCTGTATGCAGACGGCGATGCTGTAAAGCCGCCCCAATGCCTGCGGTGCGGCGCCCCTCTGGCAGCCCACCTGATGGTCAATGCCCTCAGCCGCTATGCGGATGTGCAGATCTGTGAAGCCTGCGGCATGGACGAGGCCCTTCGGGATGCCGCCCATGCTCCTTTGCCCCTTACAGAATGGGATGCGGTGAAGCGCGGCAGACTTCCGGCCTCTGAAAAAGGGCGCGTATGCTATTTGGATACCATCTGCACCTTTGAGGAAGTATTCCGGCACACCGATACACCGCCTATGCAGCTTACTGGCCGGCCCGTCAGTGAGATCGCCTACTCCCGCTCGGATTATGACGGCCATCGGTGGTGGACAACTTGGCACGATGGACCTGCGAAAAAGGCAGCGCCGGAGCTGGTGAAGGAGATCGACGATTTCCAGAATGCCCTGTTCAAGCTGCCTGCCTTCAAAACGCTGAATACTATGCGGCGGTTCTGCAGGTACGCGCAGGCCACCAGCGAGGCGACGGAGTTCAACCTCTATTCCGAAACAGATCACTTGTATATTTGGATTCGGCTGATCACTCGGTCTCGGGATTACAATGTCTATGTTCACTATTACGATAAGGCGGCTGTTGGAGGTAAGTAATGCGGCTGAGATACTACGACAAGCATGGTGCAGAAATTCAAGTCGGAATGCTGCTGCGCCATGATGGCGGCGCTATCGAGCGTGTCCTGGAGGGCGTCAATAGCAACGGAGACATCACGCTTGGCTTTGAGGCATCTGTCTCTGAAATTTATCCGCTGAGTGAGTTCAATTTGAGAGAATGGGAAATTGCGGCAGAGTAATTTTGACGCAGTGAGGCCGCAGGTTGGGAATTTCCCGGCCTGCGGCTTTTCAGTTCTTTTGTGATTCCTTGTATTCTTGAAAAGGAAAAAATAATACGCTGTAGCCTCCATGACAACAAGCTCTTTTTCGTTCATGGAGTCTAAAAGTACATCAATGTGTTTCCGGCAACTGTCTCCGCCACGGTTGCCCTCCGTATAGAAAAACTGGTCTACGGATATATCGAACAGCGTGACGAGCTTAAAAAACAGGTTGAAGCTGGGGTGCTGGCCTTTGTTCTCAATGTTCATAATGGTTTTGTCAGTCTTGCCGACCAATTCCGCAACATAGGCTTGCGTCCAGCCCTTTGCCTCTCTGGCCTGTTTCAGTGCCAGACCGAGCCCATGAAAGTCAAACCTTCTTTCATCTTGGTACATTCTCATATCACCCTATATCATTGTACATTTCGGGTTAAATTATGAAAATGAAGTGAAATTTGATATGAGGTGATATTTTATTTCCCGTCAGAGGGGAGGTTCGCCCTTGTCCTATTTCAGACCAGGAATTATAATAGAGACATCTGATAATTGATTTATAGATTATGTCGGAAAGGAAAACCGATTGGCAAGGAGCATAGACATGGAAAAAATTTTTAGTATTTTAATCATCGAAGATGACGTGCCACTCAACGACATGACAAAGCGACTTCTCACCCAACACGGCTATTATGTAACTTCTGCCTACTCGGGGAGCGAGGCGCTTCTGTTGATGGAGAAAGGCACTTTTGACTTAATTTTACTTGATCTGATGCTGCCCGGCATACCGGGAGAAACAGTATTGGAGAAGATAAAAAGTGCGATGGATATTCCGATTATCGGTGTGTCCGCTAAAACGGATATAGACAGCAAAGTGAACCTCATACGAAACGGCGCAGATGATTACATCACAAAGCCATTCGACAATCAAGAGCTGCTGGTTCGGATTGAAGCGGTGCTGCGGCGCTTTCAAAAATCCTCCGGCCTCAATAATGGCAAGACGCTTCATTTTAAGGACTTGTCCCTTGATACAGAAGCTATGGAGGCTAAAATCGGGAATACCCCCATTGCTTTGACACGGTATGAATATCTGATTTTACAGCTTTTGATGTCCGCACCCTCAAAAGTATTCACAAAGAACAATATCTTTGAAAGCGTGTGGAATGAAAATTTTATCGGGGACGATAACGCAATCAATGTCCACATTGGAAATCTCCGCAAGAAGTTTGCCAAAGTCAATCCAGAGGAAAAGTATATTCAGACGGTTTGGGGCCTCGGTTTCAAAATGCAGGGCTAATCCTTAGAGAAATCTTATAAAATTTGCACGCCGATCTGCTACAATAAGACGATGTGGAAAGGGGATGATTATTTGGAGGCTGCTTTGGAAACAGCCGGGTTGACCTATGTTTTCCCGGACGGAAACGGGATTAAAAATATTACATTTCAGGTAATGCGTGGAGAAATCTATGCACTGTATGGCGGTCATAACGCAGGAAAATCTGTACTGTTGCAGGCCATTATTGGCACACTCCGACCTCAATCTGGTACTCTCAAATTATTTGGCAATATAGACTATCAGCAGGAGCGCCGCCGGATTGGATTTGTACCCCAAAAATCTGTGACAATCGGCTCTCTGCCACCGGCTGATATGCTACACTATTTTTCTTCTGCTTTTGGAAGTACAGAAAGCCGTTTTTTAGATATATTGCATCTGAACCTGAAAGAAAAAAAGGCGGTGCGGCGATTGCCATTATCGACCCAGCGTTTAGTGAATTTAGCGGTTGCCCTTTTGGGAAATCCAGATATGATAATTCTGGACGACCCTTTTTCCGGGCTGGATAAGGGAGAATGTGAACACCTGCTTTCTGTTCTGACCTATCTGCATGAAATGAACCATACCACGCTTCTAATCTCTGGACAAGATTATACGCTGCTTTCCCGGCTTGCATCCCAATATGGCGTGATGGCAGATGGCAAGCTGCTTTGTGAGCTTACGGCTGGGGAATTGAAAGAGAGCTGCCAGCGGTGCATAAAGATAAGAACCCCGCAATTAGAACGGGCTATTACGATTTTAAGCCAGCGGTTCCCAGATTTTGAAGTGTTGGGCCATGACCTGATTAGAATTTTTCATTGCAATGAGCAATCCGGGGAAATCAATACGCTGCTGGTTCATTCCGGGATAGAGGTATCGGAAATCTGGCTTGCCGGTATGGAGCCGACCGACTATCTTTTGAAAATGACAGGAGGTGCAAAGAGTGATCCAGACGATACAAAGTGAGTTATTCCGTATCCGCAAAAATCGCCTGTTTTGGGCCTGCCTCGCACTGGCTGCTTTTTTTGTCTTTGCGCTTGCCCTGACATTTTATCATAATTCGGTAAATGGTATGCTTCCGGCTATATCACTGGTTTCGTTCACGGAGTTTCTATTTTCAGATTACAGCCTGATTTTTCCGTTGACGCTCTTTTTGTGCCTGTACTTTACAGAAGATTTTCATACCGGCACATACAGTATCGCACTTTCTAAAGGAACAAGCAGAGTACATCTATTTTTTGGAAAACTACTGGCCTCATGGATTGGCGTTTTGTTTTTTCTGTTTGTATGTTTTGGTGTTGCATATTTGTCCATTTTGATAATGGGAGCATCCCGGTATGACATAGACTATTCGTTTTCTGCAATCGGAGCCTTTCTTCTGCTTCAATGTCTGTGCTTTTTAGGGTACACCGCATTTCTCAATCTGCTAAGTTACCTGCTCCGGCATCGGCTAATTGTCACGATTGCCGCATTTTTTCTGCTGGGGGTTTTGTATCTATACCTCACAAAGATAAGCACAGCATTGGATATGGATTATTCGCTCTACAAGTATTGGGTGGTAGGGCTTTCCCATAGCTTGCAGATCAATACCTTTGGGGAGAATTTAATGCCCATTTTGATTACGCTGGTAGTATATTTGTTTTTACCGACAGCCGTTTCGTTCTCCTTGTTTCAAAGGCTGGATTTGCGCGGTTTGGAAAGGCGGTGATGGCCGCATGATTGTGTTATGTATCTTGCTGGCAATGCTTTCCCTGTTTTTGTTCCTGAAACTGATTTATCAGCGGAAACTGGTTCGGAAAATCAAAAAGCAGATTGATTTTTTGACAGACCGGGATACGCAAACAGAAATCATGGTGGAAAAAACGGATAGGCCAATACAGGATCTGGCTACAAGTATCAATCATCTTCTGAAAAAATATCGCAGCATGGGTCAGGAAATCGAACGGAGCGATACCCTGTTCCGGGATACTATCACCAGTCTGTCCCACGACTTGCGAACACCACTGGCAACAGCAAACGGCTATATCCAGCTCTTACAGGAACAGGATTTAACCGGGGATCAAAAAGAATATGTAATGATTGCGGAAGAAAGAATTTCCGCTGTAAAGCTGCTTCTCGACCAACTGTTTGAATTTGCAAGGATTGAGGCCGACGAGCTGAAATTGAATTGCAGGAATACAGATATACACAGTGTACTTCGGGATGTTGTCGCCTCATACTATGGCGATTTTGAACAGAAAAAATGCGTCCCCCATATCGTCATACCAAATTCACCGGCTATCATTTGGGGCGATCCAGATGCCTTGACCCGGATTTTCTCAAATGTGGTTTATAATGCGCTTGTTCACGGGGAGGGAAATTATCAGATCACCGCAGCGTTAGAAGAAGCTCAAACGGTCATAACCGTTAAAAATGCGTCGAGCAGTATTCAGCAGGAAGATATTCCCCATTTGTTTGACCGTTTTTACACCACCGACCAGTCACGGACAAAAAAGACAACCGGGCTGGGGCTGGCAATCGCTCAAAGACTTGTGACCCGTATGGGCGGGCAAATCTCGGCTTCTCTGCAAAACGGTATCTTTGCAATTCAAATCGTGTTTCCCATTGTCAATTTCTAAAGGGCTGCTTCGGCAGCTCTTTTTTCATCCTTAGACTTTCCTTAGACTTTTCTCAAACAAATCCTAAACCTCTTTGGTAAAGTATGAGCCATAGGAGGTACAAACAATGGTTAAAGTAGCTTTAGTAATTTCACTCATCGCCTTTGCGGTGTGCCTGCTCATGGCCTTGAATGGCATATTGAGCGATGGCCTAAAAGGGCTAAAACAGAGATCAAAGCCCATCGGGATTTCATTTTTGATTTATGCTGTGGCCTTTTTACTTTTCATCTTTTTTCAATAACGGAGGAATTTCATGCTGCAAATCAAAAATGTAAATCTGAATGTTGGAAATACTGCCTTGCTGTCCAACATCAACCTGACTTTAGAGCAAGGAAAAATCTATGGTGTTCTGGGGCCAAACGGGGCCGGTAAAACAACACTGTTTAAGTCCATGCTGGGCCTGACCGCCTTTTCGGGAGAAATCCTCTCAGATGGGCAACCCGTTTCCAGCAGATGTTTTGGAAGTTTGATTGAATACCCGGCTTTTTACCCCCGGCTCACCGTAGAGGAAAATTTGAAGCTCCACGCGCAGTATTTAGGTCTGAAACAGCCAAACATTGAAGCGGCGCTCAAACAAGTAAACCTGCTGGACGCCCGGAAAAAGCTGTTCTCTCAACTTTCTTTGGGGATGCGCCAACGGCTGGGAATTGCCCGCGCCTTTTTAGGCAATGTTCAATATTTGCTGCTGGACGAACCTACCAATGGCCTTGATCCGATGGGGATAAAGGAAATCCGGCTGCTTCTGAAAGAACGCCTGAAATCGCCCCAACACTGTATTTTGGTATCAAGCCATAATCTGACGGAGATTGCCGCCGTCACGGATGTTCTTATTTTCATTCGTGGCGGAAAAATCATCAAGATTGTAGAAAACGATTATAACGAAAAGGAACTGGAAGCACTGTATGAGGATATTATGACTTCCGGCCAGAGGGAGGAAGCATAATGGGAATGTTGATTAAAAACGAGTTTTACAAGTTGAAGCGGGAATGGTTTATGGTATTTCTTCTGCTGTTGTCGCTTCTTCCCATCATTACCGGCGGAGCAGGAGCAGTTTTTAACGACAGCACAAAATCGCTTGCTGACCTGTTCTTCTTTATGAATAACCAGTTTTCCATGTTCTTCCCAATGGTGATCTTCATTTTGATTGGTTCGCTGTTTTATCAGGAATACAAGAACAAAACTTACATCAACTGGATTACCTACGGTTTTTCAAAGAAGAAGCTCTTTCTATCGAAAGTCGCTGTCAGCATCGTTATCGGTATCGGCTTCGCGGCTGTCTTATTTATCGCATTTGGCCTGCTTGTGATGGTACTCAATGGAGCTGGCAGGTTGCCCGGAGGTATTTCCCTGTTCCTCAATCTGGCAATCGGGTTTGGAATTGAAGCTGGTGTTGTCGTTTTGATAACTACCTGTTTAGGGGCAATCGTTATCAACTTGAGCCGCAATATCATTGTAACAAGCGTTGTAGGGGTTATATATGGCTTTGCATCCTGCCTGTTTATCGGTTCAGAAAGTGGCTTTATCATTCCGGGCAGCTTCGCATATCGTGTGTCCATGTTCTTCTCGGATAAATCTACTTACTATGAAGCCCCTGTACCGGCCACCATCGGCGGATGTATCAGCATTGTACTTTGCCTTATCGTGATGTTTCTGGTTGGATTGATTGTCTTTTCCCATAAGAAAAAAATCGAAAATTAACTGCTGCCGGACGACGGCAAAAGAAAAAAAGCCGTCGTTCAGCAGTCTTTTCCCCTGCGCCTAATACACTACGACGGCTCATAAGGAGGCGTCAGGATGGAAAAGACCATCATTATTCGAATAACGAATCCAACAAAGGCACAAGATGCTTTGCTCCAGCGGCTCGTGCGAGCATTTCGGGCAGAACATATTGAGGTTCAAGAAAACACTGCTTTTACTTTATTATCTGGAAATCTACAAATCGACCCGCAACGCAGGCTGGTATGGCAGTCCGACCAGACGGTGGACCTGACCCCGATGGAGTTTGACATTCTGCTCCTGCTGGCCCGCCGGCCAGGGCAGGTGTTCTCCGCCCGCCAAATCTATGAGGCTGTCGCTACGGACTCTTTTGATGCCAGCTGGACCGGGATCTCCAGCATGATCTACAAGCTCCGGCGCAAGCTGGGGACTGGCATCATAGAAACAGTGCGGGGACACGGTTACAAATTCATCGTCCCAGGCACCTCACCAAAATGAAGCAAGCGCACAACGGATTTTTCTCCGCTGTGCGCTTCTTTTTGTGATTACTTTCTTTTCTCCATGATAAATTCACAATCCCATGATATACTTCGATTGGGTGATTACAAATGAAACGCATTTTAATTGTGGAAGACGAGCCGGATATTCAGGAGCTGCTGCGCGCCTACCTGGAGGATGCCGGCTACCAGACTGCCGTGGCTGGGGATGGCGTGGCAGCCCTGGCTCTGTTTGGCGGGCAGACCTTCGACCTGGTTCTATTGGACCTGATGCTCCCGAAAATCGACGGCTTTGGGGTCTGCGAGCTGATCCGCCAGCAGTCCCAGGTCCCTATTTTGATGCTCACCGCCCTGGATGGGGAAGAATCGCAGCTCCGGGGTTTCGGTATGGACATCGACGACTATGTGACCAAGCCCTTCTCCATGCCGGTGCTGCTGGAAAAGATCCGGGTCATCCTCCGCCGCCGTGGAACCGCCGGGGAGGACAGCCGCCTGCGGTACCGGGACCTGACTTTGGATCTGGACACGCGGGAGGCCCTGCTGGACGGCCGGCTCCTGGACCTGACCGCCCGGGAGTTTGAACTGCTCCACACCTTTCTGGCCGCGCCGGGCCGGGTGTTCACCCGGGAGATGCTACTGGCAAAACTATGGGGCTATGACTTCTATGGGGACGAACGGGTGGTGGACAGCCACATCAAAAACCTCCGCCACAAGCTGGGGCGGAACTATATTGATACTGTAAGGGGGGTGGGCTACCGTGCTGCGAAAGAGGATCACTGAAAGCCTGACAGCCCGGATCTTTCTCATTACCGCCGGCGTCCTGCTCGCGGCCGGGGCGGTCACCTTCAGCTTTATCGCCTGGGCCTCCCCCAGCACCTATACCGCCGTAGTAAATGATGACCTTACCGCTCAGGTGGATGCCCTGGTGGGGAAACTGGCGGACACGACTCCTGCGGACTGTGGCGAGCTGCTGGATGACTTTGTGCTTACCTCCGGGGCCAACGCCATGCTGGTGGGGCCGGACGGGCGCCTGGTGGACACAGGGGCCAAGCTGACGGTGCAGGCTGTGTATGAGGATGATACCATGATTGTCACCACCTCAGAGCAGGAAAGCACCGTCGGTTATCACAGCCAGGACATCCGGGAAGGCGATACGGTAGCGGTCACCATGTCGGAGCAGGCTACCATTACCGCCGAGGTGGTGTTTGCAGGCCAGAACGAGAGCTATACCCTCTATGTCACCCCGCGGATCGAAGTGGAAAATCTGGCGGTGCGGGCGCTGATCCAGATAGCCCCCTGGCTTTTGATGGTGTTATTGGTATTTTCTCTGCTGTGCGCCTTGATTTACTCCCGATACATCACCCGGCCTATCGTGCGCATGAGCGGGATCGCCGGGAAAATGGCGGAGCTGGACTTCCACTGGGAATGCGGTGAAAAGCGCAAGGACGAGATCGGCAAGCTGGGCCGCAGTCTGGATCAGCTTGCCCGGCGGCTGGACACCGCTCTCACCGACCTGGAGAACGCCAATCGGGCGCTCCGGGGTGAGGTGGAACGGGAACGGGAGCTGGACCGCCAGCGGATGGCCTTCTTCAACGCCGCCTCCCATGAGCTGAAAACTCCGGTGACCATTCTGAAGGGGCAGCTCTCCGGCATGCTGGAGGGGGTTGGCGTCTATCAGGACCGGGACAAGTACCTGCTTCGCTCGCTCCGGGTAACGGGACGGATGGAAAATCTGGTGCAGGAGATGCTGGCGATCTCCCGTATGGAAAGCGGCTCTGTGGCTGTGAAGCGGGAGCCCGTGGAGCTGTCCGCCTTGATCGAGCGCCAGCTTGCCCTGGACGCACCTCTTCTGGAGCAGCGGAACCAGCGGCTGGTAAAGGATCTGACGCCGGGGATCGTTGTCATCGGGGACGCCTCTCTGCTGGGCCGGGTGGCAGGCAATCTGCTCTCTAACGCATCCCTCTACTCGCCGGAGGGGGCGGAGGTGCGGGTGTGGTGCGGCCTGCTGGACGGCCGCCCAGCTCTGACGGTGGAGAACACCGAGGCCCACATCTCGGAAAAAGCCCTGCCTCATCTGTTTGAGGCATTCTACCGGGAAGAAACCTCCCGGAACCGGGCTACAGGTGGCAGCGGCCTGGGGCTGTATCTGGTGAAAATGATTTTGGCCCGGCATGGAGCGGAATGTACCATCGAAAATACAGAGGACGGGGTGCGGGCTGCGGTGCGGTTTGAAACGGACGCTGTTTCTGGACTTGCCGCCGGGAATATGATAGGATAAGCATAGATGATCCAATGAAAGTGAGGGTGCCTGCGGAACAGACGATTTTGATTCACACCTGTGGCTACAAGGCAGATATCTGGAAAAAACATCTCATTTTTGGATTGCCGGAAAGGGCATCCTGCGCCCGGTTCATTGAGGAGGTGAACGAATGAAGCGCGGACTTGATGCGGCTCCATGCAAGGCTTGAGCTGGATGGCTTGTATGGAGCAAACGGAAATACCCCATCCCAATGGCCTTGCATGATGAAACGGGAAAACAATCATGCAAAGGAGTATTGAGATGAATTACAAAAAGGTTGATTTCAGCACCTGGCCGAGAGGCGATCTGTTTCAGTTTTATATGGACCACATGCGAGTGGTCATGAGCCTGACGGTGGACATGGATGTGACGCCGCTAGTCCGGTTCGTCAAGCAGCGCGGCATGAAGTTCTATCCGGCCATGATCTGGGTGGTATCCCGGGTGATCAACGCCCATGAGGAGTTCAAACTGGGCTGGGACCAGGATGGAAACCTGATCCGCTGGGACTTTGTTTCCCCCAGTTATGCCCACTTCCACCCGGAGGACGGGAACTTCACCAAGCTGGTTACGCCTTACATGGAGGACCTGCCGGCATTCCACGCCCGTTTTCTGGAGGACCGGGAAAAGTACCGGGAACTCCGGGGCGTGGTGGAAGGGCAGCCAACGAATCACTTCGATGTGTCCTGTCTGCCCTGGGTTCGCTACCGCCACTTCGATGTCCATGTGTTTGACCAGGGGGACTTTCTGGCCCCGGTGGTCACCTGGGGCAAGTACGAGGCGGAGGGCAGCAGGCTGGTCATACCGCTGACCATGAACATCCACCACGCGGTGGCGGACGGGTTCCACCTGTCCCGGTTCTTTACCGAGGTACAGGAACGGATGGACCGTATGGCCGCAGACAGTCCACAGGCTGAGGACGGAGGTGAACAGGTTTGAAACGCGCAATTTTATATGTCCACGGCAAAGGCGGCAGCGCCGGGGAGGCAGACCGCTTCCGGGCCGTCTGCCCCGGTTTCGACGTGCTGGGGGTGGACTACCGGGGGGAGCTTCCCTGGGAGGCGGCACCCCAGATCGCGGCCGCCTATGACGAGGCCCGCCGGCAGTATGAGCACATCATTCTCCTGGCCAACAGCATCGGGGCCTATTTCACCATGCTGGCCCTGGGGGATCAGGCGCCGGACAGGGCGCTGTTCGTGTCGCCGGTGCTGGACATGGAACGGCTGATCCTGGACATGATGGCCTGGGCCGGTGTGTCGGAGCAGGCGCTATGCGAACGGGGAGAGGTCCCCACAGACTTCGGGGAGACCCTGTCCTGGGCGTACCTGTGCTATGTGCGGGAGCATCCCATCGCTTGGCAGGTCCCCACGGAAATCCTCTATGCCGGGGGCGACCATCTGGTGTCCCGTCAGAGTGTGGAGCAGTTCGCGGCGGAGCACGGCGCCGGTCTCACCGTCCTGGAGGGCGGTGAGCACTGGTTCCACACAGAGGAACAGATGGCCTTACTGGATAGCTGGGTGAAAAAACATCTTTTATAGTGTTAGAACGGGGCAGGCCGGTGGCCTGCCCTGTTTTCTGCCTTTCTCCATACAAATCACAAATTCCCTCCATCTTCGCTCCATATTGCCCTGGTATTCTTTCCTCATCCCAAGCAGAAAGGAATCCAACAATATGGAAATCAAGATTCAAAATGTCAGTATGACCTACCCCAGTGGGAAGCAGGCCTTAAAGGGGCTGAACCTGGAGTTAAAATCCCCCAGCCTCATCGGGCTGCTGGGCCCCAACGGGGCGGGCAAATCCACCCTGATGAAGCTGCTGGTGGCGGCCCTGCAGCCCACCGGAGGGAACATCCTGCTGAACGGGGTGCCGCTGGCCAAGGTCGAGAGCCATCTGAAAGCCAGCCTCGGCTATCTCCCCCAGGACTTCGGTTTGTTCGATGAATTGACGGTCACCCAGTTTTTAGACTACATGGCCGCACTCAAGGGGATTGCGAATCCCAAGGCCGCGATCCAAAAGACAATCCAGGCGGTCAATCTGGAAGAAAAGGCAAAATCCAAGATCCGCACCCTCTCCGGCGGCCAGCGCCAGCGGGTAGGCATCGCCCAGGCCCTATTGGGGAATCCCCCCTTCCTGATCTTTGACGAGCCCACCGTGGGACTGGACCCGGAGGAGCGCATCCACTTCCGCAACCTGTTCTCCCGCACAGCCGAGGAGCATCTGGTGCTTCTCTCTACCCACATCATCGAGGATGTGCAGTCGGTGTGCGACCAGATCGTGGTCATCCACCACGGGACCATCCTGTTCACCGGCACGCCGGAGCAGTTGATCCAGTCGGCTGCCGGCCATGTGGGCATCTTTTGGGAGAAGGATGAGACGCTGGAGCAGGGGCTGCACATCACCGCCCGGGTGAACACCAGTCAGGGCATCCGCTGCCGGGCCGTGGCGGACAAGCTGCCGCCCTATGCCCAGGCGGAGGAGCCCTCTTTGGAGGATGCTTACCTCTATCTGATCTCCAGGGAGGCGGTACAATGAAGACAATGCGGCTCTTTCCCCTGGAACTGAAGCGGCTGCTGCAAAGCCGCCTGACCTGGCTGATGATGGCTTTGGCGGTCCTCTCCCCGGTGCTGGGGCTGGTACTCTACAAGCCCGCCACATCCACCACCATGCTCTCCATGTATCTGGCAAACCCCGCGATTGCCGGCGGTGTGGCCGGCGCCATCCTCTTCGGCCTGCTGACCATCTTTGAGCTGGACCGGGCCTGCCGCAGCCGGGTGGACATTCTCACCGACGCGGTGGTGTCCCCTCTGACCACAGCCCTGACCCGACTGCTGGCCCTGCTGACGGCCGCGGTGCTGACAGTGGGCCTCACGATGCTGGTCTGGCTGCCCATCAGCGCGGGGCTGATCGGCGCCGTGTTCACCGGCGCAAACTATGTGCTGGCCTATCTGCTGTTTATGGGGCTGGCGCTGCCCCTGGGCATCCTGGCGGCGGCCGCAGCCTACCAGTTCACCCGGCGGGCGGATCTGTCCATCGTCCTGTTTATCGCCTTCTGCGCCCTGAGCCTGACGGTGTGGGCAGCGGAATGGCAGTTATGCTGGCTCAACCCCTGCGTGTGGGCTTTGTCCGATGATTTCTCCAACCTCCGTGTGTTCCGGTCGGTGGCCTGGATGCGTTTCACCTGGCTCCTTGCACTGGCCGGGGTCTGGACAATCTCCTATCTCTGCATCCGGCAATATGGGAAGGGCGTGTTCGGCTCCCTGGCCCGGAGCGCCCGGCGGTTCTACCGCCCGGTGATCGCCCTGGCGCTGCTGATCTGTTCCGGCGCCGCCTATGCCGCCCAGCCCTTTATCGACCACAGCAACCCGGATTTAACGGTGATGTCCTTCTATGAGATCCCCTATGCAGAGGGCGTCACCTTTGTCCGCCGCACCGCCCAGGTGTTTCCGGACACCGATGCCGGCACCGTGACGGGCCGGGCCTCCTACCAGTTCCGGAACACCTCCGGCCAGGAGCAGAGCATCTCCTTCGGCATCAACCCTGGCTACGCCATCTCCAATGTGAAAGCCAACGGCGCTGATGTTCCCTTCACGGTAAGCGACTACCAGGAGTATAACGAGGCTCTGCTGGAAGTCACCATTCCCGCAGAGGAAGAAGTGGAGCTGACCATGGAGTACAGCGGCTTCCCCCAAGAGAGCCTGCCCACCATGCAGGGGGGCAAGGAGCTGAGTGACGAATACCTCTGCCTGGAGAACTCGGCCCTCTCGCCCCGTGTGATGAATGTCATGCCCGGTGATGCCGGCTATCCCGCTGAAATTGAGATCACTCTGCCGGAAAATATGCTGGCGATCCCCTTCGGCTCCAGCGAGGCGGAGGTCGTCGCGGAGCACGAGGACGGCACCAGAACATGGCGGTATGAACACAACGGCGCCGGCGGCATTCTCTACGCCGGGGACTATATCCGGGAGGACATCGAGGCCGGCGGCATGACCATTGAGTTCTACTACGGCCGCAAGCATCAGGCTGTCATGGAGGCTGCCGAAGCCGTGGACGCGGTGAAGGAAGTAGTTGACTACTGCACCGAGCATTATGGCTCCCTCTCCTTCGGAACCGGGGAGACCCTGAAGCTCATCCAG
The DNA here is from genome assembly GCF_004345265.1 of Allofournierella massiliensis. Taxonomy (GTDB): domain Bacteria; phylum Bacillota; class Clostridia; order Oscillospirales; family Ruminococcaceae; genus Allofournierella; species Allofournierella massiliensis. Next base: position 71,203 of record NZ_SLUM01000023.1, read on the forward strand.
AGCCGGGTGGCCGGCGGCGGCTACGCCACCACCGGGGCCAGCCTGCTGGATGAGGCGGACTTTACCGCCGCCAACCTGGGGAACGCCGAAAAGGGCGGCGGCGCCGGTGAGGTCATGATCCACGAGCTGGTCCATCAGTGGTGGGGCCTGGGCAATATGTTTGATACCTCCGAGCCCACCAGCCCCTGGTCCGCCGAGGGCCTGACCGTCTACACCACCTACCGTATCGTCAAGGAACTATACGGCGAGGACTATGCCCAGGAGCATTATGTGGATCAGTGGCAGAAAGCGGTAGATGACTACTACCTGAACTTCTATGTGCGCAATCCTGAATATCTGGAGATGCTGCCGGAGCAGGTGCAGCTTGCCATCTCCAACAGTCTGTCTCAGGTTCGGCAGTACAATGAGATGCCCCTGAAAATTTGGAAAGCGGAGCAGTTGGTGGACGGCGAGGAGGCCATGGATCAGATCCTCCATGACCTGTTCAACCGGGAGCTGGACCCCATGTATCCCTATCTGACCTACCAGGAATTTTTGGATGCCTGCGGGCTAACGGAGTCTGCAAATAAAAAGTCAACAGGGAATTGAGGAAAGTTTGCAACCTTAGTAGGAGGCGAAAGAGAGCAAAACAAAAAGACCGCCGCGCAAGCG
>NZ_SLUM01000024.1 GCF_004345265.1 Allofournierella massiliensis
TGTGGGACCATATTTTCCAAACTTACAAATTCCAGCTGTCCTCGATTTTCTGCGTTCTTTACCAGCATTTTTATCCCCCCACACCATTATACCGCATTCCCTTTCCTTATACGAGAAAAAGACCACCGATAGGTGGCCTTTTTCGACAGGCTGAGACCGCACAAAACAATGTGCGGTCTGTTTTTTAAACGATTCAGCCTTCCGAATTCTCTGTGCGGGGCAGAAAGCGCACTGCTACCAACCAGTGGAACAGAGCGGCAAACACCAGCCTGAAGGCGACACCCAGCACGGTATCCACAATGCGCAGCACCACCGCGCCCTGAATGCCATAGATTCCGGCGCCCAGCATCAGGGCGCCAAAGCAGTTCATGGCCGTTTTGTACCGGTAATCGGTGCAGAAGCCCAGACACAGCCCGCCCAGCAGAGAATGGAGCCCGGCGGGTGTAATGGAGTAAATCAGGAAAAAGGCCAGCGAGCCGGCCACTGCCCCCACGATGCGCTGGAAGAAACGGGGGGCTCCGTTGTCGGAATAGGGATATTCCGACAGCAACGAAGCACAGGCAAAGCCCATCCACATGAACCGCTCCACCCCGAACACCTGCCCGGCGGTGAGCACCAGCGCCACGCCAAGGGCCATGCGCAGCTGCCACAGATGCACGATGTTGGCCAGATCGAACCGACGCACCACATGGTGGAACCGCACGGCTTTGTGCTGATGCCGGTGCTTGCCGAACAGGATGGCGCCACAGATCAGATAGCCAACCAGCGTCAGAAGCGTCCGCCGGGCCAGCGCCTCGCCCACCACCGGATTGCCGGTCAGATACACATAGGCAAAGCTGTACAGCCCACCGTTGCCCAGCTCCGGCCGCTGTGTGGTCATATAAAGCAGAACGAAAAAGGCTACGGCGTGCATCGGGATCAGCAATGGCGCGGGAACCACCGCCGCCGCACTGGGCACCGCCACCAGAATGGCCAGTGCCAGCGCCAGTGTGATCAGAGAGTCGCCGATACAGTATTCAAAATTCACAAATCGGATGCCCAGCATGATGCAGAACAGCGCCACCGCCATGGGAGTGTTGTCGGAGCCGAACAGGCCGGACAACAGGCTGATGAACACGATGGCAAAGGCCACGATCAGCACCGAGCGCACGGCCATCGCCGTCCAGTACCAGGCTTTTTCCCGCCGGGTGGTGCAGGCAGCGATTTTGCGTTTCAGAATCGTCGGGTCCAGCTGCAAAGCGTCATAAAACTTCATGGTCAACGTTCTTTTCTTCCCCTTCCTCAATGTGGGCCGCCAGCCGGCCGGTGTATTCCAGAAACGCCTCGAAATCCGGCCCGGCGCTGCGCCACAGATCATAAAAGGGCTGCAAAATGCTCTCGTAGCTCTGCTTCAGTTCGGCAAGGCCTTTGTCGGTCAGATACAGCCGGTAGCTGCGCTCGTCTTCCGGCTGGCGCTCCTTGCGGATGCACTCCTTCTCCGAAAGGCTTTTCAGGCAGCGGCTCACCGCTTCCTTTTTCATGCCGCTGCTCTGGCTGAGCATCACCGGGGTATTCTGCTCCGGCCGCAGATACAGCAAAGCCAGAAGCTCACATTCGCTGGTGGTCAGCACAGAACGGCGCGGCGGCAGCAGAGCGCGCATGATTTTTTGCAGCTGCTGCTGGCGGCGGGCCATATCGGTCCATTCGAGTTCCATGGAATTCCCCTTTCTCATATAGTTAACGGTGTTAATTATATGGCGCGGATTCCTGTTTGTCAAGAACGGAGACAAAGAAAAAGGGATCCTCCGAAGAAGATCCCTTTGACGAGTTGCGTTTTGCCTGCGGTACGGGCGTAGCTTGCTGCCGGTGTGCGTTCTGCTGCCCCGAACAATCAGCCCTGGTTTCCGTAAACATCATCGGTAAAACGGATGTAGTCCGGCACACCGTTCCAGTAATCCTCCTGACGGATCAGGGCATACTCGGCAACGGCCATCTGGTTTTCATAGGCCTGCCCGTTTTGTGTGAAGTCCTGATAGGTGACCATTTTGTCCTGGAGCTTCACGAGGAAGTAGTCCTGCCAGATGCGGTAAATGGTGACCGGTCGGTCCCCATCCATCAAAAGTTTCTGGTGCCATTGCCCGGTGGCGCTGTTCCAATAATAGGTGACGCTGCTTTCCCCTTTGGTGAAAAAGAACTCCAGATAAGGCTCAGGAGCAGGAAAGCCCGCCTGCACCGAGTCAAATTCCAGCTCCGGCGGCGCAATTTCGTCCAAAAGCAGCGTGCTTTCCCTGCTGGAAGGATCAAACTGGTACAACGCATTTTCGCTGGATTCAATGTAGTAAATGGCATCGTCCCGGTAAAATACATACTGTTCCGCCGTGTCAAAAGAAGCCAGGGGAACAATCGCTTTCTTTGCGGGATCGAGCGTGTATAGCTCCCTGACAAGCGTTCCGTTTTCTCCGATTTTAGAGGAGGAAAGAACCAGTTTGTCCCCGAAAGAATTCACAAGAGAAGCGTTCTGAAGGTTCAGACCGGTCTCAGAAAGATCCATCAAAGTGGTGATTCTGCGGGACGAGAAGTCCGCGCGAACAAGCTCCGGGTGTAAGGATGTGTCCTTATCCACCGAATCCACCAGCAAAACAAGAGCGTCGCCATCCGCGAACACTCCGCTTGCGCTGTTTATCACCCGGTCGAACGAAAGCTCCAGGGCGATTCGGTCGCTCCCGTTCGGATTTAAGCGATAGATGCAGGATTTTGCATCCTGCTCAGAGGCTTTTTGCAGCAAAAGGCTGCCTTTTTTCAAAACATAAACATACTCATCGTCTGCAAAAACCGTGGCACCACCGACCGCGGTGGGAATGTAGCTGGTGTCATCCTCGCTCTGGTGGTCGCTGCCCACGTCACTGGAAAGATAGACGCGGTGCCGGGAAGGAAAATCCGTGTATACAATGTTTTGCGCAGCCGAAAGAACATTCTTGGTGTAAACCAGATCATAAAATCCATCCTCCACCTGTGCTCTGCCCCCGTAGAAGATCCCGTCCGCAGAGGAGACCAGACGATATCTGGTTTGCGTGTTCTGCACTTCTTCGGCTGTGGAAGAGGCAGGAACAGAGACGGTGGAATGTGAATTTACAGCGTCGCTGCTTTCCACCGGCGAACAGGCGGTAAACAATGCGGCAGCTGCGGCCAGAAGGATCATCTTTTTCGCGGTGACATGGTTTTTCATGGCGGTTGCTCCTTCTCTTGCTGTGCTGATCTTATGTTACTATCTTACAATCTTTTTTCACATTCTTCAATGCAGTATGCGCTTTTTGGCTGCTATCTAGCAAAGAAGGGACATATTGCTGCAAAAGGTACAGGAAGAAAAGGGGATTGGGCTTTGAGTTGACGAAAAGCCTCGTTTCTTTTATAATATCTCTATTCGATATATAAGGAGGGCGCTATGGAATTTCTCATTCTGGGGTTGCTGATGCTTTCGCCCATGACCGGCTATGAGCTGCAGCAGTTCATCAAACAGAATCTGGCCCTGATCTGTTCCCACAGCGCAGGCAGTGTGCAGACCGCACTGGCCAAGCTGGAGCGGGAGGGCCGCATCACCGCTGCCGAGAGCTCCGAGGGACGGCGGCGCAAACGGATTTTTTCCATCACCGAAGCGGGCCGTGCTGCCTTCTCAGATTGGGTGGCCCAGCCGATGCAGGCCGACCGGGTGAAAAACATGGAGCTGGCCCGGTTGTTTTTTCTGGGGCTGGCCGACCCGGCCCAGCGGGCGGCCGCCATCCGGGACTATGTCCGCCAGATGGAGGAAGCCGAAGCCACGCTGCGGGCCATCCGCGCCCGGTTCGACGCCATCCGGCAGGGAGAGGTGCCCGGCGGGCGGGACTGGGATTCCATTTTCCGCTTTCAGGGATATACCATCGATTACGGCATTGCCGCCGCCCGCTTCGAGCGGGACTGGTATGCCCGACTGCTTTGTGAATTGGAGGAAAAGGAATGAAAATACTTGTTTTGAATGCAAGCCCCAAGGGCAAAAACTCCGCCACAGTCCATACGGCGCTGTATCTGCAGGCCCTGCACCCGGAGCATGACTTCAGCTTTCTGCCTGTGGGTCAGCGGATCAGGGCTTATGAAAAGGATTTTTCGCCGGTGCGCGCCGCTCTGGAGCAGGCAGAGCTGGTGCTGTTCTGCTATCCGGTTTATACCTTCATTGCGCCCTATCAGCTGCACCGGCTGATCGAGCTGATCAAGGCGGACGGGGTGGACCTGACCGGCAAATTCGCCAGCCAGATCACCACCTCCAAGCACTTTTATGATGTGACCGCCCACCGCTATGTGGAGGAGAACTGCTGCGACCTGGGCATGAAGGTGATCCGCGGGCTTTCGGCGGATATGGAGGATCTTCTCTGCGAGCAGGGCCAGAAAGATGCCCGTAACTTTTTTGATCAGCTCATGTTCTCCTGCCAGCACGGGCCCTTTGTTCTGCCGCCGGTAAAGGCTCCGGCCCGCCGGAAAACGGTTTATCAGCCGGTGCTGCCCGCCGCGGAAAAGGACCGGAAAAAAGATGTGGTCATCGTGACCAACTGCGCTGCGGACGACGAAAATCTGGCAAACATGATTGCGGATTTCCGCGCCGCGCTGCCCTGCGAAAGCCGGGTGGTGAATCTGCGCCAGTTCCCCTTCGACGGCGGGTGCCTTGGCTGTTTTGGCTGCGCCATCACCGGAAAATGCGTGTATAATGATGGTTTCGACGAATTTCTGCGCAGCACCATCCAGACCGCGGACGGGTTTGTGTACGCTTTTACCATTGCGGATCACTACACCCAGTCCAGCTTCAAGTGCTTTGACGACCGGCAGTTCTGCAACGGCCACCGCACCGTGACCCACGGCACGCCCATTGCCTATCTGGTCAGCGGTGATTATCGCTATGAGCCCAACCTGCGCATGATTCTGGAGGGCCGGGCCGAGGTAGGCGGCAACTATCTGTGCGGTGTGGCCACCGACGAGGGCGACGCTGCATGCGAGATCCGGCAGCTGGCGGAGAATCTGACCTTTGCCATGGACAAAAAGCTCACCCGCCCGGCCAACTTCTACGGAGTGGGCGGCATGAAGATTTTCCGGGATCTGATTTATGTGATGCAGGGCCTGATGAAGGCGGACCATAAATTTTATAAGCAGCAGGGCATTTACGACTTCCCCCAAAAGCAGAAAAAACGCATTTTGCAGATGAAGCTGGTGGGGGCGATGCTGGCGGTGCCCTCCATCCAGAAGCAGGCGAAGGGGAAAATGACGGAAGCAATTGTGGGGCCCTATCGCAAGGTGATTGAGCAGGCTCAGGGAGGAAACAGGCAATGACGTTTACAAAAATTGACCGCAACGCATGGCCGCGGGAGGAATATTTCAACCACTATTTCAGTCAGGTGCCCTGTACTTACAGCGGGGTGTTCAAGCTGGACATCACCCGGCTGCGGCAAAGCGGGCAGAAACTCTATCCGGCCATGTTGTATTATCTGTCCACGGTGGTGAACCGTCATCAGGAATTCCGCATGGCGCTGGACGAGGCAGGGGAGCCGGGCTATTACGATGTGGTTCACCCTTGTTACACCATCTTCCATAAGGATACCGAAACCTTTTCCAATTTGTGGACGGCCTATACCCCGGATTTTGATGCCTTCTGCGCCGCGTACGAGCGGGATATGGCGACGTATGGAAACAACCCGGGCATGATGGCCCGGCCGGATACCCCGGCCAACACCTTTCCGGTGTCCATGATTCCCTGGGCCAGCTTTGAGGGGTTTAATCTGAACCTGCAAAATGGCTACGACTACCTGCCGCCCATCTTCACCATGGGGCGCTTTTATGAGGAAAACGGCCGGGTACTGCTGCCGCTGGCGGTGCAGGTGCACCACGCGGTATGCGACGGCTTTCATCTGTGCCGTCTGGTGAACGAGCTGCAGGATCTTTTAAACGGGTGATCGGCTATGGAACGTGTGATCGTGATCGGCTGCCCCGGCGCGGGCAAGAGCACCTTTGCCCGGGCGCTGCATCAGGCGACCGACCTGCCGCTTTTCTATCTGGATCAGATCTGGCACCGGCCGGACAAAAGCACCCTGTCGGAAGAGGAATTTGACGCGATCCTGACGGACGTTGTAAGCCAGCCCCGCTGGATCATCGACGGCAATTACCTGCGCACCATGGAAATGCGGCTGAAACGGTGCGATACGGTGTTCCTGCTGGATTATCCGCTGGAGCTATGTCTGGAAGGGGCGGCGGCCCGCATCGGTGCGGCCCGGGAGGATATGCCCTGGGTCGAAACCGAGTTTGACCCGGAGTTCCGGCAATGGATTGAGGATTTCCCCAGGGATCAGCTGCCCCGGGTGTATGAGCTGCTGGATTCTTTCCGGCAACAGGCGGACTGTATTGTCTTTCGTTCCCGGCAGCAGGCGGATGACTGGCTGCGGGAATGGAAGAAGAAAAGGGAAAACGAAAACAATCCTGCATAAGTTCAGGTGGTGGAGCGATACACTGCCGGAGGAGTCTGCCGGGAATGGTGCGGCGCTGCACCAGAGCAGCAAAGAATTTTCAGGATACAACACAAAGGACCGGCTCGCCCCGTTAAGGGGCGGCCGGTCCTTTGTCGCAAAATGCAGATTGGAGGATGTTATGAAATAAGAGGAAAAATCGAAAAAGAGAATGCCTTACTCCTCGTCGTGGCCATGACCGTGATCATGGCTGTGACAGCCGCCGCAGCAGCCGTTGCAGGAGGGGATGTCGTCGGTGGGCAGGCCGTTGCGGGTGCGGTAGTCGGCAATGGCCGCCTGCACCGCTTCCTCGGCCAGCACCGAACAGTGGATCTTGTGCGGGGGCAGGCCATCCAGCGCCTCGGTGACTGCCTTGTTGGTCAGCTTCAACGCCTCGTCCACCGGTTTGCCCTTGATCATCTCGGTGGCCATGCTGCTGGAAGCAATGGCGCTGCCGCAGCCGAAGGTGTTGAATTTCACGTCGGTGATGATGTCGTTGTCGATCTTCAGGTAGATCTTCATGATGTCGCCACATTTGGCGTTGCCCACCTCGCCCACGCCGTCGGCGTCGTCGATGGTGCCCAGATTACGGGGATTGAGAAAATGGTCCATGACCTTATCACTGTATAACATAGTTCTTGATTCCTTTCTGAAGATCGTTCCAAACGGGGGAGATCGAACGCAGGTAGGCCACCACATCGGTCACGGCCTGAATGATGTGCTCCATCTCCTCGGGGGTATTTTCATGGCTCAGGGTCAGGCGCAGCGAGCCGTGGGCCACCTCGTGGGGCAGACCAATGGCCAGCAGCACATGGCTGGGATCCAGCGAACCGGAGGTGCAGGCGGAACCGGAGGAAGCACCCACACCCTTCTGATCCAGCAGAAGCAGCAGCGATTCGCCCTCGATGCCCTCAAAGCAGAAGCTGGCGCAGCCGGGCAGCCGGTGTTCCCGGTCGCCGGTGAGGGTGGAGTGGGGAATGGCGGAAAGCCCCTCGATCAGCTGATCACGCAGGGCGGAGACCTTCGCGGTGTTGGAATCCATTTCCCGCACCGCATCCTGTAAGGCGGCGGCCATGCCGGCGATGGCGGGCAGATCCTCGGTGCCGGCCCGCTTGCCCCGCTCCTGTGCGCCGCCCTCAATCAGGCTGGTCAGCGCCACACCCTTGCGGGCATACAGAGCGCCCACGCCTTTGGGGCCGTGGAACTTGTGGGCGGAGAGGCTGAGCATGTCGATGTTGTCCGCCTGCACGTCGATGGGCAGATGACCCACCGCCTGCACCGCGTCGGTGTGGAAGAGTACGCCCTGCTCCCGGCAGATGGCGCCGATGGCCCGGATGGGCTGGATGGTGCCGATCTCGTTGTTGGCGTACATCACACTTACCAGAACCGTGTCCGGTCGAATGGCGGCCTTTACGTCCTCGGGGCGGACGATGCCGTTTTCGTAAACGTCCAGATAGGTCACCTCAAAGCCCTGTTTTTCCAGCTTCTTCAGGGTGTGCAGCACCGCGTGATGCTCAAATTTGGTGGAGATGATATGCTTTTTGCCCTTGCGCTGGCCAATGGCTGCTGCGGAGAGCAGAGCCTGATTGTCGGCCTCGCTGCCGCCGCCGGTGAAAATGATTTCCCGGGGCTCGCAGTTCAGAATCTTTGCGATGGTCTGGCGGCTTTCGGCCAGCTGCACCGCGGCCAGCTGGCCGGGAGTGTGCAGGCTGGAGGGGTTTGCGTAATTGTTTTCGATCACGCCGAGCATGACCTCGGCGGCATGGCGGCTCATCTTCGTAGTGGCCGCATTATCGGCATAGATATAGCCCATTTGTATTCCTCCTGAATCAAACTGCCGGATGCCCGGCAGGAAACGCTGTGGCAGGGTGGGAAGTTAATTCCCATCGTTGCAATAGGATAATAACACGCAAAACCCGGAAAGTCAATAGGAAAATAAAAAAATTGCACAGCCGGAAAAGGCTGTGCAGGTGCTCCGCAGAGGTTCAAACAGGGGGCAGCGTGCCGTCCAGCATATCCTGAAGGGTCACGCTTTGCAGAAAGTTTTCCACCAGGTGATCCAGCCGCTGCCACAGGGGCAGGGTGGCACACTGGTTGGCCCGGGGGCAGTCACCATCGGAGCATTCCCGGCAGTTCACCGGGGCAAGCCCGCCCTCTGCGGCCTTCAGAATCTCGCCCACAGTGTATTCCGAGGGAGCATTGGCCAGCCGGTAGCCGCCGGCCTTGCCGCGCCGGCTTTCCAGAAAACCGGCCTTGTTCAACAGCGCTACAATGGCTTCCAGATACTTCATCGAGATGCCCTGCCGTTCGGCCACGCCGCCCAGAGCAACGTATTCTTCCGGCGGGTTTTGCGCCAGATCCATCATAACGCGCAGAGCATAGCGCCCTTTGGTGGAGATCATCATAAACACAACACCTCATCACAGTTCCCGTGCGGCCCGTCCGCAGGCCGCGCACACACTTCAACATGGATATTGTCTGATATTTCCCCACAAAAATCAAGGGGTTACAAACAAAACGGTGATTCGTATGAATTGCGCTGCCGCTACGGATAAAATTTGTGCAAATATCTCAGGAAAACGGCGCATCTGCTGCATGCAAAAGCAAGTTTATGCAGTGAGTGCCATCGAACCGGCGCAGCAGCGCCGGGCAAAAAATTTTTTGCTGCCGTCTTGTACGGGGCACATGGCGGGTGTATACTGTACAGGTAAACCGACCGACCGGTCGGTCGGATTTCGGTCGCTGTGTATTTTTACACGGCATCTTCATTTTACACAATTCCCAAGGAGAATGCAGCTATGTCCAAATATTGCGTGAAAAAGCCGTTCACCGTGGTGGTGGCGGTGATCATGGTGATTGTGCTGGGCGTGATCAGCTTCACCAGCATGACCACGGATCTTCTGCCCGCCATGGAACTGCCCTATGTGATGGTGGTTACCAGCTACCCGGGCGCCAGCCCGGAGCGTGTGGAGGCGGCGGTGACTGCGCCGCTGGAGGCGGGGCTGGGTACTGTGAGCGGTGTGAAAAACGTGACCAGCACTTCCAGCGAGAATGTGAGCATGGTGGCTCTGGAATTTGAGCAGGACACCAATATGGACAGCGCCATGGTGGCTCTGTCCACTGCGCTGGATCAGATCAAGGGCGCTTTGCCGGATACGGCGCAGAACCCCATGCTGATGCAGCTTTCGCCGGACATGCTGCCGGTGATGATCGCCAGTGTGGACATGGAAGGCATGGACATCTACGATCTTACCGAGTTTGTGGATTCGGACGTGATCCCCGGTTTTGAACGGCTGGATGGTGTGGCCAGTGTGAGCGGCACCGGTATGGTGGAGCAGACTCTGCAGGTGACCCTGAGCCAGGAAAAGATCGATGAGGTAAACACCCGGGTGCTGGCCAGCGTGGACGATAAGCTGGCAGATGCCAAGCAGGAGCTGGATGACGCCCGCAGGAAGGTGGAGGACGGCCGGGCCGAGCTGGAAAGCGGCAAGACTGCGCTGGAGGACAAGCAGGCCGAGACCGCCGACCAGCTGGCAGAGGGCAGCGCTCAGCTGGATTCCGCCATCGCCCAGGCGCAGGCTCTGGCCAGCCAGGAGGCGGCGCTTACCGCCAGCAAAACTGCGCTGGAGACGGAGAAAAAGGGATACGAGGACGGCGCGAAGCAGATTGCGGACGGCCTTGCCCAGATGGATGCGGGCCTTGCTCAGATGGACGACGGCATTGCCCGAATCGATGCCGCGGTGGCAGGCATTGACCAGATGCTGGCCATGGGCCTGCCGGAGGATACCGCGCTGAGCGATCTGATGGCCATGCTGCCCACGCAGGAATTGAAGGACGCGGTGCAGGCGCTGATGGATCAGGGCATGACCACGCTGGCGGATCTGACGGCCGGCAGGGAGCAGATGGTTGCCCAGAAGGATCAGCTGACCACTCAGCGGGCCGAGCTGGCCGCCCAGCGGGATGCGCTGGCTGCCCAGCAGACCCAGCTGCAGCAGAAGATGGATGAGCGTCTGCCTCAGATTGAGACCGAGCTGGCCAATCTGGAAACCGAGCTGATGGCGGCCAAAATGATGAAGGAGGCCGCCCAGGAAGGGTTGGAAAAGGCGCAGGAGGCCTATAAACAGCTGGAAAGCGGCAAACTCAGCGCAGCGGCAGGCTTCGGCAGCGGTCAGGCTCAGCTGGCGGCAGCGGAGCAGTCGCTGACTCAGGCTGAGGAGCAGATGGAGCAGGCCCAGGAGCAGTTTGAGGATGCCCGCCAGCAGGCCATGGAGCAGGCGGATCTTTCCACTCTGCTCACCAAGGACATGGTAAGCAGTCTGGTTATGGCGCAGAACTTCTCCATGCCTGCGGGCTATATTAAGGAAGGGGATGACTCCTATATCCTGCGGGTGGGCGACGCCTTCTCGGATCAGGAGAGTGTGGAGAACGCCCTGTTGATGCACATCGACGGTGTGGGCGACATTCGCCTGAAGGATGTGGCGGATATTGCCATGACCGACAACAGCGCCGAGAGCTATGCCCGGGTGAACGGAAACAGTGCAGTGGTGCTGACCATCCAGAAGGGCTCCACCGCCTCCACCAGCGAGGTGTCCAAGGAGGCCAACCGGGCCATTGAACAGCTGCAGGAGAAATATCCCGGCCTGCGCATCACCCCGCTGATGGATCAGGGCGATTACATTCAGATGACGGTGAGCAGCGTGTTGTCCAACCTGGCGTGGGGCGGTGTGCTGGCGGTCATCGTGCTGGCCATCTTCCTGAAGGACTTCAAGCCCACACTGGTGGTGGCACTGAGTATTCCCATCAGCCTGATGTTCGCGGTGGTGCTTATGTATTTCTCCGGCGTCACCCTGAACATGATCTCTCTCAGCGGTCTGGCACTGGGCGTGGGTATGCTGGTGGATAACTCCATCGTGGTGATCGAAAACATCTATCGCATGCGCAGCGAAGGCACTCCGGCCGCAAAGGCAGCGGTGCGGGGCGCCAGGGAGGTGGCGGGCGCCATCGCGGCTTCCACCCTTACCACCATCTGCGTGTTCCTGCCCATCGTGTTTACCGAGGGCATTACCCGCCAGCTGTTTACCGATATGGGCCTGACCATCGCCTATTCGCTGGTGGCCAGCCTGCTGGTGGCCCTTACGCTGGTGCCTGCCCTCAGCAGCACGCTGCTCAAAACCGCCAGCGAAAAGCGCCACCCCTGGTTCGAGAGCATGGTAAACGGCTATGCCCGTGCGCTGCGGTTCTGTCTGCGTCACAAGGCGCTGCCGCTTGGCCTGGCAGCTGTGCTGCTGGGTGTGGCAGTGTGGCAGACCGCCCGCATGGGTATGGAGTTCATGCCCACCATGGGCGGCAATCAGGTAAGCGCCACCCTGACCCTGCCGCAGGGTACCAAACGGCAGGATGCCTGTGAAATGGCCGATCAGGCCATGGAAACCATGCTTCAGGTTCCCGGTGTGGAGACCGTGGGCGCCATGGACGGAGGCAGCACCGCAAGCATGCTGGGAATGGGCGGTTCCAGCTCCAGCACGGTGGAGAGCATGAGCTTCTACCTGCTGCTCAGCGAGGAGGCCGCGAAGGACAGCCAGGCTCTGGCGGACCAGATGGCCAGAGATGTGCAGGAGCAGCTGCCCGGCTGTGAGCTGGCGGTATCCACCTCCAACATGGACATGTCGGTTCTGGGCGGCAGCGGCATGGAGATCGTGATTCAGGGCCGTGATCTGGACACCCTGCAGGCCATCAGTCAGGATATGATGGACCTGCTGGGCCAGGTGGAAGGCTTTACCGAAATCAGCAACGGGCAGGAGGACGGCGCACCTCAGATCCGGGTGACCGTGGACAAGGACAAGGCCATGCAGTACGGCCTGACCGTGGCTCAGATTTACAGTGATCTGTCCGCTGCGCTCACCACCGAGACCACTTCCACCACCCTCACCGTGGGGCAGGATGACTACGATGTGGTGATTGTGGACGAACGGGATGCCCTGACCAGAGAAAATCTGCTGGATTATCCCTTCACCGTACAGGTGCAGGGAGAGAACGGCGAGACCGAGGAGGAGACGCACACTCTGGGCGAATTTGCCACGGTGCAGACCGATGCCAGCCTTTCCTCCATCAGCCGAGACAACCAGCAGCGGTATATGACCGTGACCGCGGCGACCGAAGAGGGCTACAACACCACCCTGCTCAGCCGCCAGGTGGAGCAGCTGCTGGCGGATTATCAGGCCCCGGAGGGCTATACCATCCAGATCAGCGGTGAGGTGGAGACCATCCAGAACGCCATGGTGGATCTGGTGAAGATGATCGCACTGGCGCTGGTATTTATCTATCTGATCATGGTGGCCCAGTTCCAGAGCCTGCTCAGCCCCTTCATTGTTATGTTCACCATTCCGCTGGCCTTCACCGGCGGCCTGCTGGCGCTGTGGATCAGTGGGCAGCAGCTTTCGGTGATCTCGATGCTGGGCTTTTTGATTCTGGCAGGCGTGGTGGTAAACAACGGCATCGTGTTTGTGGACTACGCCAACCAGCTGCGGCTGGCCGGCATGGAAAAGCGGGACGCACTGGTGCTCACCGGCCGTCGGCGCATTCGTCCCATTCTGATGACGGCCCTCACCACCATTCTGGCCATGAGCACCATGGTGTTCTCGCAGGATCTGGGGGCGGAAATGAGCCGCGCCATGGCCATTGTGACCATTGGCGGTCTGGCCTATGCCACCCTGCTTACTCTGTTTGTGGTTCCGGTGCTGTATGATATGCTGTTCCGCAAGGAGCTGAAAAAGGTAGACCTTGGGGAGGATGACGATGAGTGAACAGACGAAGGAAAAGATCTTTCAGGGCGTTTTGAGTCTGGCGCAGCAGGGCGTGCCGCTGTATGAGGTGAAGGTGCAGGCCATCGCCACCGCTGCGGGTCTGGGCAAGGGAACGCTGTATGAATATTTTTCCTCCAAGGAGGAGATACTGGCAGCGACCATGCTCTGGTGCATGGAGCGGGAGCTGGGTGCGCTTGAGGAGCAGCTGGATGCGGGAACATCCTTTGAAAGCAAGCTGGAAAACGCACAAACCTTTGTGGTGAAGATGCTGCTGGAACGGGGCAGCAGCTACCGGGTGATTGCCGCCGCACTCACCGCGCCGCGGGGAAGCAGCGAGCTGCCCCAGCAGGCCCGCCGCCCGCTGGAGCAGTGCAAACAGCGTCTGCTCGGGCTGATTCAGTGCATGATCGATACCGGCCGCGGCGAGGGCAGAATCGGGCCCTCCTGCAGCGACGAATACTGTCATTATGTGATGAAGGCAGCGATGCTCAGTGTCTGTGCGGTCCAGAGCTGCGAGGGAGAAGCGGGTCTGAATCGAAGCGCGGCACATGTGCGGGACATGATCTGCAAGGCGCTGGCCTGACGGCTGTGCAGGACATCGAAAAACGGACGGATTTTCCGCCTGTTTCCGGCGGTCTTGCGTGTAGCAATTTGAAACAAAGGGCGGCAATACGATTGACAACAGGGGAAGAGAGCTCGTATCATGATAAGCGGTTCGTGTCGTTTTGGCACAGTTTTGTTCCGTTTTGTGGAGAATTTAAAGTGAAAGAGGAAAGCGTATGTTAGTCAATGTTGTGATCCTGCTGGTGGGCTTTGCCCTGCTGGTCAAAGGCGCAGATGCCTTTGTGGACGGCTCTTCCGGCATCGCCCGCCTGCTGCGGGTACCCTCGGTGGTGATCGGTCTGACCATTGTGGCCATGGGCACCAGCCTGCCGGAGGCGTCGGTAAGCATCACTGCCGGTCTGGCCGGCAGCAACGGCCTGAGCCTGGGCAACGTAATCGGTTCCAACCTGTTCAACCTGCTGGTGGTGGCCGGCGGCTGTGCGCTGATTCTGGCCTTCGGCATTGAGCGGCAGCTGATCGTGCGGGACTTCCCGGTCTGCGTGGGTGCGTCTGCGCTGCTGGTGCTCTTTTTGCTGGACGGTGTGCTCCAGCGTTGGGAGGGCCTTGTGCTGTTGGCCTGCATGGTGCTGTACATGATCTGGACCGTGCGTGCAGCCATGAACGAGCGCACCGAAGAGGACGCGGAGGACAAGCCCTCGGTGGCCAAATGTATCCTGTTTGTGGTGGTGGGCATTGTGGCCATCATCTGGGGCGGTGACCTGGTGGTGGACAGCGCCAGCGCCATTGCAGCGGCTCTGGGCCTGAGCGAGACCCTGATCGGTTTGACCATTGTGGCGGTGGGCACCAGCCTGCCGGAGCTGGCCACCAGCATCGTGGCCGCCCGCAAGGGCGAAAGCGGCCTGGCCCTGGGCAACGCCATCGGCTCCAGCACCTTCAACATCCTGTTCATTCTGGGCGCGTCCAGCGCGCTGACTCCCATTGAAAGCTCTGCCGAAGTATTTTCCGACGCGGTGGTGCTGCTGGTGGTCACCGCGATCATGTGCCTGTGGTGCTGGCTGAAGGGCCGGATGAGCCGGCTCATGGGCGGCGTGGGTATTCTGGTTTATGTGGGCTACATTGTCTATGTGGTTCTGCGCTGAGAAAGGATAAAATCAGACGAAAAGGCACGGCGGGCCGAAGCAGGGCTGCCGTGTCTTTTTTGTTTCCGGCGGGCCGTGAAACGGGGCAATGCCGGGTACACTTGCCAAATCCGGGGGGATTCCATTATAATAAGCAATAAAATAACAAGTGCAGAACCCAATATACTTGCGGAAATCAAAATGGAAAGGACGGCACAAGGATGATGATCAGCGTTGCGATCGTGGAGGATGAGGCGGCCTATGCAGAGCAGCTGCGGGAGTTTCTGGTGCGCTATTCCCAGGAGAGCGGGCACGAATTTGAAATCAGCATCTTTTCCGATGGGGATGAGATCGTGGAAGGCTACAAGGCCCAGTACGATCTGATTCTTCTGGATGTGGAAATGAAATTTATGGACGGCATGACCGCCGCCGAGGAGATTCGCCGGGTGGATCCGGAGGTGGTGATCATCTTCATCACCAACATGGCGCAGTATGCCATTCGGGGCTACGCGGTGGATGCCATGGACTATGTGCTCAAGCCGGTGAGCTATTTTGCCTTTTCCCAGCGTTTGAGCCGGGCCATCCAGCGGATGAAAAAACGGGCCCGTCGTTATATGACCATCTCTATCAAGGGCGGCGCCCAGAAGCTGGACATTGACAAAATCTATTATGTGGAGAGCCAGGGTCACAACCTGATCTTCCACACCGAGCAGGGTGACCATGTGACCAGCGGTACCATGAAGGATGTGGAGGAAAAGCTGGAATCGCTGAACTTCTTCCGCTGCAACAAGGGCTACCTTGTGAATCTGGAGCATGTGGACGGCGTACAGGGCGGCTGTGCCATTGTGGGCGGCAAGGAGCTGCTGATCAGCCGCGGCCGAAAAAATGATTTCATGGAAGCACTGGCCAATTATGTGGGCGAGGTGATCAAGTGAACATGCCGTTTCCCGACATACCCCGCCTTTATACCGCCATTGCCGAATGGCTGGCCTGTATGGTCTATATTGCCCAGCTGCCCCTGCGCATCCGGGGCTGGAAGCTGGCGGGGGTAAGCGTAGGCATGCTGGTGGTTCAGTGTGTGTTCCTTTTGGTCACCGGTGATGCGCCGCTGTTTTTGTGGATTCCCTGTATGATTGCGGCAATCGGTTTGATGCTGGTATTGTTCTGCGTCTGCTGCAACCTGCCGGTGCTGGATGCCTGTTATCACTGTATGCGTGCGTTTCTGCTGGCGGAATTTGCTGCGGCGCTGGAGTGGCAGCTGTATTTTTATACCCTGTTCCGGCTGGGCTGGTACAGCAAGCTCTGGGATGTGCTGTGCCTGATTGTGATCTACTCTGCGGTGTTCAGTTTTATTTATCTGCTGGAGTATCGCCGCAGGGATTCCAACCGATATTTTAAAGTTACGCTGCGGGAGACAGGCAGCGCGGTTGCGATTGGTCTTGCTGTTTTCCTTATGAGCAATCTGAGCTATGCGTACAGCAACACGCCCTTCAGTAGCGGGTTTGTGACCGATATCTTCAATACCCGCACACTGGTGGATCTGGGTGGTCTGGCCATTTTGTATGCCTATCATGTGCAGCGGGGCGAGCTTCACATGCGCTACGAGCTGGATTCCATCCAGAACGTGCTGCAGAATCAGTATGCCCAGTACCGCCAGTTCCGCGAGAGCATCGATGTGATCAACCGCAAGTATCACGATCTGAAGCATCAGATTGCGGCGCTGCGAGCCGAGAGCGATCCGGATCGTCGGGCCGCCTGGCTGGATGAGATGGAAGAGGACATTAAAACCTACGAAGCGCAGAACAAAACCGGAAACCCGGTGCTGGACACCGTGCTCACCAGCAAAAGCCTTTACTGCCAGAAGCACGGCATCACCCTCACCTGTGTGGCGGACGGTACCCGCCTGGGCTTTATGAGCGTGATGGACATCTGTACCATCTTCGGCAATGCGCTGGACAATGCCATCGAGTGTGAGCTGCGCATCGCCGACAAATCCAAGCGGCTGATTCATGTGACGGTGGCGGTGCAGAAGGGCTTTTTGCTTCTGCGGTTCGAAAATTACTATGAGGGAACGCTGGAGTTTGAGGGTGGCCTGCCCGTAACCACCAAAAAGGACAAGGCATACCATGGCTTCGGCATCAAGAGCATCCGTTATACCGCGGCGAAATACGGCGGCAGTGTAACGGTGAAAGCAAAAGACAACTGGTTCGAGATGAAGGTGCTGTTTCCGCTGCCCAAAAACGGAGCGGAGGACACCGAACAAACCAGTCAATAATGACAGGAAAGCCCGCGCATTTTTCACAGTTCAGTGGAAATGCGCGGGCTGTTTTTGTGGGAAGCAACAAAAAATGAAATGATTTTGTAACTTGCCAAGAGCTCTTGGTGAATCTGCTGAAAATTCGCGGGAATGTTTTGTGCGGAATGAATAAATTGAATTTCCATTCATGCGCAAAAGATGCGATTTGTGAAGATGCTATGAAATATGAAATAAAAATGTGTTAAAATGCAGGCAGAAAAACGGGGGAGACCGGAAACAAGGTCTGTCTTGTAAAACATCTGGCGGTGCGGCGGGCCGCTGCGGGGCAGATAGGGAATGTTCCGTAACCGGCGCATCGGAAAGGAAGGTGGCTGCGCGCACAGTGAAAAGCCTCTTGCGGAGGCGAGTACGCAAGCATTTACATTTTTAAGGAGGAAACGAAATGCTGTCTATCAATATTGAAGACGTCATCAAAGTTCTCAATTCCATGAAGCCTCAGCTGATTGGCTTTGGTGTCGTTCTGGTGCTGGCGATCGTTGCCATGATCGCCTGCATGAAATTGCCGAAGGCAAAGAAATACATGATCCGTTGCCAGGCCGGTCTGGCCATCCTGCTGGCCCTGGTAATTACTGTTAACCTGATCTGCTTTGGCCCCATGAACACCATGATCTCTCTGGCCACCGGCAGCGGCTCCATCAGTGAGGAGACCAGCGCCGAAGCCACCGATCTGGTTGAGGACATTGCGGACGAGGGCATCGTTCTGCTGAAGAACGAGGGCAGCACCCTGCCCCTGACCGCCGGCAACCTGAACGTGTTTGGCTGGGCTTCCACCAATCCCGTTTACGGCGGTACCGGTTCCGGCGCTCTGAACGACGCCTACCACACCGTTACCCTGCTGGAAGGCCTGGAGAACGCCGGCTTCACCCTGAACACCGAGCTGAGCGATTTCTACACCGCTTACCGTGCAGACCGTCCCACCATTGCCATGGGCACTCAGGACTGGACTCTGCCCGAGCCTCCGGCTTCCACCTACACCGATGAGATGATGGCCAACGCCAAGGCCTTCTCCGACACCGCTCTGGTTGTGATCGGCCGTTCCGGCGGTGAGGGCGCTGACCTGCCCACCGATATGGCCGCTGTGATCGACGGCAGCTGGCAGGATGGCACCACCTCCTACGCCGGCAGCTACACCAACAACTCCACCGAGTATGCCGACTTTGAGCAGGGCCAGCACTATCTGGAACTGAGCAAGACCGAGCGCGACATGCTGGATCTGGTTTGCTCCAACTTCGAGAACGTAATCGTGGTTTACAACGGCGCCAACACCATGGAGCTGGGCTTCGTGGATGAGTATGCTCAGATCAAGAGCGTGCTGTGGTGCCCCGGCACCGGTCAGTCCGGCTTCAACGCTCTGGGCAGCATCCTGGCCGGCACCGTGAACCCCTCCGGTAAGACCGCCGACACCTTCGTGTACGATCTGACCGCTACTCCCACCTGGAACAACTTCCACGCATTCAGCTACACCAACGCCGACGAGTTCGCCGCCGCTGGCTTCATGATCAAGTCCACCACTCCTCGTTTCATCAACTACAACGAGAGCATCTACGTGGGCTACCGCTTCTACGAGACTGCCGCCGCTGAGGGCGTGATCGACTACGCCACCACCGTGCAGTATCCCTTCGGCTACGGCCTGAGCTACACCAGCTTCAGCCAGACCATGAGCGACCTGACCGTGGACGGTGAGGGCAACATCAGCCTGGATGTAACCGTGACCAACACCGGCAGCGTGGCCGGCAAGGATGTGGTTGAGGTTTACTACAATCCTCCCTACACCAATGGCGGCATTGAGAAATCCACCGCCAACCTGATCGCTTTCGACAAGACCGAGATGCTGGAGCCCGGCGCTTCCGAGACCATCACCATCACCTTCAAGGCTGAGGATATGGCTTCCTACGACGCCGACGTGAACAAGGCTTATGTGCTGGAGGCTGGCGATTACATCATCAGCATCAACAGCGATTCTCACACTGTGATCGATTCCCGTACTTACAACGTACCCTCTACCATCGTTTACGGTGAGGGCAATGCCCGCAGCACCGATGCGACCGTTGCCACCAACCAGTTCGACTTCGCTGACGGCGGCGTGACCTACCTGTCCCGTGCGGACGGCTTCGCCAACTACGCCGAGGCTACCGCTGCTCCCGCCAGCTACGAGATGAGCGATGAGCTGAAGGCTTCCTTCATCAACAACGGCAACTACGATCCCAACGAGTACAACAATGCCGACGACGTGATGCCCACCACCGGTGCCTCCAATGGCCTGCAGCTGGTTGACATGCGCGGCGTTGACTACGACGACGCTCAGTGGGATACCTTCCTGGATCAGCTGACCATCAATGATATGGACACCCTGATCGCTCTGGGCGGCTACCAGACCGCTGCGGTTCCCAGCATCGGCAAGGTTCAGACCTATGACTGCGACGGCCCCGCTTCCATCAACAACAACTTCACCGGCGTGGGCAGTGTAGGCTTCCCCAGCGCTGTGATGATCGCTTCCACCTGGAACCAGGATCTGGCCAGCGAGTTCGGCCGCAGCATCGGCAAGATGGCTGACGAGATGAACACCACCGGCTGGTACGCTCCTGCCATGAACAATCATCGTTCCGCTTTCGCCGGCCGTAACTTCGAGTACTACTCTGAGGACGGCGTGCTGAGCGGCAAGATGGCTGCCAAGGCCATCCAGGGCGCCGAGGAGTTCGGCGTGTACGCTTACATGAAGCACTTCGCGCTGAACGACCAGGAAGCCAACCGCTGCGATATGCTGTGCACCTGGGCTGACGAGCAGTCCATCCGTGAGATCTACCTGAAGCCCTTCGAGATTTCTGTGAAGGAAGGCGGCTGCGACGCTGTTATGTCCTCCTTCAACTACATCGGCCACAAGTGGGCCGGCGCCTGCGACGAGCTGCTGAACAAGGTTCTGCGCGACGAATGGGGCTTTGTGGGCATGGTTCTGACCGACTACTTCGGCGTATACGGCTACATGGATGCTGATCAGGCGATCCGCAACGGCACCGACTTCTGCCTGGTGAACTACGATACCGCCACCAACCATGTGACCGATACCACCAGCGCCACCGGCGTTCAGGCCATGCGTCAGGCTTCCAAGAACATCCTGTACACCGTGGTGAACAGCCGCGCTTATGCGGAAGAGAACCTGAACATGGGCATGCCCACCTGGCAGATTGTTGCCATCGCTGCCGACGTGGTTCTGGCCGCTGTGCTGATCGTTCTGGAAGTGCGCACCATCAAGGGCTACGGCCGCCGCAAGGCTGCTGTGCAGGTGGAAGGCAAGGAAGAGGCGTAACAACCTCGGCTCCCTGCGCGCAACCGGTAACTGAATCGACCTGAAAATCGGGGCTCCCGTGTGAAGCTCACGCGGGGGCCCCGACCCCTGGGCCGGCTCCCAGAGGAGGGGTTGGAAAAGCCCTTTTGTGGGAACCGGCCAATGGATCAACACGCCCAAGGGGGGCGTAAATAGCAAAGGAGTTATGAGCCCATGAAGTATAAGGAATTGATCGATCAGATGACTCTGGAGGAGAAGTGCAGCCTGCTGTCCGGCCGTGACGTGTGGACCACCCGCCCCATTGAGCGCCTGGGCATCCCCAGCATTTTCCTGTCCGACGGGCCCACCGGTGTTCGGAAGCAGATGGGCGCGGGCGATCACCTGGGCCTGAATGCCAGCGTGCCCGCCACCTGCCTGCCTACCGCTGCCACCATGGCCAACAGCTGGAATCCCGAGCTGAGCCAGCAGGTGGGCCGCCTGGTGGGCGAGGAAGCTGCCAGCCTGGACGTGAACGTGCTGCTGGGCCCCGGCCTGAACATCAAACGCAGCCCGCTGTGCGGCCGTAACTTCGAGTATTTTTCGGAAGATCCCTATCTGTCCGGCAAGATGGCAGCTGCCTTTGTGCGCGGCGTGCAGGAAAACGGCATTTCCGCCTGCCCCAAGCATTTTGCCGCCAACAGCCAGGAGCTGCGCCGCATGGCCAACGACAGCGTGATGGACGAGCGAACCTTCCGCGAGATCTACCTCACCGGCTTTGAAATTGCCGTGAAGGAAGGTCAGCCCAAGACCATCATGAGCGCCTACAACAAGATCAACGGCGTTTATGCCAACGAGAGCAAGCACCTCTTGCAGGATGTTCTGGTGGATGACTGGGGCTATCAGGGTGCAGTGGTCACCGACTGGGGCGGCTCCAACGACCATGTGGAGGGCGTCCGTGTGGGCAGCCATCTGGAAATGCCCGGCACCGGCGGCGACAGCGACCGGGAGCTGGTGGCAGCGGTCAAGGAAGGCCGTCTGAGCATGGATCTGCTGGATCAGCGTGTGGATGAATTCCTGCGTCTGGTGTTCTCCACCATCAACGCGCCTGCCGCCGGCAAGGAGTTCGACAAGGAAGGCCATCATCAGCTGGCTGCCCATGCCGCTGAGGAAACGGTTGTGCTGCTTAAGAACGAGGACGACATCCTGCCTCTGGCCGAGGGCACCAAGGTGGCTGTGATCGGCGAATTCGCCCAGAAGCCCCGTTATCAGGGCGCCGGTTCCAGCCTGGTGAACCCCACCAAGCTGGATACCGCCAATGAACTGCTGGCAGGCATGCCGCTGCAGTCCGTGGGCTATGCGCAGGGCTATCAGCGCAACAACAAGCACGACGACGCCCTGAAGATGGAGGCCGTTGAACTGGCCAAGAAGGCCGACGTGGTTCTGCTGTATGTGGGCCTGCCCGAGATCAGCGAGACTGAGGGCCTGGACCGGGATCACATGCGGATGCCGGAAAATCAGGTGGAGCTGCTGGAAGCTGTTGCCGAGGTGAATCCCAATCTGGTGGTGGTTCTGGCCGCGGGCAGCCCGGTGGAGATGCCCTGGCTGGATCGCTGCAAGGCTCTGGTTCACGGCTATCTGGGCGGCCAGGCCGGTGCAGGTGCCGTACTTCGGGTGATCACCGGTCAGGTGAACCCCAGCGCCAAGCTGGCCGAGAGCTACCCCATGACCTGTGAGGAGAATCCCTCCAGCCCCTACTACCCGGGTCTGGAGCGTACCAGTGAATACCGCGAGGGCCTGTATGTGGGCTACCGCTATTACGAGACCGCCGGCGTGCCGGTGCGTTTCCCCTTCGGCTTCGGCCTTTCCTACACCACCTTCGCTTACAGTGACCTGAAGGTGAGCGAGAAGGAGGTAACCTTCACCCTGACCAATACCGGCAAGCGGGACGGCGCCGAGGTGGCTCAGCTGTATGTGGGCTGCAAGGACGGCAAGGTGTTCCGCCCGGCCAAGGAGCTGAAGGGCTTCGCCAAGGTGTTCCTGAAGGCAGGCGAAAGCAAGACCGTTACCATCGAGCTGGACGACAAGGCCTTCCGTTACTTTGACGTCAAGACCGATTCCTGGCAGGTGGAGGGCGGTGTTTACCAGCTGATGGTGGGCGCCAGCGTGGCCGACATCCGTCTGGAGGGTGAGGTCACCGTGCAGGGTACCGGCGCTGCCTGCCCCTACGATTCCGCTCAGCTGGAATGCTACTACACCGGCAAGATCACGCAGGTGTCCGACGCTCAGTTCGAGGCTCTGCTGGGCCATCCCATTCCCGAATCCGGCTGGGATGCCAGCGGCCTGCTGGGCATGAACGATGCCATCTGCCAGATGTATTACGCCAAGAATCCGCTGGCCCGTCTGGTCTACAAGATCCTGACCAGCCTGAAAGACAAGAGCATCGCCAAGGGTGAGCCGGATCTGAACATCCTGTTCATCTACAACATGCCCTTCCGCGGCATTGCCAAGATGACCGGCGGCGCGGTGACCATGGATATGGCCCGCTGCATGGTGACCATGGTGAACGGCCACTTCTTCAAGGGTCTGGGCGGTCTGATCAAGGCGTTTTTCGCCGGCCGCAAGGCACAGAAGTAAAAGAAAAGCAGAACCAGTGTGTGACGCCTGATAAATCATGAGGGGGATAAGCATAAAATGAATTTCTGGAATAATTTTGCCGCCAAGCATCCGGCGGCTGCCAAGTGGGTTCGCGAGGGCGGCCTGTTCGTGATCGTAAGCAATCTGATCACCGTGTTCAAGTACCTGATGCTGCAGTTCCTGCCCGCGGCGTTTGCGGGTCTGGGCGATGCCAGCTTCGGCTGGCCCGGCATTCCGCTGACCCTGTTTGGCGAAACCTTTGAGTGGAACATTCTGGGCTACGACCAGGCGCACGGCGGCCTTGCCTACTTCTGCGCCTACATGGTTGCCATGGTGATCGGCGAGTGCATCAACTTCCCCATCCAGCGCAACTTCGTGTTCCGTTCTCACGGCAAGCTGGGCCCGCAGATTGCCTGGTATCTGGTGGCCTTCTGCATCATCACCTGCATCGTGAACTCCATCAACTGCATCTGGGTGGCTGTGGCCGGTCTGCTGGTGCCTGATTTCATCTACAACATCGGCACTACCGTTCTGAACGGCGGTATCTCCATGGTGGTGTTCTTCTTTGTGAACAAGATCATCTTCCCCTCTTCGGAAGGTGAAGCCAAAAAGGCTGCCTGATTGTTCATAGCGACCTGTAATGGAAAAGTGACCTGCTCTGCGCTTTGCGCGGGGCAGGTCATTTGCTTGTAGCCGCCTGCTTTCCCGGCAGGCGGCGCGCTGCCCCAGCGGGGCAACAGGGAAGAAAAGCCGGGAATAAATGGGGAGAAACTGCAAAAAATAAGCAGTGCATTTTCGGCTTTTTATTGACATGGAACCGCTGGGATGGTAGAATTTTAAAGTGAATAAAGACGTTCACAAAGCGCTGCGAAAGCAGATTGTGGGCGTCTTTGTTTGTGTGAAAGGCTCGTCTGGCCGCGCAGCTGCAAGCGGCCAGGCTTTGGGGCAATCAGCCAAAGAACAAAGGAGCAAGGGATTTATGTTAACTGCTATCACCGGAATCAACTGGGGCGACGAGGGCAAGGGCCGCATGGTGGACCTGCTCAGTCAGGAATACAACATCGTGGTGCGCTATCAGGGCGGCAACAACGCCGGCCACACCGTGGTGACCCCCGAAGGAAAGTTCGTGCTGAATCTGCTACCCAGCGGCATTCTGCGGCCGGACGTGGTGTGCGTTATGGGCAACGGCATGGTCATCGACCCCGCCCATCTGGAGAAGGAGATCGCCGCGCTGCGTGAAAAGGGTATCCAGATCGATCCCAGCCATCTGAAAATCAGCGACCGGGCCACCATCTGCATGCCTTACCATGTGGCGGAGGACGGCCTGGAAGAGGATCGCCTGTCCAAGAGCGGCAACCAGTTCGGCTCCACCCGCCGGGGCATCGCCTACTCTTATGGCGACAAATACATGAAAAAGACCCTGCGCATGGGCGACCTGCTCAATCTGGATCAGTCCGTGAAGGATCGTCTGGCCACCATCGTGGAGTGGAAGAACCTGACCATGGAAAAAGTTTACGGCCAGAAGCCCATTGATCTGGAAGAGATGTGGGCCTGGTGCCAGAAGTACGCCGAGCTGTTCCAGGACTACATCTGCGACGCGGGCGCCTTCCTGGACAAGGCGGACCGCGAGGGCAAGAAGATCCTGTTCGAGGCTCAGCTGGGTGCGCTGCGTGATATTGATTTCGGCATCTATCCCTTCACCAGCTCTTCCAACGTGATCGGCAGCTACGCACCCATTGGTGCGGGCATTCCCGGCCACAAGCTGCACAAGAGCATCGGTATTATGAAGGCCTACTCCAGCTGCGTGGGCGAGGGCCCCTTCACCGCCGAGCTGGCCATGACCGAAGAGGAAAAGAACGCCCTGCGTGAGGCGGGCCATGAGTTCGGCGCGGCCACCGGCCGTCCCCGCCGCGTGGGCCCCTTCGACGTGGTGGCAAGCCGCTACGGCGTATTCTGCCAGGGTGCGGACGAGCTGGCCCTGACCCTGCTGGATGTTCTGGACTACATGGAAGAGATTCCTGTGGTGGACAAGTATCTGGTAAACGGTGAAGAGGTGGACCGCTTCCCCATGGGCGAGGCGCTGGACAATGCCAAGCCGGTTGTGAAGTTCCTGCCCGGCTGGCACTGCGACATCACCGGCTGCCGCACCTGGGAGAGCCTGCCCCAGGCGGCCAAGGATTATGTGGAGTATCTGGAAAAGGCCGTTGGCTGCAAGATCAAGTATGTTTCCGTGGGCGCTGCCCGCGATGCGTACCTGGTGCGTGAGTAATTGTTTTAAAATGCGCCGGCCCGGTAATCATTACCGGGCCGGTTCATCTGTTTCAAGGGGGTAAAAGTAACACTATGGGAGAGTATCTGGATAAGGGTCTGCACGAGGAATGCGGTGTGTTTGGCGTTTACCGCCAGAGCGACGCGGCGCATCTGACCTATTTTGGCCTGCATGCGCTGCAGCACCGTGGCCAGGAGGGCGCGGGTATTGCAGTGGCGGATGGCAAAACCGTTCGCTGCCGCAAGGGCAAGGGCCTGCTGAGCGATGTGTTCGGCCGCAATGATCTGGACGGGATGACCGGCAAGAATGCCATCGGTCATGTGCGCTACGGCACTGCCGGCGGCGGCGAGGTGGAAAACGTGCAGCCCATCGTATCCCGCCTGGCCAATGGCGGTGCGCTGGCGGTGGCCCACAATGGCCAGATTGCCAACGCTGCCGAGCTGCGCAAGGAACTGGAGGACAAGGGCAGCATCTTCTGGGGCTCGTCGGACAGCGAGATTATTCTGCATCTGCTGCAGGGAACCAAGGGACCGCTCATCGAGAAGATCAAGCAGGCCTGCAACCGGCTGGACGGCGCGTTTGCCTTCCTGATCCTCACCGAAAAGAATCTTTACGCAGTGCGGGACAAGAACGGCCTGCGGCCGCTGTCGCTGGCCAAGCAGGGCGATGGCTGGTGTGTTTCCAGCGAGAGCTGTGCCTTCGACATTGTGGGCGCGCATCTGGTGCGGGACGTGCGCCCCGGCGAGATCGTGAAGATCTCTGCCGCCGGGCTGGAAAGCTGCTTCTACACCGAGGAGACCAGCTGCAACCTGTGTGCCATGGAATACATCTATTTCTCCCGCCCGGATTCCGTGCTGGAGGGGCAGAATGTGCACGGTGTGCGCCGTGAGTGCGGCCGTCTGCTGGCCCAGGAGGATCTGGACAGCTTTTTCAAGGCCGATATCGTGGTGGGCGTGCCGGATTCCTCCCTGTCCGCTGCGGCGGGTTACAGCGAGGCCATCGGCCTGCCCAACGAGATGGGCCTGATCAAGAACCGCTATGTGGGCCGTACCTTCATCCAGCCCACCCAGGCCCAGCGCGATCTGGGTGTGCGGCTCAAGCTGTCTGCCAACGTGCCGGTGGTACGGGGCAAGCGGGTGGTTCTGGTGGACGACTCCATCGTGCGCGGAACCACCTCCAAGCGGATCGTGGCCCTGCTGCGTCAGGCCGGCGCCACCGAGGTGCACCTGCGCATCGCCGCTCCCGCCATCAAGTATCCCTGCTTCTACGGCGTGGATATGTCCACCCGGGCCGAGCTGGCCAGCGCCAGCCTGGAGCCGGATGTTCTGGCCAAGGTGCTGGGGGCGGATTCCCTGCGCTTTTTGAGCGTGGATGACCTGAAGCAGGCCTGCGGCTGCCAGGGCCTGTGCACCGCCTGCTTTGACGGCAGCTATGTGACCCCGCTGTACAGCAACAAGGTCTGAGAAAAATATCACAGGCACAAAGCCTGAACCATTGCAAAACAGGGCTTTTTCCTCTGGAATGAAGGGGGAAAAGCCCTGTTTTTTTATAAAAATGCAGAAAAGACCTGAAAAATTGCACAGAAAACAGAAACGCTGATTGTTCGGTTTGCATGAAAAGTTTTCAAAAACTTGTTTTAAAATTATCATTTATTGCCCAAGGTACTTTGTTGTGGTAAAATCAAACCAGAAAATAAAAGTATTACTTTTGCGGAGGATGGTATGAGCAGATTGGAAATGCCGACCCCTAGCAGGTCGCAATTGGTGATCGAACAGTTGTACAAGGAATTGGAACGCCGTATTGAGGCCAGCCCTCCGGGGCTTTGCCCGGTGGATATCACCCGTGCGTTCCTGGAGCTGTGCCACGCGCAAACCTGCGGCAAATGTGCACCCTGCCGCATCGGCCTGCTGCAGCTGAAGCATCTGATTACGGATGTGCTGAACGGCAAGGCCACCATGGAAACCCTGACCCTGATGGAGAATACGGCCCTTTCCATCATGGAATCCGCCGACTGTGCCATCGGCCATGAGGCAGCCCGCATGGTCTATCAGAGCCTGATCGGCTGCCGCGACGACTACGAGCAGCACATCCGGGTGGGGCGTTGTACCTGTACTTACAGCCAGCCGGTGCCCTGTGTCACCCTGTGCCCGGCCCATGTGGATATTCCCGGCTACATCGCGCTGGTGCGGGAAGGCCGCCATGCGGATGCAATCCGCCTGATCCGGAAAGATAACCCGTTCCCCACCACCTGTGGCTTTATCTGCGAGCACCCCTGCGAAGCCCGCTGCCGCCGCAACATGGTGGACGATGCCATCAACATCCGCGGCCTGAAGCGGGTCGCGGCCGACCGGGCGGGTCATGTGCCCCCGCCGAAGAACGCCCCCTCCACCGGCAAGACCGTGGCGGTTGTGGGCGGCGGCCCCGGCGGTCTGTCCGCTGCCTACTATCTGCAGCTGATGGGCCATCAGGTCACCGTGTTCGAGATGCTGCCCCAGCTGGGCGGCATGCTGCGCTACGGCATTCCCAACTATCGCCTGCCCAAGGACCGGCTGGACGACGACATCCAGGCCATTCTGGAAACCGGAGTACAGGTGGAATACGGCAAGCGGATCGGCCGGGATATCACCATTGAAGAGCTGCGCAAAAACTACGATGCCGTGCTGGTAAGCATCGGCGCCAGCACCGACAAGAAGCTGGGCATGGAGCACGAGGACGCCCCCGGCGTTGTCTCTGCGGTGGAGTTCCTGCGCACCGTGGGCCAGGGCGAGCCCATGGATCTGAACGGTCAGGAAGTGGCCGTTGTGGGCGGCGGCAACGTGTCCATGGATGCTGTGCGCACCGCCGTGCGCCTGGGCGCAAAGAAGGTGAGCATCGTCTACCGCCGCCGTGTGGCGGATATGACCGCCCTGCCTGCCGAGATTGAGGGCGCCATGGCCGAAGGTGTGGAAATCCGCACTCTGCAGGCACCCGCCCGCATCGAAACCGACGAAAACGGCCATGTGAAGGGCCTGTGGACCACTCCTCAGATGATCAGCGCCATCCGCGACGGCCGTGCCAGCGTGAAGGCCAGTGGGGAAGAGGAGCAGTTTATTCCCTGCACCACCCTGATTGTTGCGGTGGGTCAGAGCATCGAGACCAAACACTTCCAGGAAGCCGGCCTGCCGGTGGAACGGGGCAAGATCCTCACCGAAAATTCCGGTGGCTTCTCCGATATTCCCGGCGTATTTGCCGGCGGCGACTGCGCCACCGGCCCCGCCACCGTGATCAAGGCCATTGCGGCGGCCAAGGTTGTGGCGGCCAACATCGACGAATACCTGGGCTACAACCACAAGATTACCTGTGATGTGGAGATTCCCGAGCCCGATCTGGCGGACAAGAGCCCCTGTGGTCGTGTGGAGCTGACCGAGCGTCAGGCCTGCGAGCGCATCCGCGATTTTGAGGGCGTGGAAAACTGCATGACCGACAAGGAAGCCTGCCAGGAGGCCGGGCGCTGCCTGCGATGCGATCACTTCGGCTTCGGCCTGTTCAAAGGAGGAAGAGAAAAGGTATGGTAAACCTGACGATTGACGGGCTGGCCATCCGCGCGCCCAAGGGCACGACCATCATGGAGGCGGCCGCGCAGAATAACATTGCAATCCCCAAGCTGTGCTTTTTGAAGGAAATCAACGAGATCGCAGCCTGCCGCGTATGCGTGGTGGAGCTGGAAGGCAAGGAGCGGCTGATTACCGCCTGCAACAACGTGGTGGAAGAGGGCATGGTCATCTACACCAACAGCCCCAAGGTGCGGCGCGACCGGCGCAACACCGTGCAGCTGATCCTCTCCCAGCATGACTGCAAGTGCGCCACCTGCTTCCGCAACGGCAACTGCGCGCTGCAGAACATTGCCAGCGATCTGAACATTCACGAGCTGCCCTTTGAGGAGCGGCTGGAACGCCAGCCCTGGGATCAGAATTTCCCCCTGATCCGGGATTCTGCCAAGTGCATCAAGTGCATGCGCTGCGTGCAGATCTGCGATAAGGTTCAGAGCCTGAACATCTGGGATCTGGAGGGCACCGGTTCCCGTTCCACCATTAACGTTACCGGCCACCGCACCATCGGCGAAGCGGACTGCTCGCTGTGCGGCCAGTGCATCACCCACTGCCCGGTGGGCGCGCTGCACGAGCGGGATGACACGGAGCAGGTCTGGCAGGCCATCGCCGACCCGAAAAAGGTCGTGGTGGCACAGGTTGCCCCCGCGGTTCGCGCTGCCTGGGGCGAGCAGCTGGGCCTTGCCCGGGAAGAAGCCACCGTGGGTAAGATCATGGACAGCCTCAAGCGGATGGGTGTGGACTATGTGTTCGACACCACCTTCTCCGCCGACCTGACCATCATGGAAGAGGGCACCGAGTTCCTGGGCCGCTTCACCCGCGGCGAAACAAAAGAAAAGCCCATGTTCACCTCCTGCTGCCCGGGCTGGATTCGGTTCATCAAGTCCCAGTATCCCCATCTGGTGCCGCAGCTGTCTACCGCGAAGAGCCCCCAGCAGATGTTCGGCGCAGTGATGAAATCCTACTTTGCACAGGCCATCGGCCGCTCCCCGGAGGACATCTACACCCTGTCCATCATGCCCTGCGTGGCCAAGAAGGGCGAGCGGAACATGGAACTGTTCGACGGCGAGTACGCGGGCCACGATGTGGACGCAGTGCTCACCACCCGTGAGCTGGTGCGCATGATGCGTTCGGCCCACATCCGGCCGGATACGCTGGTCGACCGCCCCTGCGACGATCTGATGCAGGCCGGCAGCGGCGCGGGCGTGATCTTCGGCGCCACCGGCGGCGTAATGGAAGCCGCCCTGCGTACCGCCTACTATGTGGTGATGGGCGAGAACCCGCCCGCAGATGCTTTCAAGCAGGTGCGCAGTCAGGGTCAGGGCACCGGCGTGACCACCGCCGAGTTCCATCTGGGCGACGCCGTGGTGCGCACTGCCGTGGTAAGCGGTCTGGGCAATACCCGCCGCCTGCTGGAGCAGATCGAAAAGGGCGAAGTGGCCTACGACTTTGTGGAAGTCATGGCCTGTCCCGGCGGCTGTGTGGGCGGCGGCGGCCAGCCCATCCACGACGGCGAAGAGCTTGCCTTTGAACGGGGCAAGAACCTCTACGCGCTGGACAGCAGCGCCGCCCTGCGCTTCTCTCACGAGAACCCGGATGTGCAGCGGCTGTATGCCGAGTATCTGGGCGAGCCCATGAGCCATCGGGCCCATCAGCTGCTCCATACCGACCACAATGCCTGGACGATGCCCCGCAAACAACGTTAACAGCCATTCCAACCTCCAATAAAAGCAGCACCCGCCCCCGGAAATTCCGGAGGCGGGTGCTGCTTTTTCGTGTTTTTTTATGGAATGAGGAAGGGCAGAGAACCCGACTTACAGGCCCCGCTCCTTCTTCCAGGCCAGGAATTCCTCGAAGCTGCCGGTGCGGTCCAGGCAGCCCTCCTGACCCAGGGGAATCTCGATGATCCGGTTGGCAATCTCGTCGATGAACTGATGGTCATGGGAGGAGAAGAGCAGATTGCCCTTGAAGGAGGCCAGACCGTTGGACAGCGCCTGAATGCTTTCCAGATCCAGATGGTTGGTGGGCTGGTCCAGTACCAGAACGTTGGAGTGGGCCATCATCATGCGGGAGAGCATGCAGCGTACCTTTTCGCCGCCGCTCAGCACCGACGCGGGCTTGTAAACCTCGTCGCCGGAGAAGAGCATCCGGCCCAGGAAACCGCGCAGGAAGGTCTCGGTGGGGTCCGGGCTGTACTGGCGCAGCCACTCGATCAGGTTGCCCTCAAAGCCGTCGAAGAAGGCGGAGTTGTCCTGCGGGAAGTAGCTCTGGCTGGTGGAAACACCCCACTTGAAGCTGCCGGCGTCCGGCTCCATCTCGCCCATCAGGATCTTGAACAGGGCAGTCATGCCCACCTCATTGTCGCCCACCAGAGCGATCTTGTCGTTCTTGTTCATGGTGAAGGTCACGTTGTCCAGCACCTTCACACCGTCCACGGTCTTGGTCAGGCCCTGCACGAACAGGATGTCCTTGCCGGCCTCCCGCTCCGGGTCGAAGCCCACGAAGGGATACCGGCGGGAGGAAGCGGGCATCTCCTCCAGCTGGATGGAGTCCAGAATCTTTTTGCGGCTGGTGGCCTGCTTGGACTTGGACTTGTTGGCGGAGAAGCGCTGGATGAAGGACTGCAGCTCCTTGATCTTCTCTTCCTTTTTCTTGTTCTGGTTGCGGATCAGCTGCTGCATCAGCTGGCTGGACTCGTACCAGAAGTCGTAGTTGCCGGCGTACATCTGCACCTTGTTGTAGTCGATGTCCACGGTGTGGGTGCACACGGCGTTCAGAAAGTGGCGGTCGTGGCTGACTACGATGATGGTGCCGTAGTAGTCCATCAGGAACTCTTCCAGCCAGTCGATAGATTCAATGTCCAGGCCGTTGGTGGGCTCGTCCAGCAGGATGATGGAGGGCTGGCCGAACAGAGCCTGTGCCAGCAGCACCTTCACCTTCTGGCGGCCGTCCAGCGCGTCCATCTGGGCGTAGTGCAGGTCGGTGGGCAGGCCCAGACCGCTGAGCAGCTGGTTGACCTCGGTCTCGGCATCCCAGCCGCCCATTTCGGCAAATTCCGCCTCCAGCTCACCGGCGCGCTCGCCGTCCGCCTCGGAGAAATCCTCCTTGGCATACAGCTCGTCCTTTTCCTTCATGATGTCGTACAGGCGGCGGTTGCCCATGATGACGGTCTCCATCACCGAGAACTCGTCGTACTTATAGTGGTCCTGCTCCAGCACGCTCATCCGGTCGTCCGGCCCGATGGACACGCTGCCGCTGGTGGGCTCGATCACACCGGAGATGATCTTCAGCAGGGTGGACTTGCCGGCGCCGTTGGCGCCGATGATGCCGTAGCAGTTGCCCGGCACAAAATTCAGGTTCACGTTCTTATACAGGTAGTTGCCCTGAAACTGCAGGCTCACGTCATTTACAGAAAGCATAAAAACCTCGCTCGTTTTATTCTTTTATCAGAAGTGTGGCCGATGCACAGGCGGTTCAGTCCGCCTGCTTTACCAGCTCGATCACACATTCACAGTGTTTGGTGCGGGGGAAAAGATCCACGGGCTGGGCCCGCAGGGGTTTGTAGCCCCGGTCGGCCAGATACCGGCAGTCCCGGGCGGCGGTGGCCGGGTTGCAGCTCACCATCACGATGCGCCGGGGCCCCATGGCAATCACCGCGTTCAGGGTCGCCTCATCGCAGCCCTTGCGGGGCGGATCCAGGCAGACCACATCCGGACGCAGGCCCTCGTTTGCCAGCTTCGCGGCAGCCTTGCCCGCGTCGGCACAGAAGAACCGGGCATTCTGTGCGCCCATGGCCGCGGCGTTGAGCTCGGCGCTCTCCACCGCTTCGGGAATGATCTCCACGCCGATCAGCTCCCTGCAGTCTGCCGCCATGGAAAGGCCGATGGTGCCCATGCCGCAGTAAAGATCCAGCAGGGTGTCGCCGGGCTGCAGCTGGGCGAACTGCCGGGCCACGCCGTACAGCTGCTCGGCAGCAGGGGTGTTCACCTGATAGAAGGACAGCGGCCCCAGCCGTACCGGTACGCCGCACAGGGTATCCTCAATGTATCCGGGCCCGTACAGGGAAATGTTCTCCAGCCCGGTGATCACGTTGGTTTTCTGCCGGTTCACGTTCAGCACGATGCTGCGGATGGCGGGGAACTGTTCGATCAGTGCCGCGCACAGCTCCTGTGCATGGGGCAGCTTGCGGCCGTTGACCACAAGGCAGACCAGAATCTCGCCGCTGTGCCAGCCCTTGCGCAAAAAGATGTGGCGCACAAGGCCGGTGTGCGTTTCCTCCTGATAGGGGGCGATGCCATGGGTCTCCATGAATTCGCACACAAAGGCGGCAATCTGATTCAGTTCCTCCGGCTGCAGCTTGCAGTCGGCACAGGGCACAATACGGTGGGTGCGGCCCGCGTAAAAGCCGGCGATCACATGACCGTTCGCATCCAGCCCCACCGGGAACTGCACCTTGTTGCGGTATCGCTCCTCCAGAGGCGAGGGCAGAATGGGCAACACCGGAGTATCCAGCCCGCCGATGCGCCGGAAGGCATCCTCCACAAAGCTCTGCTTTGCCCGGGCCTCGGTTTCGTAGTCCAGATGGCGGAAGCAGCAGCCTCCGCAGGGCTTGCACACCGGGCAGTCCGGCTCGATGTGGGCGGGGGAAGGCTGCAGCATTTCCTCCACGATGCCAAAGGCATACCGGCCCATGTCCTTTACGATACGGGCGTTCAGCACGTCGCCGGGGGCGGTGGCGGGCACGAACACCGCCTTGCCCTCGTAATGGGCCACACCGCTGCCATCGCTGGAAAGGCTTTCGATGGTCAGAGGGATGATGGAATTCTTGTGAATGGGCACAAAAACGCTCCTTTTTATTGGTTTTCTTCAAGGGTGGTGACCAGGCCGAAGGGAATGAAGAACCGGCCGGATTCATCGGGCTGCAGTTCCAGACCCTGGCCTGCAAACTCCTTGTCCAGAGAGTTCAGGGCCAGCTGGCCTGCTACCCGGGTAATTTCGTCAATGTCATAGTAGGAGGCGGCGATGGCGATTCCCTCGTCCACCAGCGCCTGCGCCAGCTCCGGGTTTTCGGCTACGGCGGCAATGCGCACCGGTGCATCCCCGTCCAGCCAGCCCAGCTGCCCGGCCAGATCATGCAGAAAACGTGAGTCGTCGGCGGTGGTGCACAAAAACAGCTCCGGCTTTTGCTGGCCTGCCAGCCCCTCGGCGGTAAAGGGCAGGGGATCGTCGTTCTCGTCCAGGTATTCCAGCAGGTTGGAATATACCCCGTAATGCTCGCATTCCTGCAGAGCATAGTAGCTCAGCGCCTGATGATAGGGGCCGATGTCGCTCAGATACAGGCTGTATTGCAGCACCAGATCCCCGTTTGCGTCCGGAATGGCACCGCTGCGGAAGCCCATGGCCATCTCTTCGCCCAGCAGCTCGCCGCCCAGTGCCGGGCTGCTGCCCACATACCACAGCTTGTCGTAGTCCTCCATCTCCTGCACCTGAGGGCTGCGGCCCACCACAACCAGCGGAATGCC
Organism: Allofournierella massiliensis; assembly: GCF_004345265.1. Lineage (GTDB taxonomy): Bacteria > Bacillota > Clostridia > Oscillospirales > Ruminococcaceae > Allofournierella > Allofournierella massiliensis. The sequence goes on from NZ_SLUM01000024.1 coordinate 34,571, forward strand.
ATGGCTGCGGGCAAGGCGCAGCAGCGCCGGATCCAGAATATCCTCGTCCTCACTTACAATCAAAACCTGCGCGCCCTGTTCGATCAGCTCCCGGGCGGCGGGTTCGTAGTCGGCGGATTCATCGGCCAGCAAAAAACGGACGCCGTTTTCCGAAAAATAATCCTCCAGTGCGTCCAGATCCACATAAGGAAGCTCCTTGGGCGAGTGCAGATAGCCGATGGTGGGCTGGGGGTCAAAATAGCCCACGCTGAACAGATACAGCACGGCGCACAGGCCCAGAGCCGCACAGACGGCAAACAGCTTGGCAAGAATAAGCGCGATTCGTTTCATTGGCAGTTCTCCAGAAAGGGGTCAGGTTTTTTCGATGCTGCTCAGATAGCGGCTGGGGGGCACGCCCTTGGTCTTTTTAAAGACCCGGGAGAAGTAGAACTGATCAAAAAAGCCCACGGACACGGCGATCTCCGCAATGGAGAGCTTGGAATCCCGCAGCAGGTTGCAGGCCTCGCCGATGCGGTAGTTGGTCAGATAGTCGATGGGGCTCTGGCCCACATTGCTCATGAACACCCGGTACAGATGGCTGCGGCTCACGCCCACCGCCTTGGCAATGTCGTCGATGCTGATGTCGTGAGAATAGTTGAACTGGATGTACTTGATGGCTCCGTGCACATACTGGGAGCTGGTGTTGCTCACCCGGGGATCGCATTCGTGGGCCTGCTTCATCAGGCTGGACAAAAACAGATACAGATGCCCCACCATGGCCGCTTCGTGATGGGATTCCGGGCCGCGGCAGTCGTAGATGGAACGCAGGGCCTGCTTCAAGGGTTGCGCTTCCCCGCAGTGATACACCGGCGACTGGTCGGTAAAGGGGGTCTGCTGCACCAGCTTGTTGGCGAAAGCGCCGTTGAACCCCACCCAGTAATATTCCCAGGGGTCGTTGGCGTCGGCGCAGTAGCTCACCAGCTGGTTGGGCTTCACCAGAAACAGATCGCCCGGGCCCAGCGTGAAGCTGCGCCCGTTCACCGTGTACTGGCCGTGGCCGCTCACCACCAGATGGATGAGATAATGATCCCGCACACCGGGCCCCCAGGCGTGGGAAGGCGCGCAGGACTGCAGCCCACAGTTAAAAATGGAAAGCTCCACATTATCTGTATAGTGCTGCTTAAAGGATTGTTTATAGGTTTCTGCCATATCAAAGATACCTCCGCAAGGGGATCAAAAAAGAAAAGGCGGCAAGCCGGGCGGCGCATGGCAAAAGGCAAGGCGCGGCCGGTGGGCCGGCATTGGGCAAGTGTTTTGCCGGCGGGCTTCCGCATCAATACCCAGTATAACAGAAAATTCAACAAAAGTCCATAAAAAATGCCGCACCCCTGAAAAACAGGGGCACGGCATGATAGAATGGTGCAAAAAAGGGGATCAGCCCACCGGCAGAACCTCAACAATCTTAAGCACAACGCTGGCCTCGCTCACAGATTCATTGGCCTCCTGCAGCTGAGCCAGAACCTCGGCGTCCTCCTCCAGCTCCAGCTTGACCACAGCGCCGGAGTGGCGGCCGGCCTTCTCCTCGGCGGTGGGATCGGCGATGTCGTAGCTCATGATGGCGGTCTTTTCCCGCAGCACGTTGGCCTTGGTGGCATTGTCGGCCCAGTTGAAGAAGATGTGGCTGTCGTCGGCCACACCGGGCACGAAGATGGCAATGTTGGGGGTGCCGTCCGCATTCACGGTGGACACATTGCACAGGCCCTTGAACTGGCCAATGGCCTCCAGCAGGGCGGCCTGGTCCAGGTTGGTGTACAGGCCGGTGGTGGCGCTGGCGGTGGCGGCGGCGTCAGCGGAAACGGCAGTTTCGCTGGCAGCCTCGCTGGAAGCAGCCGGAGCGGAAGCGGCTTCACTGGAAGCGGCTTCGCTGGAGGCAGTGCTGGCGGAAGTGGAGGCGGTGGTTGCAGCGGAGCTGCTGCTCTGGCCGCAGGCGCAGAGGTTGAATACCAGAGTCAGGGTGAGCAGTGCAATGGCAAGTTTTTTCATAATGATACAGAAATCTCCTTTTTAATCCGGAAAATGGAATCACAGGCTGTTGGCAGCGTCATAGGCGGTGCGGATGGCGTTGGAAATGTCCGCAGCACGCTCGCCGCAGTCGCCCACGGCAATTACGGGGATGCCGGCGGCCTTCAGGGGCTCGGCGTCAAAGGCCACGGGGCGGGCGCCCACGGCCAGAACCACATAGTCGCAGGGAATGGTCACGGTGTTGCCGTCCTTATCCTCGCACAGAATGTGATCCAGCGCAATCTGGCTGACCTTGTGGTTCACATACTGCTCCACGCCATAGCGGGCGTAGTTCTCCATCAGGGTGGGCAGGATGGTGTTGCTCTCGCCATTGGCGATCTTGTCCATCATCTCCACAACGCTTACCTTGCAGCCCCGCTCGGCCAGATATTCAGCGGTCTCGCAGCCAACCATGCCGCCGCCGATCACGGCAACCTTGCCGTAAACCTGCTGGGCACCGGCCAGCACCTGCCAGGCGTCGCATACGTTGGAATTTTCCTTGCCGGGGATGGCGGGGGCAAAGCTGGAAGCGCCCACGGCCAGAATCACGGCGTCCGGCTTCTCGGCCAGCACGTCCTCGGCGGTGACGGCCTTGCCCATGCGCAGGGTTACACCGGCGCTGGTGACCTGATGCACCAGGTTGGCGGTGGCGCGGCGCATCTCCTCCTTGCGGGGAGGTACGCAGGCAATGTTCAGCTGGCCGCCCAGCTGGGCGCTCTTCTCGAACAGCACCACCTCATGGCCCTTGGCGGCAGCCACACGGGCGGCCTCCATGCCGGCCACGCCGCCGCCGATCACGGCAACCTTCTTTTTGGTCTGGGCGGGGGTGATGGAGCGGGTCAGCTCGTAGCCGTTTTCGGCGTTCAGCACGCAGGACAGGAAGCTGCGGTTCTGGATGTTATCGGTGCAGCCTTTGTTGCAGGAGATGCAGCGGCGGATGTCGCAGCCCTTGCCGGCTTCCAGCTTGACCACCCAGTCAGGGTCGCACAGCAGGGGACGGCCCAGAGCCACGATGTCGGCCTTGCCGCTGTCCAGTGCGCGCTCGGCCATCTCGGGGTCAATGATGCGGCCCACGCAGCTTACGGGCACCTTCACGGCCTGCTTCACCTGGCCGGCAATGTCCACAAAGAAGCCGTAGGGCTGCACGCCCATGGGAGGAATGGTGTCGGCCATGTTACCGGTGTGGTTGGCCTGGGCCACATGCAGCATGTCCACGCCGGCTTCCTCCAGCAGTTTGGCGAAGTCCACGGCCTCGGCCAGAGGGATACCGCCCTTGCCGCGCTCGGGGGTGATGACCGAGAACTTGTAGTCGATGCCCATGCCGGGAACCGCCTGACGCAGGGCCTTCACCAGCATCACCGCAAAGCGGGTGCGGTTCTCGAAGCTGCCGCCGAATTTGTCGGTGCGGCGGTTCATCAGGGGGCTGCACAGACAGCCCACCAGACGGTCGCCGTGTACCTGAACGAAATCAATGCCGGCCTTCTGGGCACGAACGGCGCAGTCGCACATCTTCTGGATAATGTCCATCAGCTGTTCTTCGGTCACGTCGGTCACATAGTGCTCCATGTCGTGGTGCATCTTCTGGCGTACGCCCATCATGTCCTTTTTCTGGAACAGCTCGATCAGGGCGTTCACGTCGTATTCCGGATGGAAGATCTGCACGCCGATCTTGGCGCCGTAGGCGTGTACGCTGTCTGCCAGATCCTTGAAGCCGGCGATCTGGCCGTCGTGGAACAGGCGGGGAGTGGGGGAGAAGGAGGCCACGGGGCTCACGTCGCCCAGCACAATGTAGGAAACGCCGCCCTTGGCCAGGCGGGTGTAGAAAGCCTTGCTCTGTTCGGTGATGCTGCCGTCCCGGCCTTCATAGCCGGTGGTCAGCGGGGGGAACATGATGCGGTTTTTCAGGGTGATGTTGCCAACCTTGATGGGGGTGAGCAGTTCCATGATATAGATCTCCTTTCCGATCTCAAAAAGCAGCGGCGCGGGCGTCTGGCCCGCTTTCTAAGGTCATTATAAGCCCGAAGGTTGTTAAAAATATATCTCATTTCTTGATGTGAATTGCGCAAAACTTGATGAAATAGCGCGTTTTTGATAAAATAAATAAAATGATTGGGAGAAAAACTGGGAGGAATTTCCATGGATGAGAACTATCGGCTGGAACAGTGGACACTGGAGCCGGGAAGGGAAAGAGAGCTGGATGCCCGGGGCTGCGAGCTGGTGGTTCTGATCAACGGAGGCAGCGGCCGGCTGGAGTGGGCCCGGGGCGGTGCCGCCCTGGGGCCGGATACCATCGGCCTGCTTCGCCCGGGAGCCACCGCGAAGGCGCGGGCACAGGAGCAGGGGCTGGAGCTGTGGCAGCTGCGCCTGCAGCCGGAACTGCTGCGGCAGATCTCCTGCCCGGGGTGTGATCTGGAGGCCTGCTTTTCGGTGGTGCCCTTCCAGTGTGCGGTGGTACGGCTGAACACCCAGAACGCCACGCTGCTGCGGCGGCTGTATTCCCTTTTGCGCCAGGAGCTGGCCCAGCCGGATGCGCTGGCAGGCGGGGTATATCGCCGGGGCCTTGTGGAGCTTCTGGTAGCCGGCGTGCTGCGCTGCTGCGTAACAGAGGAGCGCAAAACCGCGCTGGTGGGGCGCAAGCGTCTGGTGGTGGACGAGGTGTTTGCCTACATCAATGCCCATCTGGCCGAGCCGCTGCGCTTAAAGGATCTGGCGGCGCATTTCTATGTGAGCCCGGAGCATCTGGCCCGCCAGTTCAAGCAGCGCACCGGCCAGACGCTGCACCAGTATATTGTAAAGGCCCGACTGGGCCGCTGCCGGGAGCTGCTGTGCAACGGGGTGCCGCTGGCGGCAATCTGGACCCAGTGTGGCTTTTCCGGCTACAGCTCCATGCTGCGCAGCTTCAAGCAGGAATTTGGGGTGACCCCGGCGGAATACTACCGGCAGTGCTGCCAGCGTGCCCGGGAATATCCGGACGAAGCCCTGCCGGAACAGGAGCGGACGATCCCCCGGCGCTGACCCGCCCCTTCTCCGATTGACAGACGTGGATTCGGCGGGTACAATCAAGGAAAAGAAATGGTTGGAAAACCAACAAAAGGAGACGCCATGAACGACATTCAGGTTTTGCAGTCGTCGCAGCTGTTTGAGGGCATTGAGCCGGAGCAGATTCAGATTCTGCTGGGCTGCCTGCACGCGGCGGTGAACACCTACCAGAAGGGGGAGTTTATTCTGCACCGGGGCGAGCCCACCCGCCGGATGGGCATCGTGCTGGAGGGCACCGCCCATATCATCAAGGAAGATTTCTGGGGCAATCGGGTAATTCTGGGCCCCTCCGGGCCGGGGCAGCTGTTTGCCGAGTCCTACGCCTGCCTGGGCAGCGAAAATCTGGCGGTGAGCGTGGTGGCAGCCACCACTGCCCGGGTGATGTTTCTGGACGTGGTGAGCCTGTTTCAGAGCTGTACCACCGCCTGTGACTTTCATACCCGCATGATCCGCAATCTGACCCGGGTGCTGGCGGGGCGCAACCTGATGCTTACCCAGAAGGTGGAGCACATGGCCCAGAAAACCACCCGGGAAAAGCTGCTGTCCTACCTGTCCGGCGAGGCACAGCGGGCGGGCAGCGCCAGTTTTTCCATCCCCTACGACCGACAGGAGCTGGCGGATTACCTCTCGGTGGACCGCAGCGCCATGTGCACCGAGCTGAGCAAGCTGCAGCGGCAGGGAGTTCTGCGCTGCCAGAAAAAGCAGTTTGAGCTGCTGGAGCTGCCCCGGGAATTCTGATTGCAGTCAAGGGAGAAACGCAAATGAAAACAAACGGATGCAACCCCTATCTGCCCAGCTGGGAATATGTGCCGGACGGCGAACCCCGTGTGTTCGGCGGCCGGGTATATCTATACGGTTCCCACGACCGCTTTGGCGGGCCGCTGTTCTGCATGAACGATTATGTGTGCTGGTCCGCCCCGGAAGAGGATCTGACCGACTGGCGTTTTGAGGGTGTTATTTACCGCAAGGAACAGGACCCCATGAACCCCGGCGGGCGGCGCTGCCTGTATGCGCCGGACGTGGTGCAGGGGCCGGATGGGCGCTATTACCTGTATTATGCCTTTGATTTTATGGGCCGTATCGGAGTGGCAGTGTGTGATGAGCCGGCGGACCGGTTTGAGTTTTACGGCCATGTGGCCTTTCCGGACGGCCACCTCTGGGGCGAGCGGGCCGGGGAACCCTTCCCCTTTGACCCGGGCGTTCTGGTGGACGACGACGGCCGGGTGTATCTGTATTCCGGCTTTGCCACCCGCATCCCCGCCCCGGTCACCGGGTTCCGGCAGCTGGAAAATCCCGGCGGCGTGGCGGTGGAGCTGGAGCCGGACATGCGCACCATCCGGCAGGGCCCCCATCTGCTGTTTCCGCGAAAGGGGCGGCCCGGCGCTTTTGAAAACCACGCTTTTTTTGAGGCCAGTTCCATCCGCAAGGTGGATGGCCGTTACTGCTTTGTGTATTCCTCCGAGCACAATCACGAGTTGTGCTGCGCCATGGCGGACCACCCCTTCGGCCCCTTTGTTTTTGGCGGCACGCTGGTGGACATCGGCGATGTGTTTCTGCCCGGCCGCCCGAAGGAAGCGGATGCCGTCAATTACCTGGGCAATACCCATGGCAGCATTGCCTGCATCCGGGGGCAGTGGTATGTGTTCTATCACCGGCAGACCAACCGGCATTCCTATTCCCGGCAGGCCTGCGCCGAGCCGCTGCGGCGCAGCCCGGACGGTGGCTTTCTGCAGGCGCCGGTCAGCAGCACCGGCCTGCGGGGCAAACCGCTGCCGGATCTGGGCCGGGTGCCGGCCCGAATTGCCTGTTATCTGCGCAGCGGGCAGGGCACAGCCCGGTACGACATCCGCCTGCCCCGGCTCCGGCTGGCGGAGCATCCTTACTTCACCCAGGCGGGCGGCGATCGCCAGCAACAGCCGGCGCAGTATATTGCCAATCTACGCAGCGGCAGCGCGGCGGGCTTCTCTTCCTTTGCATTCACCGGCCAGCCCCGGCGCATCGGTCTGCGGCTGCGGGGTAGTGGTCGGGGTGTGATGCTGGTTTCCCACCGGGAAAACGGGGACGAGCCTCTGGCGGTGATTCCGGTTCCCGCCGACAAATCCCTTCTGCGCCCGGCTGTCATTCATCCTCGCCCGGGGGTGCGGCCGCTCTACTTTGTGTTCCGTGGCTGCGGCGCGGTGGATTTCACCGGCTTTGCCCTGGGGCGGCCTGTTTGCGGAGTGCAGGAAACGAAATAAGCCCGCGGGGAACGGTTTGATTGGAATATTCTTCCGCTGTTTCTGTGTGCCGCATGGGTGTGGCGTGCAAAATGCGGGAGGTTATCTGGCAAAACAAGATCAAAACGGCTGAAAGGAGACAAGTACCATGAAATTCTTTCTGGACACTGCCAATGTGGACGAGATCCGCAAGGCAAACGAAATGGGTGTGATCGCCGGTGTGACCACCAATCCCAGCCTGATTGCCAAGGAGGGCCGGGACTATGCCGAGACACTGAAGGAGATCGCCTCCATTGTGGACGGCCCCATCTCCGGCGAGGTGAAGGCCACCACCGAGGATGCCGAGGGTATGATCGCCGAAGGGCGGGCCATTGCGGCCATGCACCCCAACATGGTGGTGAAGATCCCCATGACCCCGGAGGGCTTGAAGGCCATCAAAACCCTGAGCGCTGAGGGCATCAAAACCAACTGCACCCTGATTTTCACTGCCAATCAGGCGCTGCTGGCCGCCCGGGCGGGGGCCACCTATGTGTCGCCTTTCCTGGGGCGGCTGGATGATATCAGCCAGCCCGGCATTGATCTGATTCGCATGATCTGCCAGATGTTCGACAATTATCCGGACATCAACTGCCAGATCATCGCCGCCAGCGTACGCAATCCCATCCATGTGACCGACTGCGCGCTGGCCGGGGCGGACATTGCCACCGTGCCCTACAAGGTGATTTTGCAGATGACGAAGCATCCTCTCACCGATCAGGGCATTGAGAAATTCAAGAAGGATTATCTGGCGGTGTTTGGTCAGTAACTTCTTCTGAAAAATACCGCGCGTGTGCCGGTGCCGGCATGCACGCGGCATTTTTCTGCCCAATCAAAAGGCGCAGCGGCACTTTTTTACAAAATTTCCATTGCATTGCGAACCGCATCCGGTATAATAGGGCACGAACCACACGAAAAACAAGGGGTAAAGGAGAAAGCATGAACAAACGAATGAAAAAGAGCCTGTGGGCGCTGGTGGGCACGATGCTGTGCGGTTGCCTGTTGCTGGCACCGGGCGCCCGGGCGGCAGAGACCACTGCGCTGGAGGATGCGTTGGAGCAGACAGCCCGGCTGCATCAGCTGGCAGAGGAATACGCCGCCGGTCAGCAGACGGAGACGGAGCCGCTGACGCTTACCATCAACTACATCCGCGCTCAGCGCTATGCCGACACCACCTGGGATATGATTCTGGGGGAGCCCAGTGAAGAGTTTGCCGGCTTTGTGGAGCAGCAGGCCCCGGAGCTGGCGCAGCTGCAAACGCTGGAAAATGTGGAGATCCCCGCCACTGGCGAACCGGTGGATTTTGTGCATCTGGTGGCGGGCATCGGGGCCACCTGGAAGCGGCTGCCGGTGGTCTGCACCTGGGGCGGCGACTGCATCCAGCTGGCCGGCAGCGTCCAGGGCTCCGGCATGGATGAGGAAAGCTGTATCCAGCAGCTGAAGCCCTATTTTGCCTGTGAGGACGAGAATGCCAGCCTGCTGCCCAAAAGCGACTGGCTGGCAGATCTGGATGGTGTGAACATCGGCAGCACGTTGACGCAGGACAGCGATCTGGCCGAGTCGATCCGGGAATATTACCGTTCCATCAGTACCGGGGAGCGGGCCCGCCGGTTTGTGCTGGCTCAGTTTGGCGAGGTCGACACCGGCGATCAGCAGGCTTTCCGTCAGCAGGTGAAGGATAAATTCTTCTCGGATTCCGGCGTACAGCTGCTTTTGCTCAGCCAGAAGCAGATGACGCTGGATGAGGAGCGGAACTTTGTGGTGGTGGATTCCCTGAACGCGCCGCTGAATGCGGTGTGCAGTCTCACCGCCGATACGCTGGCGGAAATGCTGGATGGAGCAAAGGTAACCGGCGCGGCAGAGGAGACGCCGCAGGAAACAGGGGAGACGCAGAGCCCGGCACAGACAAGTCAGCCGGGCGAAGCTCAGCCCACCGCACCGGTACTGGGGCAGAGCTCGCTGGCCCGAACCATGGAAAAGTACTCCTGGCTGCCCTGGGCGTTGGGCGGGGTGGTGCTGTTCTGCGTGCTGGTGCTGGCGGTATTGTCACGCAAAAGCCGCTGACCTGCTCTTTTCGCGGATCTTTCGCAGTGTGCTCATATTCTGTTCAAATTCGACTGGTATAGTATAGACACGGTTACAGATCCACCGCCGTTCGGTGATAAAGTTACCGCAACCGGCGGCAGTATTTGCTACCATATACATAGGAAAAACGCCCCGGCGATTTTCCACAAAGACCAATGAAAAAGGAGAGCACCATGATGATCCAATCGTTCTTACAGCAGGCCCTGGTTCGGCTCGGCCCCTCGGTACAGGTGCTGGCCTGGCTGGAACAACTGCCTTTTGTCCCCCGCTGGCTGCGTCCGGTGCGGGTTCGCGCCCGCCGCTGAGCGGAGCCGCTGTGATAAACAATGAAAAAACTCCGCCCCCATTTCCTGCAACAGGCGCTGGGGGCGGAGTTTTGTTTTACGGTTGTACCCGGCTGCGGGCAGGCAGCCATTTCCAGAACTGCCACCATTCAGGGCGCACCGGCCGATTCGGATCCGGTTCCACCTCGATTACATATTTTTCATAGGCATTCACCACGGTGGTGTCGCCCTTGCGGCAGCAGCGGGGAAGGTTTGCGTTATAGCTCATGTGCACATGCCCGTGCACAAAGTAACTGGGGGAGTACTCCTCCAGCAGCTGGTTGAAGCAGTCGAAGCCCCGGTGGGGCAGATCCTCCCCATCGTTCAGGCTCCGGGCCGGGGCGTGGGTCACCAGAATGTCGAAGCCATTGTGGCTTTTCAGCTTGCGGCGCAGCCGACGGATGCGGCTTGCCATCTGCTTTTCGGTGTACTGGAAGGGCCCTTCCTTGTAGCGCAGCGAACCGCCCAGCCCCAGAATGCGAATTCCACGGTATTCAAAAATATCGTCCTCGATGCAGATGCAGCCCTCCGGCGGATCGTGCAGATAGCGGGTGTCGTGGTTGCCGTGCACATACAGCAGCGGAGCCGAGGTAAAGGTGGCCAGCAGGGTCAGATAGTGAGGATTCAGATCCCCGCAGGAGATGATCAGGTCATAGCCGCGGATCTTGTCCGGGCTGAAAAAATCCCACAGGGCCTTGGATTCTTCGTCTGCCAGCAGCAAAATTCTCATGTTTGACTTCTCTCCTCGCCGGATCCCGGTGTTACAGGATCTTGGTGGTTGTTTCGTCCTTATGCACACCGATCAGCGAAACCAGAGGTTTGGCCTCGTCGATCAGCTCGTCAAAGCGGGGGATGCGGCCGATCACATTGCTGGCCAGCCAGTCCATGGTGATGACCTGTTCCGCGGTGAGGCGGCTGTGGTCGGCGGGCATCACAACCCGGCCGTCCTGGGCATACAATACGCCTGCGAAGGGGTCAAAGTCCCGGCTGCACACTGCCTGACGCAGCAGATTTACCAGCCGCTGGGTCTCCACGGGCAGCGTGCGGGAGCACAGCACGTCGATCACACCGGCATCCATGCCCCACCAGTAGTTCAGGGCCCGTTCACCGCTGCTTCCGGCAGACCAGCCGCCGTTCATGATGGACTGCACAATGCGCACGTAGAATTCACCCCAGTTCCAGAAGGGCATGGCGTAATTGCAGAAATGGTCTCCCTCCAGCCGGTAAAGGCCGAATTTCCAGGGGGGCTGCTGGGGCGCACGGTTGTCCAGATCCGAAATCAGGGTCACGCCGTTCTTGGCAAAGCGGGCGGGAATATCTGCGCCCTTCTCCGAGGTCCACTCCAGATACACCTGAGCCCGGGGATTGGTCATCTGCGCGCCCAGTGCGAAGGCGTTGATGGCAGCGATCATGCCATAGGTGGGATAGGTGGCCACATAGCCGATCTTGTTGTCGTCCGCCAGAGCACCGGCAATGGCGCCCAGCAGGAACTTTGCCTCATGAATACGCCCGTAGTAGGTGCGGATGGACGGGTGAGACATGTTCAGCGAGCAGTTGATGATCTTCACTTCCGGGTGAGCCAGCGAAGCCTTCAGGCTGGCGCCGATCAGCTTGGGTGTGGTGGTGAAAATCACGTCGCAGCCATCGGCCACGGCCTTTTCCAGAATCTCGTCGCCGTTCACATCCGGCTGCACATTGTCGTAGCACAGGGTGGTCACCCGGCCGCCGAAGTGTTCCTCCAGCTCGCCGCGGCCAAAATCGTGGGCATAGGTCCAGGCGGAGGTATCGGCGCTTTTTTCGTACACAAAGCCCACCTTCAGGCTGGGCGCCTGGAAGGCGATGGGGTTGTGCAGCCGGGAGAACAGGCCGGTGTTCTGGGGGAATGCCGGCTCCATGGAAAGCTCCACTGCATCCGGCCGGGTGAGCACCAGCACCTCGCTCCAGGCGCGCTCCACCGCCTGCTGCAGCTCGGGCATGCTCATGCCGCACAGCTGCCGGTAGGGATAAACGCCCATCACGGCCAGCAGACCGTCGGCGGGGGTGATGGGCAGCCGGTCGCCGCCCCGCTGCACGAACACCGAGCGGAACCGGTAGTACATCGAGGTGAGCATGCTCTTGTCGTCATCGCTCCAGCGCTCGCCGGGGGCCTTGCCCACGGCTGCCACGAACTTGGCAAAGCGGCCTTCTTCGGTGAACCAGAGCAGGTTGATCTGGGTCAGCTTGTAGAAGTCCAGAAATTCGTAATAGATGTTCACTTCCTTGGAGCCGTTGCGCTTGGGGATATAGCGGGTCACATTGCCGGGAATGCTGCCCGCGCCGAAATATTTCATTACCGAGACGCGCTTGTTGCCCTCCACCACATAAAAGCGGTTCAGAAATTCCACCGCTTCAATGGGGTCGCGGATTCCCTCCTCCATCTGGGATTCACACAGGGCGCTCCACTTCACCGCAAATTCGGTGCGGTCGCCCAGAAGAGGCATGAAATTGCGGGCGAAGGCGGTTTTGCGGCCCTCGGTCTTGGTGCCCACAATGGCGTCCAGAGGGATGTTCACCACACCCAGAGGCTGGGTGCTGTCCAGCTCGGTGTTTTCCAGAATGTCATCCAGCACCTGCAGATAGGGATACTGCCCCTTGGAAACACAGGCGCGGAAGCTGCGCTGACCCATTTTTTGGGCCTTTTTGTAATCTTCACTTGCCAAAATAAACCCCTCCTTTAACAATAGGAAGCACAGTTGCAGGGCCGCCGCGGCGGCCCCTTTTTATGGTAAAGGATGTTTTCACAAATTACAATACCCGGCTTTCCTCTTTTTCCGGCTGAACCGTCATGGGCGGGAAGCGCAGCCGGGTCAGGCACAGAGCGAACAGCAGCGAGCTGATGATCCAGGTGATGGGATAGGCCCAGTAGACCATGTGGATGTCCGGAATCAGGCGCACCGCAATGGTAATGTAGCAGATGCGCAGCACGCACCAGATGCTCAGCATGATGGTCATGGGGATAATGGGCCGACCCATTCCCCGCAGAATGCCCGCGCAGCAGTGGGAGAAGGCCAGCAGGCAGTAAAACAGCGCCACGGTGTGGGCGTCCGCCACGCCGTAGGCCACCACCTGAGGCTCATTGTTGAAGGCGCCGATCAGCTGGGGCGAGAAGGTGAAGATGAACAGGCCGATGCACTCGGCCAGCAGCGGGCTGCAGATCAAACCGAAGCGCATGCCCTGCCGCACCCGATCATAACGGCCCGCGCCGATGTTCTGGCTCACGAAGGTGGAAAGGGCCAGCGCAAAGCAGGTCACCGGCAGGAAGGCGAAGCCCTCCACCCGGCTGTAAGCGGCGCAGCCCGCCATGGCGGCGGAGCCGAAGGCGTTGATGTTGGATTGCACGATCACATTTGCCAGCGAGATCACCGAGTTCTGCACGCCGGAGGGAATGCCCAGGGTAAGCACCTGCCGCAGCATGTCCGCCCGGAAACCCACCTCTTTCCAGATGATGCGGTAAGGCGCCTGCACCACGGTCAGCTTGCGGAAGGCAAGGAAGGCGCAGAGGGTCTGGCTGATGATGGTGGCCAGTGCGGCGCTTTCTACCCCGCGGCCCATTCCGGCCACAAATACCAGGTCCAGCACCACATTGGTGAGGGAGGCGATGATCAGGTATTTCATGGGGCTGCGGCTGTTGCCCACCGATTGCAGAATGCTGGCGCCCATGTTGTACATGACCACCGACAGCGAGCCCATGAAATAAACCCGGAAATACAGAATCGACTGGGGCAGCACATCCGACGGGGTACCCATCCAGCGCAGAATCTGGGGCGTGAAGATGATGCCCAGAATCGAAAGCAGCACGCCGGCGCACAAACCCAGCGCCACGGTGGTGTGCACCGCCTGCTTCAGGGTTTTGTGATCCTGCGCACCGTAAAGCCGGGCCACCAGCACGCCCGCACCCAGCGACACGCCATTGATGAAGCCGATCATCAGCATGATCAGGCTGGAGGAGGAGCCCACCGCCGCCAGCGCCTGTTCACCGATGAAGTTGCCCACGATCAGCGAGTCCACCGCGTTGTAAAGCTGCTGAAACAGGTTACTGAAGAAGATTGGCACCGCGAACAGCAGCATCTTTTTGGGAACGCTGCCCACGGTAAGAAGGTTCTGGTCGTTTGTCATTTCATAGCCACTTCGCTTTCACATCGCGCACAAAAAGCGGCCCGCGGGTGCAGAAAGCGCACCCGAAAGGACCGCGGGAAAGGCGTGACAATAAATTTTCTATTCTATCATACCACCGGAGCGGGGATTGGCGCAAGATGCTGCCGTGCTATTTGAGCAAAGTGGCAAAGCGCCGTTGCGGCCATGGCCGGCGGCTGGTATAATAGCAGGGAATCGCCGGGATCTTTTTCGCCCGGTTTTTGCAAGGAGGAACCAGAATGTATTCATCCAAACAGATGATTGTGATGCGCCGGGATCTGAAGATGCGCAAGGGCAAAATTGCCGCCCAGGCGGGCCATGCCTGCGTTACCGCCACCCTGATGGCGCTGCAGAAGGAGGGCCGTCTGGGGCAGATTCAGGTGACCGACGGCTGGGTGGGCCTGGCTGAGAGCAAACAGGAGGCTACCCCCCTGAGCGAGTGGTTCGACAGGGGAGTGGCCAAGATCTGTGTGTATGTGGATTCCGAGGAGGAGCTGCTGCAGCTGCACCGGAAAGCGCAGGACGCCGGGGTGATCAGCGCCCTGATTCAGGATGCGGGCATGACCGAATTCCACGGCGAGCCCACCTACACCTGCCTGGCACTGGAGCCGCTGGCGGCGGAAAAGGCCGACGAGTTCACCGGCGGCCTGCCGCTGTACTGAACGGCCCGGCTCAGAATTTCAGGGCCGCGATGCGGTCGAAGGCCTCGGCCAGCTTTTCCTCGCTGGTGGTGCAGGCGATGCGCACATAACCCTCGCCGGCAGCGCCGAAGGCCACGCCGGGCACCATGGCCACATGGGCTTCCTTCACGCACTTCTGGCAGAAGGCGATGGAGTCCAGCCCGGTTTCCCTGATGTTCATGAACAGGTAGAAGGTGCCCTGGGGCTTGCGCACCGAGAGCTTCGGAATGGCGTTGATGCGTTCGGCGGTGTAGAACACCCGGCGGCGGTATTCGCCGGTGTATCGATCGCCGATCTCGCCGCGCAGCCGCAGCGCATGGATGGCTGCCCGCTGGGACACCGAGGGGGCGGAGTAGACCATGTTCTCGTTGATGCGCTTGATGGTATCGATCACCGCAGGCTCGGCGATGATCGAGCCCACGCGCCAGCCGGTCATGATATAGTTCTTGGAAAAGCTGTTCAGGGTGATGCTGCGCTGCGCCATGCCGGGCAGACCGCGGAAGGGCCGGAAGGGCACATCAAACATGTAATCGGTGTAAATTTCGTCCAGAATCACCACCAGATCGAATTCCTCGGCCACCTGTGCCAGCGTCTGATAGGTCTGCATGTCGTAGGCCGCGCCGGTGGGGTTGCAGGGGTTGTTCACGATCATGGCCTTGGTGCGGGGGGTAATGGCTGCCCGCAGCCGCTGGGCGTTGATGGCGAAGCCCTCCTCCTCCAGGCAGGGAACCTCCACGGCAACGCCGCCGGTCAGCTCCACCTGCTCTTTATAGGGGGAGAAGTAGGGAGCAAAGAGAATCACCTCATCGCCCGGATCCAGAATGCTCATGAGCGCCAGCTCCATGCCGAAGCAGCTGGAGGCGGAAATGAACACCTGCTCCCGTGAAAGCTCCATGTTGTGGGTGGTTTTATAATAAGTACGGATCTCGTTGATCAGCTCCGGGTCGCCCTGAGGCGAGGTGTAGTGGGTGTGACCGGCCAGGGCATCCTCCATGGCGGCACGGATGATCCGTTCATCGGTGGTGAAATCGGTGTCGCCGATGCTCAGGTCGATCAGGTCGCTGTAAGCGCCCTTCTCGGCGGCGGCGCTGGCCATTACGCTGTCCTGCGCGGTCTGGAACCGGCGGGCAATATAATTTCTCATGGAAAAACTCTCCTTTTTTCAAAAAACATCTTTTTCTATCATAGCATATCAGCGCGTAAAAGTGCAGTGTGCTTTTGCACAAATCATTGCATGAAATTCTGCATGCTGCGAATAAATAAACACAAAAGCCGGGTGCTGCTTGCAGCGGACGGCGAAAAGGGCGTACAATAGCAAAAAGCGGAGCAATATTCGTAAACGGGAGGAATGAAGATGGAACCCAAGGATATGGGAGCAATGGATTCGACCTGGCTGCAGGCCATCCATCCCCGGGGCAGTGCCGCAGGCGAGGGCTGCGTAAAGGGGGCGTTTCAGTACAATGGAGGCCACGGGCTGACCACTTTTTTTGTGTATGTGGAGCTGGCCGAACCTCTTCGCCAGCAGCTGGCCGGCCAGGGGTTGGATCCGGTGGATACGGTGGCCTTCTGCCAACAGGCCGAGGGCGGCTGGGTGGCTGCCTTCAGCGACGAAGCCATGACAAAACGGCTGGATTTTTCTCTGGAAGAGGGCCAGATGCAGGCGCTGCTGGAGAAAAACGGCCTGCATCTTGTGCATGTATAATTATTCCAAATGATGGAAAATCCCATGGAAAAAGCAGGGAAAAGCGGCCGTTAAAATTTTGCTAAAAACTGAAAAAAGCCGTTGACAAACGGCAAAAAAACAGGTTATACTTTTCCCGTCATGCGATATGAGTTTTCATACAGAGTATCCATGCAAATATTTCTTCTGACCACCCAATCGTGGGTTAAAGGCCATACGGACAGCCGGGTCAACTGCCGATGGGCGGTGCGATACCGCCATTATTGATTGAGTTAAAAGCTCAATTTTATAAGTTGGTTACTTTACAACCAGTGCGTATTCTGCGTACATCAACTTGTAAAACGGTCAATAAGAGTAGTAAAAGTAAGTATTTGCTATATAGACTCTGTGTGAAAGCAAGCCGGGCTGTGCCCTGAGCGGCGCTGTTTTGCCGTACCTCACTGTATCCATCCGGAACTGTGTGCCGGTCTTTTTTCAGGGGGTTCCGCGCTTAATCACCAAAATAGGATTCGTTTACAGGCAATGTGTATGCAAAAGTACACATTGCCTGTTTTTTTGTTGCCGCCGGGCCAAAAAAGGGCGATGTCAATTTCAGGAGGAGACCGATGGGAGAAAAGCTGAAACTTTATGGGTTCAACAACCTGACCAAAGCGCTGAGCTTCAACATCTACGACGTGTGCTATGCAAAAACCGCCCGGGAACAGAAGGATTACATTGCCTACATCGATGAGCAGTATAACTCCGAGCGGCTTACCAACATCCTCACCACTCTCACCGACATGATCGGCGCCAAGGTGCTGAACATCGCCCGGCAGGACTACGACCCCCAGGGCGCGTCGGTGACCATCCTCATTGCCGAGGGCAGCATGTTGCCGGCAGGCGAGACCCAGCTGGCCCATCTGGATAAAAGCCATGTGACGGTGCACACCTACCCGGAGTACCATCCGGAGACCTGCCTGGCCACCTTCCGGGTGGACATCGACGTGGCCACCTGCGGCGAGATTACCCCGCTGTCCACGCTGGATTACCTGATCCGCTCCTTCGATTCGGACATCATCACCATGGACTACCGGGTGCGCGGTTTTACCCGGGACATGAACGGCCGCAAGCTGTTTCTGGATCACAAGGTCAACAGCATTCAGGACTACATCGAGCCCGAGCTGCTGCGCCGGTACGACGCGGTGGACATCAACGTTTACGACGCGAACATCTTCCACACCAAGATGATGCTCAAGGAAGTGGATCTGCAGAACTATCTGTTCAAAACCGATGTGTATGAGCTCCCGCCCAAAACCCGGCTGGAGATCATGAACAACCTGCGCCGCGAGATGATCGAGATCTTCAGCGGGCGCAATATCTACTGAGAAACAAAGAGGCAGGGGGAGAGAGAATGGAACATCTGGATCAGCAAAGGGCTCCCATCTACGAGGCACTGGAACGCTTCGGCAAGATGCGGGTGGTGCCCTTTGACGTGCCCGGGCACAAGCGCGGGCGAGGAAACCCGGAGCTGGTGGATCTGCTGGGCCAGCAGTGTGTGAGCATGGACGTGAACTCCATGAAGCCGCTGGACAATCTGTGCCACCCGATCTCGGTAATCCGGGACGCGGAGATTCTGGCCGCGCAGGCCTTTGGGGCGGCTCACGCCTTTCTGATGGTGGGCGGCACCACCAGCGCGGTGCAGAGCATGATTCTGTCGGTGGCAAAGCGGGGCGAAAAGATCATCCTGCCCCGCAACGTGCACCGCAGCGTGATGGGCGCCATGGTGCTGTGCGGCGCCATTCCGGTGTATGTGAACCCGGAATGCGACCACCGACTGGGTATCCCGCTGGGCATGAGTGTTTTCGCGGTGGAAAAGGCCATCCGGGAAAATCCGGACGCCAAGGCCGTGCTGGTGAACAACCCCACCTACTACGGCATCTGTTCCGATCTGCGCAGCATCGTGAAGCTGGCGCATGACAACGGTATGCTCTGCCTGGCCGACGAGGCCCACGGCACCCACTTCTATTTTGGCGAAAACCTGCCGGTTTCCGCCATGGCGGCGGGGGCGGATATGGCCGCCGTTTCCATGCACAAATCCGGCGGCAGCCTGACCCAGAGCTCGCTGCTGCTCACCGGCCCGGCCATGCCGGAGGGCCATGTGCGCCAGATCATCAACCTGACCCAGACCACCAGCGGCTCCTATCTGCTGCTGTCCAGCCTGGACATCTCCCGGCGGAATCTGGCGCTGCGGGGAAAACAGGAATTCCAGCGGGTGAGCGAGCTGGCGGAATACGCCCGCAGGGAGATCAACGCCATCGGCGGTTACTACGCCTTCTCCAAGGAGCTGTGCAACGGCGACAGCATCTTTGATTTTGATACCACCAAGCTGTCGGTGAACACGCTGGATGTGGGTCTGGCCGGCATCGAGGTCTATGACCTGCTACGGGACGAATACGACATCCAGATCGAATTCGGCGATCTGGGCAACATTCTGGCCTATCTGTCCATCGGTGACCGCCCCCGTGAGGTGGAGCGGCTGGTGAGCGCGCTGGCCGAGGTGCGCCGCCGGTTCGGCGGCAGCAAGGCGGGCCTGATGCAGCAGGAATACATCGACCCCATTGTGGCCGCTTCCCCGCAGGAAGCCTTCTATGCGGAGAAGGAGTCGCTGCCCATTGAGGACACCGCGGGCCGCATCTGCAGCGAATTCGTGATGTGCTATCCTCCGGGAATTCCCATTCTGGCTCCCGGCGAGCGCATCACAAAGGAGATTCTGGACTACATTCAGTATGCGAAGGCCAAGGGCTGCTCCATGACCGGCCCTGAGGATGCGGACATCCTGCGCCTGAACGTGCTCAAATAAGAAGGAGGAAGCGATGGATTTTTGGTTTTCCGAAGCGCAGACCCCGAACGTGAAGCTGTCCATCAAGGTGGACAAGCAGCTGTTCAGCGGCAAGAGCGAGTTCCAGCGCATCGATGTGTTTGAAGCGCCGGAGTTCGGCCGCTTTCTGACGCTGGACGGTTATATGATGCTCACCGAAAAGGATGAGTTCATCTACCACGAGATGATCACCCATGTGCCCATGGCGGTGCATCCGAAAGTGCGGGACGTGCTGGTCATCGGCGCGGGCGACGGCGGCGTGATCCGCGAGCTGACCCGCTACCCGGAGATTGAGCACATCGACATGGTGGAGATCGACCCGCTGGTGGTGGAGGTGTGCAAGAAGTATCTGCCCCAGACCTCCTGCCGGCTGAACGATCCCCGCCTGACCATCCACTATGAGGACGGTGTGCGGTTCATCCGCTCCTGCAAGGATCAGTATGACCTGATCATTGTAGATTCCACCGACCCCTTCGGCCCCGGCGAGGGTCTGTTCACCCGGGAGTTTTACGGCAGCTGCTACAACGCCCTGCGGGAGGACGGCATCATGGTCAACCAGCATGAGAGCCCCTTCTACACCGAGGACGCGGTGGCCTGCCAGCGGGCCCACAAGCGGATTGTGGAGTCCTTCCCCATCAGCCGGGTATACCAGGCGCACATCCCCACCTATCCCTCCGGGCACTGGCTGTTCGGCTTTGCCTCCAAAAAGTATCACCCGCTGCGGGATCTGGACGAAACCCGCTGGAACATGCGCGGGCTGACCTGCCGCTATTACACCACCACACTGCACAAGGGCGCGTTTTACCTGCCCGCATACGTAGAGGAGCTTTTAAGAGATGTTGAGCAAGAATGTTGAGGTTTTCATGGGGTGCGACAAGGGCCCCCGTTTCGCGTCCACCATGCTGTTCGGCGCACCCTTTGATTCCACCACCTCCTACCGGCCGGGTACCCGGTTCGGAAGCGCGGCCATCCGCCACGAGTCCTATGGTATCGAAAGCTACAGCCCCTATCAGGACAAGGATCTGGAGGATGCCAATGTGATCGATCTGGGCGACCTGGAGCTGTGCTTCGGCGACGTGAACAAGGCGCTGGATCGCATCGAGGAGCGCACCCGCCACGTTCTGCACGCCAGCAAGCGGCCCTTCATGCTGGGCGGCGAGCATCTGGTAACGCTGGGCGCCTTCCGTGCGGTGGCCGATATGTACCCGGATGTGCACATCATCCACTTTGACGCCCATGCCGATTTGCGGGACGATTATCTGGGGGCCAAGCTCTCCCATGCCTGCGTGCTGCGCCGCTGCTGGGAGCTGGTGGGCGACGGCCGCATTCACCAGTTCGGCATCCGCTCCGGCGACCGGGAGGAGTTTGCCTGGGGCCGTACCCATGTGAGCACCCGTCGGTTTGATTTCGAGGGCCTGGAAGAGACCCTGAACCAGCTGGAGGGCAAACCGGTCTACTTCACTGTGGATCTGGATGTAATGGATCCCTCCATCTTCCCCGGCACCGGCACCCCCGAGCCCGGCGGCGTAACCTTTGACGCACTGCGTCAGGCCGTGACGCTGGTGTGCAGCCGGGCCAAGGTGGTGGGCTGCGACGTGAACGAGCTGAGCCCCCACTACGACCAGAGCGGCGTGTCCACCATCGTGGCCTGCAAGATCGTGCGGGAGATGCTGCTGGCTCTGCAGCCCTGAGTGGGAAAACGAAGCGCAAAACACTTTTGTATCAATCGAAAAATCAAACGAAGAAAGAGGATGAAATCATGAGCAAGGTATTGATCATCGGCTGCGGCGGCGTTGCCGGCGTTGCCATCCACAAGTGCTGCCAGAACAGCGAAGTATTCGCCGAGATCTGCATCGCCAGCCGCACCAAGTCCAAGTGCGACGACCTGAAGGCCAAGCTGGAGGGCACCACCTCCACCAAGATCACCACCGCTCAGGTGGACGCGGACGACGTGAACCAGCTGATCGCCCTGATCAAGGAGGTTCAGCCCGATCTGGTGATGAACATCGCCCTGCCTTATCAGGATCTGACCATCATGGATGCCTGCCTGGCCTGCGGCGTGAACTACATGGATACCGCCAACTACGAGCCCGAGAATCTGGACGATCCCGAGTGGAAGGCTGCCTACGAGAAGCGCTGCAAGGAAGAGGGCTTCTCCGCCTACTTCGACTACTCCTGGCAGTGGGCCTACAAGGAGAAGTTCGAGAAGGCCGGCCTCACCGCCCTGCTGGGCTCCGGCTTTGACCCGGGTGTGACCCAGGCCTACTGCGCATGGGCCCAGAAGCACCTGTTCGACACCATCGACACCATCGATATTCTGGACTGCAACGGCGGCGACCATGGCTATCCCTTCGCCACCAACTTCAACCCGGAGATCAATCTGCGCGAGGTGTCCGCCCCCGGCTCCTACTGGGAGAACGGCCACTGGGTGGAGATTCCCGCCATGAGCATCAAGCGGGAGTACAACTTTGATCAGGTGGGCCAGAAGGACATGTACCTGCTGCACCACGAGGAGATCGAGTCTCTGGCCAAGAATATCCCGAACGTGAAGCGCATCCGCTTCTTCATGACCTTCGGCCAGAGCTACCTGACCCACATGAAGTGTCTGGAGAACGTGGGCATGCTGTCCACCACGCCCATTGAGTTTGAGGGCCACGAGATCGTGCCCATTCAGTTCCTGAAGGCCCTGCTGCCCGATCCCGCCACCCTGGGCCCCCGCACCAAGGGCAAGACCAACATCGGCTGCATCTTCACCGGCAAGAAGGACGGTCAGGACAAGACTGCCTATATCTATAATGTGTGCGACCACGAGGAGTGCTACAAGGAGGTTGGCTCTCAGGCCATCTCCTACACCACCGGCGTGCCCGCCATGATCGGCGCCATGATGCTGCTCACCGGCAAGTGGAACAAGCCCGGCGTATACACCGTGGAGGAGTTCGATCCGGACCCGTACATGGACGCCCTGAACAAGTGGGGTCTGCCCTGGCAGGTCAACGATAACCCGGAGCTGGTGGACTGATGAGCAACGCCATTTCCACACCCTATTTTCTGGTGGATGAAACCCGCCTGGTGCAGAATCTGGAAATTCTGCGCCAGGTGGCCGACCAGGCGGGCTGCAAGATTCTGCTGGCCCAGAAGGCATTTTCCATGTTTTCCTGCTATCCGCTGCTGCGCCGCTATCTGGTGGGCAGCACCGCCAGCGGTCTGTACGAGGCCCGGCTGGGCAGGGAGCATTTCGGCGGCGAGACCCATGTGTTTTCTCCGGCCTACAAGCCGGAAGAATTTGAAGAGCTGCTGAGCTACGCCGACCATTTTGTGTTCAATTCGCCCCGCCAGCTGCAAAAGTTCGGCCCGGTGGCCAAGGCGGCGGGCAAGGCGGTGGGCCTGCGGGTGAACCCGGAGTGCTCCACTCAGGAGGGCCACGCCATCTATGACCCCTGCGCCCCCGGCTCCCGGTTGGGCACCACGCTGGCCAACTTCGACGAGAGCCTGCTGCCCCTGCTGGACGGCCTGCACTTCCACACCCTGTGCGAGCAGAACTCGGACGATCTGGAAACCACCGTGGCTGCCTTTGAGGAGAAGTTCGGTAAGTATCTGCACGGATTGAAATGGATCAATCTGGGCGGCGGCCACCACATCACCCGCAAGGACTACGACCGCCAGCGTCTGGTGCGCATTGTGAAGCACCTGAAGGAAACCTATCAGGTGGAGGTCTATCTGGAGCCGGGCGAAGCCGTGGTGCTGAACGCCGGTTTTCTGGTGACCAGTGTGCTGGAGACCCTGCACAACGGCATGGACATTGCCATTCTGGACACCTCCGCCGCCTGCCACATGCCGGACGTGCTGGAGATGCCCTACCGCCCGCCGCTGCAGAATTCCGGCGAGAGCGGGGAAAAGGCCTACACCTACCGGCTGGGCGGCCCCACCTGTCTGGCGGGGGACGTGATCGGGGATTACTCCTTCGACGCACCTCTGAACGAGGGCGACCGGCTGGTGTTTGAGGATATGGCCCTTTACACCATGGTCAAAACCAACACCTTCAACGGCATGCCCCTGCCTGCCATCGTCTGGCGGGACGCAAACGGGCAGGAGAAGCTGGTAAAAGCTTTTGGTTATGAGGACTTCAAAAACCGCCTTTCCTGAACCGGCTTTACACCGGGCCGCCGCGCGGGTATAATAGAAACCAGCAAAGCGAGGTGTTGCAAGCGTATGCTGCTGCGCAAAAAGCCGATGTTCGGGGCCAACATCCAGCCGGCCTGCACCTACTGTGAGTTCGGCCAGAAGGCGGCGGATCCCCGGATGATCCTGTGTGCCAAAAAGGGCGTGGTCTCGCCCTATTATCACTGCAAAAAATTCAGCTACGATCCCCTGCGGCGGGTGCCCCGCCGCCAGCCCAAGCTGCCGGAATTTTCGGCGGAGGATTTCAGTCTGGATTAAAAACAAAAAACGAACGCCCGCCCGGGCCCCTGATCATCAGGGAAGCCAGGGCGGGCGTTTTGTTAACTAGAAAACCACAAGCTATGCTTGTGGACGAGAAGAGCACGAGCGTTGAAACGGTAAAAAAGAACCTCCTTTTGCTACAATAGAAGCGGGTAACGCCAACCGCACAAAAGCAAAAGGAGGTTCATCCATATGGACGAAAAAAGTTTATCACATACGAGTTGGAATTGCAAATATCACATTGTGCTGGTGCCAAAGTATCGCAGAAAGATTAACTATTAAAAATCAACCCCGAAAATGAATGGTGGTGGTGAAAAAGGGATGGTTCAAAAAAGGTATAGCAAAGCTGAGGTCTTGTC
>NZ_SLUM01000025.1 GCF_004345265.1 Allofournierella massiliensis
TTTCCAAACTTACAAATTCCAGCTGTCCTCGATTTTCTGCGTTCTTTACCAGCATTTTTATCCCCCCACACTATTATACCGCTTTCTTTTCCTCAGTCAAAACCACCGGCTGAGCCGGTGGCTTGAGTAAGCCCTAGAAGGGCATAATACTAGCAAAGCCCCTTAAGGGGCCACGAATGGGTCTGCCAACTGCATTCCTGTCTCGTGGCAGGCCCCTCAAGGGGCCCTTTTATTTACGCCTTAGTTTCCTTGCTACCCGTAAACGGGTCCACGAACTCCTTAAGGCTCAACTGATCGGCAATCTGGTCCTGTTGCAGTTGATTTTTAATGTACTCTTGGATTTTCTTTTTGTTCTTTCCTAGTCTTTAGGTTTCTTTACAAAGGCATAATCATAAATCACAACAAAAACCGAGCCAACCTACACTAAAACGTCGCTGTTTCTTTGTGAAAAGCGACGTTTTTTTATGGCCTGGTTTTGGAAAGGAGTGATGCTGATTTCAAATTGAAAATGAAAGGGGGAGTTATTTTTGCTGGTCAGGCCGGGAGGTCTGGCCTTTTTTCATTCCATCAAAAAGGAGGTTAGCAAATGGCCGATGAAAAAGTGAACATGGGCCCGGAGGAAAATAAGACCCCGGAAAACCAATCCCCGCCCGGCCAGGGTGATCTGCCACCGCTGGAGGAAAATAATGCTCCTGCTGTTTCTGGTGAAGATAAAGCGGCCCCCGATCATGTGAAGCCCGATCCACTGTCTGCCGACAAGCACACACAGCAGACTGTTCTTCCCGGCATGGGCGAAGATACACCCGCCCCGTCCGGCAAGGCGATCAACCTCTCGGACATCCAGGCCGCTGATAAGGGCGGCAAGGAGGCTTCTACTACCGCCCCGGAAAAGAAAGCGCCGGAGGCAGATCAGCCGAAAAAGCGCCGGGGCCGTCCCCCGAAAGAGCAGGCTGCGATGTCTGCGGGGAAAAAGGAGAAAGCGGCGGAGCCCCGCACAGGCCGCCCGTCTAAGGTTGACAAGACGGCCCGTGAGGAGGCCCCGCCCGCTGTTCGGGACAAAGTGTCCAGAGGTAAGAAAGCTGACAAGGGCAAGGAAGTGGGCTCCGGCGGTGCGCCTGCGTCTAAACCCGCTCAGGCGGTAAAGCCGGGCAAGGCCGCTCCCGTTAAGGAGGCTGCAGTCCCACCGCCGGAGATCAATCTGCCGCCCACGCCTGACGTGCCGCCCCGCCCGGTGGAAGAGGGAAAAATCGTCTATCTGAAAATGGCGGAGCTTCATCCGTTCCATACGTTCCGGGAGCACCCCTACAAGGTGCAGGACGATAAGGCGATGGACGATCTGGTGGGGACGATCAAGGAACACGGCATTATGACCCCCGCCACCGTCCGCCCGGAAAAAGACGGCAGGGGCTATGAGATTATCGCGGGCCACCGCCGCCATCATGGCGGTACACGGGCCGGGCTGGAGGAAATGCCCTGTATCGTCCGCGAGATGACCGATCTTGAAGCTGTCCGGGAAATGCGGAACAGCAACAAGCAGCGGGGCGATCCTCTCCCCAGCGAACTGGCAAAGCTGCTGGATTTGGAGGTGGAGGCTATCAAACGCCAGGGGGCCCGTCCGAAAAATGAGAAAGAGGCGGAGGCCCTGGGTAAGCTCTCGGTGGAGATCGTGGGTAAGGAACACGACATGAACTATAAAAAGGTCATGCGGTATATCCGGCTCAACTCCCTGGTGCCGGAGCTTCTGGACAAGGTGGACACAAAGCAGATGGGCTTTATGCCTGCGGTGGAGATCTCGTATATCAGGCCGGAAAACCAGCGGCTGATTGCCGTTTCCATTGACGGGGAGCAGTCCTCCCCCTCGGTGGCCCAGGCGAAGCGGCTCCACGAGCTGGACAAGGAGGGCAAGCTCAACGGCGATGTGATCGACGGCATTTTGAGTGAAGAAAAAAAGGAGGATCGCGGTGTGATTATTTCGACTGCTGAACTGTCTAAGTATTTCGGAAAGGAGGTCACTCCTGCCAAAATGAAAGAGCAGATCATGGCGCTGCTGGACGAGTGGAAAGAGAAACAGCCGCCCGAACTGGCGCAGCCGGACAGGAAAAAGGACTTGGAGAAGTAACCGGGCCCCGCTTCTGGACACTTTGTCCAGAGGTGAACGCCCCGCGCCGGGGATGGGCTCTGTGGTGATATATCCCCCGTCGCCGGATATTTTGCAGCGCAGCCGGAAACGGGCAGTCAAGGGGCGGAACGCCCGCCGTTTGCGGCGGCTTGCCCTTGACGGCCTGGCCCGGCTGTGCTATTTCCGGCAAGGCGGCGGGGGTATATCCTCCAGAGCCGCCCCCTTTCCCATGAATGGGAAAGGGCGGGGTGATAGGGTTGAACTACCTATATAAATATCGGAGGTGTGATAATGAAACGATCCCTTGCTTATATCACCGCTGCGTGGCGCGGTGATCCTGCGGTGGATATGGAGCAGGCGGCGCATTACTGCCGCGTGGTCTATGATGCGGGCTATTCCCCCATCTGCCCCATGCTCTATCTGCCGCTGTTCCTCAATGACGCGGTGCCGGAGGAGCACAAGAACGGCATCGACATGGGCCGCGATCTGCTCCGGCGCTCCCGTGTGCTGGTGGTATGCGGCCATTCCGTGACCGAGGCCATGAAAAATGATATTGCCGTGGCCCAGCGCCTGGGGATCACCGCGACTACCCTTGAGGGCATCCTGACCGTCAAGGGCCAGGGGCGGTGCTGATGGCGTCCCTGTTTGAAGCCTACATCACCAACCTGGGAAAATACAACGAGGGCGAGCTGGTTGGCGAAACCTTGAAATTTCCTACTACCACCGAGGAGGTGCAGGGGCTTCTGAAACGCATTGGCGTGGATGGGGTACGTTATGAGGAATTTTTCATTACCAGCTTTGACGGTGATGTGCTGGGGCTCTACGACTATCTCACGGAATATGAAAACCTGGACGAGCTCAATCATCTGGCCTGCCTGCTCTCCGAGCTGGATCAGGGCGAACTGGAGAAATTTGAGGCCGTGATTGACAGCGGTGAACATACGTCCAGCGTGGCCGATCTCATCAATCTGGCGCAAAACCTGGATTGCTACGAGTTTTATCCTGGTGTCGAGGACGATGAAACCCTGGGCCGCATCTATGTGGAGGACATGGAGGCCATTGACGTGCCGGAGCACCTGCTGAATTATTTTGACTATGAGGCATACGGGCGGGATATTCGGCTTGAAGAGGACGGCCACTTTGCCCCTGGCGGCTATGTGCTGAACAACGGCGGTCAATTCATCGAGCACTATCACGGGATCGAGGATATTCCCGCCGAGCACAAAGTCTTTGCCTTTCCGCAGCTCACGGTGCGGGAGCAGATGGCGGCCTACAAAGAAATTATTGACGGTTCCTCCCTGGAGGGCTATCGGAAGATTGCCGCAAAGGAACACGAGGAACGATAACGGCACTTCTGGACGTTTTGTCCAGAGGTGCTTTTTTCATGGAAAGGAGGGATACGGCTGATTGACGAGGACGTTTCCAGACGTACCATAGCAGTTTCGATCAAGGCGACAAAGCTCACGGGCCGGGTGCTGGCCCAGGCGTGTCTGGCGGTGGGCCGGAAGATCAAGAAAATGTACCGGGCCCGCCAGACACCCCACGGAAAACAGACGGTGCGCCAGCTCATGGGCCACGGGGCCGCCACGAACAGCATCGAGGTGGAGTCCCCAAAGGATTTTGACCGGGTGGCCCGGCGCTGGAATGTGGACTATGCCTTTTATAAGACCGGGCCGGACAAATACCTGTTGTTCTTTAAGAGCGGGCAGGCCGACGCCATCACCGCTTGCTTTTCGGAATATTCCCGGCGCGTGTTGAAGCGTTCCAAGTCCCAGCGTGTTCCCATCCGGGAACAGCTCAAACGGGCTGCCGCTGAACTGGCCCGCCAGCCGTCCCACAAGAAAGAGCGTGCAAGGGAGGCGGTACATGAGGACAGATAGCGTCAAAAAGTATGTGATACCCAATATCCCGTATCTGTTTATTCTGTGGGCCTGCCTAAAGCTGGGGACGGCCTACCGCCTGGCCCCTGGAGCAGACTTTGCTCACAAGCTCATGGGCCTGGGGCAGAGCATCGGCCCGGCCTTTGCCGACTTTGCGCCGGGGCTGGCCCCCTTTGACTGGCTCATCGGTATTGTGGGCGCGGTGGGCTTTCGCCTGCTGATCTACTTCAAAAGCAAGAACGCAAAGAAATTTCGGCGGGATGAGGAATACGGGTCGGCCCGCTGGGGCACCGAAAAAGACATCAAGCCCTTTGTCGATCCGAAGTTTGAGAACAACGTCATTTTGACAAGGACGGAGTTTCTCACTATGAACACCCGGCCCAAAAATCCCGCCAACGCCCGCAACCTCAACGCCTGTATCATCGGCTCGTCCGGCTCCGGCAAAACCCGTTTCTGGCTCACGCCCCAGCTGCTCCAGGCACACAGCTCTTATGTGTGCGTCGATCCGAAAGGCGGGGTACTCTCCCAGGTGGGGGCTTTCCTGCAACGCCGGGGGTATCAGGTCAAAGTGTTCAACAGCATAGATTTTTCAAAATCCATGCACTATAATCCGCTGTCCTACATCCACAACGAGGCGGACATCCTCAAATTCGTGGACACCCTCATAGCCAACACCAAAGGCGAGGGCAAGGAGGGCGATCCATTTTGGACGAAAGCGGAAACGCTTTTGTACTGCGCCCTGATTGCCTATATCATTTTCGAGGCACCCGCCGAGGATCGGAACATCAATACCCTGGTGGATATGATTTCCGGCATGGACGTGAAAGAGGATGACGAGTCCTATATGAACGCGGTGGACTATATGTTCAAGGGCCTGGAAAAGCGCAAGCCGGATTGCTTTGCCGTAAAGCAGTACAAGAAATATAAGCTGGCAAGCGGCAAGACCGCGAAAAGCATTTTGATTTCCTGCGGCTCCCGGCTGGCCCCCTTTGACA
This sequence comes from Allofournierella massiliensis, assembly GCF_004345265.1. Lineage (GTDB taxonomy): Bacteria > Bacillota > Clostridia > Oscillospirales > Ruminococcaceae > Allofournierella > Allofournierella massiliensis. Next base: position 4,995 of record NZ_SLUM01000025.1, read on the forward strand.
TCCCCCAGCTCCGGGAGATCATGAGCTATGACGAGCTGGAGCTTGACCGCATCGGGGATCGGAAAACGGCAGTTTTCTTCACGATTTCCGACACAACCCCCACTTATAACTTCATTGTTGCCCTGGCCTTTTCGCAGATGTTCAATCTCCTGTGTGAACGGGCGGACAATGTTCACGGGGGCCGCCTGCCCCATCATGTGCGGGTGCTGTGGGACGAGGCGGCCAACACGGGCCAGGTGCCCTCGCTGGAGAAGCTGGTGGCCGTCATCCGTTCCCGTGAGGTAAGCCTGTGCCTGTTCTACCAGCAGTACGCCCAATGCAAGGCCATATACAAGGACAACGCCGAAACGATCCTGGGAAACATGGACAGCGTGATTTTCCTGGGCGGGCGGGAAAGCTCCACTATCAAGGAAATTTCCGAGAACTGGCTGGGAAAGGCCACGATCTCCATGCAGACCGAGGGCCGCTCCCGTGGGCAGTCGGAAAGCTACAACCAGAACACCCAGCGGCTGGGCCGGGAGCTGATGACCCCCAGCGAGCTGGCTACCATGCCGGGCGATAAGTGCATTTTGCAGCTGCGGGGCCTGCCCCCGTTCTTCTCGTCTAAATACGATTTGAAGCAGCACCCGAACTACAAGTACACGGCTGAGGCCGATAAAAAGAAAAACGCCTTTGCCCTTGATAAGCTCATTAACCGCCGCAGGCGGCCTGGGTTGAACGAGGCTTGTGAGGTGTACGAGGTAGACGTATCGGACACGGGGCCCGTAAGCGAGGACGAGGACATCCTCAACTACGACGATGTGGACGATCCGGATGCCTATGTATAAAGCACTTCTGGACAAAGTGTCCAGAGGTCGTAACCTGCCGCCTGTATGGGCGGCTTTTTTCATGGCCGGGGAAAACCCCGGAGAAATGGAGGCTATATGCAGTTCTTTTCTTCCGCTATTGATACTTTGCAGACCCTTGTTGTGGCTCTGGGCGCTGGCCTGGGCGTGTGGGGCGTTGTCAATCTCCTGGAGGGGTACGGCAGCGATAATCCCGGTTCCAATGCTCATATACGGTAAAGAAGCAACAACACAAATTGAGAACAGCGTACCCTACTATTCTGTATCAAAGTGGAGCAGTAACACGAAAATGTTGCTGCTCCATTTTCATGCCCCTTAAATAATTTCCTTGAATCTGCTTGACTTATATTACGGTTAGTGATATATTTATTACAGTAATCGTAATAAGGAGGCTGGACTATGAGAGACAATGCAAAAAGTGGCGCACTTACAGAAGTGACCTTTTATATTTTACTCTCTCTTTATACACCAAAACACGGATACGCCGTTATGCAGTTTGTTGAAGAAAAAACGGGCGGGCGGCTTTCGTTAGGCGCAGGCACTTTATATGGAGCATTAAACTCTTTGCAGGACAAGAAGTGGATTGAACCTTATGGAGATAGTGAGGGAAGAAAAAAAGAATACCACATTACAGCACAGGGAAAAGAAATTGCAGAAAAAGAGCTTGCAAGACTAAATGAACTTGTAAGCATTGCAAGTGAAATTATTGGAGGTGCAGTATGAGTAAAAAATGTTATCGCTTTTTTGGCGGATTGCTAAATACGCAGGAAAAATGGCTAAACAAAATGTCTGAAAAGGGTTATCGACTTGTTCGGACAGGAAAACTGTTATACGAATTTGAAAAATGCAAGCCCGATGAAGTGACCTATTGTGTAGAGTTTATCGGAGAAAAATCAAAAGAGAGTTCAATAGATTATGCTAATTTTTTGGAGGATATGGGATATAAGGTGTTTTTTAAAAATATCAATCTAAACTATTCTGTTGGAAAAGTTCGTTGGCGCCCATGGGCAGAAAGGGGCGGTCGTATTGCGACAAACACAACAACTTTTAATCGAGAAATCTTGATTGTGGAAAAAGCAAATGATGGAAAGCCTTTTGAACTCCATACCTCTTATGACGATAAAGAAAAATATTATCGCAACTTACGCAATCCGTGGCTATTTCTACTGCTCATGTTTGCACTATTCGCAGTTACAAAGCAATCTATAATCTTTGGTATTTTTGCGTTGGTTTCTGTAATTCCTGGCAGTATATATCAAATACAGATAATGAAAATCCGGAAGGAAGCCAAGACACAGGAATGGTGAGGAAATAAATAGCAAATCCAGCCGAGCCAGTCAACGGTCAAGATGAACGGCGCAAATGTGCCACCGTTGACAGCCGCCGCCCGTCCTGCTTTTGTGGCAATCAAGGGAGCGACAGACTAAAGTGCTGTCGCTCCCGCCCATTATGGGGGAAAGACAGTAGAAAATTTCACATCTATGTGCTATAATAATTCCGACAGAATGAAATATAAATATATATTTTACACTACGGTATGGGGAGTATAAAAATGACAGGAGAACAATTTGTTAAATTATGCTACGAAGAAAAGAAAACCATTTTAGCCGAATACTTCAATCCTAATTCTTCATCAGTTGTCGGCAAAAAAATCAGTGCAATAACTGAACAAGGTATATCAAAAGATGATTTGTATGATCTATTGAATTTGGTACTAAAAGAAAATTACTATACTTTGTTGCTTGGATTGGACGGAGAAGCGTCGTTAGGTAATACTCAAATTACCTATAAGCTTTATGATGAAAATGGCAACTTGCTTAACGAATGTGGAGAGCTTGAAGCCGCCGCATACAGATACTTTGTAGAAGAATGATCTTCAAATTTAATCTTGTCAATCATACATAATACAACATAATACACATTTTCACAGGACAGCCAAAATCGGTTGTCCTTTTCTTTTACCCAAAAGAGGGAACGGGAGACTAAAATTGAATACTGCTCCAAACAGCAACGCCACAGATTTTTGAAAATCCGTGGCGTTTTTTGCTCCCATTTTTGGCAAAACGCCCCGTTCCCTTGTAGTAGTGAGTGACGGGGAAGTTTGCCCGAAATGGGCTTGCCTGCCGTAGTAGTGATGAAAAATCCAAATGAGCGTTTGGCATTTTCCGTTTCTGTCCGTAGAGGGGAACAAAGGTGGGCAGGACACGCCTCCGTAATCGCTATATTGACGAAAGCAGCCACACCGACCCTTGTAGATTGCCGCAAAGTCAGCCGCAGAGGAAAGTGGCAGTTTTTCAGAGCAAGATTCTACCGCAGTACCAAAATTCGCTTTTCGCTCATTTTGCCCCTGCGGGAATCTTGTTGGGGAGTGCCTTCCCCAAACCCTGCTTATGCGGCTTGCGCCGCTGAAAAATCCCTCAAAATATTTTTTCGGATTTTTCAAAAACAGTTCCGCTTCACACCCTGTTTTTCTCCTATTAGTGAGAGGACACCACGCACAGCCGAAAGGAGGTTTTTACCATGCGAAAACGATACAACACACCGCACCGCAGCCGGGTAGTCAAGACACGCATGACCGAGGAAGAATACGCCGAGTTTGCGGAAAGGCTTTCTGCTTACCACATGAGCCAAGCCGAGTTTATCCGGCAAGCCATAACCGGGGCAGCCATACGCCCCACCATAACCGTTTCCCCCGTCAACGACGAGCTGCTTGCCGCCGTCGGGAAGCTAACCGCCGAATACGGCAGGATCGGCGGCAACTTAAACCAGATAGCCCGGACGCTGAACGAGTGGCACAGCCCCTACCCGCAGCTTGCCGGGGAGGTACGGGCGGCGGTTTCCGATCTTGCTACCCTAAAGTTTGAAGTCTTGCAGAAAGTGGGTGACGCTGTTGGCAACATTCAAACATATCAGCTCTAAAAATGCTGACTATGGCGCAGCGGAAGCCTACCTCACATTTGAGCATGACGAGTTTACCATGAAGCCCACCCTTGATGAAAATGGGCGGCTGATACCGAGGGAGGATTACCGCATTTCTTCCCTCAACTGCGAGGGCGAGGATTTCGCTGTTGCCTGTATGCGAGCCAATCTCCGCTATGAGAAAAACCAAAAACGGGAAGATGTGAAAAGCCACCACTATATCATCAGCTTTGACCCACGGGACGGGACAGACAACGGCTTGACCGTAGACCGGGCGCAGGAGCTGGGCGAGCAGTTCTGCAAGGAGCATTTTCCCGGACACCAAGCCCTAATCTGCACCCACCCGGACGGGCATAACCACAGCGGCAATATCCATGTGCATATCGTCATCAACTCCCTGCGGATTTATGAAGTCCCGCTTCTGCCCTACATGGACAGACCAGCCGATACACGGGAGGGCTGCAAGCATCGCTGCACCAACGCCGCTATGGAATATTTCAAGAGTGAAGTCATGGAGATGTGCCACCGGGAGGGGCTTTACCAAATCGACCTCTTGAACGGCAGCAAGGAACGGATAACCGAACGGGAATACTGGGCGGCAAAGAAAGGACAGCTTGCCCTTAATAAAGAGAATGCCGCCAGAGAAACCGCAGGACAGCCGACCAAGCCAACCAAGTTTGAAACGAACAAGGCGAAGCTGCGCCGGACGATACGGCAGGCACTTTCCCAAGCTGGCAGCTTTGACGAGTTTTCTTCCCTTTTGCTGCGGGAGGGCGTAACCGTCAAGGAGAGCCGGGGGCGGCTTTCCTACCTCACGCCGGACAGGACAAAGCCTATCACAGCTCGGAAGCTGGGGGACGATTTTGACAAGGCTGCTGTCCTTGCCCTGCTCACGCAGAACGCCCACAGAGCCGCCGAACAGACCAAAGCCATACCCGAATACCCTGCCGCAGTTAAAAAGCCGTCACAAGGGGAAAAAACCACAAAAACCACCCCGGCAGACAACACCTTGCAGCGCATGGTTGACCGGGAAGCCAAGCGAGCCGAGGGCAAGGGCGTGGGCTATGACCGCTGGGCGGCAAAGCACAACCTAAAGCAAATGGCGGCTACCGTTACCGCCTATCAGCAGTACGGCTTTTCTTCCCCGGAGGAACTGGACGAAGCCTGTTCTGCCGCTTATACCGCCATGCAGGAAAGCCTTACAGAGCTGAAGCAGGTGGAAAAGACGCTGAACGGGAAAAAGGAGCTGCAACGGCAGGTACTTGCCTATTCCAAGACCCGCCCTGTCCGGGACGGGCTGAAACAGCAGAAAAACGCCAAAGCAAAAGCAGCCTACCGACAGAAGCACGAAAGCGACTTTATCATAGCAGACGCAGCCGCCCGTTATTTCAGGGAGAACGGCATTTCCAAGCTGCCGAGCTATAAAGCCCTGCAAGCAGAGATTGAAAGCCTTATCAAAGAGAAAAACAGCGGCTACAACGATTACCGGGCAAAACGGGAGGAATACCGCCGCTTACAGACCGTCAAGGGCAATATCGACCAGATTTTACGCCGGGAGCGCAAGCCTGTGAAAAGGCAGGAACAGGAGCGATAAAAACCGCCCCAAAATGTACCCGAACCCATACAGAACAAGGGGGCTGCCCCGCACCCTATCCGCAATACCAAAGGATTTTTTAACGGGCTTACAGGGCAGAAAAACCCCGAAAATGATACCGAGATGATACAGAATTACCGCCGATACCGCCACACCAGCGGAAACGGCAGAAAGGAGCGCACCCATGCCAAGAATGAGCAAGAAACGGCGGCTGGAATGGTCTTTTTTCCTGCGGCAAGTAAAAGTCGGGAATACCACCTGCGACCGTATCACATACAACGACCTCTGCCGGGGCTGTACCCATAGCTGCAAGCAGAGCTTCCGGGCGGTTATCATACTCTGCCCCCACTACTACTCCAAACGCCGGAAAAAGGAGGACAGGGACAATGGCAGATAACCGCAAGTATTACTACCTCAAGCTGAAAGAGAACTTTTTTGACAGCGACTCCATTGTGCTGCTGGAAGATATGAAAGACGGGATTTTATATTCCAATATCCTCTTGAAGCTGTACTTAAAATCGCTGAAAAACGGCGGGAAGTTGCAGCTTGACGAGCATATCCCCTACACAGCGCAGATGATAGCGACACTGACCCGCCACCAGATAGGGACGGTTGAGAGGGCTTTAGAGATTTTCCGGCAGTTGGGGCTTGTGGAGCAGCTTGACAGCGGGGCTTTCTATATGACCGACATTGAGCTGATGATAGGACAGTCCTCTACCGAAGCCGAGCGAAAACGGGCTGCAAGGCTGGAAAACAAAGCACTTTTACCGCCCCGGACAAAAGGCGGACATTTGTCCGACATTCGTCCACCAGAGATAGAGATAGAGTTAGAGAAAGAGATAGAGATAGAAAAAGAGAGAGAGGGAGAAACGGGACACCCCACCCCCGCCGCTTATGGCAGATACAACAATGTGATACTGACCGATACAGAGCTTTCCGGGCTGAAAACAGAGCTGCCCGACAAGTGGGAGTATTATATTGACCGGCTTTCCTGCCATATCGCTTCCACCGGGAAGCAGTACCACAGCCATGCAGCCACCATTTACAAGTGGGCGCAGGAGGACGCTGCCAAAGGCAAGGCTGCCCCGAAACAGGGCATACCCGATTATTCATGCAAGGAGGGCGAGAGCTTATGAGAAACGGGATTGAAGCTATGATTACGGACATTACAGCCACTACCGCCGAAGCGGAGGACTACACAGGCGAGGACGGGCTTTTATACTGCGGCAAGTGCCATACGCCCAAAGAAGCCTATTTTTCAAAAGAAACCGCCCAATGGTTAGGGCATGACCGACACCCGTCAGAGTGCGACTGCCAGCGGGCAGCCCGTGAAAAACGGGAAGCCGCTGAAAGCCGACAGAAGCACCTTGAAACAGTGGAGGACTTGAAACGCCGGGGCTTTACCGACCCTGCTATGCGGAACTGGACATTTGAGCATGACAACGGCAGAAACCCGCAGACCGCAACCGCCCGTTTTTATGTGGAGAGCTGGGAAACCATGCAGGCTGAAAATATCGGCTACCTGTTCTGGGGCAGCGTGGGGACAGGAAAAAGCTACCTTGCCGCCTGTATCGCCAACGCCCTTATGGAAAAAGAGGTTGCCGTCTGCATGACAAACTTTGCAACGATACTGGGTGACCTTGCCGCCAGCTTTGAGGGCAGGAATGAGTATATTTCCCGCCTTTGCAGCTACCCCCTGCTGATACTTGATGATTTCGGTATGGAGCGAGGGACAGAATACGGGCTGGAACAGGTTTACAGCGTGATTGACAGCCGTTACCGAAGCGGCAAGCCGCTGATCGCCACGACCAACCTCACGCTGGAGGAATTGCAGCACCCACAGGACACGCCCCACGCCCGTATCTATGACAGGCTGACTTCCATGTGCGCCCCCGTCCGCTTCACGGGCAGCAACTTCCGAAAGGAAACCGCACAGGAAAAGCTGGAACGATTAAAGCAACTGATGAAGCAGCGAAAGGAGAGCCTATGACAGAAACCAAACAGACAAGCACCACCAAAACAGAACGCCGCCCGGACTGTGTGACAGAAATCCGCATGGGCAACTCCGTCCTTACCGTTTCCGGCTTCTTCAAGCAGGGTGCAACCGACACCGCAGCCGACAAGATGATGAAAGTGCTGGAAGCGGAAGCTGCTACACAAAAAACGGCGATTTGACCGACCATAAAGAAGCAGATTTGACGCTTTTGCCGCTATACAGACAGCCGCCCCATGTGGTACAATCAAGGTACGGAATAGTGGGGCTGGCTGTCGGAAACGGAGGATTTTATGTTAAGACAGACCAACCAACAACCAATTACCGCCCTCTACCCAAGACTTTCCCATGAGGACGAGCTGCAAGGCGAGAGCAATTCCATTTCCAACCAGAAGCGTATCCTTGAAACCTATGCAAAGCAGAACGGCTTTTCCAATCTGCGCTGGTACACGGACGACGGTTATTCTGGTGCGAACTTTCAAAGACCCGGTTTTCAAGCCATGCTTGCGGACATTGAAGCCGGAAAAGTCGGGACAGTTATCGTAAAGGATATGTCGAGGTTAGGGCGAAACTACCTGCAAGTGGGAATGTACACGGAAATGATTTTCCCACAGAAAGGCGTCCGCTTCATCGCTATCAATGACGGAGTGGACAGCGCACAGGGCGACAATGATTTTGCCCCGCTGCGGAATATCTTTAACGAATGGCTGGTGAGAGATACGAGCAAGAAAATCAAAGCAGTGAAACGCTCAAAAGGCATGAGTGGCAAGCCTATCACAAGCAAGCCTGTGTATGGCTACCTCATGGACGAGGACGAAAATTTCATCATTGACGAGGAAGCTGCACCCGTAGTCAAGCAGATATATAATTTCTGCCTTGCCGGGAATGGTCCGACCAAGATAGCCCGTATGCTCACAGAGCAGCAAATCCCCACGCCGGGAACGCTGGAATACCGCAGGACGGGCAGCACCCGCCGCTACCACCCCGGCTATGAGTGCAAGTGGGCGACCAATACCGTTGTGCATATCCTTGAAAACCGGGAATACACGGGCTGTCTGGTAAACTTCAAGACAGAAAAACTTTCTTACAAAGTCAAGCACAGTGTAGAAAATTCCCCGGAAAAGCAAGTGATTTTCGAGAACCACCACGAGCCTATCATAGACACGCAAACATGGGAACGGGTGCAGGAGCTTCGCAAGCAGCGCAAACGCCCCAACCGCTATGATGAAGTGGGCTTGTTCTCCGGCATACTGTTCTGTGCGGACTGCGGCAGCGTCATGTATCAGCAGCGATACCAGACAGACAAGCGCAAGCAGGACTGTTATATCTGCGGCAACTACAAGAAACGCACCCATGACTGTACGGCGCACTTTATCCGCACCGACCTCTTGACCGCTGGTGTACTCTCCAATCTGCGGAAAGTGACAAGCTATGCGGCAAAGCATGAAGCCCGGTTTATGAAGCTCTTGATTGAGCAGAACGAGGACGGGGGCAAGCGCAGGAACGCCGCCAAGAAAAAGGAACTGGAAGCCGCCGAGAAACGCATAGCCGAGTTATCCGCTATCTTCAAGCGGCTGTATGAGGACAGCGTGACCGGGCGCATATCAGACGAGCGTTTCACAGAGCTGTCGGCAGACTATGAAGCAGAGCAACGGGAACTGAAAGAAAGAGCCGCCGCTATCCAAGCGGAGCTTTCCAAAGCACAGGAAGCCACCGTGAACGCAGAAAAGTTTATGAATGTTGTCCGGCGGCATACCAGCTTTGAAGAACTTACCCCTACTCTGCTGCGGGAGTTTGTAGAGAAAATTGTTGTGCATGAGTGCAGCTATGACGAGAACAAGACCCGCAGACAGGACATTGAGATTTATTATTCTTTTGTTGGCAAGGTGGACTTGCCCGAATAACCGCCCGACCTATCCGACACAATGCGTAAGTGCCGGATAGGAACGGAAAAATTTTTTACACTTCTATTGCTTCTTTATCACACATCAATAAAAAGCCAGGGTATGAAGCAGTTCATGGCTAATTAAAGGGAACAAAAAGAAAGGAAAAGCACAATCCAGACGGTATCAGCGGCAGGCTACAAGAATAAATTGTGATTACACAAGATTGGTGCTATAATAAGAGAAAAGTTCCTGCCGGGGCAGCCGCCCCGGTAGTATGGATAGAAAGGCAGGAAAACAATATGCACATTAGCTATAAACCACTCTGGCATACACTGTTAGAGCGTGATATGAGAAAAGAAGATTTACGGCTTGCCGCCGGTATGACAACGAATATGATTGCCAACATGAGCAAAGAGGGAAAGCACATCAGCATGGATACATTAGCCCGTATCTGCGAAACGCTGAATTGTGAGATTACCGATGTGATTGAGTTAGTACCAGACGAGCCTGCTTCCACAGGAGGTAAGGAACATGAGCGAATTGAAACCAAGAATAACAGAAAACGGAATTGATTATATCCTTGTCGGAGATTACTACATCCCGGATTTGAAACTGCCGAAGGAACACCGCCCCATTGGGAAGTATGGACGGCTGCACCGGGAATATTTAAGAGAAATCCACCCAGCCAGATTGAACACATTGACCTTGACCGGAGAGTTATGGACATATCTTGCAGACCTGAACGAACAGGCACAGGAACGGTTAGACACCATCATAGAGCAGATGAAAGCTGCCGAGGGCGTGACCGAGGAATTGAAGCGTACTTCTCAAATGGAATGGGTGCAGCGTTGCAATAACATTCACAACCGGGCAGAAGAAATTGTTTTGCATGAGATGATTTATTCATAACGGTGTGGTAGAATGATTATGTAAATGAATTTGATTTGGGGTGATAAATATGAAGGTATTAGTTAGTGCCTGTATTATGGGAACAAACTGTAAATATAACGGAAAAAACAATAAAAATTTAGCAGTTATCAATTTCTTAAAGGATAAAGAAGTTATTTCTATTTGCCCAGAAGTATTAGCTGGCATGAAAATTCCTAGACCTTGTGCAGAAATTGTGAATGGGATTGTAGTAGATGAAAATGGAAATGATGTTAATTCTGAATATAATAAAGCAGTGTCAATGGCATTATCAAAAATTCAAAATGAAGATATTGATTTGGTTATATTACAATCCAGAAGTCCTACTTGTGGTGTAAATCAAATATACGATGGTAGCTTTACTGGAAAACTAATTTCTGGAATGGGATTTTTTGCGAAGGCATTAAAGCAAAGAGGATATAATGTTATTGATGTTGAAGAAGTTTAAGTTTGTCGCTTTGAATTTTTAATTGAATAACCACAGCACAAACCGCTGCTGCATGGGAGTCAACAAACCATGCAACAGCGGTTTTTTCTTTACCGTTTTTTCCTCTGGCTGATAGGCGTTCCCATTTTCTTTGATTTTTTGAGAATCCGAATCAGCCAGCGAAATTCTTCGTCTGACAGATTTTTATAGTTGATACCAAGCTGCTTGCAGTAAAGGACAACGAGCTTTTCATCCCGGCTGCCCTTGAAATTTTCGACCGCTTCCAGATTTTCTTTCAGTTCATCGGCAACGGTGGTCTGGGGCGCACTCTCACTGTCCTTTTTGTGAGCTTCCCGAATATCCCGGATAATGAGATTGAGGTCATCCAGAACCATGTGGCTGAAATATTCATCATCGCTGATATGGGCAGCTTGTAGCACTTTCAAATGCGGGTCATCTTCGCCGGGGCGATACCGTTCAATGATTTTATGCCGGACGGTATCGACAAGAGCGTTGAGATTTTGAATCTGCATGGTGGCAATCCCATCCACATAAATCTCAATATCCGCAAGAAACTTGATAAAGTCCTTATGAGTGGCAAGCTCACAGAGCAGACGGTTGTTAATCCGACCGCTTTTCAGAAGTGCCACCATCTCATCATTCAAATGCAGCTCTGTTAGTGGCGTGTTGATCTGCTCCCGGTTCTCTGTCCGGCACAGCAGATAATCAACGGAAACCCCATAGAAGTCTGCCAGCGTGACAAGATAGCCATGATTGATTTCCTTAACATTCTCTTTTTCATAACTTCCAAGAGCTGATTTAGAAATGTCCGTCAGCTTTGATAGTTCTTCCAGATTTAAGCCTTTATCCTTGCGGAGTTCCCAAAGGCGTTCCTGTATGCTTGTTGCTCCTTTCATGGGCACACGCTCCTTTCCGGCGGTTTCATTGCTGCCGCTTAACTGGATTATATCACACTTTCCGCAATCGTGGAAATTTCTGATTTTTACCCCTAATTCCTACTTTGTGGACATACGGCACAGGGCACAAAAATGTTCTATGATACAGGTAGTTCATCGATGGATTATTCCAATCGAATGACCAGCCTGTGTGGGATATGCTTCCCCGGCGATGTAGTGCCATGACTTTTGGCAGGGATGTGGAGGAACCCTGACCGAAACGAGCGTACCAAAGGGAGCGATACGCCGCTGTGAGATTCAGGGGAGGAACGACACCGGGGAGAACTGGCGAACTGACACCGAAATGATACCGAAACACGACAATCTGATAGGGGGATAGTCTACCCTATCGTTGATACTTCGGGAGATTTTAAGCGGCTCTATGACCGTAATTTTGCCGAAAATCGACCCGAAACCATACACTAAAACGGGAGGAAGCGCAATATGCCGAGAATGAGCAAAAAGAGGAAGCATGAGCTTTCCTTTTACCTCAATGACCGGGGGCGTGTCACTTACAACGAATTATGCCGGAAATGCCAGCATGGGTGCAAGCAGAGCTTCCGGGCGGTTGTGATTGACTGCCCCCGTTATTTATCCAAACGAGCAAAGAAAAAGGAGGAACACACCGAATGAATTTTGAATTTATGACGATAGACACACCCTTGCCGCCCTGTATGCCCTTTCCCAGAGCGTTGACAGGATTTCCAGTCAGCAGCACCGCAAAGGTCATGTACTGCCGGATGTTGGACGCTATGCTATCCAACGGACAGGAGGACGAGAACGGAATCCTGTTTATCTGCTTCCCTGTCACAGCCATTGCCGCAGTCCTGTTCCGCAGCCCCATGACGGTCAAGCGTTCTCTGAATGAACTGGAAACCGCCGGACTGATCATGCGAGTGCGTCAGGGCGTTGGAGAACCAAACAGGATTTATGTGCTGATACCGGGAAAGGAGGACGCTGCCCTTGCCTGATACCTCAAAGCTGGAAAAGCTCAACCGAGAGTTGGAAAAGAGTGAAAAGAAACTGCGGAAAGCCATCAATGATGAAAAGGCATTGCAGCACCAGCTAAAGCAGCTTACCCGAAAAGAACGGACACACCGGCTCTGTACTCGTGGCGGTATGCTGGAAAGTTTTCTGCAAGAGCCGGAACGCCTGACAGATGATAATGTCATGCTGTTGTTGAAACTCATTTTTCACAGGCAGGACACGCAGGAACTATTGAAGAAACTGCTGGAACGGGAGAAGCCGGAAAACCCTTAGTTTACTAAGGGCGCAATTATACACCACCCAGAGGTTGGTGCATTGCGTTCTCCGAAGGCTCCTCGCCGGAGGGCTTTGATTTTCCGCAGTCATGGTCTGCTCCAAATCATACAGGGGACGCTACGCTTCCCCTGCGCTGGCTGCCGCCAGCTACCCTTTTGTGGACTTGCCATCTGGGGACACCTTGCAATGCAAGCTGTTCCCAGCCGACAAGTTTCATAAAATATGCTATCTTTTCGATAAGCAATAAAGTATAATGAAGTCAGTAATAAATTTAGAAATTGAGGTAAAGTTATGGCATCCAGCAAAGAATATTTAGAATTTATTTTAGGTCAGTTATCTGGCTTGAATGAAATTACCTATCGAGCTATGATGGGCGAATTTGTCATTTATTATCGTGGTAAGATTGTAGGCGGTATCTATGATGATAGATTACTTGTCAAACCAGTAAAATCAGCAATAAGTTATATGCCAACGGTTTCGTATGAGTTACCTTACGAGGGAGCAAAAGAAATGTTGTTGGTAGATGAAGTTGATAATAAAGAGTTTTTGACAGGATTGTTTAATGCTATGTATAAGGAATTGCCTACCCCTAAATCGAAAAAGAAAAAATAACAAAATAATAATTTGAGAGGAAGTGTTACTGATGGAAAAGTTTAAGCCGTTTATTATACCTGTGGCATTATTGGTTCTAATTGACCAGACGGTTAAAATAGTAATTTCAAAAGTATTTATGAAATGCGAATTTGATATAATAGCCAAAGTTTTAAGATTTAATCCAGAACTAAATACTCGTTTATCTTATGCTGGAAATTTCTTCGAATTATTATCAAGTCCGTTTGTTACCATTTTATTGAATGTGTTTGTTTTGTTCCTCTTTTTTTCAGGATATATGCTATATCAGGCAAAAAGAGCACATATAAGTTTTTGGGTAAAAATAATAATGATTTGTGGCATATCGGGATGTTTATGTAGCTTGATTGATAAGCTGTTTTGGGGTGGAAGTTTAGATTTTTTGCAGATACCTACCCTTTTTATTTTTGATTTGAAAGACTGCTATCTTACAGTTGCAGAAGTTATATTTGTTGCTATTGGAATTTTGAATAGCAAAGAAATATCGGTTAAAGAGTATTTACATTTTTGTTGTAACAAATTTAGCTTGTAAACTTCTGGTTTATTATTTCTTATACATCGGGTCAACTTGTTCCGAACTTTTACAACTAAATACCCGCCGCTCACACAGCGGCACACCGAGCAGGAAATCTGAAAAAGGTCTCCTGCTTTTTTTCTGCCCAAAATGAGGTGGTAAAACGCCACCCCATCCACCAAGCATAGAAAGGAGGGACACGAAATGCCCTGTCCACACAATGAAATCACGATTGTGCAGCGAAGCCAGCGGCAGTCTGCGGTTGCCGCCGCTGCTTACCAAAGCGGCGAAAAGCTGTTCTGTGAATACGACCAGCAAGTGAAGCACTACCCGGAAAAGCGTGGTATCGTCCACAATGAAATCCTGCTCCCGGCAAATGCCCCACGGTCGTATGCAGACCGCAATACCCTATGGAATGCCGCCGAAGCGGTGGAAAAACAATGGAACTCCCAGCTTGCAAGGCGGTGGGTGCTTACCATCCCAAGAGAGATACCGCCCGACCAGTACGCTGTCCTTGTCCGGGAGTTCTGCCAGAAGCAGTTTGTTTCCAAAGGCATGATTGCTGATTTTGCCATCCATGACCCCCATCCGCCGGGACATAATCCCCACGCCCATGTCCTGCTCACTATGAGGGCAATGGACGAACATGGGAAATGGCTTCCCAAGAGCCGCAAGGTTTATGACCTTGATGAGAATGGGGAACGGATAAAGCTGCCATCCGGCAGATGGAAAAGCCACAAGGAGGATACGGTGGACTGGAACGACCAGAAGTATTGTGAAATCTGGCGGCATGAATGGGAGGTCATCCAGAACCGCTATCTGGAAGCCAATGACCGCCCGGAGCGTGTGGACTTGCGTTCCTATGCCAGACAGGGGCTTGATATTGTCCCTACTGTCCATGAGGGGGCTGCTGTCCGGCAGATGGAAAAGCGTGGTATCCAGACGAATATCGGCAACCTGAACCGGGAAATCAGAGCCGCCAACCGCCTGATGAAATCCATCCGGCAGCTTATCCAAAACCTCAAAGGCTGGATTACCGAGCTGGGAGAAAAACGGAAAGAGCTGCTTGCACAAAAAGCGGCGGAGGAAGCAACACTTCTTCCCAATCTGTTGATGAAGTATATGGAGATACGAAAGGAAGAACGGAAGGACTGGACAAGGGCTGGACAGAACCGGGGGACTTCACAGGACTTAAAGGCAGTCAGCGAAGCCCTGTCCTATCTCCGGCAAAAGGGGCTTTCCACTGTGGAGGACTTAGAAGCCTTTCTGGAATCTTCCGGGAAATCAGCCGCAGATTACCGCAATCAGATGAAGCAAAAGGAAGCCCGCAGCAAAGTGATTGACGGGATTCTTGCCAGCCGGACAGCCTGCAAGGAATGTAAACCTGTCTATGAAAAGTACCAGAAGATATTTTTTAAGAAAACAAAGGAGAAATTCAAACAGGAACACCCGGAGGTTGCCCGATATGCGAAAGCCGCCGCCTATCTTGCCAAGCATCCGGACGATAAGGATAAAACGAAAAATGAGCTGCAACAGGAGCAGGAAATGCTTCTTAGCGAAATCGCAGAGCTGAAAGTACCGCTGACCGAGGTACAGGAGGATTTGAGGAAACTGCGGGACATCCGCTACTGGGTACGGAAAGCAACACCCGGCACAGAAGAAAGCAAAGAGCCGCCCAAGAAACAGCCTATCAAAGAAGTCTTGCAGGATAAGGCTGACGAGAAAAAAGCACAAAGAACCGCCCCGGCACAGAAGAAACACAAACAACAGGATATGGAACTTTAACAGGCACTTGCCATTTTCAATCAGAGAATGTCAGGTGCTTTTCTTATTTTCAAGGAGGGATAGATTTGAATGTATTTGAAGCTGTGAAGCAGTCCGTCACAACAAGACAGGCTGCGGAGCATTATGGAATCCATGTAGGTCGGAACGGGATGGCTTGCTGCCCGTTCCATAACGATAAGACCCCAAGCATGAAGCTGGATCGGCGTTACCACTGCTTCGGTTGCGGTGCGGATGGAGATGTGATTGATTTTGCCGCTGCCCTGTATGGACTGGGAAAGAAAGAAGCCGCCGTACAACTGGCACAGGACTTCGGGCTTTCCTATGAGGACTGGAAGCCGCCGGGAAAGGCAAAAAAGCCCAAGCCCCGGCAGAAATCCCCGGAGGAACAGTTTCAGGAAGCAAAGAACCGCTGCTTCCGTATTCTTGCCGATTATCTCCACCTGCTCCGGGCATGGAGAAAGGATTATGTCCCGCACTCCCCGGAGGAAGCCTTTCATCCCCGGTTTGTGGAAGCCTTACAGAAGCAAGACCATGTGGAATATCTGCTGGATGTGCTGCTGTTCGGGGAGACAGAGGAAAAAGCGGCTTTGATTACGGACTACGGAAAGGATGTGATACAGCTTGAACAGCGAATGGCAGAGCTTGCAGCCGCAGACGCAGCAAGAACTAAAAAACACCATGAACGCCATGCAGCCGCCCCAGAGCATTGAGGAAATCAAGGCGGGGCTGGAAACCACCGAGAAAGGCGGTGTCCGTCAGAGCATACGGAACTGCCTGACCGTATTCCAACGTGACCCGCTGCTTTCCGGGGCTATCGCATACAACATCCTGACTGACCGCAAGGACATCATAAAGCCCATCGGTTTTCACAGGGAAAGCACCGCCCTGAACGATACGGACATGAAGTATCTGCTTCTTTATCTGGAAGAAACCTACGGGCTTACCAATGAGAAAAAGATTGATAACGCCATCGGGATTGTGGCGAATGAAAACAAGTACCATCCCATTCGGGACTATCTCAATTCCCTTATGTGGGACGGTACAGAACGAATCCGTTTCTGCCTGCGGCACTTTCTGGGGGCTGACGCAGACGATTACACCTATGAAGCGTTGAAGCTGTTCCTGCTGGGTGCAATCTCACGAGCCTTTCAGCCGGGGTGCAAGTTTGAAATCATGCTCTGTCTGGTCGGCGGTCAGGGGGCTGGCAAGTCCACCTTCTTCCGTCTGCTGGCAGTCCGGGACGAGTGGTTCTCCGATGATTTGCGGAAGCTGGACGATGACAATGTGTACCGCAAGCTGCAAGGTCACTGGATTATTGAAATGTCGGAAATGATGGCAACCGCAAACGCCAAGAGCATTGAGGAAATCAAGTCATTTTTAAGCCGGCAGAAAGAGGTTTACAAGATACCCTATGAAACCCACCCGGCAGACCGCCCCCGTCAGTGCGTGTTTGGCGGTACTTCCAATGCCCTTGACTTCCTGCCCCTTGACCGTTCCGGCAACCGCCGCTTTATCCCCGTCATGGTTTACCCGGAGCAAGCCGAGGTTCACATTTTGGAGGACGAAGCTGCTTCCAGAGCCTATATCGGGCAGATGTGGGCGGAAGCGATGGAGATTTACCGAAGCGGCAGGTTCAAGCTGGCTTTCAGCCCCGCCATGCAGCGCTATCTCAAAGAACACCAGCGGGATTTTATGCCGGAGGACACCAAAGCCGGGATGATACAGGCATACCTTGATAAGTACACCGGGAGCATGGTCTGCTCCAAGCAGCTCTATAAGGAAGCCTTGAACCATGCTTTTGACGAGCCGAAGCAATGGGAAATCCGGGAAATCAACGAGATTATGAACCAGTGCATTTCCGGCTGGAGGTACTTCCAAAACCCAAGAATGTTTTCCGAATATGGCAGACAAAAGGGCTGGGAGCGTGAAAACCTGGCAACGGACTCCGGCAACCCGTCTGAAAAAACGATGGACGGTTTTGTGGAGGTCACAGAACAGATGGAGCTTCCATTCTGAAAATGACAGCCCGTTGCACCCCATGTTGCTATCCCGTTGCCGGGGAAAATCCCGAAACTATCGGCTTTTCTCCCCTATGACAACCAAAACAACAGAAAAATAAAAGAAAAGTATAAATAGTAACCATCGCCAGATTGAGATTGTTTGCAAGGTCTTTTGAAGTCCGTTGCCGGACTTCGTTGCCGACACCCTCTGTCTGGCTATTTTCATGTATGGAGGATAACTGCCTATGGCAAAAAGCAAAACAGAGATTCATGTTACAACGGTGTTTGACGGGGAACTGGACGCAACCGATGTGTTCGTCAGCCTGATTTCCCAGAAATACGGAAAGACAAATACAAAAGGATATCTTGCTAAAAAGAAAGATTTGAAGTATAATGAAGATGAGGTTCAAAAGAGCCAGATACCGTCTGGATTGTGTGGGTAAATGGCTATGATGAACGAAATGGAATATAGAACAATCGGAAAGGCACTTGCCGGGGGCTATCGTGCAGCGGTCTATTGCAGACTGTCAAAGGACGATGACCTGCAAGGCGAAAGTGCCAGTATCGCAAACCAGCGTGATATGCTGGAAAAATACTGCGAAAAGCAGGGATGGGAGGTTGTGGCGGTCTATCAGGACGATGGCTTCACAGGTCTTAATATGGAGCGTCCTGATTTACAGAGAATGTTGAGAGCCATTGAGCGCAGGCAAATCAACCTTGTCATCACGAAAGACCTCAGCCGACTGGGGCGTAACTATCTGCAAACCGGGCATTTGATTGAGGACTTTTTCCCAAGAAACGGTGTCCGCTATATCGCCATGAATGACGGTATCGACACCCTGCGGGATAACAACGACATTGCCCCGTTCAAGAATATCCTGAACGAGATGTACAGCAAGGATATTTCCAAGAAAGTCCATTCCTCTTATCTTCTGAAAGCGCAGAAAGGACAGTTTACCGGGTGTCTTGCCCCGTTTGGGTATCGGAAAGACCCGGAGGACAAAAACCATCTGCTCATTGACGAGGAAACCGCCCCGATTGTGCGGCTGATTTTCGGATATGCCCTGAACGGTCATGGTCCGAACTATATCCGCAGACGGCTGGAGGAAGAAAAAATCCCCTGCCCCACATGGTGGAACCGGGAACGGGGGCTTCGCAATACCCGCACCAAATGGGAAAAGAAAGACCCGGAAAACGGGCGGTATATGTGGGACTTTTCCGTTATCAAAGACCTTTTGATGAATCCCGTCTACACCGGGGCGATTGCTTCCCAGAAAAAAGACTACCGTTTCAAAATCGGCACGATTGGGGAAAAGAAGCCGGAGGACTGGATTGTGGTGGAGGGACAGCATGAACCGCTGATTGACCGCATGAGCTTTGACATTGTGCAGAACAAGCTGAAATCCCGCCAGCGTCCGGGGCAGACCAATGAAATCAGCCTGTTTGCCGGACTGCTAAAATGCGGCGAGTGTGGGAAGTCGCTGACGGTACGCTACACAAACGCAAAACATCCCCAGCGGATATACTCCTGCAAGACCTACAATGCCTTTGGAAAGAACCACTGCACCCAGCACCGGATTGATTATGACACCCTTTACAGCCATGTGCTGCGGAAAATCCGGGAATGTGCCAGAGCTGCCCTGATGGACGGGGAAGCGGTTTCCGACCGCCTGACCAATACCTGTGAAGCCGAGCAGCGGGAACAGCGGGAAGCAATGGAACGCTCCCTTACAAGGGACGAGGAACGGATTGAGGTTCTGGACAAAATGGTCATGCGGCTGTATGAGGATATGATTGCCGGGCGTATCAGTGAGCAGAACTTCAACACCATGCTGGAAAAGACACAGACCGAGCAGACGGAACTTAAAGCAAAAGTGTCCGAGGGCAGGAAGCGGCTGTCCGATGAAGTCCAGCTTGCCAATGACGCAAAACAATGGGTGGAAGCCATTCAGGAATACGCCAACATCACAGAGTTGGACGCAGCCACCCTCAACCGCTTAATCAAAGAAATCGTCGTGCATGAGCGCATTGACGAAGATAAAATAAGACACATTTCTATCGAAATTCATTTTAATCTCAAACCCATCCCGGAGGTGGAACAGGTCACTGCCTGACCTGTCCCGCCGGGACGGTTCTCTTAAAAACACCATATAGATTTTTTGTACGCCGCCGCCCGCCATTGAGCAGAGTTTTACACCTAATTGGGGATAAAACAGCTCATGGCGGGCGGCGGCATCATCCTGCTGGGCACCACCCTGATCCCTCTGCTGTCCGGCCTGTTTTAAGGTAGCGGCTTATGGATTTTCTCACCGACTGGCTCACGGACTGGCTCAAAGAGCTGCTGATTGGCGGGATCATGGGGAACCTGGAGGGGCTCTTTGATTACGTCAATACCCAAGTCGGAGAGATTGCGGTACAGGTGGGGACTACCCCGGCGGCGTGGAACGCCGGGGTATTTTCCCTCATCCGCCAGCTTTCCGAAACGGTGATCTTGCCGATTGCCGGGCTGGTGCTGACCTTTGTTGCCACCTATGAGCTCATTCAGATGCTTTTGGAAAAAAACAATATGCACGAGTTTGACGTGGCGAATATCTACAAATGGATATTCAAAACGGCTTGTGCCATCTTCATTCTCTCAAACACCTTTAACATTGTGATGGCCGTCTTTGACGTGTCGCAGACGGTGATCGCCCAGGCGGGCGGTCTGATCCAGGGCTCCACGGACATCACGCCGGATATGATGACGGAGCTGGAAACCACCCTGGAGGGGATGGATTTAGGGCCGCTTTTGGGCCTGTGGCTCCAGTCCTCTATCATTGGCGTTACCATGTGGGCGCTGGGCATCGTCATTTTTGTTTTGGTGTATGGCAGAATGTTGGAAATTTATTTGCTTACCAGTTTGGCCCCCATCCCTATGGCAACGATCTCCCACCGGGAGGTGGGACAGATCGGGCAGAACTATCTGCGCTCCCTGTTTGCCGTGGGCTTCCAAGGATTGCTCATTCTGGTGTGTGTTGCGATTTATGCGGTGCTGATCCAGGGAATTGCCACAGGCGGAGATCCCATTGGGGCGATTTGGGGCACCGTGGGCTATACGGTTTTGCTCTGCTTCATGCTGTTCAAAACCGGGACGATTGCGCGAAGTATCTTTAGCGCACATTGAGAAAGGGGTGTTATATGCCGAGAAGATATGGGCCCGACGGGTCGCGCCTGTGGAACGGGAAAGCGCCGGAGGACTTCAACCAGGCCGATGTTTACCGCTTTATGGCGGAAACAGAGTCCGTTTTGCAAAAGCAGGAATTGCTGGGCGGCAGGGATGACGCGAAGAAGATTGCCCAGCAGTTAGCCGAGGGGCGGGCGCAGGCCGCCCGTGAAAACGCCGCCCGGCCCGCCCCGGCAAAGGGCAAGGAGGCCAGGGATGACCGATAAGGGCACCTCTGGACAAAGTGTCCAGAAGTCCCCGGAGCTCCCGGAGGGCCTGTTCCTTATGGATGGCATTGAGGGCCTGCGCTCCCTGCCCCATCATTCTGTGGATATGCTCTTGACCGATCCGCCTTACGGCACCACCCGGAACTTTTGGGATGTGCCCCTGCCGCTCCCGGAGCTGTGGGAGGCGGTCAAGTGGGCAGTCAAGCCGGACGGCGCTGTACTGTTCTTTGCACAATGCCCCTATGACAAGGTGCTGGGGGCATCCAACCTGTCCATGCTCCGCTATGAGTGGGTATGGTACAAAAGCCGCTGCACAGGGTTTCTCAACGCCCGCCGCGCTCCGCTGAAAAAGACGGAGAATATTTTGGTGTTCTATCAAAAGCTCCCGCTTTACAATCCGCAGTTTGAGCAGGGCAAGCCCTACAAGAAAATTGCGGGCAATAACGGGAACAGCACCAACTACGGAAAATTTACCCGTTCCGGCAGCGGATCGGAGGACGGCCTGCGCTTTCCCGGAAACGTGCTGACCTTTCCAGCCGTCCAGCGCACCGTCCACCCCACGCAGAAGCCGGTGGCCCTGTGCGAGTATTTCATCAAAACCTACACCCGGCCCGGCGAGGTGGTGGCGGACATCTGCGCGGGCTCTGCCACAACAGCGGTTGCCGCCCTCAACACGGGCCGCCGCTTCATCTGTTTTGAAACCGTCCCCGCCTACTACGCCGCCGCCACAGAGCGCATCCGTCTGGCGCGGGCAACGTTGGAGGCCGGGGAGAAAGGAGTGTAACTATCGGACAGTATTCTGTGATCTATGCCGATCCCCCCTGGCGCTACACGCAAAAGGGCTTGCAGGGTGCGGCGGAGAAGCATTACCCCACAATGGGGATTGACGAGATATGCGCGCTCCCGGTGGCTGATCTGGCGGCCCCGGACAGCGTGCTTTTTTTGTGGGCTACGTTCCCCCAGCTCCCGGAGGCCCTGCGGCTGATCAATGCGTGGGGCTTTACTTACAAAAGCGTGGCGTTTGTGTGGCTGAAGAAAAACCGAAAGTCCGAGAGCTGGTTTTATGGCCTGGGCTTTTGGACGAGGGGCAACGCGGAGGTTTGCCTGCTGGCGACACGGGGACACCCAAAACGGCAGGCGGCAAACGTCCATCAATTCATTATTGCCCCGATCCAGGAGCACAGCCGAAAGCCGGACGAGGCCCGTGATAAGATCGTGGCCCTCATGGGCGACGTACCCAGGGTGGAGCTGTTCGCCCGGCAGTCCCCGCCCGGCTGGGATGTGTGGGGGAACGAGGTGGAAAGCACCGTCCCGGACTTCTGGACAAAGTGTCCAGAGGTGGGCGCGAAAGGAGGTTGATCCATGCCCTATGTGAATGTTCCCAACGACTTATCCAAAATCAAGACCAAACTGGCCTTTAACCTGACGAAACGCCAGCTTGTGTGTTTCGGGATCGCGGCGGCGGTGGGCATCCCGTCCTATCTGCTGGCCCGGAGCGCCATCGGCAACACGGGAGCCATGTTCCTGATGATGGCGGTGGCGCTCCCGGCGTTCCTGCTGGCGATGTACGAAAAAGACGGGCTCCCCTTTGAAAAGGTGGTGCGGAACATCCTGCGGGCCCGTTTCCTGCGGCCTGGGGTGAGGCCCTACCAGACGGAAAATATCTATGCCCCGTTTACCCAGCGGGGCGCTGTGAGAAAGGAGGATGCGATTGCAGAAAGCAAACAGCCCAAAGCGCGGCCCCGGAAAGGCCGCTAACCGGAAAGCTGCGTTGTCTGCCCAGCAGACGATCCCTTACCTGGTGATGCACCCGGACGGGGTGTGCCAGCTCCCCGGTGGGCTCTACACGAAAACCGTGGAATATGAGGACATCAATTATTCCGTGGCTTCTACCGAGGATCAGACGGCGATTTTCAGCGGGTGGAGCTCGTTCCTCAATTACTTTGACAGCTCCCTGCCGTTTCAGCTCTCCTTTATCAACCGCCGCTCCCGTTCCCGGAGCAAGTACAAGGTCAATATCCCCCCGGCACAGGATGACTTTGACAGCATCCGGGCCGAGTTCACAAGTATGCTGAAAAATCAGATTGCCAAAAGCAACAACGGCATCGAGCGGTCAAAGTATATCACGTTTGGCCTGCCCGCCGAGGGGATCGCGGAGGCCCGGCCCCGCCTGGAACGGGTGGAGGCCGATGTGACAGGCAATCTGAAACGGCTGGGCGTTCCCTCTGCTCCGATGGACGGGCAGGAACGACTGGCGCTGCTTCACAGTCAGATGCACCCCGGCAGCCGGGAGCCGTTCCGCTTCTCCTGGCAGGACATTCCCCGGACGGGCATGGGGACAAAGGACTTTATTGCCCCGGACAGTTTCGACTTCCGGCAATCCCGGACGTTCCGGGTGGGCCAGTATTGGGGCGCTGCGTCCTATTTGCAGATTTTGGCGTCCGAGCTCTCTGACAAGCTCCTGGCGGAAATTCTGGAGCTGGATGCGGAAATGACCGTTACCATGCACATTCAGACGGTGGATCAGCTCAAAGCCATTAAGACCATCAAGGGAAAGCTCTCCGACATTGGCAAAATGAAAGTGGAGGAACAGCGCAAGGCGGTGCGGGCCGGGTACGATCCCGACATTCTGCCCCCTGACCTGATTACGTTTTCCAAAGACGCAGCGGAGCTCCTGGCCGATCTCCAGTCCCGCAACGAGCGGATGTTCCTGCTCACGTTCACGGTCATCAATATCGCCCCCACCCGGCAGCGGCTGGAAAACGATGTGTTTACCGTGGGCGGCATCGCGCAGAAATACAACTGCGCCTTGAAGCGGCTGGACTGGCAGCAGGAGCAGGCGTTTGTGTCCTCGCTGGCCCTGGGCTATAACGAGGTGGAAATCCAGCGGGGCATGACAACCAGTTCCACGGCCATCTTCATTCCCTTTATGACCAGGGAGCTCCGTATGGCCGGGCCGTCCCTCTACTACGGCATGAACGCCCTTTCCCATAACGTCATCATGGCTGACCGCAAAAAGCTGAAATCGGCCAACGGCCTGTATCTTGGCTCAACCGGATCGGGAAAATCCTTTGCCGCAAAGCGTGAGATCATCAATGTGTTTCTCACTATCCCAAAGGATCGGATTATCATTGTTGATCCGATGGGCGAATATGCCCCGCTGGTACGGCGGCTGGGCGGCCAGGTGGTGGAGATCGCTCCCGGCTCTCCCAGCCATATCAACCCTATGGACATTCAGCTTGACCTGGACGATGACGAAAGCCCGCTTTCCATGAAAGCGGATTTTTTGTTGTCCCTGTGTGAGCTGGTGGTGGGCGGCAAGGACGGCTTGCAGCCCATCGAAAAAACCGTGATTGACCGCTGTGTGCGGCTCATTTACCGGGATATGGCCCTGGGGATCGGGGACGGCAAGCCGCCCTTGCTCCAGGACTTGTACGAGGAGCTTTTGAAGCAGCCGGAGCCGGAGGCCCGCCGTGTGGCAACCGCCCTGGAGCTCTACTGCACCGGCTCCCTTAACCTGTTCAACCACCAGACCAACGTAAAGCTCACGTCCCATATCGTGTGCATCGTTCTCAAAGGGCTGGGAGAAAACCTCCGCAAGATCGCCATGCACGTTACCAACGACTTTGTAACTTCGGCGGTCAATGTGAATTTTCACAGCGGTGTTTCTACCTGGTGCTATTTTGACGAGTTCCATATCCTGCTCCGGGACGCGCTTACCGCCAGCTACTTTGTGGCCGTGTGGAAGATGCTGAGAAAGAAAGGCTGTGTCCCCTCGGCCCTGACGCAGAACGTCAAAGACCTTTTGGCCAGCCGGGAGATTGAGGCCATTCTGGACAACACGGATTTTATGATCCTGCTGTCCCAGGCCCAAAGTGACCGGGCTATTCTGGCAAAGCAGCTCGGCATTTCGGAGCACCAGCTCTCCTACATCACCCACAGCAATTCCGGCGAGGGCCTGCTGTTCTATGGGGATGTGACGATCCCCTTTGTGGATCGGTTCCCCCGTGGGGAGATCTATAACCTGCTGACTACCCGTCCGGAGGATTTGAAGAATGAAGCGAAAACCGAATAAGCCCAAACAGGAGCCCAGGGAGCGCCCCGGCTCCTGGGAGAGCGCCGCCGATCCTGGCGGGGCCGCTGGGGGCGGCTCCTCAGGGGGTGCCGGGGCTGCGGACAACGGCACTTCTGGACAAAGTGTCCACAAGTCAAAGTTCCGGCAGAAAAGCAAACAGGAGCAGGCCGCCGCGTCCAAGCTCCGCATGGAGGAGCGCGGGGAAAAGCTGGAACGGGCAAAGGATAAGCTGGCAAAACAGAAGCCGCCCAAAAAGCCCGGCCTGGTGCGGCGGATAGGCCGGGCCGCTGGCGGGGCCGCCCACGGTTTTGTGCATGGCAAGATTTATGAGAATGAACAGGAAAACGTGGGGATCGAGGGGGCCCACCGCTCCGAGCTGGTGGGCGAGTCCGGCCTGCGGCATGGCAAGCGGTTTGTGCAAAAGAAAATCCGGCAGCACCCGGCAAAGGCTGTCCAGCGGGCCGAGTCCAAATATGTCAAGGCCACGGCGGACTATCATTTCCGCATGGCCGCCCAGGAGCACCCGGAAATGTCCGGCAACCCTGTTTCCCGGATGTGGCGCAAGCACCGCTTGAAAAAGCAGTATCAAAAGCGGGCGCGGGAGGCGGCAAAGACGGGAGCGGCAAGCGCGGCCAAAAAGACCGCCGCCGCCACGGAAAAGGCCGGGGCGAAGATCGCGGGCTTTGTGAAGCGGCATCCCGTGGGGGTGCTGCTGGCCCTGGCCTGTGTGCTCCTGCTCTTTATGATGCAGTCCTGTTCTTCTTCCCTGGTGATGCTGGGAAATTCCGGCGCGGGGGCCGTGGGCGCTACCACCTACCCCTCGGAGGACGGGGAGATCCTGGCGGCGGAGGCGGCCTATTCCGGCATGGAGGCCGAGCTGCAAAACTACCTGGACACCTATACCGCCACCCACAGCTATGACGAATACCATTTTGACCTGGACGAGATCGAGCACGATCCCTATGTGCTGATCTCTATCCTCTGTGTGCTCCATGAGGGGGAATGGACGGCGGACGAGGTGCAGGGCACCCTGGAAACCCTCTTTGACCGCCAGTATATCCTGACGGAGCGCGTGGTACGGGAAACCCGGTATGACAGCGACGGCGATCCCTACTCCTGGTACATCTGTTATGTCACGCTGGAAAACAAAAACCTTTCCCATCTGCCCCTGGAAATGATGGGCGAGGAACAGATGGCCCGCTATTCCCTCTATATGTCCACCTTGGGGAACAGGCCCGATCTGTTCCCGGAGTCAGCCTATGTGGGGAAATACATCACAAACCCGCCCGCTGACTATGACGTGCCGGAGGAATATCTGGACGATGAAACCTTTGCGGCCATTTTGGGCGAGGCGGAGAAATACCTGGGCTATCCCTATGTGTGGGGCGGCAGCTCTCCGGCCACGTCCTTTGACTGCTCCGGCTTTGTGTCCTGGGTGATCAATCACTCCGGCTGGAATGTGGGCCGCCTGGGAGCCCAGGGGCTCTATAACATCTGCACCCCCACCAGCGCACCCCGCCCCGGCGATCTGGTGTTCTTTGTCGGCACCTATGACACGGCGGGCGTGTCCCATTGTGGCATCTATGTGGGGGACGGGATGATGATCCATTGTGGCGATCCCATCCAATATGCAAACCTGAATACAAGCTACTGGCAATCTCATTTCTACGCCTACGGGCGTTTACCCTGACAAGGAGGTACTCTATGGCGGCAAGCAAGAGCCAAAAAATCCAGGCCGAGATTGATAAGGTCAAGGCCAAAATCAGCGAACAGCAGGCCCGGCTGAAAGAGCTGGAGCAAAAGCACCGGGAGGCGGAAAACGAGGAGATCGTGGACATCGTGCGGAGCATGAGCGTTTCCCTGGAGGAACTGCCCCTGGTGCTCCAGCGGCTCCGGGACGGCGGCACCTCTGGACAAAGTGTCCAGAAGTCTGAGGACGGCGGAAAGGAGGAAAATTGAAGATGAAACGCTTTCGGGTGATGGCGGCGGCGCTCTGCGCCGTCGTTCTTTTATGCGGCTTTAGTGTCCCGGCGTATGCCTACGCGGACGGCGGCGAGGGCGCGGACTACGGCGATCCCACCATGACGGAGGAAACTCCCACCCCGGAGCCCACCATTGAGCCCGGCGAGGGCTTTTCCGAAGAGGGCAGCCTTGTGACCCGCGATCTGCTCTATGACGAGCACACAAACAAGCAGTTTATTACCGTCCAGACCAGCGGCGGCAACACGTTCTATATCGTCATTGACTATGACAAGCCCGTGGACGAAGAGGGCGAACAGTACGAAACCTACTTTTTCAGCGTTGTGGATGAGGCTGATCTGCTGGCTGCGGCGGAGGCCGCTGGCGTGGAACAGGCGGTGTGCTCCTGCTCTGAAAAATGCGAGGCGGGGGCCGTCAATACGGATTGCGCCGTCTGCTCTGCCAATATGAGTAAGTGCGTGGGTGTTGAGCCGGAGCCGGAGCCCACGGAAACCCAGGAGCCCGCCCCGGAGGAGGCCGAGCCGGAAACGGGTAGCAACACAGGGATGCTCCTGGCGGTGCTGGCCGTGGCCCTGGTGGGCGGCGGAGCGGCGTTCTATTTCAAGGTGCTGCGCCCCAAACAGCAGAAAGCCGCCGCGCCCCAGGAGGACTACGGCGACGAGCTCACGGACTATGACGAGCCGGACGGCTACGGGGACGAGGACGATGACGGCCCGCCCTGGGACGAGGAGGACGATGACGGAGAGGAGGCGGACAAATGAGGTTTACCAACAGCCCCTATGAAAAGATGATGCAGCAGAAGCCCCGCCCCCAGGCTCCGGCCCCGGCAAAGCCGCCCAGGGGCTCCCGGTGCTCCGGGTGTCCCTACTGGCGCGGGATTGGCTGCGTGTCCTGCTACCGGGAGCTTATGCGGGCCCCGGCTGGCGGGAGGTGACGGCTTGGCCCGTGAACTGACACGCGAGGAAAAACGGGCGATCCGCGCCCTGGTGACAAAATGGTGTGCCAACTATGACCGGGAGTGCGGCTGCCTGCCCCTGGACTGCGAGTGCTATATGCTGGGGAAATGCTGGACGGGGGCGCTGTGCCGCTACTTTCGGGAGGCGGTGCTGCCCCTTGATCCGGCGCTGGAGGCCGCCCTCTTGACCGAGGGGCCCAGGCCGGATTTTAAGATTTGCCCTATCTGCGGCGGGCCCGTTGCCCCGGATCGGCGGCAGGCTTACTGCTCGGCGGCCTGTGCAAAGAAAGCCCACCGCCGGCAACAGCGGGAATATATGCGGAAAAAGCGGGGCTGGGGCGTTGACAATTAGGCCCCCGAAACCCCGCTGATTACAAGGCTTTCCGGGGCCGCTTTTGGGGTGGGCCGTGTGTTTCTACGGCCTGCCCCTGTTTGGCCCGGATGCTGTCAACATCTTAAAAGGAATTGAAAAGCTGTTAATCTGGAATATCGTTTGGAAAGGGGATGTCATACGCTTGAGATAAAAGCAAAATATTTTCTTTGAATACTTTTCTAAACTGCTTCATTGCTCGAGAAAACGTGGCATCTTCCCAATCTCCACTACTGTTCTTATATATTATCCCGGAATTTTTAACCGAGCTCAAACTATCCAAGAACAGATTACAGGCGTTTATCATTGCTCTCAACCAACAAATAGTATCAGAATTAAACTTATATTTGGATAAAACCGATGCAATCTCTCGCTTCATTTCAATGGCAGATTGAACACACCATGATTTTATTTCCATCTCTACTGGATTGATCAAAATACGTTTAGTTTCAAGATAGTAGAAAAGTTCTTGAATACCATTTTTTGATGTTTCAGTATATTCCCATGATACACCCCCAAATGGCGTATCAATCCCAGTAATTTTAATACCCATAGGCTCCGCTCCCTCTTATTTTATAAACCAATTATAGCATTTTCTGAGTACTATTCAATCGCAGATTTTGGCCCAATTAGGGCGATAGATAGGAGGATGATTATGGACAAGAAGCGTGAACAGGATTTTGCCGATCTGGAAGTGAAGCGGCTTTGCGGGGTGTTTGGTACGCCGATCCCCGCGCTGCCCCCGGAGCGTGACAAGGCGCTGGACAAGGTAAAGGAGCCGCCCCGTACCAGCCGGAGCCTGGAACGGGAGGAGCGGTGACAAAGAAACGCCGCCGCCCTATTCATCTTCATGTGATGGTGTCCGAGGAGGAGCTGGCGCTGATCCAGGAGCGCATGGCCGAGGCGGGCATCCGCAATATGGGGGCCTATGTGCGGAAAATGGCCCTCAATGGCTATGTGCTCCATGTTGACCTGTCACCTGTCCAGGAGTTGGTGTCGCTCCAGCGGCGGTGCTCCAACAACTTAAACCAGGTGGCGATCCAGGCAAACACCTATGGCGGTATCTACCCGGAGGAAATCAAGGCGTTGCAGCGGGACTATGAAAAGCTGTGGCGTCCCCTGTCCGATCTTCTGGAAAAGCTCTCCGCCATTGTGCGGCTCTGACCTGCCGGGGAGCGGCCCTGCGCCGTTCCTCGGCTATCTCGACTTCTGGACACTTTGTCCAGAGGTGGGGATAGCGGAGGCATCCTTGTTGGGCCCCTCTTACGGAGTTATAATATACATATAGAGGCAAATATCAAACTTTTGTAGGAGGTATGAACCATGCGGACGATCTTAAAAATTATCGCGGCCCCCTTTATTCTGGCCCTAATCCTCGCCGTGGCAGTGCTCTCGTTTCTGTCCTGCGTGGCGGGCGCTGTGTGCGTTGTGGCGTGTGTGGGCCTGTCCCTGCTGGCGATCCTTTGCCTGCTGGCCGGGCAGACCACAGGCTGCATCGCCATGTTCGTGCTGGCGTTCCTGGTTTCTCCCTTTGGGCTCCCGGCCCTGGGCGGCTGGCTGGTGGAGCGCCTTTATGGTGTGAAGTATGCGGCGATGGATTTTATGGCAAGCTGATACTTCTGGACACTTTGTCCAGAAGTTCCGGGCGGCGGGTGGAACAGACCGCCGCCCGTTTTTTCTGCTGGGAAAGGAGGTGCGGCTATCGCTACAACCTACATCCGGCCCTACAAGGTAGCGGCTGGGAAAACGGCCATCCAGACGATGGAGGAGCGGTTTGCCTATGGGCTCAATCCGAAAAAGCTGGGGGCTGTGTCTGCCTATCTCTGTGATCCTGCATCCGCCCCCGCTGAGTTCCTGCTGCTGAAAAGCCAGTACCAGGCGGAAACGGGCCGGGCCGTGGAGCGCGGGGCCCTGTTCTTTCAGATCCGGCAGGCGTTCCCGCCCGGCGAGGTCACGCCGGAGGAGGCAAATAAAATCGGCTATGAAACAGCCATGCGCTGGACAAAGGGCAAGTATCAGTTCTTCGTATGCACCCACATTGACAAGGGCCACATTCACAATCACATTTATTACAACTCCACCGCCCAGGATTGTTCCCGGAAATTCCATAACTTCATCGGCTCCAGTTTTGCGGTGCGGCGGCTCTCTGACCGGGTGTGCATTGAGCACGAGCTGTCTGTTATTCAAAATCCGAAGCAGCACAGCAAGGGCCGCTTTCTTCACTATGGACAATGGATCGGGGAAAAGCCGCCCTCGGCCCAGCAGCGGGTGCGGCTGGGGATCGTGGCGGCTCTGGAGCAAAAGCCCGCCGACTTCCCGGCGTTTCTGCGGCTCATGGAGGAGTCCGGCTTTCAAGTAAAGCATGGGCGGGGCGGCGCGATCTCGTTCCTGGCCCCTGGGCAGGAAAAGTACACCCGCCTGCGGGCTTCTACCCTGGGCCCCGGTTTTGATCCCGATGACATCCGGGCGGCGATTGCCGGGGAGCGGCCCATCCCGGAGCTTCCCCAGGACAGCCCGGCCCCGGCCCGGCGCGTTAATCTGATCATCGACATTCAAGAACGCATGGCCCAGGGCAAGGGCCCGGCCTATGAGCGGTGGGCCAAAGTCTATAACATAAAGCAGATGGCCGCCGCGCTCCTGTATCTCCGTGAGCACGATCTTATGGACTATGCGGCGCTGGCATCCAGCACCGAGGCGGCGGTGGATCGGGCTCACAAGCTGGCCGGGGAGCTGCGGGACACGGAGGCCGCCCTTTCCAAAACCTCCGAGCTCATGGGCGCGGTGGTGCAGTACGCAAAGACGCGGCCCGTGTTTGACGGCTACAAGGCGGCCCGGTATTCTAAAAAGTATCTGGCCCAGCACGAGGCGGAGCTGGCAGACTACCGGGCGGCAAAGGCGGCCATGAGTGAGCTTTTGGACGGGGCAAAGCTCCCCAAAATGGACACGCTGAAAAAGCAGCGCCGGGAGCTCTCCGAAAAGAAAAAAGCCCTTTACGCGGAATACCGCAAGGCCCAGGCGGATATGCGGCAGGCCGTGGCAGTCAAGGCGAATATCGATCACCTGCTCGGACACGCGGACGAGCAAAAAAATAAGGCCCAGGAGCGTTAGCTCCGGGCCGCCAACAATGGGCGCTTGCGCCGGGACTTCTGGACAAAGTGTCCAGAAGTTCAGCGGGTTTGGGGAGCTCCCCAACAAGCATTTTCACGGGCCTGCGGCCTGTGAAAATTTCGGAGTGTGGCCACACCCGAATTGCTTGCCAAAACGCGCACCCCGCAACATGGCATGAAAAAACGGAGGCGCGTGCTTCTCTTACGCATTCTCCGTTTCTTTAGCCGCCATCATCGCTTGGATCGTGGCTTCTAAAATTTTCAATTCCTTTTCGTCCAGGGAATTGAGCATGGCATCAATCCGCTTTCTGCACTCGCTCCCTTTATTCTTGGACGGATAAAAGTATTGATCTACCGATATATCAAACATTGTCACCATCTGATAAAAGGTGTTGAGGCTGGGGTGCTGGCCGTCATTCTCGTTATACATGATGGTGCGCGGAGCCCGGTCAACAATATAGGCCAGTTGCTCTTGTGTCATCCCGCTGGCTTCCCTTGCCCGCTTGATGGCGAGCCCTATATCGTGAAAATCAAACCGTCGTTCATCTCTTTCAATCTTCATAATATCACCTAATGTAATTTTACATTTCAGGTGTTATTATTTGAACGACCACATATTTCATACCACCGACTAAATAATTTCATGTTTGCAAGATTGCCATTATTGCAATCTTTGAGATACAATATTGTTGTTGAAAAATTGCAGACTACACTTAAATCACAAATTCATATGATATGCTATATATTGAGGTGATATTATGCAAAGAATTTTAGTTGTCGAAGATGATTTCGACATTCAGGAACTCTTGCAAAATTTTTTACAAGAAACGGGATATGAAGTAGATATTGCAGGCGATGGCGTTGAAGCTCTATCTATTTTTATTGATGGAAAGTATGACCTAATTCTCCTGGATATTATGCTCCCCAAAATTGACGGTTACGGTGTTTGTGAACTGATACGAAAGCAATCTGATGTCCCTATCATTATGCTGACCGCATTGAACGGCGAGGATGATCAAATCAAGGGGTTGGATTTGCAGGTGGATGATTACATTACTAAGCCTTTCTCCATGCCAATCTTGATTAGAAAAATTGCAGCTGTGCTTCGACGCAGTAGCCAGGGAACAGTAGAGAGCTATCAGAGCATCACTTACGGTAATTTGCTTTTAAATTGTGACGGATATACTGCTACAATGAATGGCAACACTTTTGAACTAACACAAAAAGAATTTGAAATACTGCGGGAGCTACTGACCCATCAAGGCCGGATATTAACTCGGCAAAACCTGTTGGACAAGCTGTGGCGATATGATTTTTATGGGGACGAGCGGGTTGTTGATACCCATATTAAAAATTTACGCAAAAAGTTAGGAATAGATTTTATTCAAACAATTCGAGGGGTGGGATATAAAATTGATAAAGAGAATTAAGGATAGTTTGGCAGCAAAGGTATTTTTACTTTCCTTGTTATTGTTAATTCTTTGTGGTTTCCTTACCTATCTTTTGATTGCCATATTTATGCCTAAAACCTATTCGCTATACTTGAATGATGCTCTTGCCGAAAAGGCCCAGCAATTTGTTTCCCGATTGGAAACTGTGGATTTCGATAGCAGCGGGGCTTTGTTTGACAGCATTATAGGAAACCCGGATATTTCAACTGTGGAGTTGATAGATGAAAATGGGACATCCATCCCACTTCCATCTTTACAAAACACCTATACTGGATCTACCGTAATATTATCTGACCACGATCTGGGCGAGCCCACTACCACACAAAGTTTTGACTTTTCATTTCTTAATGACAATACTCAATACACATTGATTGTTTATGGTAATGCACAGCCTGTAAGTCAAATTAGGCAGTCAATTCTACAAACTGCGCCATTGATACTATGCCTTATTATTATATTAGCTGCTGTTATCGCATTCCTATTCTCGCGTGTTGTAACAAAGCCTGTATTGACAATAAGTAGCGTAGCTAAGAATATGTCGCAGCTTTCTCTTGACTGGGATTGCGTGGAAAATCGTACAGATGAATTAGGAGTTTTACAAAAAAGTCTCAATATACTGTCTCGAAATCTTTCAACTGCTTTATCAGATTTGCAAAAAGCAAATTCAAAACTACAAGGGGACATTGAAAAAGAGAAAGCGTTGGAAAAAGAGAGGATGGAGTTTTTTTCTGCTGTATCACACGAATTAAAGACCCCTATTACGGTTATTAAAGGACAGTTAGAGGGTATGCTGTTAGATGTTGGGGCATATAGGGATCACAAGAAATACCTTACACGGTCGTTAGAAGTGGCAAATACAATGGAAAGCATGGTGCAGGAGATATTAACGATCTCACGCTTAGAAACATCCGGAGCCTCTATTGTGCATAGTCAATTTGATATTGCACAGTATCTCAAGACCTACCTTTCTTCCACAGAAGATTTGATGATCCGCAAGAACCTAACATTGCATACCGATATAGAAGTTCCGGCATTGGTTTTAGGTGATAGCCGTTTACTATCAAAAGTAATAGGAAACCTGATCAGTAATGCAATTTTCTATTCACCTCCAGATAACGATATTTATATTGCGGCCAAAACACAGAGTGGAAAGTTTAGGTTTCGTATAGAGAATACAGGCGTCCACATTCCCAATGAGGACTTATCCAAAATCTTTGAGCCTTTCTATCGTGTAGACCATTCAAGGAGCCGACAAACAGGTGGAAGTGGGTTGGGGCTTTACATTGTTCAAAAGATATTAAAACAGCATGGAAGTGAATGTAATGTCACCAATACAGAACGGGGGGTATGCTTTTCATTTTTATTATAAAATCGCAATTTCTAAGGGACGGCTTTCAATAGCCGCCCCTTTTTTCAACTACACACAAATCACAAATTGCCCCCAATTCTATCACAAATATCTTTGCTAAGATATAACCATACAAAATAAGAAAGGGTGATTTCTCTATGAAAAAAATTCAAAAAGGAGTTGCCGCACTCCTGCTTCTTACAATGTTATGCGGCTTGGCTGCCTGTGGCGCTGCAGCTGCGGCACAGGCGGTTCCTGATAAACTTTCCAGCACTTCAGAAGTTGCGTCAAGCGACGCTGGGCAGACCTATGTGGAGCAGCACGAGCTACCCCAAAAGCAGGTATCCTATCAGGAGTACGAGACGTTTGGACTCAAATACGATGAAAGCAAAAATGAGCTGTACTTTGATGGTGAGCTGGTCAGGTATTTTTATGATGGTGTCGATGTGGCAGACGGTGTCCAAAGTGTCTACTGCGAATTTCTCAATGAAAACGGCACCGTAGATATTCACACGACGCGAGAAACAATCAAAAATGCGGATGGAAGTGTCAATCCTTTTGGTCGGCTGACAGGTATCGAACGGTACAGCCAGGAGGAATTTGACAACAGGGATCTATCAAGTTTTTATGATGCTCCTGGTGGTTCGGTCTATGTTTCAGGCTTTTATGATCCTACCGCAGAGAGTTTTGCAGATCGATTTGACAAATATAAAGAATTTGGGATCGAATATGTTGAGTCGGAAAACGCCAGCGGTACCGGAAATATCTACTATAACGGGAAACTCGTAAAGTATTTCTTGGATTTATCCCCAAGTGGAGACGTGTTTACGTTCCAGTCAACAGATGGAGGTAGCATCAATGTCCAAACGATTTACGAAAATGACAAAATAGTTGGTGTAAAAGAGATGGAGTGACCTGCCGGACGACGGCAAAAGAAAAAAGCCGTCGTACAGCAGCCTTTTTAACACGCCCATTGGGAACGGCGGCTTGATTTCAAAGCCGCCGTTCCTTTGCGTTTACACAAACTAATGACGACTTGTAAGGACACGGAGGCCCTCTGGAGGTATTGCCGTGTCCTTTATCTTTTTTTTTCCTCCTAACCTGTCAAAAAAAGCTCACCCGCCCAACAGGATCAGTTTGGCAGCGGATATGAAATTTGGCAGTACATAAATGAATTTATAATTTCATGCGCTTGTGTGGCCGTGTGTCGCGCAGGCGCATTTTGTTTGTCCGACTTCTGGACACTTTGTCCAGAGGTTCGGGGCGGCTCCCCAGGGTGCCGCTCCCCGCCAGCTCTCCATTTTGTTTTCGATCAACCCATCAACCGAAACAAAATGGAGGACAAGCTATGACAACGATCAATCTGAAAGATTTTTATTATTGGTACTTAACGGACGAGCTGGTGGAGGTGCCTGACGAGGTGGCCGAGGAGCTCATGGCCAGCAAGCGGCGTGAGGCCGCTCATGCGGAACGGGTACGCTACAACAAGGCATATTATTCCCTGGATTGTGACGATGGGATCGAATACTCCGCCTGCCTGCACGAGCCCAGCCCCCAGGAGCTCATGGATCGCAAGGAGCTGTTTTTCCGTCTGTGGAACGCCCTCAACTCCCTGCCGGAGATCCAGGGCCGCCGGGTGGACGCTCATTTGATCCTTGGAAAGAGCTACCGTCAGATCGCCCGCGAGGAGGGCGTGGACAAGAGCGCCGTCCGCTGCTCCGTGAAATGCGGGATTGAGCGCATGAAAAAATATTTGCAGGAAAATTTCTAAGTTACCATCTCCATTTACCCCTCTTTTTCTGGTGGTATGTGAGAGGAAGTTCTCTCCGCAAAGGAGGCGCGGGGGCCGCAGGCCGCCGCCCCCCTTTGTGGGGGAGCGCCGCTGCCGAGTATGGCTGTCTTATGACGGGGCAAGAAAATGAGCGCGGCGCTCCCCGCCATTTATGAAAGTGAGGGATAACAGAATGGACTATGATCCTATGTTGGCTGCTATGCTGTCCCAGCCGTGGAGCAACAACGCCTGCCGTGGCTATGTCATCTACGCGATGGAGAACTGCGGGTTTTCTCCCAACGACATCCGGCGCGTGGTGGCAGAGCTCTATGAGGTTTTCGACTTCCGCAGTCTGGAAGAGGCCCAGCAGCACTTTGAGGAAAGCCCTTACTGACTTCTGGACACTTTGTCCAGAGGTACATATCCGGCCAAAGGCCAGCACTTTCGCGGTGCTGGCCTTTGCTATGCTTCAAAATATTCTTTGATTGTATGGGAGGGATTTTATGCAGGCGCAGGTCAAATATGAAAGTGAAGTTAAATCGGCTGTTCTCGGAGATCGGACGATCACCGTCAAAAATCTCACCCCCGTTTTTTCCCCGCAGGAACAGGACAAGCTCAACCGCGAGATCGAGCGGCGGCTGTTTGACGTGTTCCGCAAGTATGCCGGGCAGCGGGGGTAGGCCGGAGTCATCCTTGTTGTAGGGGGGCGGCAGAGGTATAATAT
Organism: Allofournierella massiliensis; assembly: GCF_004345265.1. Classification (GTDB taxonomy): domain Bacteria; phylum Bacillota; class Clostridia; order Oscillospirales; family Ruminococcaceae; genus Allofournierella; species Allofournierella massiliensis. The sequence goes on from NZ_SLUM01000025.1 coordinate 41,944, forward strand.
ACTTGTAGGTTGGCTCCCAATGAACAGAAAGGGAGCTAATTATGGATAATAGAATTGATGCAATTTACGGGCGGCAGTCGATTGACAAAAAGGACAGTATCAGCATTGAAAGTCAATTTGAATTTTGCCGATATGAGTTAAAAGGCGGTGAAGGTAAGGAATACAAAGATAAAGGGTATTCCGGCAAGAACATTGAACGCCCCGACTTCCAGCGGCTCTTGCAGGACATCCGGCTGGGCTTGATTAAACGGGTGATTGTCTACAAGCTGGATCGGATCAGCCGCTCCATTGTAGACTTTGCAAAGCTCATGGAGCTGTTCAAGCAATACGATGTGGAGTTTGTTTCCTGTACGGAAAAATTTGATACTTCCACCCCAATGGGCCGGGCGATGCTCAATATCTGCATTGTCTTTGCCCAGCTTGAACGTGAGAGCATCCAAATGCGTGTGCAGGACGCTTTCTATTCCCGGTGTGCCAAAGGCTACTATATGCGGGGCCGGACGCCATACGGCTTTGATACCGAGCCCATCGTCATGGACGGGATCAAGACAAAGAAGCTGGTGGAAAATGCGGAAATGGATTTTGCCGAGCTCATGTTTCAAATGTATGCGGAGCCGAGCAATTCCTATGGCGATATAACACGGTACTTTGTCAAACACTCCATCAAGGTCTATGACAAGGCACTCCAGCGGGCCTTTATCTCCAAACTACTGAGAAACCCCGTTTATGTCCAGGCTGATATGGACATCTACGAATACTTCAAGGCCCAGGGCGTAAAAATTGAAAGTCCCCCGGAAATGTTCACAGGGGACAACAGCTGCTATCTCTATCAAGGGCGCGAGGGTGAGGAGCCAATTCTTGTGATCGCCCCGCACCAGGGCCGCATTTCTTCCCAGCTCTGGCTGACTGTTCAGCGCAAGCTGTCACAGAACACCTCTTTCCAGAATGGCCGCAAATGCCATAATACATGGCTGGCCGGGAAAATCAAGTGCGGGCGCTGCGGCTATGCGCTGGCTGCTCTGAGAGCCCAAAATGGCGTTACCTACCTGCGGTGCAAACAGCGGGCGGAAAATGGGAGCTGTGAGGGGGCCGGTACGCTGACAACGCAAAACATGGAGGCGTTTGTGTACGGCGAGATGGTTAAGAAGATGCAGAAATTCCACACGCTGAAAGGCGGAAAGGAACAAAGCTATAATCCGAAGCTGACCGCCGCCCGTGTTGCCCTTGCAAAGACAGAGAGCGAGATCGAGAAACTTCTGGACACTTTGTCCGGGGCAAACCCGCTGCTCCTGCAATACGCAAATAACCGGATTGAGGAACTGGACGCGGAACGTCAAAAGCAGCTAAAGCTGGTGGCCGACCTCACCGCTAATTCCGTTTCCGCTTCACAGATTGACAGCATTACGGGCTATCTGGATGATTGGGAGTCCGTGAGCTTTGACGATAAGCGCAAGGTGGTTGATATTCTCATATCACAAATTGACGCTACCAGTGAGGAAGTTACAATCCACTGGAAAATCTAAAATCTTTTCACTTGGCATTATGCCTTTGTAAAAAATAGTTTGCTATTTTTCATTTCAAAGATAAACCTCTCTGTTCCTAGAATGTGGTTGGCAAACCCACACTCTATTCTACGGGGAGGTTTCTCTTTGTCTAGGGCTAAAGCCGTTTTTATTCCACCAGCTTAGCTGGTGGTTGTCGCTCGCTCAAGCTACCCAATACGAGAAAAAGGCCACCTTTCGGTGACCTTTTTCTTTTCGGATAAATTGACCGCGCATTCGCCAGTCTTTCGATCATTAAAGAATAAATCGAAATTGGGCAAATGCGATCAATCTGCTATCAAAGAGGATTTTCAAGAGCCGCAAACCCAGTGTTTATGCGGGTTTGCGGGCTCTCATATCCACTTTTACCTTATTCGAACTCGATGGTTGCCGGGGGCTTGCCGGTGCAGTCGTACATGACGCGGTTGATATGAGGAACCTCGTTCACGATACGGCTGGTCACCTTGGCGATCAGATCCCAGGGCAGGTAGGCAGGCTCGGCGGTCATGAAGTCGGTGGTGGTCACCGCACGCAGGGCCACAGCGTAATCGTAGGTGCGCTCGTCGCCCATAACGCCCACGCTGCGCATGTTGGTCAGCGCCGCGAAGTACTGGCCTAGGTTCTTGTCCTCACCAGCGGCGGCGATCTCCTCGCGCCAGATGGCGTCGGCATCCTGCACCATCTTGATCTTCTCTTCGGTCACTTCACCGATGATACGGATGGCCAGACCGGGGCCCGGGAAGGGCTGACGGCTCACCAGGTACTCGGGAATACCCAGCTGACGGCCGGCATTGCGCACCTCGTCCTTGAACAGGTCGCGCAGGGGCTCGATGATCTCCTTGAAGTCCACATAATCCGGCAGGCCGCCCACGTTGTGGTGGCTCTTGATCACGGTGCTTTCGCCGCCGGCGCCGCTCTCCACCACGTCGGGGTAGATGGTGCCCTGCACCAGGAAATCCACGGTGCCGATCTTCTTGGCCTCTTCCTCGAATACGCGAATAAACTCCTCGCCAATGATCTTGCGCTTCTTCTCCGGTTCTTCCACGCCCTTCAGCTTGTCGTAGAAGCGCTGGCGGGCGTTCACGCAGATGAAGTTCAGGTCGTAGGGGCCCTCGGGGCCGAACACGCTGCAAACCTCTTCGCTCTCGTTCTTGCGCAGCAGGCCGTGATCCACGAACACACAGGTGAGCTGCTTGCCCACTGCCTTGGCCAGCATAACGGCAGCCACAGAGCTGTCCACACCGCCGGACAGGGCGCACAGCACCTTGCCATTGCCTACCTTGGCGCGGATGGCCTCGATGGACTTCTCCACAAAGGAATCCATGGTCCACTCGCCCTTGCAGCCGCAGACGTTGTACACGAAGTTGGAGAGCATCTTGGTGCCTTCCTGAGTGTGCAGAACTTCCGGATGGAACTGCACGGCGTACAGGTTGCGCTCGGGCCACTCCATGGCAGCCACGGGACAGTTGACGGTGTGGGCACTGATGGTAAAGCCGGGGGCCGCCTTCTCGATGTAATCGTTATGGCTCATCCAGCAGATGGTCTTTTCGCTCACGCCCTGGAACAGCTTGCTGCTGGTATCCACAGTGACCTCGGTCTTGCCGTATTCCCGCTCGGGGGCAACGCATACATGGCCGCCCAGCAGATGCATCATCAGCTGCGAGCCGTAGCAGATGCCCAGCACGGGGATGCCCAGCTCGAACACTTCGGTGCTGATGGAGGGGGAATCCTCCAGATAAACGCTGTTGGGGCCACCGGTGAAGATAATACCGGCGGGCTTTTTCTCCCGGATGGCCTCCATGGCCTTGGTGTAGGACACGATCTCGCTGTAAACGTGGCACTCACGCACACGGCGGGCGATCAGCTGGTTGTACTGGCCGCCAAAGTCCACAACTAAGATGGTTTCTGCCATTGATTTTCCTCCCTTTGCGACTGGTTTGCTTCACAGTTTACCCATGATTATAGCACATCTTTTGGGGCAAGAAAACAGCAAAACCGAAAATTTGCCGGTATTTCGCCGCTTTTTCCGTTTTTCCAGTGCACACAGCGTTTATCTGGCCGATACTGGTAAAAGCGCCCAAAATCGCCCCCATCCTGCGCTTGACAAAGCCACCTCATATCCTGTATTATCTAGGCATTCCCATAAAACCCGAAAAGGAGAGCTTTTGACTTATGGACGACGGCGACCCTGCCCGATGCCCCATTGCAACTGAATCAGACCGGCGATACAAGACACACCTGTTTTCTGCTTTTACGGGAAACGGGCGTGTCTTCTTGCGTTTTCGGCGGATGCTGCGTTAGGATTTCTTCTCCGCTCCGGGACGCCTTCCGCCCCCTGGCTTCCGGCCTGCTTTCATTTTTATCCTGATACACGAAAAAGGAGTTATATTCATTTATGAACCCCATTGTATGGCAGATTTTTCTGCAAATCATTCTGATCGCCCTGAACGCGGTGTTCGCCTGCGCTGAGATTGCCGTGATCTCGGTAAGCGATGCCAAACTGGCCCAGCTTATTTCCCAGGGCGACAAGCGTGCCATGCGCCTTGCCCGGCTTACCAGCCAGCCTGCACGTTTTCTGGCCACCATTCAGGTTGCCATTACCCTGTCCGGTTTTCTGGGCAGCGCCTTCGCGGCGGACAACTTCGCCGGTATTCTGGTGGATGGCCTGCTCCGTCTGGGCGTACCGGTGCCCGCCCAAACCCTGAACGCGGTTTCGGTGGTTCTGATCACCCTGATTCTTTCCTACTTCACTCTGGTATTCGGTGAGCTGGTACCCAAGCGTCTGGCCATGAAAAAAGCCGAGAGTCTGGCGCTGGCCATGTCCGGCATGATCTCGGCGCTGGCCCGGGTGGCCTCGCCCATCGTGTGGGTGCTTACTGCCTCCACCAACTTTGTGCTTCGGCTGTGCGGCCTGGATCCCAACGCCGAGGAGGACGAAGTGAGCGAAGAAGAGATCCGCATGATGGTGGATGCGGGCAGCAAAAAAGGCGTGATCGACCAGGAAGAACGGGAGTTTATCCAGAATGTGTTTGAGTTTGACGACCGCACCGTGGCCGAATTTGCCACCCACCGCACCGAACTGACCGTGCTCTGGCAGGAGGACAGCGACGAGGTTTGGGATACCACCATCCGGGAAAGCCGCTTCGCCAAATACCCGGTGTGCGGCGAGACTGCCGATGATGTGATCGGCGTGCTGAATGTACGGGATTATTTCCGTTTGCAAAACCGCAATCGCGCTCTGGTGATGGAGAAAGCCGTTCGCCCGGCTTACTTCGTGCCCCAGCATCTGCGGGCGGACGTGCTTTTCCGGGACATGAAGCGCACCCGCAATCATTTTGCCGTGGTGTTGGATGAATACGGCGGTGTGACCGGCGTGGTGACCATGAACGACCTGCTGGAGCAGCTGGTGGGTGATCTGGAGGATGACCTGGAAAAGGCAGCCCAGCCGCAGGAAATCGAATCGCTGGCTCCCGGCCGCTGGCGGATTCAGGGCTCCGCGCCTTTGAAAGAGGTAGCCCGCAGCCTTTCGCTGGATTTTACGGAAGAGGTGCTGGATACATACGACACCTTCGGCGGCTTTGTGTTCGGTCAGCTGGGCACAGTACCGGAGGATCAGGCGCATTTTTCCGTCAAGCTGCCGCCGGTGACCATTCACACCGCCCGTGTGCGGGAGCACCGTCTGGAGGATGCGGTGGTAAGCCCTCTGACCCAGCCGGAGCCTACCAAAGCGGATGAGAACGCCGAAAAGGTCTAATTTCTCCGTTCTTATCCTTTCATAAGCAATAACGAAAACGCCCGTGACCTGGCAAACCACACAGGTCACGGGCGTTCTTTGTTTTCTTATCCGATGCTTTAAAACTCCACGCCCTTGCGGCCCGGGATACCCCGGTCAAAGGGATGGCGATGGCAGCGCATTTCAGTGCAGTAGTCCGCCGCATCCAGCAGCCACTGAGCGGGCTCGTGGGCGGTGATCACCAGCTCCAGCCCGGCGGGCTTGTGCTCTACCAGCTGACGCAGGGTATTCATATCCTCCAGCATATCCAGCTGGCAGAGAGAACCTGCCTCATCCAGCACCAGCAGATCCACCTGACCCTCATCCACCAGACGGATGGCCTCGTTCAGCATCTTCTGCTGCACAGCCCGGGCAGCCTGCTTCTCCTCCTCGGTCATTTTAAACACGAACTTCATGGTCTCGGTGCTGCGGATTACTTTGGCGCCCAGCTTTTCCAGCCCGGCAACCTCGCCGCTGGGGTGGCTTTTCAGAAACTGGACCACCACTATCCGCCAGCCATTGCCCAGCGCCCGCAGCGCCAGACCCATGGAAGCAGTGGTTTTGCCCTTGCCGTTGCCGAAGTAAAGATGTGTCAAACGTTCTTTCATGTAGTTTCTCCTTTTTCGTTCCCGGTCAGCACAGATTGCAGCCGGGCACGGTTTTTCCAGTAGTATACAAAGCCCACCGCGTCTGCCAAAAACCAGCCGATGGGAACCGACCACCAGATGCCAACGACGCCGATGGCCGGGATCGCAGAAAGGCCATAGGCCAGAATCACCCGGGTGCCCAGCGAAAGGACAGTGAGCACCACCGACATGCCCGGCTTTTCCATGGCACGGTAAAGGCCGTACAGCAGGAACAGGCAGCCGATGCCGCAATAGAAGCTGCCCTCAATGCGCAGATACTGCACGCCGATGGACAGAATCTCGGTCTCTTCGGGGACCACGAAGATGAGCATCAGCGGCTTTGCGAACACAAATACCAGAACGCTCACCGCCACGCAGAACCCGGCCGAAATGGCCACTGCCCGCCGGATGCCCTTCTGGATACGGTCCGCCTTGCCCGCCCCGTAGTTTTGGGCCACAAAGGTGGAAAAGGCGTTACCCAGATCCTGCGCAGGCATATAGGCAAAGGTGTCAATCTTCACCGCGGCCGCAAAGGCAGACATTACCGCCGGGCCGAAGCTGTTCACCCTGCCCTGCACCATCAGGATGCCGAAGTTCATAATGGACTGCTGCATACAGGTGAGCAGCGAATAGCTGGCCACTTCCGCCAGACGGGCCCGGCCAAAGCGCCAATGCTTTCGCCGTGGCAGCAGCTCCCGGGCAGCAAACAGGCTGTACACCGCCAGCCCGATACCGGACAGATACTGGCTGAGCACGGTGGCGAAGGCCGCACCTGCCACGCCCCATTCAAAGCGAAGAACAAACAGCAGATCCAGCCCGATGTTCATCACCGAGGAGATCCCCAAAAAAGCCAGCGGCACTGCCGAGTTCCCCACCGCCCGCAGCATGCAGGCAAAATAGTTGTACAGGAAGGTGGCGGGGATGCCCGCGAAGATCACCAGCAGATACACCCGCATCAGCGCCCAGACCTGCTCCGGCACCTGCAACAAAGCGAGAATGGGATCCACCAGCAGATAAACGCCCACGGTGAGCAGAGCTGCCAGCACACCGATCAGCGAGAAGGACGCCGCCACACAATAGCGCATCCGCTCGCCATCCCGCTGGCCCCAGCAGATGGACACCAGCGCCCCGCTGCCCATGGCAAGGCCAAGCAGAATCGAGGTGAGAAAGATCATGAGGGTGTAGGCCGAGCCCACCGCTGCCAGAGCATTCGCCCCCAGAAAGCGACCCACAATCAGAGTGTCGGCAATGTTATACAACTGCTGCAGCAGGTTGCCCGCAATCATGGGCAGGGAAAACAGAACCAGAGTCTTTGTGATGCCGCCCTGGGTCAGATCTTTCGTCAACGAAAACCGCCTCCATACCAAAACAAAAAGCACTCGCCCCGCGCGGGTCAAAGCCGGACATCTGGGCTGAGTGCTTTTTATTATAGCATACTTTTTCCAGTTGATACAGCGTGATCATAAACAATAAAATCCCCGCTGTGAAACACACAGCGGGGATACAACAGACATCGTTTTCTTTGACCGCTCAGCAGCCCAGATAGGCCTTGCGCACTTCGATGTTGTTGGCCAGCTCGTCGGCGGGGCCTTCCATCTTCACGGTGCCGGTTTCCAGCACATAGGCGCGGTCGGCAATCTCCAGCGCCATCTTGGCGTTCTGTTCCACCAGCAGAACGGTCACGCCGTCCTTGTTCACGTCCTCGATGATCTTGAATATCTCCTTCACCAGCAGGGGCGACAGACCCATGGAGGGCTCATCCAGCAGCAGCATCTTGGGCTTGCACATCAGCGCACGGCCGATGGCCAGCATCTGCTGCTCGCCGCCGGACAGGGTACCCGCCTGCTGCTTGCGCCGCTCTTTCAGGCGGGGCAGGCGGTCAAACACCATCTCCAGATCCTGCGCGATGGCGGAAGCGCCGTCCTTGCGGGTGAACGCACCCATGGACAGGTTCTCCTGCACGGTCAGATGGCTGAACACCCGGCGACCTTCCGGCACCTGGGCCAGGCCCAGCCGGATGATCTTGTGGGCTTCCATCTGACTGATGCGGCTGCCCAGAAAGTCGATGGTACCGCTCTTGGGTTTGAGCAGGCCGGAAATGGCGTGCATGGTGGTAGTCTTGCCGGCGCCGTTGGCGCCGATCAGGGTCACGATCTCGCCCTCGTCCACATGGAACGAGATATCCTTGATGGCATGGATGGAGCCATAGAACACATTCAGATCGCTTACGCGAAGCATCTCACCCATGGTCAGTCACCTCCCAGATATGCCGCAATAACCTTGGGGTTATTGCGGATGGATTCGCCGTTGCCCTGAGCGATGACCCGGCCGTAATCCAGCACATAGATGTATTCACAGATGCCCATCACAAAGTTCATGTCGTGTTCGATGAGCAGAATCGCCACACCGAACTCCTTCTGCACAAACTTGATGGTATTCATCAGTTCCTCACTCTCGCTGGGGTTCATACCGGCAGCGGGTTCGTCCAGCAGCAGCAGCTTGGGATTGGTGGCCAGCGCACGAGCAATCTCCAGCTTCCGCTGTTTACCGTAGGGCAGGCTGGAAGCGGGCAGATTGGCCTCCTTGTCCAGATCAAAGATCTTGAGCAGTTTCATGGCCTTGTAATCCATCTCCTGCTCCTTTTCACGGAAGCCGGGCAGGCGGAAAATTCCCGTCCACATGGAGTACTTGACCTGATTATGCAGACCGATCTTCACGTTATCCAGCACGGTCATCTGGCTGAACAGGCGAATGTTCTGGAAGGTACGGGCAATGCCGGCCTGATTGATCTTGGCCGGTGCCTTGCCGGTGATATTTTTGCCATCCAGAATGATATCGCCCTCGGTGGGACGGTACACGCCGGTAAGCATGTTGAATACGGTGGTCTTGCCCGCACCGTTGGGGCCGATCAGGCCATACAGGTGGCCCTTTTCGATCTTCATATCCAACTGAGCAACCGCCTGCAGACCGCCGAAAGCGATGCCCACGTTCATTACTTCAAGCAGAGCCATGGATCATGCCTCCCCCTTCGTTTGTTTTTTTGCCCGGGCCAGCTTCTGGAACGGGCCGGTGGCGGAGAGCTTTTCCCACACCTGATGACGCCAGGCGACCACCTGGGCGCTCTGGTTGAAGATCATCATAACGATCAGGATCACCGCATAGATCAGCATGCGGTAATCGTTCAGACCGCGCAGCAGCTCAGGCAGCACATACAGAACAGCTGCCGCGATCACCGAGCCGCGGATGTTGCCGATACCGCCCAGAACCACGAACACCAGAACCAGAATGGAGGTGTTGTAGTCGAACTTCTTGGCCGCCAGAGCGGACATATTCAGTGCATACAGCACGCCCGCCATACCGGCCAGGAAAGCAGAGGTGATGAAGGCCATCAGCTTGTACTTGGTCACGTTGATACCGGTGGCCTCGGCAGCGATACGGTTGTCGCGGATGGACATGATCGCACGCCCGGCACGGGAATTGATCAGATTCAGTACCACAAACAGGGTGATCAGCACCAGAATGATGCCGGCGGTAAAGCTGGAGGCTTTGGTCATGCCGCTGATGCCGATGGCGCCATTGATGATGACCTCGCCGTCCTCGCCCATGTTCAGAGAGGTGGCATCCTTCATGGAGAAATGGAAGCCGTTGCTGTCCCAGCCCAGATAGATGGCATTCAGGATGTTCTTGATGATCTCGCCGAAGGCCAGGGTTACGATGGCCAGATAGTCACCCCGCAGCCGCAGCACAGGGATGCCGATCAGGAAGCCGAATACACCGGCCATCACGCCGCCGATGAGCATAGCCACCGCCAGCCCCAGCGCGGAGGGCAGGTTCTGCCCCGCGATCATCCAGTATACCGCGCCGGAGAATGCACCGACGCTCATGAAGCCCGCATGGCCCAGGCTCAGCTCGCCCAGGATACCGACGGTCAGGTTCAGGGATACTGCCAGGACCACATAGGTGCAGATGGGCACCAGCATGCCCTGCATGGAGTTGCTCAGCAGACCGCCGCTGGCCAGCAGCTGCATCACCAGATAAAACAGCACCACAATGCCATAGGTGATCAGGTTGCTGCGGGTGGACTTTTTCATGGTTTTCAGCATATTCATAACCGCCACCTCACACCTTTTCACTGATTTTCTTGCCCAGCAGGCCGGTGGGACGCACCAGCAGCACAATAATCAGCACCGCGAACACGATAGCGTCCGCCAGCTGGGTGGAAATGTAAGCTTTGCTCATGATCTCGATCACGCCCAGCAGGATGCCGCCCACAAAGGCGCCGGGAATGGAGCCGATACCGCCGAACACCGCAGCAGTGAAGGCCTTGATGCCAGGCATGGCACCGGTGGTGGGCTGCAGAGTGGGATAGGCGGAGCACAGCAGCACACCAGCCACTGCAGCCAGGGCAGAACCGATGGCGAAGGTCATGGCGATGGTAGAGTTCACATTGATGCCCATCAGCTGAGCAGCGCCCTTATCCTCGCTCACGGCCAGCATAGCCCGGCCCATTTTGGTGTTGTTCACGAAGAAGATCAGACCAGCCATGATGATAGCGCTCACCACAATGGTCACAATGGTCTCGCCGGAGATGACCAGACGGCCACCGGCCAGCTGCACCGGAGCCAGCCCCACCACGGAGGTGAAGGACTTGGGGTCCGCGCCCCAGATGAGCAGCGCCAGGTTCTGCAGCAGGTAGCTCACGCCGATGGCGGTGATCAGAACTGCCAGAGAAGAGGCACTGCGCAGCGGCTTATAGGCAAACCGCTCGATTACGATGCCCAACAGCGTGCACAAAGCCATGGAAATAACAATGGCCAGCAGCGGAGGCATGCCCATCTGGTTCACCGCAATGAACACAATGTAGCTGCCCACCATGATTACGTCGCCATGGGCAAAGTTCAGCATCTTGGCAATGCCGTACACCATGGTGTAGCCCAAGGCGATGATGGCATACACACTGCCCAGGCTGATGCCGTTGATTAAGTAGGACAGAAATTCCATACTCGATTCCCCTTTTTTCGCGGCGGCGGACCGGTGATGCCTACACCTGTCTGCCGCCACCGCACAGAATATATGGATTATTATAGCACTGCTGTAAAGTGCACACAAGAATCCCGCAGCATTTTCTGCCGGATTTTGCCGGTTTTTGAATAAAAAAGGGCTGCTGCGCCCCCGGCGAGCAGCCCTTTCAGCACCGGACCAGGCCGGACTGTTTCAATTACATTGCGGTGTAGGCACCGTTCTGGATCTTAACGGCACGAGGAGCCTTGTTTACTTCGCCGGTGGCTTCCCACTTCATGCCTTCGCCGGTCAGACCGTCTACGGTGATCTGAGTCATGGCAGCTTTCAACGCATCGCAAACAGCGGAAGCGTCCATATCAGCGGTCACGCCGCCCTGCTCGCAGGCAGCCAGGATGGTGTAAACACCGTCGTAAGCGTCGGCAGCGAACTGGTTGGGAGTCTCGCCGTACTTCTCTTCATACTTGGAAACGAAGTTCTGAGTCTTCTCGTCCTGCGCGTCGGCAGCGAAGGGAGTCAGCAGCATTACGCCCTCGAACAGGGAGGTGTCGGCGCCTTCGATGGTCAGCAGACCGTCCAGACCGTCACAACCAAATACAGAAGCGGTGCAGCCCTGCTTGTTCATCTCCTGGATGATCAGGTTGGCTTCGCTGTAGTAGATGGGCAGGAACACCAGCTCAGCGCCGGAGCTCTTGGCTTTCTGAACCTGCACGGAGAAATCGGTCTTATTGTCGGCGGTGAAGGCCTCGTCGGCTACGATCTCCAGGCCCTTGGTGGCAGCCTCTTCCTTGAACTTGTCGTGGATGCCGGAAGAATAGGCGTCGGAGCTGTCGTAGATGATGGCAATCTTGGTGGCCAGGCCGTTCTCAGCGATGTAGTCTGCGGAAGCAACGCCCTGGTTGGGGTCGGTGAAGCAGACCTGGAAAGCATTGTCCTCCTTGATGACGTCTACCGCAGAAGCGGAAGGAGTCAGCAGGAACATATTGTCAGCAGCAGTCTCGGGCGCTACGGTCAGGCAGGGCTGAGTGGTAACGGTGCCAAGCAGAGCCTGCATGCCCCAGTCCTTCAGGTTGTTGTAAGCGTTCAGGGACTTTTCGGGGTCGTTTTCATCGTCCTGGAAGTTCAGTTCGAACTGCAGGCCGCCCTGTGCGTTAATTTCTTCCACAGCCAGCTCGGCGCCATTCTTAACAGCGTTGCCGTAGATTGCAGCGCCACCGGTCAGGGGGCCGATGCCACCGATCTTAATGGCTGCCCCGGAGGCAGTGCTGGAAGCGGTGGATGCTGCACCGCTGGTGCTGGATGCGCCGCCACAAGCAGCGAAGCCGAATGCCATTGCGGCCGCAAGAACCAAACTCATTGCTTTTTTCATGTGGATTCTCCTCCGATCTTCCCCCGCACACCCCTTATGCGTTTTCTGTGGGGGGAATTTTTTGCTTTTCTAAATTATACGGACATCAGTGCAAAATTGCAATTCGCTATTTTCACATACTTTTTATCGTTGTAAAGCGTAAACGTAGTGATAATGCACAGTATTCTTTGTTTTTTTGGACAAACAAAACTGTTCGTTTGGCAATTTGTAATGCTTTCGTTATTATTATTCTGCTAAAAAGCCGTTTTTTCGGCAAAAAAGAGCGTTTTAAGCATTGCAAACCCTTCGCTTTTCTGTATAATAGGTGTATTACCTTTTTCCGTGTGTGCATTTTGCCCGCGGTGGGGATACTTTTGTGTAGGGAGCGTTATGAAAGTATGAAACTGCTGGAAGAGCGAATTGTAAAGGACGGTCAGGTCCGCCCGGGCAATATTATTAAGGTGGATTCCTTTTTGAACCATCAGCTGGATGTGAACCTGCTGGACGAAATCGGCAAGGAATTCTATCGTATTTATAAAGACGACGGGATCAACAAAATCCTGACCATTGAGGCTTCCGGCATCGCCATTGCCTGCATGACCGCCCGTTACTTTGATGTGCCGGTGGTCTTTGCAAAAAAAGCAAAGAGCAAAAATCTGGACGGCGAAGTCTTTACTTCCACCGTGCATTCCTTTACTTACGGAAAAGATTACGATATTACCCTGGCCAAAAAGTTCCTGGGCCCCGAGGATCGGGTGCTGATTCTGGACGACTTCATGGCCGTGGGCAAAGCAATGCATGGTCTGCTGGATGTATGCGAGCAGTCCGGCGCTACCGTGTGCGGCATCGGCATCACCATTGAAAAGGGCTTCCAGAGCGGTGGCGATTCCCTGCGTGCAGCGGGCTACAAGCTCACCAGTCTGGCCATTGTGGAAGGCGTGGATGAAGAAGGCAATATCATCTTCCGCCCCCAGGAGGACTGAGGAATTTTTCTCTGCTGCACGGAGTGATTCTCCGAAGCGGCAAACCGCAAAAAATCATAACCCCACGTTGAACGTGGGGTTTGCAGAACGGCCCTATAAGGGCCATTATTCCAGCAGCACCTAAAGGTGCATAATGAGCAACGCCAACCGCATTTGGCGTTGCTTTTTTACTTCTTTCTTCTACTGTCGGTCGGGATCTCCGGTGAATCATCATCAAGATCTGCTATATTTTTGAACAGGTCTTCATATTCTCTGAAACTCAGCTGATCGCTCATCTGATCTTGCATTTCCTGTTCTTGGATGTACTTGCGGATCTTTGCCTCATTTCCTCCAACCGTATTTACATAGTACCCTTTTGCCCAAAACACTCTCCTTCCATATTTGTACTTTAGATTCGCATGCCTCTCAAAAATCATCAACGTACTCTTGCCTTTCAAGTATCCCATAAAATCTGCTACCGCCAATTTCGGCGGAATCGATACGAGCATATGAATGTGGTCTGGCATTGCATGCCCCTCAATGATTTCCACATGCTTGTAATCACAAAGCATCCTCAGGATTTTTCCAATATCTTTTCTTAATTTCCCGTAAATCACCTTGTATTATAGAGTAGTAGTTATTAGAGCCCCTCTCCAAGGGCTGTGTGCTACACTGTAAGGGATGCTGTGGATTGGTGTAAATCTCCTACCA
>NZ_SLUM01000026.1 GCF_004345265.1 Allofournierella massiliensis
GTTCTGATCGTTAATCCCGCCAACCTGGTTGTAGAACTGCGAAAAGCAGCCGACGAGGCAGGCAGCCGGGATCACCAGGACGATCTCACCCCGGACATATACGGCCAGAAGCTGATGATTACCCAAGGTTCGGATGTGGCTTATGCCACCGCCACCTATACGGCAATCATCTACTACCGGCCCACTGCGATGAACGTGACCCCGCGCTGGGAATACTCCACCATGCTGGATAATCAGTACCGCACCTGGGATCAAGGTGTGGCATCCTCTATTGATGGCCGAGTACGAACCAGCGTAACCAACACGAATCTCGGTGTATTGAGTACGAGCAGCCCGTATTACAACAGCAAGTATGCGGGATGGGCAGCAATCAAGAGTGTTCTGACCATCACCAACCCTGTTGCCAGCATGTATGATACTGCGACCATAACCAAGTATTTCTTCCGCTGCTATGGCACTGGTACATACAATACCTCTACCGGAACGAAAGAAAGAACCGGCAAGAGCGTCAACGGCGGTCTGGTGCTGGACTATGACATCGTACTCCACCACAATGGCGTAAACACCTACGGCAAGAAAAACATCATCAACGGTCAGACTGTGACTGACTATAAAGGCATGTCCAGCGCGACCAGTGGGCGGGAAGCCTCCACCTGGAGTTACCCGGAACTGCAATTGATCGAACCCAAGCATGTCAACACCGTTCTGGTGCAGTTCTCTTCGGAGAATTTTGACCGGCGGGATTCGATCTCCTATGACGGCGGTAAGGCATCTGCTTACGGCATCAACGTTACCGGCAATCAATATGCCTGGACATTCAAAGCCAATAATGCCAATACCGTATCTACCGCTCAGTGGCAGGATTTTCTTCGTTCTGTTACCTTCACTGTATATGATCCTATGAGCATCAGCTCCGCCGGTGTTCAGGGAGGCACAGAAGTGTTCTGGTACGCAGACGAAAACCTGTGGTCTTCCGATATGATCTATAACGGCACCAACGGTCATTTTTATTCCTATGTGAGCAAGGATGACCTGGGGCACACTGTAGACTGGTATCAAGCCCGCAGTTATGCTACAAGCCAGTACAACGCAACACTGGACACCTACGGCTATCTGGCGCACATCACCACAGCCGAGGAACAGGCGCTGATCGAAGATCTTCTGCAAGGTGCTTTTGGCTATATTGGTGCGTACAAATACAGTGAAAACACCAGCGAATGGTATTGGATCGACGGTCCCGCGTCTGAAACAACAACCCCATTCTATAAAAATGGGCAGCTGCAATGGGGCTATTCTAAATGGGCACCTGGTAGTCCTTATGGAACCAACCAGGCCGTACACCATTCAGGTGATTTCAATGCATGGGAACCTGTACGCCGCGACCATGAATGTGATGGTATGCTGATCGAGTGGGGCGACGAAAGTCACAACAGTCTGCGTCCTACCAACCATACTGTGTCGGACAACGACCGAATCGGCACCCAAGTAAGCTATCAGGGCAAGGTGGAGATTAACGCCACTGTGCTGGATGGCTCCAAGCTCTACGACAAGGCCGAGCTTATGCCGGTCATCACTGTAAACAGTGATACCATCAGCAATCCCGCCCAGTATGTTCAGGCTACAATCACCTGCGCTACCCCCAGCGCAGCCTACCCGCAGCGCACCATTGCCGCATCTGCAAGCAGCGGCAGTGGCGTAATCAATGCGGGCACCTACACGGTAAAGCTGAGTCTGACTCAGGCGGGCATCAACGCCGGTTACTACCTGACCGGCGATCTGGAAGGCACACTGATTGTCAAAAAGCGTCCGGTCAACCTGTACAGCCATGACAACAACAAGGTGTACGACAAGACCAGTGATGCAACCATCAACAACATCAAGTTTGAGGGGCTGACAGCTACCAGCGGCGTGGTGAGTGGCGACACTGTGACCCTCTCCACCACTACTGCTACCGGTTATTACACCAACGGCAGCGTAGGTGTGGTTGACCGAGGCAGCTACTCCATCCGGCGCACCAGTCCTCTTTCTTTGTCCAGCAATCCTTACTCCAACTACTACATTGGCAACGAGGATTACACCGGCAGTATTACGGCCCGCCCGCTGACTGTACACAGTCGTTACCTGGACGATCCGAACAATGCCCGGAACATTAAAGCCTACGATGCGACTACTGCCGCCACTATTGGTGACATTCTGATCGATAATATTGTAGACGGCGATGCCGTTTGGGTGGATAAGAAGACCTATGCCGGTACTTACGCTACCGCAAACGCTGGTGAAACCTTAGACGAAAATGGTCACACCTTGCCGGATCGGTTCCTGAAGCTGAAGGAAAACACCATCACCCGAACCGACCCCATCAGCCTGGTAAATGACCCCAGCGGCAACTACTACATTGCTCAGGAAATCTATTCCGGCGCAATTTACCGCGCATCGCTCACTGCTCAGGTAAGCAGCAGCCGCACCATGTATGGACAGCCGGTGGATTACGGCGAAGCAGGAAAGCCCTGGCATGACACTGTACCCTACAAGGCAAATACCGCCGCCACGGAAGGCTGCTGGCTGAAACTGGACGGACTGAAGGGCGCAGATACCCTCACTGCTGACTATGGCAAGAGCAATTTCTCCATTCTCGGCGCTCCCGATCTGATCGTTGACGAAACGACGCCAGTTGGTATGTACAAGCTGACTTACACCGGCCTGACAGAAGCCAACTACCCGGTTTTGAGCAACTACATTGTTGCTGTACTGGATGGCACCCAGGAGGTATACGCCCGTGAAATCCGCCTCACAGTGGAGGATTCCGACCGGTATGTAGAGGATGAAAGTCTCCCCGAAACCCATGTGACCTTCGATCTGCTGGAGGATGACGGCGAAACCTATGCCGCACTGGGTTCCAATGCGGATGTTCTCTACAAGGACATGCCGCTGAAGAACGGTGACACTGTGCAGAGCGTGGTGCTGGTCAAGGAACAAGGCAGCGAAAGCACCATCAGCCTGGCCGATGGCACCGGCAGCAAACTGGTGGCCGAGATTGAGGAAAGCGGCACAAAGAAAACACAGTACACAAACGACAGCATCCCGCTGGTAAGTGATTGGTTTATGGGTTGCCCGGCCAAATATCTTGACCTGGAGCATGACCAGAGCATCTATCCCTGCGATTGGTGTGAGCAGTATCACGGCTTCGAGCTGGGTACCGACCACTGGAAAGTGACCGGCTATGCCGCTACCGTGAACCAGGATGCCAGCCAGAACGCAACGCTGACTGTGGCTACTGTGGAAAATCCGCTGGGTGAACAGGTACAGAATTACAGCCTGCGCTATGTGGCAGGTAGTATCACCGTCCACCCGGAACTGCGATTCCAGCTGAAGGCCACTGTGCCGCTGTATGTCTGCATGTATGGCTACGCCGGTGACGGCGAGGTGGTGGAGCCGACCAATTACGGCATCACCAACTACTCCAACGGCAAAATTCAGATCACCGATATTGATGTTTCCAATAACGGCTGGAACATCGTGGACAAGCAGCAATCCGAGCTGAAGCGCGGTGAACTATCCATGAAGTTGGATGACACTCAGCTGGTTATGGGCCACAACACACCCCGCACTCCCTGGATCATTGATCCGGGCCGGGATGCCGACGGCAACGAATCCGGTACGGTACTGCCGCTTCCCCTGCTCTGTAACATGGCGGGCGGCAACGTGAATGACCGGCAGGAAGCGTTCCTTACCCGTGTAACCTATACCATTGCAGAATATGGCGTGACCATTCCCGGTGAAACCGATGTGGAGATTGGGGATGTGATCGATGGTCAGCCCACCACCCCGGTCATCGGACAGAAGTAATGTGAACTGTAAATGCAAGAATCCCCCTGGGTTTCCAGGGGGATTCTGTAAGGAGCATCAAGAATGGAAAGATATCGAATCATCTTACAAATGCACGAAGCAATGTGCTTTGTAGATGTAATACCAGACTTCACCATCGAATCCCCTGACGATTTTTCTGCCAAAGAGTATGCCCTACAGCTTATTGAACATTGGGAGAAAAATGAGGCTATGACTATCGGATTTGATATATGTACAAAGAAGCTGGTAAGCAAAATAGCCCCAACCAGTGGAATAAATCACTTTTCGTATAAAAATTTCGCCGTATTCGATGAATCCAAATATATGTCCTGTACTACTATTCTACCAGAACACCTGAAAAAAGTTAACCAACAGGATTTTGTAGAGGTATTGTTTCAACGCTGTTCTACCAGAAACACCAAAGAAACTACAGCCATATTTGAATGCATTGCCTTTGCGGTAGAACGCATATGATCGATGGTCAGCCCCCCGCTCCGGTCATCGGGCAGAAGTAATGAATTGAGTGAGCAAATGAGACGAAAGAAAATTCTGATACAACATTTTGCAGAGGCAGCAGCCTCTCCAACGGCTGCCATAAAAATCCTGTGCGTTATGCTTGATCTTCAGGATGAGCCTGATACCTTTACTGTATACCAGGGCGAGGTACAGACAATTCCTCAAACACTTCTAAGTCGTAAAGTAGACTGCTGGGAAGTCAGCGGCGATACTTTACACATATTTGTGTGGGACACGGAGTTAACCGAAATTGAGCGCTGGAAGCTACTTCATGAGGATTGAACAATCAACAGTTGACTATGATGCAACTTACAGAATAGCGTCCCAGTATTGCTCTTTGTTAATTCTCCACAGAAAGAGATGCATACTTTTACTTGTTTACCGTTCAGCAAGGGATCCTTTGATAAATAGTGCCAAACCACCTCCGGTATAGCGAGCATACAGATACGTTTTTTCTTGTCAAGGGAAAACAATGTCAAATATCGATCGTTCGGATTTTGTTTACCTGGCGTAGATGTCACCAAAACTGTTCCATAAAAAATCTTTGTCATATTCAGGTCACTATCTGACAATGGGAGGTCAATTCTCCTTTCGGGCAATCGGGCATTGAATTTCTTGTGAACAGTCTTTCCAGACACAACCTGACCTTCCAGGGATGTGGCAGAAGAACTTTGCTGTTTGTGAGTTGCACGATTCGTTGGTGTATAACGAAGCACACGCTGCATTTGCAGCTTGATTCTTTCATATGATGGATCTTGCTGTTTTAGCTCTGTAACAGTCTTCACTTGAATTTCTGGCAATCCGTAAGAACATCCTTCTTCGTGCTCTTGCTTGGGATATCCTCGAAAGTAAAACATTCCGTTTCCGATGTGGATCAAACTAAACATAACCTTTTTGCACTCTGGACACCATAAGTGACCTTCGATTTTTTCCTTATACAATGAAAGGAATTCATTCTCAAATATATAGACATCGGCAACACTTAAAAAACTGTCCGTTGTATCGCAATAAGCAGTTTGGTATTTTGTTTTCATAGAATGGCCTCCAAAGAAAGAGATGAGATATTTATGAATGTTACCCATATTATATATCTTGTAAGAGATGCTTACCAGAAAATACGAATCATGCAAGGTGACAAAGTTTGCTATGAGGGAGAGTATTTCGTCCCGTCGGAAGAACTCCAAAACGCACAAATCAAGCGCTGGTCTGTGGACAATGGCACCCTCGTGCTGGAAATCCGTAACCATAAGCGTTCCTGAAGAATATTCACCCATTCCCCCCTGATTTTCAGGGGGATTTTTTATTGTTCAGCCTTTTTGGCTGCTTCAAATTCGGTATAACGCACTTCGCGTTATATAAATAAATTTTCCCAAACAAAGGAGAGAAAAAACAATGAACAAGAACACCAACACCTGGAAAAAAGCCCTGAGCGGTATCTGCGCCCTGACCATGGTCTTCGGCATCGCAGTCTCCCCGGCCTACGCCATGGAGGACATGACAGAGCCGAACATGAGCATCACCAATCATCCCAACAGCATGATCCCCACCAAACTGGTCACGCCGGTGGGCAATAAAGCGTTCTACAAAGTGCAGGACGGCAAGGTAATCTACGCTGACCGGGATGACGGCACCGGCTGGCAGGCCGTTCCGAGCGCCTACATCAAAGGCAGTGAGTACAATGTGGGCAACGTGGACTACGGCGCTTACTTCGTGGGTGCGGATGAAGTGGTGTTCGTCCCCCTGAGCGAATGCCGCGCTGAGGATGACGGCACCTACACCTATCACCACGGTACCAAAGATGGCGCTACTGTATCGGAAGATGTTGACACCGCCACCAATGCCGATCCCAGCATGGGCACCAACTTCTATGTTCATGTAGAGAACGGCATTGACCCGGACGGCAGCACCAGTGAGGAAGTTGTTCCTGGCAAAACCGACGATGGTCGTGTGGAATACGAAGTGACCATTGCCACCAAGGCAACCTATCAGTTGAAAGCAACGGTGCCGATGTATGTCTGCATGTACGGCTACCGTGGCACCGGCAACATCATTGCCCCCGACTCCGATGCCTACCAGCTGAAGAATTACTCCACCAGCAATTCCGATGCCAGCGCCACCATCGTGGACATCACCAAAGTAACCCATTACGCGAAAATCTACGACGAGAACCACAGCGATGATACCCTGTTCTCCATCAGCTACGACAGCCAGGCCAAGAAGTACACCTACTGGTACTCCAACCCCGCTTTCATGGAGGACGGCAAAACCCCCAATCCCGACTGGCAGGAGCCGGAAAACTATCTGGTGCTGACCGACAAGAACATCAACGCCAGCGGTCAGTGCTATGTGATCTTCATTGATGGCAAGTGGGACTTCAAGGTTGCCGGTGTTCTGGAGGGTGATGCACTGAAGGAAACCGTAACCGCGATTGATCCCAACCATCCCCTGAGCACCGATCTGCACTATGGCGAATGGAACTTCGGCACTGAGTTTGCTGTGGGTGATTCTCAGGAAGGCGGCAAGGATACCGGTCTGGCCCTGAAGGTCAGCGAACTTCAGGCCGAGCCTGCAACCTGGCGTTTGGTTGATACCAGCACCAAAGCTGCCGATATGAAGCGTGGCGAACTGGCCATGAGCCTGGCTCCCGAAACCGCTATCTCCAACGCATCTGCCATTGATCTGTCCACCGCCAGTGCCCCCATCGACATCACTGAGCGCGGTTGGTTCCTGGCTGCTCCCCAGCTGGGCGAGGATGGCACTGTGAGCGATGAGGAAGCAACCACTCTGGGCGTTACCGCGAAAGCCCAGATGGCAGGCGGTAATGTCAACGATTCCGGCTGCACCAGTGTGGTCAAAGTGACCTACACCATGACCCCCGCTTTTGGTATTGCGGACGGCGAAACCAATACGGTCACGGGCGATGGCGTAACCAGCAACCGCTAAATCATCCCTTTCTCCCGCCGGTAGCATCCCCCGTTACCGGCGGGGTTTTATTTTAACTAGGAGGCCCACAAATGTGCGACGAAACAAGAAAAAAGCCCTCTCGAAAGCGATTGTGGATTGCCGTGGACATTATTGCCGTGCTCTTGATCGGCCTGGCTATCCTGCTGGCAGTCCGGTATTACACCAGCGACCGCTCCGACCTGGCTTACCTGGAAGATAACATCAAGGCCAAGCTCGGGCAACTGGAAGATAAGAGCAACGAGGAAATTCAGGCAGCACTCAACGAGGTGGTTGAGGAAGGAAATCTGAGCATTTCCATCAATGCAAATCCGGTCTTCCCTACCGGCGATTCTGAAGGAACCCTGAAGATAGAGAATGGCCCACAAAACCTGTATGGTCAACAGGTCGTTATCACGCTGGATGAAACCGGCGAAGAAATTTATGATTCTGGCTATATGCCGGTGGATTCTCATATCCAAACCGACAAGCTGGAAATCGATCTGGAACCAGGCGATTATGATGCCACCGCGGTTTTCACCGCATACGACGAAAAGCTGGACGGCGCAGTTGTGGGCCAGGCTATTGCCCAGCTCCGAATTTCCGTGCTGGGATGAAAGGAGATGAAAGTTTGGTAAAGCCTATCAAAATAGGGGGCAGCCTTGTGACGATGGCTGCTCTCATTTTTTGTTTTGTGCAGCCCGTTAAAGCAGAAGATCTTCCCATCGATAAGGCTTCAGCTGCCGGCGCTACAATTTCTGAAGATGTCGATATAGCAGACAATGCGAAGCCGGATATGTCCACTGACTTCTTTCTGTATATTCCACCCGATCCGATTACTCCTGATCCCAATGAGCCGGTTGGAGTAATCGAAATCGACCGGCCTGGAAACGGCGGAAAATATGGAAGCACCGTAGAAAAGCCTTTCCCGCAGACTGGTGGAGCTGAATCTTCCACGCCCCCGCAAGAAACAACTACTTCGCCAGCATCCTCCCTTGTAAAAACTGTTTCCGATACTACACCTCAAAAATTTTTGATTGAAAACGGAAAGCTGTATGTGTTGAAAGCAGTAAATGATTCTGTCATTGCCGATCCTTTGCAGGAAACCAGAAATTATACTGGTTTATCCACAAAGGAAGTTCCCGAGAGCATTGAGATTGAATCGAATGGCGAAAAGGTCACTTTGTCCCTGCGTGATGTTCAATACGAAGAGGTAGCTACAGAAGTCATTGAGGGATCATTGGATCATGGTTATACATTGTATGAACCGTCCGCACCAGAAACCAAGGAAATCACCTATACCGATTCGAGCGGCATGGAAATGACCGTTTCCGCAGCACTGGTAAATACTGAGCAGGTAGAAGGTTATGCCTGGCGAGATATTGAATTTCCTATCCGATACTATGGCAATGCTGATTACTCGATTTTCCAGTTAGATGACACCTTCATTCCCTACCAAGATGATGCCCCTTATTGGGAAGGAACAGATGGTTTGGTCACTCGCCATTTATCGCTCAATTCCCGGCAATGGAAACTCACAGGGAGTGCATGGACGAGTGACTGGACAGGCGAACTTCTAACCGGTCGCTCTGTTCGGTATGGAGTGTTGTATGGGCAAATGTATGCAGCACATTGGGTATCTCATTATGAAGTTCCCTCCGGTGAATCAGGCACTGCAACGTACACAGCCACAGCCACATATACCGGAGATCAGGACACCACTGTCATTGAAGCTGTATATACGGCTTTTGCATCACTTCCCTTATTGGTAGGCGCTGCGGTCGGCCTGCTCCTGCTTCTCATTTTTATCATCGTTCTGCTGTTCCTTGCGAAACGAAAGAGAGAGGATGAAAATGGCCAACGTAACACAGGCGATCAAGGATAATATCCGTATTACCGAATATGCAGAAGTAATCGGGTTCCATCCCATCCGCAGAAAAGGGCAAAAGGAATCCTGGTGTCTGGCTGAACATGACAGCCTGGTAATTAAGCTGGATCGTTCCGGCCATCAATGGTTTGTCTGGAATAGTCAAGGTGTCTCCGGCAGCATAATCGACTTTGCTATGGCGATCAACGGCTGGGATTCTGCAACCGCTATCAGCGAGTTACGGCAGTATATGGGCGGTCGAATTCCGACACCTCATTCTCACCCTCTTCCTGATCCGCCTAAAAAGGAACTTCCTTCTTTTGTTCTTCCTTTGCAAAACTCTTCCCATTCTCGCCTTAAAGCCTATCTGTGCAAAACCCGAGGGCTTGACCCTCGAATCGTATCTGAATTATTGAAACAGGAGGCCATCTATCAAGACTCGCGAAACAATGTTGTTTTCGTTGGTCGAGATTATGATAACGAAGCAAAATACGCATCGTTTCGTGGGACTCTATCTGATATTCAGTTCAGGGGCGATGTAGAAGGAAGCAACAAAGAAATCGGTTTTTCCATGAACCTGGTAGGGCAAGCACCTACCAGGCTCTTTGTTTGTGAATCACCAATCGATGCAATGTCTGTCGCATCAATGCTGGAGTATTTCAATCGAGACAGTCACAGTTATGCCTATCTATCCCTTGGCGGCACCGCTTCTAATGCTCTTGCCTACCATTTGCCCCATCATCCACAAATAAACACAATTTATCTGTGCCAGGACAACGACGAAGGCGGTTTAAAATCTCGTGCTGCCTGTTGCAAAGCCTTGGAGCAATTAGGGTATCAGGGCAGGTTAATCAACAAGCCCCCTATTGGTAAAGACTTCAACGATGACCTACTCTCCTTGCGGCATGCACAGCAAGAACAAACTCAGCAACACATTCAAACTCATTCCATAACAAGATAAAGGAGATACATTATGATTCTCAACACCATTGCAACCACCACGATCGGCACCAACCCCACTGGTCTTTTTGATGCCTGGAAAACCACTGCTCTCTCCTGGCTCAATGCCGGAATCGACGGTTTCCTTGTTCCGGTGGGTATTCTGGTCTGTGCCGCCATCCTCATTTACAACATCGTGAGAGCGGGCCTCACCTATAAAAACAACCGTGGCGATGACATTACCAATAATATCAGCGCCATCGTAGTCTGTGCTATCATCATTGCGATTCTGGCAACCAAGAGCCTGTGGTGGAGCTTCATCACCGGTGGTGGCGTATGACCGCACTAATCACGCTCGCTCTTAATGCTGTGTTTGACGGTATTGGAGAACGGCTAAACGTGCTGTTAGTTAATACCGTAATGACTGTAATGACCTGGGTTAATAGTCTGAGTACCAGTTTTTTCAGCTCAGAGCTCGTTCAGTCTGCACAGTCTTTTTCTCGTTGGCTCAGCTACTTCGTTTTGGCGGGTGCGCTTATTGTAACCCTTGTAGACATTGCCGAAGAACTGGCGAATGTGAAGCCTGGACAGAGCATTGAGTACCTGACAATCGGTATAAATTTTTTGAAGGGACTGCTCTTCATCGAAATGGCTCCTGTTTTGGCTCAGCAAAGCATTATTATCGGAGCCAATCTTTCCGGTGCGTTTCGAGTAGACAGCTCTTCTATCACAAATGGCTCATTCAATCCCTCTCCCCTGATTATGATTATCATCTTAATCGCTCTGGTGAGTTTTTTTTGCATGAGCCTTTTTTCCGTTGGTGCCATGTTTTTGCAAGCACTGACCGTGTTTCTTTATGTACCGGATATTGTTCGTGGAAGAACAACCAGCATGGGTGACTGGATTCGTCAAACCCTTTCTATCCTTGTAACCTATATGTTTCGCAACGTTCTGTTTTTTATTGGCTTCACATCTGCAATCAACCTTGACATTATCGCAATGTCGTGCGCGTGGATCACGATGATTGGCGCTGCTAAACTTTTGCAAAAATTTGGCATGAGTAGTGGGTTTGGCGGCGCTGTTTCAAGCACCGTAAGCATCGGACAAAGCGCGTTTTCTACGATAGCTGCAATTGCACGATAATCCATCTTCCAAAGGTACGACCAACGGTCGTACCCAGGGGCCGGACTGTGTGTCCGGCCCCTGGCTTTTGAAAGGCTGATATTATGAACAACTACATCTGCCCTCCCAAACTGCGTCAAAAGCTGCTTTTGGCCGGACTGAGTGTTTGGGAACTTTTCATTATTCTTTCTCTTCTGATTTTTAATCTGGTGCTGCACAACTTCATGGCCGCCTTATTTTATCCTACCCTTGTAGCCGCATTTTTTGTGCGGATATTTGATGGAAAGAGCCTGAAAGACCTCTTTCTCATTGTTTTGCGGTATCACACAACACCACAAATGTTCACCTCTCACCACACACTGAAAGGAAACCGTTATGAGAAAAAGCGCACCTCTTGACCAATTGATTCAATTTAATCTTCACGATGACTGCGTGGAATCCGGCGGATTATTCTTTCGGTTTTATCGGTATTATCCTCCGAACACCGATATTATGACCGAGGATGAAGTCGCCCAGGAGATTGAAAATTTATCTTCCCTTTTTGATAGTATCGACCGGGCTTTTGCAATGTTCTCTACGGATAAAATCGAGGATATGTCCCGCATCCGAAAATACTATGCCTCTCTCGACCCACGTTTCGATGCCTATACCTCAGAGATCATTGCTCAGATAGATTCAGCCGAAGAAAATAGTGCTTCTGTTCAGCGGGCATTCTATTTTATCATCAGCAGCAAAAACAGAACCGACGATATTTACAATCAGCTCGTCGGACGAGGTTATCATATTCAACCGGCTGAGAAAGATGAAATCATCACCATGCTGCGGAACTACTACATCAGAGAATTTGTCACCTGTGACATTCACACTCTGGAAAATGATTTAATGCAGGATAAACGTATCGCAAAACAACTTGCAAAACGACCGGAACTCCTGGGGCGAGAACTGGAAAAAAGGCTCTTGCCTCACCGCATCGATTTTCATGTAAGCCATGCGGTATGTAACGATACCATACGAAAAACCTACATGGTCAAAAATCTTCCACAGGAAATAGCGCCACAGGCACTCGTTAAAGCCGCAACCATGAAAGGTTCCTCTTTTATGATGCGCCTGACTCCTATGATGGCCAATGAAGTAAAGCGCATGGTGGACAATCAAATGAGGAACAGCAAAGTAAAGTTCGGCGGCACACAAGCCACTGAGCAAATCGAGGCAGTGACGCAGAGCAACGCTTTGACTGACTTCTACAAGTCCATTTCCACAAACCGTTCCCAGGTGTATTACAGCTCCATATATTTTGAGCTGTACGCGCACTCTCTTGAAGAACTGGACAGAAAGAAGATTCAACTCATTGAGGCGTTGCCCACCGGGATCACTCTGGAATCCCTGCCGCGAGAACAAAAAGATGCTTTCTCCTCTGTTCAGCCTTTGGGGCATGATCTCTTCCTTTCGGACGCAAACAACCTCCCGAGCCGAAGCGCCGCTGCACTCTACCCCTTCAGCTATTCGTGCCGCATGGATGAACACGGCATCGCGGTTGGAACCACCCAGCGCGGCGGCCCCTTTTACCTGGATATGCTTCGCCGCACCTCGGATGTAACCAATTCCAATTTTGGCATTATCGGTGCAGCTGGCCAGGGAAAAAGCACCCTGATGAAGAAGCTGATTGAATTTCTCACAATGATGGGGGTGTCCTGCTTCACCCTAGACCCTGAAAACGAATACGGTGATCTTTTCCGCAATCTGGGCGGCACTGTATACAAATGTGTAGATGGCCGTTCCATCATCAATCCCCTGGAAGTACGCTGGCTTTACCGGGAAGACGAGGATGCACAGGACGAGGAAGATACCCTGAGCAAAGAGCTGCAAAACACCTCAATGTTCTTCCAGCACTTGTCGTGGTTGAAGGACTTTTTCCGCATCCTGTTCCCCGGCATCAGCGATCTGGATACCCAGGCTCTCATGGTGCTTGTGCAGGAAATGTACGCAGTACATGGAGTGAATACGGAAACGGACTTTTCCATGTTCACCCCTGCTGACTATCCGACCCTCTCGGACTTGTACAAGTACATCGAACACTATGACGCAGAGAAAAGTCGCATTATCACACCAGATGTGATTGCCCGACTTCTTCTCCGTCTGAAGGAGTGCTATGACGGCCCTCTGAGCCTGATTTTCAATGGACACACCAGTGTAAAAAACGCCAATATGATCTGCTTCGAGGCTGCCGAGCTGATGGAGGGCAGCAAGGATCGCACCCAGGCTGTCTTATTTAACATCTGTACCTGGATATGGACTCAGGTAATGAAACGGGATCGAAAAATCGCATTCAACTTGGACGAGCTGTATTTGTTCCTTGAAAACATGACCATGGTCAAGTACATCAACAGCTTTGCAAAACGCTCCCGAAAATACGGTGCCATGTTGGGCATCAGCACTCAGCAGTTGGCCGACTGTCTGCGCCCGGACATTGCAACCTATACAACGGCACTGTTCAATAATGCAGCGTTCAAGTTTCTGTTTCATCCGGGTACTCTGGATATGGATCTCGTCCAGGACAAGCTAAAGCTCACCAAAGGCGAAATCAACCGTATTTCGTTCCCCAATCGAGGCTTCTGTCTGGTCAAAGTCGGCATTGACCGCTACTATGTCCATGTCGAAATGCTGCCCTATGAAAGGGAGCTGTTTGGCACGGGAGGCGGCCAATGAGCCATGCTACCCTACTTATCCTGAAGGTCGCCAGTAGTAAACAAGGCCGTAAATTCATTGGTGGAATTATTGCTTTAATTCTTGGCCTATTTCTTCTTTTTTGTGTTGTTACTGCCGCTCTGATTTCTTCTTTCGCTGTACTATGCCGGGGCAATGAGCTGTACTATCCCCTTATCAATTCCAACCGTATTGTTGAACCCTTTGACCCGGATCGGATCATACAGCATGAATATGAAATTGAAGTGGAAAAAGAACGCCCGGTACTGGACGAGAATGGGGTTCCAAAGCTGGACGAAAACGGCGAAATTATCATGGAAACCTACACAGATACCGAAACACGAGTAGAAGAACTTGAAAGCCCCCACATGGGAGTGGACTTTCAAGTGCAATCTGGAAGTTATGTGGTATCTAGTTGCGGCGGTGTCGTAACCGATACATACTCCAGCGAAGCCGATGGAAACGTGGTGGAAATCTATCATCCAGAAGCCCACTACTCCACTCGATACATGCACCTATCGACTATCCTCGTTACCGAAGGTGAAGAAATTGTAATGGGCCAGCCTCTCGGAAAAGTGGGAACCACTGGAGAGTGTACCCCCTACCGCGAAACAGAAGAAGATGTTGGACGAGTGCATTTTGAAGTTCTCAACGAAGACAATGAGCAAATCGACCCGGCTCCCCTGTTGCATCGATGGGGGACTTACCTTGATATTCCCACCATGCTGGTGCAGGAAGTCGCTGGCAGCGAGTGGGCCGACTGGATGGTATC
The DNA here is from genome assembly GCF_004345265.1 of Allofournierella massiliensis. Taxonomy (GTDB): domain Bacteria; phylum Bacillota; class Clostridia; order Oscillospirales; family Ruminococcaceae; genus Allofournierella; species Allofournierella massiliensis. The sequence goes on from NZ_SLUM01000026.1 coordinate 14,706, forward strand.
TGAGATCGCTGACAGTGATATTGTATGGAACGGCGAATCCTATATGTGGCCTGTCCCTGGCCACACCGCCTTGTCTTCTGATTTTGGTTATCGGGACTTGGATCACGATGGGGTGCTGGAAAACTTCCACAGCGGCATAGACATTCCTGCCGCTGCCGGAACACCAATCTACGCCGCCGCTCCGGGAATAGTTTCCACCAAAGCCCACTGGAGCTACGGTATCTGTGTGAAGATCTCCGTAGATGGCCAGACCGTAAATGTGTACGGTCACATGAGCGCCCGTGCGGAAGGCATTACCGATGGGGTCATGGTTCAGGCCGGTGATTTGATTGGTTACGTTGGTTCCACCGGTAATTCCTCTGGTAATCATCTGCATTTTGAAGTGGATGTTTCCGGTCAAGCCACAGACCCCAAGCCCTTTTTTGGCTAATTTTCTTCCCATATAAAAAGCTGGCCTGCTTTTTGGCTCAACTAAGCCATTTAAACCGATTCACCCATATATTTCCCCAGCTTTGGCCCATATTGGTCAAAATCCTGCAAACCGGCCTGTCATGCGGGTTTGCAGGATTTTCTCCAATCGGACACCCAGCTTTTTTTGAAAAAGCTGTTCAATTCCCATACCAAAACCCATATTCAAAACCAGACTAAAAGCGGCCCGCACTGCGGGTCCGCTGTAACGGATATGGGATTTTTCCCATATCCCTTTATCCTGCATCACTCCCCCATCAGGGGAATTCGTGGGGCCGCAGCCCCTCCGATTTTGAAAGGAGTCGTGTATGCCTGAGAAAAACACCATCAAAAAAACCTGGGACATTGACCTCCCCACCTACACCATGATTGAACAGATTGCCACTGAACGCAACTGCTCTGTGACCGCAATCGCTAATGAAGCTCTGCGCTATTACAATGACCGCTATTACCTGGAGCATAAAGCAACAATGCTTCCCAACGATATTCTGGAGGCCATGCGCAGCACTGTCTCTTTACTGGAGCATCGGTTGGACAATCGAGCCAACCAGCTGCTTTCCAGCATGGCCATCCAGATGTTTATCGTCAATAAACTTCTTGCCGATAATTTGGAGATTTCCCCTGATGGGCTGGAGCTTTACCGCCAGCAGGCCGTGGAATTTCTGAAAGCAAATAATCGGCTGCTCAATCTGAAGGATGTAATTTAACATGCCTCGCGCTTTTTTTAAGTCTCAGTTTTTCAAATCTCAGAACCATGTATTAAATCACCTGGCTTATCTCCATGCACAATCCCCTCTGTTCTCCGGCACCAGTAATATCCCCCTGGAAACAGCGCAGCAGATGGTTTCCACTTTTGACAAGCCTTGTAAGTGGTGGTTTGTTTTCAGTCTGAATCGTACCGATGCCGACCGGCTTCAGATTGACCGGGGATATTTCCAGCAGCTTTTGGAATCCCAGAAAGGGATCTGGGCTAAAGCCTACAACATTCCTTCTGAACGACTCCACATCTACGCCAGCTACCACGATCTTGACCATCATCCCCATGTTCATGTGGTACTGCATGGTGAGCGTCCTTCTGATGGGTTCATCCACTGTCCTGTAGGAACCGAATTGGGCGAAGCCTTTAAGCACTGCCGCCAAACGGTGAAAAGTGCAATTGCAAATGAGATTTTCCGAACAGACAGCGAAAACCTGAAGAAAGACCGCAGCCAGCAGCGGCAGGAACTGAACAAAGAACTCGAAAAACTTCTTCTGGAAATCGGCCGAAGCACACACCCCGTCCATCCGGACATCCAGGTGGCTATAAGGCAGCTCTCCACACAGCTGGCTACGCTCCCAGGCAAACATGTGTATGGCTATCTTCCCGCCGATCTGAAGCTTCAGGTGGACAATCTGCTGGAAGAAGTCATAAAAAAGGATGCCCAGCTGGCTGGTATGTTTGAAACATATAAAACAACACATCGCGCCATGATTGACTACTTGTATGTGGACAGTCCAATCACACTGGATCAAAAAATGGCCGACTGGGAAAACAAGTTTTTTCATCCGGTCAAAGGGGATGATACCCGCCGCCACAATATCATCCTTCAGGCAGCGGAATCCTACTTTATTCCTGAGGCTCGCGCTTCAGCGGGCGAACAGAACAAAGAAAGAAGCCCATTATCCCCTCCCCGTTCAACATCGTCAAGTGAACCCACTACCCCATATCATCACAAATCGTCACAAGCTGCCATACGTTCCATGCTGTACTCCATCGCAAGGTCATTGCACCAGGATATGCAACACCAAACCAACCCAAAAATCACACAAGTAAAATCCAGGCTAAAGAAAAAACGAATCCACCATCAAACTATCGAAGAGCGGCGTGAGCAAAGTCATGACCGTTGATTGAACAAAACAAAGAAAGAAGGGCTTTTATGGAAACCAAATTTTTGACTATGAGATATTACCTGGAACCGACCCTGATTGGTGAAGACTCCGTGGGCTCGTTTTGGGCGGTTGATGCAGTTTCCCCCTCTGCTTTTTCTCCTGGCTTTGGCGATGATTTTGAAGCTACACGCCCCCTGACCGCTGCCGAAGTCGCCACTCTTCAGATTCTCCAGACCATGGAGCAAAAACAGCCGGGACTTAGAGTCTATGGCCCGTCTGAAGACAACCTCTACATTATCGGCCACAGTGTCCAGCGGCAGCTCTTTTGCGAAGCCAGCTCTGAGTTTATTCAGGGAATGAGCGACACTGAAATCACTCTTCTGAGTGACCTGCCGGGCAACACTACACTGGATATGCCTCTGGTCATCACTCGGATTGACGGCCAGCTGATTGTATATTGACGAAAGGAACCGTTGCTATGAACGCACCGAAAATCAAACTGCTTGTGGATTCTCTTGGCCGTGTCGTAATTCCAAAAGCGGTACGATCTGCTTTTGACATTCCAACGCCCGGCGAAGTGGAACTTGAAGTTAGCGGCACTGAAATGACATTACGCAAATCTTCCACTGCCTGTGCAATCTGTGGGAGTGTGTCTAACCTGAACTATGAAACCGAAGGTAAGCTGATTTGCTCCAGCTGCTTCGAGAAACTGAAGGAGGTTTCTCCCCATGAATGATACGCAAAAAGTCCAGCCTGGCGACCTCATCTATTCTGGAGCATCGGTAGCCCTGCCCAACATTCCTGGCTCAGGGCGTATGTTTGTTGTTGTGGAAACAGATAGCCAAGGCAATGCCACCGTGTTACCCGTTTCGTCTGTAAGGCGTGCAGTCTCTGAATCCACCTACCTGGTGGAGAAGAATCAAGTCGAAGGACGCAGCATGAAAAATTTGATTGTGTCCCTTGATGTAGAAGTTCACATGTCTGCCAAATGGCCTATGCTGCGGCAGCCAATGCACCTTACCTCTGAAGCTGTAACCCACCTCCTGGAAGCTCGTACAGGGTACAAAGAGCAACATGATGTCACGCTTATTCACACCGATCAGCCGGTAGGCTTTGAAAAAGAGCTGTTTGAGCAAGTAGACGAGTTGTATACGAATTTCAAAAATGACCCTCAACAATTCCTTGACTATCTGGCGTTTTCCTCGAAATTTTATGAGTATTCCGCAAGAAATCAGGCTCTGATTTATCGACAGAATCCTCATGCCACTTTTGTCGCCAGCCGTCAAGGCTGGGATAAGCTGAAATACTCCATACGCCCAGAGCATATAAACCGCTATCTTATCCTCTTCCGGCCAGAAGAGCGTACATACTTTGAACGCGATGGCCATCTGATTACTATCAGCAAAGCAACCGCTGAAGAGCGTTTGAAAATTGCCTCTGGCGAACTGGAGGTAATCCACAAGACCAAATTTGTGGAGATGAAAGCCTATGACATATCACAAACCACTTGTCCGATTGAGGATTATCCCAAAATATACAGTAAAGGCCAGGCTGATCCTGCGCACGATCAGCTATACCTTGCCGTAAAAAGAACAGCCGAATTATCCGGCATCCAGGTTATGGTGGAAGATGTGTCGAGTATCGCCTTGGGTGGTTACTACAATAGGGCCAAAGACCTTATCGTTATCAGTGACAAAGAAAACGATACACGCAAGGCACTTGTAATGCTTCACGAATATTCTCACGCCCTGCTTCATAACACATCAGCTCCCAGTCTTCCCCGTGAAGTCAAAGAATTTGAGGCGCAGACCTTGGCTGTTCGACTGATGCAGCATTATGGTTTCCCGCTCCCACATAATGAGCAGGAATATATTGTTTCTTACCTTACAGTAGCCTGCCAAAATCCCGCTTTCAAGATGGATGAATCCCTGAATCGACTTGCCAAGCAATTCATCTATGCCAAAGATCGCATCACCGCCCAGCTCAATGAGATCGCTCCGCAGCAACCTGAACCGGCGCAGCAAACTCAGCGCCAGTCAAAAAATCTTCCCCGTACCGCAGAGATTTCCGAAAATTTTCTAATGAACCTGTAAAGGGGGTCGGTATATTCAGCTCAGATGCTTCCCCACGAACATTTAAACATCAGAAAAGGAAACCCACATGAAAATCCGAAGATTATTACTGCGTTCACTGGTTGCGATTTTTCTGTTTGTACTTCTTATTTTTGTTCTCCGCGTCATTCCCAGCACTCACCGTCCTATGTTTCTTCTACTACTTTTCATCGGTATCGGAATTCTGCTCCTGGCCTGGCTTGCGCTACGGACGCCACCAATCAATGTAAAGGACAGTACAGCCGGAAATGGCCAGCACGGAAAGGCTCGGTGGGCCAACGAAACAGAGAAAAAAGAGACCTATTTATTCGTCGGGAAAGGCCGGGAACAGACTCCAGGCTTTGTATACGGCTTTGAAGGGAACCAGTGGCAGGTAGATGCTTCAGACCACAACACCTGTCTCCTGGCCCCTCCTGGCGCAGGCAAGACCCGGCGTATTATCATTCCAACAATTCGATATAATGCAGCCGTTAATCGCAATACCAGCGGTCATGGGCCGAGCCTGCTTATTATGGACTGCAAAGGCGAGCTGTATCGAGAAACCGCTGCCGACCTTCAGCAATCCGGCTACCGCACTCCTACACTTGATCTGCGTAACATCCTACTGTCCAGTCGATACAACCTTTTGAACAATGTCAATATAGCCATTGACCGGTACAAAGCCAGCAATGACCGAATGGAGCGGGCTATGCAATACGGCAAAGCTGAACGATATGCAAAGCAGCTTGCAAACCAGCTGATCGACAGCAGCACAGAGGTCAAATCTGACAGCGGAGACTATTTCAACGAAACGGCGCGAGGTCTTCTGATTGGCATTATCCTTATGGTATCTGAATACGCTCCAGCCCGTGCCAGGCATATCATCAGTGTATTTAATCTGATCCTAGAATTGAATGGACAATCCGAAAATGGTGGTATGCTCATGGGGCCTCAGAAAAACAAGCTGGATGAATTACTGGAGTTCATTGAGAACAAGCGAATCCGCTATTACTCCGGGCCTGCTACCGGCGCAGATATGAGAACATCCATGAATATCTTCAGCTCTGCCCTGGGCAAGCTGGTCAAATTCATCGATGCTGAACTGGAGCAGGTTTTGTGCGGTCACGACGATGCTTTTGACAGCCGCCGCTTTGCAGAACAGCCAACGGCTATTTTTCTTATCAGCCCGGACGAGAATCCCACCCGTCACTTCATGTCCAGCCTGTTGACCCGCAGTCTGATGGATGATGTGATCGAGCTTGCCGAGAAAGAGTATTCCGGCAAGTTGCCCCGTCCCGTCCTACTGCTCCTGGACGAGTTCGGCCAGCAACCCCCCATCCAAAACTATGATGCCTTGTCCGCAGCCATCCGAAGTCGTGGAGGTCGGCTCCTGATCGCCCTGCAGGACTTCGGACAACTCGAAAAGCACTACAATAAAACAATCAGCCGAATCATCGAAGGAACCAATCAGACACTGATTACATCCTTTGTTTCGCCTGCCGCACTCCAGACAGCCGAGCAGCTGTCTAAAATACTGGGGCAGGAAACAATTCTGACCGGCTCAAACAGCCGCCAGCAGGGCAAAAGCAGCTCCACACGCAGCCTGGTTGGCCGGGCGCTTATGTCTGTAAGCGATTTGATTACAATGCCCGCTGGGGAGTTCATCATCATCAAGGGTGGTCAGCACCCCTTAAAAATCAAGCCCCCTGGTTGTTGGGCTTATCTTCCCTCGCTGCCAGAACCAGCGCGATCGGAGCTGGAATACGAAAACATCCTTGTGACTGACTCAGCCAGCATCCGAGCAAGAACAGGGGCGATGTCCTATGATCTATCCCCTGGAATGTTTGATTAAAAGTCCAAAGCGGGAGGTGCATAAGGCACCTCCCGCTTTTTGAAGGAGAATACTATGTTTGCCAAAATTCCCGTTGCACTGTTTGGGTACGATCTTTCCCCCAGTGCCTACAAAGTATACTGCGCGATTTCCTGCTGTACCGCTGCGGATGGTCGGGCCTCTGTGCGCATGGGCCGTCTGGCCCAGATTTGCAATCTGTCCCGCACCACTGTGGATCGCTGCATCCGCGAGCTGATTGCTTTGGAACTGATTGAGAAGAAAAACCAGTATAAAACCGATGGCACTTATCGAGCCTGCCTGTATCAGCTGTCTCGCCTGGATGGCCGATGGATCGCCGTCCCCTGCAACAGCTTCACCATGCAGCTTCCCGCATCTGCCTTTGTGGTTTACGCTGCCATGCTCTCCTTCCGGGGAAAGAACGGCAGGGCCTTCCCTTCGATCCGCCGCCTTGGTATCATGGTCGGCTTGGCCTGCGGGACGATCTGTACAGCACTGAAAACACTTATTCTGGCCGGTCTGTTACGCAAGGCCCGCCGGTGGACAGGAAAGCACAACCTTTATCTTGTCGCCCTCTTTGAAAAAAAGGCAAAAAGAACGGGCGCTCCGGCCTGTACTACCCGGAACGCCCAAATCATACCCTTGTCGAACGCCACATTCGACACTTTCATTGTATCCCCTATGTTGATGAAAGTCAAGTGGCAAACTGGACTGGGTATTTGTTTGATATGGGTGTGTCAAAATCTGTACAATAAGCCTATACCCACCCAGCTTACGAAACAAAAGAAAGAGTTATCCAAACCAATAGCTGAGAGTAAACCAATAGAATGTGACTCACTGCGGGCACTTCGGCTGGCCCGCTCACCCGCGCCCTTTTTCTTTTTTGTTCCGTCAAAAAATGCAGCAGCGTTCTGTCGGGTGTGGTATACTAATCAGAAAAGGAGTGACTGCCATGAGTCTGCAATTCGACGGGTACTTAATGAGCCGCGATCTCCCGGTTGCGCAATTTTCCCTGGGCAAATGCAATCCACTGCGCGAAGAGCTGCTGCCCTTTCATTTCGCAAACCACGGTACGCTGGAAGAATGGCTTCAGCGCCGGGCGATGGACTGTCACAGCCGAACAAACGCACGGCTGCTGCGCCGGGCACTGCGCATAGAGGATAACGGCGCGGAATGGCTCTCCTTTCGCGTGGAAGGAGCCACGATCACGGACACCTACTGGCTCAAAGCAGAAGGCAGCTCTCTCACCTATCGGGACATCTGTTTCCAGGAAAACGCTTATTGGGAATTCGCACTAAATGGCCCCAGTGTCAATGATTTCAGCGGCCCGGTGAGCCGAACCCCGGAGCTGACCAACACCGGCAGCTTCGAAAAATGCTGGAAAAAGGAGCCGGATGGCTGGTGGCTGTATAAGCATGGAAAACCAGAAAACATCTTCTCTGAGCTGATGGCCTATTCGCTGGGAAACCGGCTTGGCTTTTGTATGGCACATTACGAATTTGTAGATGAACAGACGATCCGTACCAGAGATTTCACTGCCGGAGCCACTGTAAATTTTGAAACGGCGAGAGGTCTGGGCCTGCGCTCCGACCAGCACATCGACAACTACCAGCGGCTTGCTCAAATTTCTCCCAGACTGGCAATGGAGTATGCACAGATGGTGACGCTGGATGCACTGATTTACAATGCAGACCGACACGCCGACAATTTCGGCATTTTACGGGATGTGAACACAGGATCGATTCTGTCCTTGGCCCCGAATTATGATAATAACCTATCCCTGCTGGCTCTTGGTATTCCGAATCGAGAATCAGGTTCAGACTTTCTTCGTGACTGGCAGAACCTGATTCTGTTTTACCGGGTTCCGCTCTCCCTCCCCCCACTGGCTCCAGGCGAAATTGCCGCGCTGGCAGAAGTGATTCCCTGCAAGGTGGATAAGCAGACTGCCATTGACTTTCTGCAATATCGCTACCAGTGGATGCAGCAATCTCTTGATCGGGCAAGGCAGCTCTGGAACCCGCTCATTGAACCATAACGAAGCAGGTACGACCGCTGCCCGGGCCGCTGCTCAGATGCTGCTTTCTTCAGGTACGACCATCGGTCGTACCCCCGGCAGACCACTGCCCGAGCCGCTGCTCAGATGCTGCTCTCCGCAGGTACGACCATCGGTCGTACCCCTGGAAGACCACTGCCCGGGCTCCCGCTCAGATGCCGCTTTCCGCAGGTACGACCATCGGTCGTACCCCCGGCAAACCTCTGCCCGGGCTGCTGCTCAGATGCTGCTTTCCGCAGGTACGACCATCGGTCGTACCCCCGGCAGACCACTGCCCGGGCCGCTGCTTAGATGCTGCTCTCCACAGGTACGACCATCGGTCGTACCCCCGGCAGACCACTGCCCGGGCTACCGCTCAGATGCTGCTCTCCACAGGTACGACCATCGGTCGTACCCCCGGCAGACCACTGCCCGGGCCGCTGCTTAGATGCCGCTTTCCGCAGGTACGACCATCGGTCGTACCTGTTTTTATTCCCCTCATCGAAAGGAGTCTTATTATGACAACCCACATTGGAAAATGGGAAAATGATCCTGCAATCAAAATTCCCAAAGAACTACTAGCCGCTCTCCATTGGCACGAAGGCGCAGAACTCAACATCTATGTTGAAGGCGGAAAGATTATCCTGGAGCCGTCAAAATGCGGAAAAACCATAGGAGAATTATTTGAAGATTATGAGGGCGATTATGTGCCCAAAGAAATTGACTGGGGCCAGCCCACTGGAGACGAATTATGGTAACACAAGGTAGTATCATCAAAATCAATTTTTGCCCTCAGGTGGGATGCGAAACAGCCGGTTATCGACCGGCTGTTGTTATCAGTAACGAGATTTTCAATCAGAAAAGCCGCCTATCCATCGTTTGTCCCATTACAAACACCGTAAACAACTTCCCGCTACACATTCCTCTGGATGACCGAACAAAAACAACAGGCGTGATTATGTGCGAACATGTGAAATCACTGGATTTGCGCAAGCGCACCTACCATGTAGTAGAGCAGCTACCTGATGATATTTTAAGGCAGGTCATCAGTGTGGTATCTGCGGAAATTGCCTGGGGGTATGGGTTGGATCGGTAACTCTGCCTTTAGTAACACTCGCCCCGAAAAGTAATTATAATCAGGGTCAGTATTACAAAGGAGGTACGAGGTCATGTTCATTGATCGACTGTTGCTGCTGGCAAATGCGATTATCTTGGCAATCCAAATTATGCGGGCATAATTGCGAACTCTGAAGCAGGGGGTACGACCATCGGTCGTACCCCCTGCTTCTTTTTTTTGCGCTCTTAAATCCGCTGCGGATTGTCATTTGTCTTGCGGTGGCAAGCCGCTTTTCGTTCATGTGAATCAGATACACATTTTTATATAATCGGTTCACCACTTGCTTTATCAACGAATACAATTTTCAATTCCGCATCAAGAGCTTCTGCCACTCTTTCTAATTCGGACACCTTAAATGTGTTACGTTTGTACTTGTTATTCATATTCTGTGGGGTTTGACCCGTCCGGCGGGCAAGTTCTGCCTCGGTGATCCCGCCACGCTTCACACAGCAAAGTTTTATGTATTCTCTTACATCCATTTACATAAGCCTCCTTTTCTTCATTATATAACAAACTTTATATAATGTCAAATTAAAAGTTTATTATATATAAAATATTTTATAAAAAAGCGTTGACAAGATATAAAAAAACGTGTATAATATAGATGTAATCAAGAAAACCATAAGGTTCATACCTGTTGGAGTGTGGAATTCAGCCGGGGCCCACCTAGAGAGGAGCCGCCCACTAGGCGAAGGAACGAATATCAAACATTTACACAAAATGGAGGCAACCACTATGACATCTGCCATTAAAATCGCAATCGACTCCAAAATCACTGAACTCGGACGCAAAGGGTGTAAAAACTTCATCATGGAAACCGGTTATTATCCTGAAATCGGTGGCCTTTTTGACAAGGATTATCGCCGAGCAGTCCGGTCGGTTCTCGCTGCCGAGCATTGGGAAGACCTCACAAATCTGTTTCTTGACTGGAACTGATTTACACAGCCCACCCGGGCGGGCCGGTGCCCGGGAGATTGAACGGCTGATTCCAGTCCTTTTTCTTTGTTTTGTAAACCCATAGAACTGCATTCCAGGCCGATTTCTCAGGTACTACCATCGGTCGTACCTCTCCCCTTTCCCCCTAATACCCTTGACATCCCAAGGAAAACGTAGTACAATGTATTACAGAAAGAGAGGTGCACAATATGAGCTTTTCAATTAGACTGAACGCACAGGAAAAAGCTCTTGCCGAAAGCTATGCCCGTCTTCATTCTTTGTCGTTGGGTGAGGCTTTTAAGCAGGCTCTTTTCGAGCGGATCGAAGATGAATATGATATTGCCATTGCTGACGAAGCATACCATGAGTATCTGAAAAATCCAAAGACATATACTCATAGCGAAGCAAGGGAGCTTCTGGATCTATGATGCGTTATCAAGTGGTGTATTCGGAAAGAGCGATTAAAGAACTCAAAAAAATGGATCGTTACACTCGTCAGCTGATTTTTTCGTGGATCAGCAAAAATCTTGATGGTTGTGAAAATCCAAGGAGCCACGGAAAAGCATTGACAGCAAACCGCAGTGGCCAATGGCGGTATCGCATTGGCGATTACCGGCTGATCTGTCAAATCCAAGATCAGGAACTGATTATTTTAGCCCTCTCCGTTGGCCACCGACGCGAGGTTTACCAATAATCAAAAAAGGTACGACCGATGGTCGTACCCCTCTACCTATCCGCTATTATTTCACCCTATTTTCGGTCAAGAAAAAGTATTGCATTGGTAAAAATAGGGTGTTATAATTAGAGTGTTACCAAATAAAAAAGAAAACCCCCACAGTCATTTACTCAGTTCGCAGCTGAGTAAATGACATGCGCCAGTAGCTGTCGCCAAACAGCGGACTGACTTGTGAGAGCCATTCTTCACCATGTATAATAGCATGGATTTTAATAGAATGTCAACCTTGCGAAGTTACGCCCTTGCTGTTTTGCCCTGCCCGGCTTACAGTTGGGGCGTATCTTCTTTTTTGTTTTGTATACAAGCACCTTGAAAATTTAGCGTAGTTTTCATTCCACACTGCAAAACGGCCTGAAAACTGCCAAATAATGCTGTAAATGATAAATGGAGAAATGCTCCATTGGGGTTGGGTGAAATTCCCTGCTCCGGGTGGATATGTGTTGACCAATGCTTCTGGTCACTGAACTGCAACAGGTTCCGCAAACAATCCGCAACTCAAAGCCCTTGTAGGCTCCTGGCGTGAACCAGGTCGAGGCAAAGCAGCAAGGCAGCTGCTCCCATTTACGGTACACTCCTAACCCTCAACCTTTTTTAACAATAAAAGGCTAGCCAATGCGCTGCATCCCTGCAACGCATTGGCCTGCACTTTTATATGGTGGAGAATTAGGGACTCGAACCCCAGACTTCCTGCGTGTGATGCAGGCACTCTAACCAGCTGAGCTAATCCTCCGCGACGAAAGTTATTATATCACCCTGCAGAGATAAAGTCAATGGATTTCGGGGAAATTTTTTCAATTATTTTTGCTCCCCGCACCCCTGTTTTTATTGCATTCAGCGCGGGTGCATGGTATCATTTTTTAGTTGAGGACATCATCATAACAAGGATGGGCCTGCCGGGCTTTCCGGCGGCCATATCAGGCGTGCACGCGCTGAGAAGGAGGCTATTTATGCAGATCGGATTCGATAACAACCTTTATATCCAAAAGCAGACCGAGAACATTCTCGCCCGGATCGAAAAGTTTCAGGGCAAGCTGTATCTGGAGTTCGGCGGCAAGCTGTTCGACGACTACCATGCCGCTCGTGTGCTGCCCGGCTTCGATGTGAACGGCAAGATCCGGCTGCTGCACGAGCTGCGCGACAAGGCCGAGATCATCTTCTGCATCAGTGCGGGCGACATTGAAAAGACCAAGATGCGCGCCGACTTGGGCATCAGCTACGACATGGAGGTGCTGCGCCTGATCGACGACATCACCGCCATGGACATTGAAGTGAACAGCGTGGTCATCACCCAGTACACCGGCCAGCGCGCTGCCGATGCCTTCGCCAAGAAGCTCACCAGCCGCGGCGTGAAGAACTACATCCATCGCCCCATCGAGGGCTATCCTCTGGCTGTGGACTACATCTGCAGCGACGAGGGCTACGGTTCCAACCCCTATGTGGAAACCACCAAGCCTCTGGTGGTGGTCACCGCCCCCGGCCCCGGCAGCGGCAAGCTGGCCACCTGCCTGAGCCAGGTTTATCATGAGTACAAGCGCGGCGTGATGGCCGGCTACGCCAAATTCGAGACCTTCCCCATCTGGAACATTCCCCTGAAGCACCCGGTCAACCTGGCCTACGAGGCTGCCACCGCCGACCTGGATGACGTGAACATGATCGACCCCTTCCATCTGGAAGCCTACGGCAAGACCACCGTCAACTACAACCGGGACGTGGAAGCCTTCCCCATCGTACAGAACATTCTGGGCCGCATCACCGGCGACAAGGAATTCTACCGCAGCCCCACCGACATGGGCGTGAACATGGCCGGCTACGCCATCTTTGACGACGAGGTAGTGCGCAAGGCCGCCACCGAGGAAATCTTCCGCCGCTATTACACTGCTGCCTGCGATGTGAAGCAGGGCAAGGCCACCGAGGCCAGCCTGCACAAGATCGAGAACATCATGCAGCAGCTGGATGTGAACGCCGAAAGCCGCGCTGTGGTGGCTCCCGCTCTGGCCAAGATGCGCCAGACCGAGCAGCCCGCCGCCGCCATCGAGCTGCCGGACGGCCGCATCGTAACCGGCAAGGCCAGCGACCTGATGAGCGCCTGCAGCGCCACCGTACTGAACAGTCTGAAGGCCCTCACCGGCATTCAGGATTCCGTGCTGCTGATCCGTCCCGAGGTGCTGGAGCCCATCCTGCGGCTGAAGATCGACTACCTGGGCAGCCGCTCCAGCGTGCTGAAGGTGGACGACGTGCTGACCGGTCTGGCAGTGAGCGCCGCCACCGAGCCTGTGGCCGCCAAGGCCATGGCCGCCCTGCCCCTGCTGCGGGACTGCGACATGCACTCCACCCAGATGCTCCACTCCGGCGACCAGGGCACCCTGCGCAAGCTGGGCCTGCGCATCACCATGGAGCCCAAGTACCCCGGCAAGGATCTGTTCTTCTGATTTCATAAACAACGCACAGCGCACCCCCGAAGCATCCGCTCCGGGGGTGCGTTTTGTTTTCCACACATTGGCTCCTTTTGTGTGGAAAATTTCTCTCTATGCCCGTTATTCCGGCGCCGCCGCGCACCCTTTTTGCCCCAAAACATTTACAAGCCCCGGCCCGGCCCGTATAATGAAAGAGGAATTCCCGCGCACAGGCGCCCGCGCCCTGCGCGCCGAAACGAAATGCAAGAAGGAGACAGCTTTTATGGAACGTTTGGTTGGCACTGTATCCCGGGGCATCCGCGCCCCGATCATCCGTCAGGGCGACGACCTGGCCCACATCGTGGTGGACTCGGTTCTGTCCGCCGCAAACAGCGAGGGCTTCTGCCTGCGCGACCGGGACGTAATCGCCGTAACCGAGGCCGTGGTGGCCCGCAGTCAGGGCAACTATGCTTCGGTGGAGAACATCGCCCAGGATGTGAAGGAGAAATTCGGCGGCGGCACGCTGGGCGTGATTTTCCCCATCCTGAGCCGCAACCGCTTTGCCATCTGCCTGAAGGGCATCGCCGCCGGCTGCAAAAAAGTGGTACTGATGCTCAGCTATCCCTCCGACGAGGTGGGCAACCATCTGATCAGCGAGGATGAGCTGGACGCCTCCGGCGTGAACCCCTGGAGCGACGTGCTCAGCGAAGAGCGCTACCGGGAGCTGTTCGGCTACAAAAAGCACACCTTCACCGGTGTGGATTATGTGGAGTACTACCGCAGCGTGATCGAGGAGGCGGGCGCCGAGGCAGAGATCATCTTCGCCAACAATCCCCGCGCCATTCTGGATTACACCAAAAATGTACTCAACTGCGACATTCACACCCGCAAGCGCACCAAGCGGCTGCTGCTTGCCGCCGGTGCCGAGAAGGTACTCAGCCTGGATGAACTGATGACTGCCCCCGTGAATGGCAGCGGCTACAACGATTCCTACGGCCTGCTGGGCTCCAACAAGGCCACCGAGGAGACCGTGAAGCTATTCCCCATCCACTGCCAGGAGCTGGTGGACGACATCCAGCAGCGGATTCTGGACGCCACCGGCAAGCACGTTGAGGTAATGGTCTACGGCGACGGCGCCTTCAAGGATCCCATGGGCAAGATCTGGGAGCTGGCCGACCCCGTGGTCTCCCCCGGCTACACCGCCGGCCTGGAGGGCACTCCCAACGAGCTGAAGCTGAAGTATCTGGCTGACAACGACTTCGCCAACCTCTCCGGCCAGGAGCTGAAGGATGCCATCTCTCAGGCCATCCGCGAGAAGGACGAGAAGGCCGAAAGCCTGACCGGCAACATGGCCAGCCAGGGCACCACCCCCCGCCGCCTGACCGACCTGATCGGCAGCCTGTGCGATCTGACCAGCGGCAGCGGCGACAAGGGCACCCCCATCATTCTGGTGCAGGGCTACTTCGACAACTACACCAAGTAATTTTTCCGCGCACACAGCAAAACGGGCGGTTCCGAAGCCTTTCGGAACCGCCCGCTTTTTCTCTTTGTTTTTCTTATTCTTCAGTCTTGGCCACGGCCTTCAGCGCCAGAAACAGCATCACGATGGACACGCCCATCAGAATATGGCCAATGCCCGCAATACCGCTGATGGCAGCGTCCGCCCCGCTGCTCAGCGGGGTACCCAGCACCTGCACAACACCCCGCACCGTGAACATCACGGTCATGAAGGGCAGCGCCACGTTATAGAGGCCGTAAAAACGGCGGAACATGGGCTGAGCGGTCAGGCTGGTGGTCTTGGCGAAGAGCGCCAAGACCAAAAACAGCACCGTGCCCAGTGCAAACAGGTGCAGATGGTTCACCGCCAGTGTGGTCTTGCCGGTAAAGCCGTTCCACTTGGTGAATTCCCGATAGAACACGCCGAAGGCCATGGAGGCGATGGCGTAGCCAAACGCGGTATTGATGAGTTTTTTCATAGGGGTTTCCTCTTTCCGGGCCATTGGCCCATTTTATTTGAACATCGTTCAGATTTTATTACAAAGCAGCGCCGCTCCCGCCGGGGGCGGCGCCGCGTTTTGGCTTATGCGTACAGCACCCGCCGGATCACCGCCAGCAGGGTTGCGCAGTCGGTCTCCTCCCGGGCAAGGCCGGCCATCAGACTGGAGAACACAAAGGCCACGAACTGTTCCCGGTCAAGGTCCGCTCCGAAGGCATCCGGCCGAACCTTTTCGTCCCGCTCCAGCACCTGCTCCAGGCTGGCACGCATGTGACCGAAGGCTTCTTCCATGGCCTGCCGGGCCTTTTTCCGGTCCTGGGCGGCAAAGCCGCTCATGTGGGCCCGCAGAAAGTCCGGATATTCCGCCGCTCCGGTGCGGATGCTGGCAAACAGCCATTCCACACAGGCGCAGAAATCCCCGCTCTGGGTGCAGCTGCCCGCATCGTGAAAGATGCCCCGCCAGATGTCCTGTACCGTGGCGGTAACCAGCTCCGCCTTGCTGGGGAAATAGTTGTACACCGAGCCCACCGCCACGTTGGCGGCGGCAGCCACCGCCCGCATGTTCAGCGCGGCCAGTCCCTGGCCGGCGGCAATGCTCTTGCTGGCGGCCAGCAGCTCCTCGCGGGATGTGATCACTTTATTCATGGCGCTCCTGCCTTTCATTTTGAACACTGTTCATCATACAGGTTTTTCCCCGCCTTGTCAAGCAAAAAGCCGGGGCGGCGTTTTCACCGCCCCGGCCGCAAGGCTGTTTTCCGGGTTACAGCTCAATGCTCTCCAGCTTGAGGATCGCCAGAATGTAAATCTTGAGCGCCTGCATCAGCTGGGCGATGTTGGCCGCCTCGTTGGCGCCGTGCATGGGGCCGCCGAACTCGGGCAGCACGGTATCCAGCCGCTCGGGGCCAAAGCTCACCGCCTTGGGGAAGTGGCGGGCGTAGGTGCCGCCGCCCATGGTGAAGGGCTTGGCATCCTCGCCGGTGACCTCGTTGTAGGTTTCAATCAGGGCCTGAATGGGCGCGGCGTCGGCGCTGATGTAGAAGGGCACCCGCCAGGTGGCCTCTTCCACGGTGGCGCAGCCCTCGGAGGCAGCCTCCAGCCGGGCCTTGATCTCCTCGCCGGTGATGCTGGTGGGGAAACGGCTGTCCACATCCTGCCACAGGCGGCCGTCCTTCAGCTCGATCATGCCGCCGATGATGGTCAGCGGGTCGAAGGCGTCGTCGCTGGCGGCGATGCCCACGCCGCTGCCGTCGGTGTTGCTGTGCAGCTTGCGCAGATAGGTCAGGAACTCCTCCTCATCGGCGGTGACCAGATGATTGTCCAGCAGGTAATTTACAATCAGGCCGATGGCGTTCACGGTGTTCTGGGGCATGGCCGCATGGCCGCCCTTGCCCCAGCCGCGGATGCGCACCGCGCCGTTCTCCTCTTCCAGCGTGATGCCCTCACGCTCGCTCAGGGAAGCGAAGTCCGCCTTTACCAGGCAGGAAGCCCGATCCGGCACCACGTTGTGGGCCACGCCGCCGGTGAACTCCAGAATGTTGCCGTTCTCCAGCTTCTTGGAAACCAGATAGCCGTTGAAGCCGCCCTTCTCACCGTTGCATACCGGGAACTCGGCGTCCGGGGAGAAGCAGAAATCCGGGGCGGGGTAGTTCTTCAGATAGTACTCCACGTCCTCCATGCCGGTCTCCTCGTTGGCGCCCAGCAGCGCACGTACGCCGTACTTCAGGGGCACATTATGCTCCTTGAGGAACTTCAGCGCATACAGGCACAGCACGCTGGGGCCCTTGTCGTCGGCCACACCGCGGCCGATGATCCAGCCGTCCCGCACCTGCATGTCGAAGGGATCGGCGGTCCAGCCGTTGCCCTGAGGCACCACATCCAGATGGGTGATGGTGGCAATCTGCTTGTCGGTCTCACCGGGCAGCTCGGCCCAGCCCATGTAGCCTTCGCAGTTGTTGGTGGACAGGCCCATCTCAGCGGCCATCTTCAGTGCTTCGTCCAGCGCAGCGGCGGGGCCGGCGCCAAAGGGCTTGCCCGGCTCCGGGGTACCCTCCACACTGTTGATGTCCACCAGGCGCTTGATGTCGCGCACAACGTTTTCTTCATTGGCGGCCACGAATGCATCCACCGCGGCACGCAGTTCCTTTGTGATCATAGCTTTTATCTCCTTCCCTCCGCAGCACCGCCGGCAGGGCGGCCATGCAGTGAGTCATTTCTTACTCGATATTATACCACGATTCTGGAATTTGAAAAGCCGCCGGGCCACAAAAAGGGAGCCGCCCCGGCTCTTGCGGGGCAGCTCCCTTCGATTGTTCGGGATTACGGGGTTATTCCAGCTCGAACGCGCCGGTGTACAGCTGGTAGTACTTGCCCTTCTGGGCGATCAGCTGCTCGTGGTTGCCGCGCTCGATGATGCGGCCCTGCTCCAGCACCATGATCACATCGGCGTTCTTTACGGTGGAAAGCCGGTGGGCGATCACGAATACGGTACGGCCGGTCATCAGGGCGTCCATGCCCCGCTGCACAATGGCCTCGGTGCGGGTGTCGATGCTGCTGGTGGCCTCGTCCATGATCATAACCGGCGGGTCTGCCACCGCGGCCCGGGCGATGGCCAGCAGCTGCCGCTGGCCCTGAGACAGGTTCGCGCCGTTGCTGGTGAGCATGGTGTTATAACCCTCCGGCAGGCGGGTGATAAAGTCATGGGCGCCCGCCAGCAGGGCGGCAGCCTTGCACTCCTCATCGGAGGCATCCAGATTGCCGTAGCGGATATTGTCCATCACAGTGCCGGTAAACAGGTTGGTGTCCTGCAGCACGATGCCCATGCTGCGGCGCAGGTCGGCCTTTTTGATCTTGTTGATGTTGATGCCGTCGTAGCGGATCTTGCCGTCCGCAATGTCGTAGAACCGGTTGATCAGGTTGGTGATGGTGGTCTTGCCCGCGCCGGTAGCGCCCACAAAGGCCACCTTCTGGCCCGCCTCGGCATACAGGGTCACGTCGTGCAGCACGGTCTTGTTCGGGGTGTAGCCGAAGTCCACGTCGAACAGGCGCACATCGCCCCGCAGACGGGTGTAGGTGACGGTGCCGTCGCTGTGGGGATGCTTCCAGGCCCACACGTTGGTGCGCTCGGCGCACTCGGAGAGGCTGCCGTCCGCGTTTTCCTTCGCGTTCACCAGCGTCACATAACCGTTGTCCTCCTCGGGCTTTTCATCCAGCAGGGTGAAGATACGCTGGGCGCCCGCCAGGCCCATGACCACCGCGTTGATCTGCTGGGACACCTGCATGATGCTGCCAGCGAACTGCTTGGTCATGTTCAAAAAGGGCACCACGATGCTGATGCTCAGTGCCAGGCCGGAAATGCTCACATTGGGTACGCCGGCCATGAGCAGGAAGCCGCCGGCCACAGCCACGATCACATAGATCACATTGCCCATGTTGTTCAGGATGGGGCCCAGAATGTTGGCAAACTTGTTGGCGCTTTCCGAAGCGGCGAACAGGGCGTCGTTGCGCTTGTCGAAGTCGGCCTTGGCCTCTTCCTCATGGCAGAACACCTTGACCACCTTCTGGCCGTTCATCATCTCTTCCACGTAGCCTTCCATGGCGCCGATGGCCTCCTGCTGGCGCAGGAAGAAGCGGGCGGAGTTGCCGCCCACCTTTTTGGTCAGCCAGGCCATGACCGCCACACCGGCCACCACCACAAGGGTCATCCACAGGCTGTAGTACAGCATGATGCAGGTCACGCTGGTCATGGTAACCAGGGTAATGGTGATCTGGGGGAAGCTCTGGGAAACCAGCTGCCGCAGGGTATCGATATCATTGGTGTAGTAGCTCATGATATCGCCGTGGTTGTTGGTGTCGAAGTAGCGGATGGGCAGATCCTGCATACCGCTGAACATCTTGACCCGCAGCTTTTTCAGAAAGCCCTGGGTGATGATGGCCATCATCCGGGTATATGTAAAGGCGGAGATGAGCGCCAGCAGATACATGACCACCAGAACGCTCACCAGACCCATGATCTGGCCGGAGGCCGCGGCCCAGTCGCCGCTCTGCCAGTTGGCCTCGATCACCGCAATGACCTTCTGCATGAATACCGAGGGGATGGAGCTGATGATGGCGCTGAACAGAATGCAGCACACCACCACCGGCATCATGACCGGATAGAAGGAAAACAGCGTTTTAAAAATGCGCAGCAGGGTGCCCTGCTTGCTGATCGTCGGGTTGTTATGCATTCTCCTGCCCTCCTGCCTTGTTCTGCGAGGTATAGACCTCACGATAGATTTCGCTGGTCTCGAGCAGCTCCTTGTGGGTACCGATGGCGCTGATGGCGCCGCCGTCCAGCACCAGAATGCGGTCCGCATCCTCCACCGAGGAGGTGCGCTGGGCAATGATGATCTTGGTGGTCTCGGGGATGAATTCCCGGAAGGCCTTGCGGATCAGGGCATCGGTCTTGGTGTCCACCGCGCTGGTGGAGTCGTCCAGAATCAGGATTTTCGGCTTTTTCAGAAGAGCCCGGGCAATGCACAGCCGCTGCTTCTGGCCGCCGGACACGTTGGAGCCGCCCTGCTCGATGTAGGTGTCGTATTTTTCGGGGAAGCGCTGGATGAACTCATCCGCCTGTGCCAGGCGGCAGGCCTCCTCCAGCTCGGCGTCGGTGGCATTCTTGTTGCCCCAGCGCAGGTTTTCCTTGATGGTACCGCTGAACAGCACGTTCTTCTGCAGCACCACAGCCACCTGGTTGCGCAGCGCCTCCAGGTCGTAGTCCCGCACGTCGTGGCCGCCCACCTTCACGCAGCCCTCGGTGGCGTCGTACAGGCGGCTGACCAGCTGGATTAGCGAGGACTTGGAAGAACCGGTGCCGCCGATGATACCGATGGTCTCGCCGCTTTTGATGTGCAGATCAATGTCGGTCAGGGCCATGCGCTCCGCATGCTCGGAGTAGCGGAAGCTCACATGGTCAAAGTCGATGGAGCCGTCTGCCACTTCGGTGAGGCCGTTCTCGGGGCTTTTCAGGGTGCTCTCCTCCTGAATGACCTCCAGAATACGGTGGGCCGACTCGCTGGCCATGGTAATCATCACAAACACCATGGAGAACATCATCAGGCTGCTCAGAATCTGGAAGCTGTAGGTCAGCAGAGCAGAGAACTGGCCCACGTCCAGCGCAAGGCCCCGGGTGGTGATGATGGTGTAGGACCCGAAGGACAGCACGAAGATCATTACCACATACAGGCTGAACTGCATCAGAGGGTTGTTGAAGGCCAGAATCTTTTCCGCCTGGGTGAAGTCCCGGCACACATCCTCGGCCGCGGCGGCGAACTTCTTCTTCTCGTAGTCCTCCCGCACATAGGACTTGACCACCCGCATGCCCTGCACGTTTTCCTGAATGGAATTGTTCAGCGCGTCGTACTTTTTAAACACCCGCTTGAACAGGGGCATTACGGTGCGGATGACGCAGAACAGGCCGATGCCCAGAATGGGGGCCACCAGCAAAAAGATCTGCGCCATGCGCCCGCCCATCACAAAGGCCATGGTGAACGAGAAGATCAGCATCAGCGGGCAGCGGATGGCGGCACGCACGATCATCATGTAGGCCATCTGCACGTTGGTGATGTCGGTGGTCAGACGGGTGACCAGAGACGAGGTGGAAAATTTGTCGATGTTCTGGAAGGAATAGTCCTGAATTCTGTAGAACATATCCTTGCGCAGGTTGCGGGCAAAGCCGCAGGAAGCGGTGGCCGCATACTTGCCCGCCAGCACGCCGAAAAACAGCGAAAGGGCGGCCATGGCCAGCAGCACCGCACCGTACTGCAGAATGGTACCGAAGCTGCAGCCTGCCTTGATCTGGTTTACCAGCTGGGCGATCACAAAGGGAATAATGCATTCCATCAGCACCTCAAGGGACACAAAGATCGGCGCCTTGATGGACACGCCCTTGTATTCCCGGATGGATCGCGCGAGTTGTTTGTACATACCTTTTTTCACTCCTCCTGTTCCTTTTCCCAAAGGCGGCTTATGCCGCCCCCCGCCCATTGCTTGCGCGCGCAAACAGTGTGCGGGCGATAAAAAGAGCGCAAGTCCAGGCCGCTGCCGGGCTTACGCTTTTGGCTTACTTGCCCTTATTATACCTACTATAATAGGAGACTGTCAACAGAAAATCCGCGGGCTTTTATGAAATTTCGCCAATTTGCACTGGATTTTTTCTCTTTTTTGCACTATTGTCCACCCCGGCAGGCCCTGCCGCTCTTTACAATCCCAAACTGTATTTTTATAATAAGACTAAACGTTTTTTTTTGCAAAAGGAGGGGTGCCGCTTGAAGCTGCCCAAACGCTGCCGGCTGGCTGCCGCGGCACTGGCGCTGACGCTGTGCGCGGGCTGCGGCTCCGCGCCGCCATCCCAGCAGATCGAGAGCATTGCCCAGAACGCGGCCCCCAGCGCCGCTGCCCCCGTCCAGTCCGAGGGCGGCGGATTTGTGGCCCCCGAGCCGCTGACCGCCACCTTTGATGAAGCCGCCGCCCAGACCGACAACGACGTTCTGTGGGACACCAGCCATCTTGCCCAGGGTTATGTGGCAGTGCGTACCAGTCAGCCGGGCAAGATCAAATTCCTGCTCACCTATCAGGGCGACACCGGCGGCGTACCCAGCCAGTATTCCTATCTGATGCCTGCGGACGGCTCGCCCGCCATCATCCCGCTGCAGTTGGGCAGCGGGGATTACGAACTGGCGGTCTGCCAGAACATTTCCGGCGACAAATACGCCTACCTGAGCCGCCAGACCGTGACCGCCGCGCTGGAGGACGACTTCGCACCCTTTTTGCGGCCCAGCATCTATATCCCCTACACGCCGGACTCGGCCTGTGTGGCCAAGGCCTCCGAGCTCACCGCCGGCGCAGCCGACACGGTGGACGCGGTGGGCCGCATCTACGATTACATTGTAACGAACATCGACTACGACACCCCCAAGGCCGAGAGCATCGGCACCGATTACTACCCCGACCCGGACGAGACCCTTGCCACCGGCAAGGGCATCTGCGTGGACTACGCGGCGCTGGCCGCCGCCATGCTGCGCAGTCAGGGCATTCCCACCAAGCTGATCACCGGCTATGTGGCCCCGAACGATCTGTACCACGCATGGAACATGATCTGGCTGGAGGAAACCGGCTGGATCACCGTGGAATTCGAGGTGAAGCCCGGGGTCTGGAACCGGGTGGACACCACCTTCGCCGCCGGGGGCGCCGGCAGCCAGTACATTGGCGACGGCAGCAACTACACCGATTTCCGCACCTACTGAGGGAGGCAGACACAATGGCAAAGAATGAACTGAACAGCCTGGCTGTGAGCGCGTTTTGTGAATCCATGGCCATGATGCTGGAGGCCGGCATCCAGCCGGACGAGGCCGCGGCCCTGCTTGCGGAGGACAGCGGCGCCGGCCAGCTGCAGCAGGCGGCCCGCTCCATGCAGAAATCCCTGCTGCTGGGCGAGAGCCTTTCCCAGGCAGCCAAGACCTGCGGCATGTTCCCGGACTACGCGGTGCGCATGATTGCCGCGGGCGAGGTGAGCGGCCGCACCGACGGCGTACTGCGCAGCCTGGCCCGGCACTATGCCAGCCAGGACCAGCTGCAGAAAAAACTGAAAAGCGCGGTGTTCTACCCCGGCGTGCTGCTGGGGCTTACCGCTGTGATTCTGGCGGTGCTGGTGGCCAAGGTGCTGCCGGTGTTCACCGGCGTATACCAGAGCCTGGCCGGAAGCCTGGCCGGCTCCTCCTACGGCTACATCCGCTTTGCCTATGTGGTGGGCTGGGCCGCGCTGGCGGTTACCCTGCTGCTGGCCGCCGCGCTGGCAGCCGGGCTGATCCTCAGCCGCAGCACATCCGGCGCCCACCGGCTGGCCCGGATGTTTGAGGTGGTGCCCTTCACCGCCTCCGCCGCCCGCAAGCTGGCGGTGGCCCGGCTGGCCAGCGCCCTTTCCCTGTTCCTTGCCAGCGGCGTGGACGCGGACACCGCCCTCACCGCCGCCAGCGACATGGTGGAGCATCAGGGGCTGCGCGCCCAGCTGCAGGCCTGCCATGAGGAAATGCAGAAGGGCAAGGGTCTTTCCACCGCGCTGTTCGAGCAGAAGGTATTCGAGCCGCTGTATGGCCGCATGCTCATCAGCGGCGCCCGCAGCGGCCAGGCCGACACGGTGCTGGCCCGGCTGAGCCAGCTGTTCACCCAGGATGCGCAGGCCGCCATGGATGCGCTGATCGATTCCATCGAGCCCATTCTGGCCGCCTTCCTCACGCTGGCGGTAGGCGTGACCCTGCTGGCCGTGATGCTGCCGCTCATCGGCATTCTGGGCTCCATCGGCTGAACCATACATAGGGAGGGGTTTGGATGTATCACATCAAGCGGGTGCTTTCCCTGCGCGCCCGGCTGATTACCGCCGCCGTGCTGCTGGCGGTGCTGGTGCTGGCCGCGCTGGGCCTGATGCTGGGTTCCCGGCAGGTGGGCCGCGATCTGGACACTGCCAGCGCCCAGGCGCTGCGGCAGGCGGTGCTGCAGGCCGCAGTGCAGTGCTACGCGGTGGAGGGCAGCTACCCCGCCAGCCTGGATTATCTGGAAGAAAACTACGGCCTGTTGGTAAACCACGACCGTTTTATCGTTACCTACGAGGCCTTTGCCTCCAACCTGATGCCCCAGGTAAACGTGCTGGAACGGGCCTGAAGCGCCCGGGAAAGGAGAGTTGAGGGATGGAACACAAGGACCCCGGCCGTCTGGCGCCGGTGCTGGCCATGGCCCTGTTCGGGCTGATGCTGGCCTGCGTGCTGGGCCTGATGGCTCTGGGCAGCGGCCTTTACGGCGGCGTGACCCGGTCCATGACTGCCAACAACGCCGCCCGGGCCAGCCTGCGTTATCTCACCACCAGCGTGCGCGCCGCCGACGCGGAAAACAGCCTGCGGCTGGAGGACGGGCCGGAGGGCGTGATGCTGGTGCTGGCGGAGCCGGACAGCGGATACGAGACCCGGATTTATCTGTGGCAGGAGCAGCTGGTGGAGGAATACGCCCCTTCTGGCAGCGAGCCCTCGCCGGAAAACGCCCAGCCTGTGTGCGCCTGCACCCGGTTCGACGCGCAGCTGCAGCAACGGCTGCTTGTGCTGACCACGGATCAGGGCACCGCACGGGTGGCTCTGCGCTGTGAAAAGGGAGAATGAACCATGAAACACCGCAAAAACACCGCGTTCTTTGTTGAGGCGCTGCTGCTCACCCTCTTTGTGCTGGCCCTCAGCGCCGTGCTGGTGCGGCTGTTCGCCGCCGCCCGGATGCGTTCGGCTCAGGCCGAAGCGCTCACCGCGGCCCAGCAGATTGCCCAGAACGTGAGCGAAAGCTTTTACGCCAGCGATTCTGCGGAGCAGTTCTGGCAGCTGGCAGGCATTTCGGAGCCGCCCGCCGACGGCCAGCCGGTTTCCCTGACCGTGGATGCACAGGGCCTGCCTGACCCCATCGGGGCCTATTTTCTGGAGCTTACACTGGAGCAGACATCCTCCGACGCCGGGCAGATGGCCCGGCTCACCCTGCGCCTTGCCGACAGCGGCGGTCAGCCGCTGTATGAGGGCACGTTCGACCATTATCTGCCCGGGGCCTGAACGGCCGCCGAAGCCTGTTTTGTAAGGAGGTAGTTTGCGTGGAGCGTCATACCGTTCCCCCCATCCGCACCGGCGCGCTCACCCTGCTGATCGCGCTGACCGCGGTGTGCCTGGCCGTGCTGGCCGTGCTTTCCTTCACCACGGCGCAGGCGGATCTTTCGCTGGCGGAAAAATCGCTGGAGCGCTTTTCCCAGGACGCCGTGCTGGAAAACGAGGGCCAGCAGTGGCTGGCCCGGCTGGATGCTGCCCTTGCCGCCGGGCAGGATGCCGCCGCTCTGGGCCAGACCGGCGAGGGCGGCGCAATCACCGTGACCCTCACCGGCGAGGAGGGCCGCACCCTGACCATTGCCGCGCTTCCCACGCCGCAGGGCCCCGGCCGTTATACCCTGACCCGCTGGCAGTACGGCCAGCAGCGGGATTTTGACACCGGCCCCCAGCTGTGGGACGGCAGCTTCTGACCCGCATGATTTTCGGAACATTTGAAAAATCCCCCGGTTCAAACAGGAGGTTTGTTTTATGGAGATGGAAGTTGTTCTGCGCCGCGCCATTGAGGTGCGGGCATCGGATATTTTTGTGGTGGCCGGCCTTCCGCTGACCTATAAGGTCAACGGCCGCCAACTGCGGGAGGACGAGATGCTCACCCCCGCCGACACCGCCCATCTGGTGGAAGGCATCTACGCGCTGTGCGGGCGGGACGTGAACCGCTGCGCCGCCGAGGACGCGGACGATGACTTCTCCTTCGCCATTCCCCATCTGGGCCGCTTCCGGGCCAACGTGCTGCACCAGCGCGGCAGCCTTGCGGTGGTGCTGCGGGTGATCCAGTTCGGCCTGCCCGACCCGGATGCACTGGGCATTCCGGAGCAGGTGATGGCCGCGGCGAAAAAGCTGAAGGGGCTGGTGCTGGTCACCGGGCCTGCGGGCAGCGGCAAATCCACCACACTGGCCTGCCTGATCGACTCCATCAACCGCAACCGGGAGGGTCACATCATCACCATGGAGGACCCCATCGAATACATCCACCGGCACCAGAAGTGCATCGTGACCCAGCGGGAGATCGGCAGCGACAGCCCCAGCTATGTGCGGGCGCTGCGCAGTGCACTGCGAGAAAGCCCGGATGTGATTCTGCTGGGCGAGATGCGGGACCATGAAACCATCGAGGTGGCCATGACCGCCGCCGAGACCGGCCAGCTGCTCTTCTCCACCCTGCACACCACCGGCGCAGCCAGCACCGTGGACCGCATCGTGGACTCCTTCCCCGCCAGCCAGCAGCATCAGGTGCGCATTCAGCTTTCCATGGTGCTGCAGGCGGTAATCAGCCAGCAGCTGGTTCCCACGGTGGACGGCGGCCAGACCGTGGCCTTTGAAGTGATGTACACCAACCCGGCCATCAAGAACATGATCCGGGAAGCAAAATCCCACCAGCTGGACGCCGCCATTCAGGCCGGCTCCGCCGAGGGCATGTGCACCATGGACACAAGCCTTTTGCGCCTTTACCAGCAGGGCCGCATCACCCGGGACACCGCTCTTACCCATTCCATCTATTACGAAGCCATGGAAAAGCGTCTGGCAGCGCTGTCCATGCTGTAAATCCATCATTTTGCCCCCATTCCTTCGGGAACGGGGGCTTTTTTGCGCCATTTTTGCACAATCGTCCTCCCCTGTGTTCAAATCAGTTCTTTTCCGAAAAAATTAGTTGACTTTATCAGGTATTATGAATATACTTGACTATGTCAGATAAATCAATCGCACGGCGGACTTTCCCCACGCCGTGCCCACTACCGGCCCCGCCCCGGGGCCCTGCATAAGAAAAGGAGAATGTAACATGAAAACTTCCACCAAGATCTGGCTCTGGTTTGCTCTGGTGCTCTGCGCCGCCACCACCGTGATGAACGCCTGCTTCGGCCGCTGGCCCTCCGTGATCGTGGCCATTGTTTCCCTGGCCGGCCTGTGCATGGTGCTGTTTGCCAAAAAGAAGGCGGGCTTCACCCTGATGTGCTGCTGCTGTGTGGTTTCCTTCTTTGTGGCTGTGCTGGGCAGCCTGGGCCAGCCCGGCCTGCTGGTGTCCATCCTCATGTCGCTGGTGGGCAGCCTGCTGGTTCCCGTGATCACCTGGCTGTTCCTGCGCCGGGACTGGGCCAGCCTGAACTGACCTTTTTCTCCCCATTTCATACGAACCATGACAAAAGGGCCGCTGAACCATCAGCGGCCCTTTTGCCTGTGCCCGCTCCATCGCAAAATCTGCTATAATAGATTCCGAACGTTTTAACTCATCCCCAACTGAGGTGTTTTCATGAATCAGGAGCAAGTCCGGGTGCACCGGACATTGAAGGATATTTTCGGCTACGATGCCTTCCGCCCCGGCCAGCAGGAGGTGGTGGAGGCTCTGCTCGCCGGCCGGGACGTGCTGGCGGTGATGCCCACCGGCGCGGGCAAATCCATCTGCTACCAGCTGCCGGCGCTGCTTTTGCCCGGCATCACCGTGGTGGTCAGCCCGCTGATCAGCCTGATGCAGGATCAGGTGCAGGCGCTGATCCAGATGGGCGTGCGGGCGGCCTACATCAACTCCTCCCTCACCGAGAACCAGTGCCGCAAGGCGCTGGCCAACGCCTGCGACGGCATGTACAAGATCGTGTATGTGGCCCCGGAGCGGCTGCTAACCCCGGGCTTTCTGCGGTTTTCCCACAGTGTGCAGATCTCGCTGCTGTGTGTGGACGAGGCCCACTGCGTCTCCCAGTGGGGGCAGGACTTCCGGCCCAGCTACCTGCAGATCCGCCAGTTTGTGGACCAGCTGAACCAGCGCCCGCCGGTGGGGGCCTTCACCGCCACCGCCACCCAGCGGGTGAAGGACGACATCCGCCAGCTGCTGGCCCTTCGCCAGCCGCTGGAGCTGACCACCGGCTTCGACCGGCCCAACCTGTTTTTCGAGGTGCAGCGGATGGAGGAGCGGGAGAAGTTCCCCTGCCTGCTGGCCTACCTGAACGACCGGCCCCAGGCCACCGGCATCGTGTACTGCTCCACCCGCAAAAAGGTGGACGAGGTGTATGAAAAGCTGGACGGCCAGAACATCCCGGTGGCCCGCTACCATGCGGGCATGCCCCCGGAGGAGCGCCAGCGCAGTCAGGAGGCCTTTCTGTTTGATCAGGTGCGGGTGATGGTGGCCACCAACGCCTTCGGCATGGGCATCGACAAATCCAACGTGAACTTCGTCATCCACTACAACATGCCGCTGGATCTGGAAAGCTATTATCAGGAGGCGGGCCGCGCCGGGCGGGACGGTCAGGACGCGGACTGCATCCTGCTCTACTCCGCCGGGGACGTGCGCACCGGCAATTTTCTCATCGACAACAGCGAACCCGCCACCGGGGCCAGCCCGGAGGAGGTGGAAACCCAGATTCTGCGCCAGAAGGACCGGCTGCGCCAGATGACCTTTTACTGCCACAGCCGCTACTGTTTGCGGGGCGAGATTTTAAAATACTTCGGCCAGCGCACCGGCCGCGAGGGCTGCGGCGCCTGCTCGGTCTGCCGGCCCGACCTGCAGCGAGCCTCGGTGGTGAAGCTGGCGGCGAAGAACGCGGCAAAACTGAAGGCCATCGAGGAAAAGGACCTGAATGCGGATCATCTGCAGCAGCTGAAGGACCTGCGGCTCAAGCTGGCCCGGCAGGCGGGCGTGCCCGCCTTCGTGGTATTCACCGACGCCACCCTGCGGGCCATGTGCGCCCATCTGCCAAAGACCCGGGAGCAGCTGCTGGAGGTGCCCGGCGTGGGCGTGCGCAAATGCGAACAGTACGGCGAGGAATTCCTGGACCTGCTGAACACCTTTGAAAAGGAGTGAGGACCCCATGCGGCTCACCGTACCCGACTATTACGACCGGTTCCGGTGCATCGCCTCCCGCTGCACCGACAACTGCTGCATCGGCTGGGAGATCGGCATCGACCCGGCCGCGCTGGCGGATTACCAGTCCCAGCCCGGCGCCTTTGGCGACCGGCTGCGGGCGGCCATCCAGCCCGGCGACCCGCCCTTTTTCGCCCTGACCAAAAGCGGCCGCTGCCCCTTTCTGAACGAAGAGAACCTGTGCGACATCTACCGTCAGCTGGGCGAAAGCCACCTCTGCGCCATCTGCGACCAGCACCCCCGGTTCCACAACTGGTTCGGAACGGAAAAGGAAAGCGGCTTGGGTCTGAGCTGTGAGGAAGCCGCCCGGCTGATCCTCTTCTCCGCCCCGCCCCGGCTGCTCTGCCGCGAAACGCCGGAAGCCCCGGACCCCGACACCGAACTGGACCCGGAGCTGCTGGCCGGGCTGCGGGCGGTGCGCGAGGCCGCCTTCTCCATTCTTGCGGAGCCCTCCCTGCCCCTTGCCCACCGGCTGGCGCTGCTGGCTGCCCTGGGGCAGGATCTGCAGCACTGGATGGACGCCGCGCCACAGCAGGCAGCCGCCGAAGGCTGCACCGAAACCCGGCTGGTGGCGGATGCGGCCCTTGCACTGGCGGCGTTTTACGGCGACCAGACCGGCTGGCCGGGGTTGATCGATCAGCTCACCGAAGCCATTCCCGAAGCAGACCTTTCGGAATTTCTTGTCCCGCTGTTGGAGATGCTGGAGAGCCTATCCCCCAACCATGCCCACTGGCCGGAGCGGCTGGCCGCTTTGCGCAAGGCGCTGCCCCACCGGCTGGCCCGCCCCTTGTGGGAAAGCCCGGAGCAGGAGCAGGCGGCGGCGAACGCAGCCCACTACATGCTCTACCGCTATTTTCTGCCCGCCGCCCGGCAGGGGGATGCCCTGTGCGGCCCGCTGCATGCCATCGCGGCGGCGCTGCTGATCCCGCTGCTGGCGGGCGAAGATGCCGCCGAGTCACGCGCCGCGCTGATCCTCGCCGCAAAGGACTATTCCCGGGAAATCGAGTATGCGCCGGACAATCTGCGTGCGGTGGATGAGGCCTTCTGGCAGGCGGACTGGGCCGCGCCCGGCCTTGTGATCGGCGGGCTGCTGGGCCTGCACTTTTAAACCCAACAAAAAAGAGCATCGGTTGGCCACTTCTGGCACAAACCGATGCTCTTTTCTTACGTCAAATAACGCAAGACGGTGCTCAGCCCAGCCCCGGAACCTTCTCCTCCAGCCGGAACATGGTGAAGCTGGCGGTGGCCAGCAGCCTGCCCTCCTGATTGGTGATGGTCACTCGGTTCACGCAGGTGCTGCGGCCGGCATGCTCGCTCACCGCCTCCACGGTGAGCAGATCGCCGGGGCGGCCCGCCGCCAGATAGTTCATGCTGGCCTGCAGCGTCACATGGGCATACCCGCCCGCGCAGGCAGCCAGACCACTGCAGCTGTCGCACAGGGTATACAGCCAGCCGCCGTGGGCATTGCCGAAGGCGTTTTTCGCGTGGTCGGTCACCGGGGCCTGAATCCGGGCCAACCCCGGCTCACAGGCCAGCACCTCCACCTGATCCAGGCAGGTCACCGGCTTCAGCCGGGCGCGGGCAAACGCCAGCATTTCTTCCTTATTCATTGATTTTCGCTCCTTTGCTGTTGGCGCCTCAGTGCTGGGCGCCCTGCCGATCCAGCAGGGCGGTGGCGTCCCGGATTACCTGCTCGTCGCCCCCGGCCCGCTTCAGCGCCAGCCGGGCCAGCTCCACCGCTCTGTCCTCATTTCGCTCCACGCCCTGACCGCTCTCATACAGCAGGGCCAGCGCCAGCGCACAGTCGCCGCCCTCGGCGCATTTTTCCACGCCGATGCGGTAATAACCCGCCGCGGCCACCGGGTCGCCCTTTTCCTGATGGTACATCTCGCCCAGGTTGAACCAGGCCATGTCGTTGCCGCTCTCGCCCGCAAGCCGGTAGAGCTTTTCCGCCATATCCAGATTCTTTTCCACGCCCCGGCCATAGCGGTAGCACTCGCCCAGATTGTTCACGCCGTTGCGCCAGCACTCCCGCTCGGGCAGGGTCTGCTTGAGCAGGGCCTCGTACCACTTCACCGCCCGGGCGTGATCCGCCTCACCGGCCAGCCCCTCATCCAGGAACCAGGCCGCATTGAACTGGGCTTCCGGATTGCCGCCGGCTGCGCCCTTTTCAAACCATTCCAGTGCAGTCTGCAGGTTCAGCTCCACGCCTTCGCCCCGCCAGTAGCACTCGCCCAGGCAGTTCATGGCCTTGGCAAGGCCCCGCCCGGCCGCCTGCCGGTAAAGCTCCAGCGCCTTGTCCAGATCCTGGGGCACGCCCCAGCCCTCCTGATAACAGATGCCCAAATCACACACCGAGCTCATGTAGCCCTGACTGGCCGCACGGCGGAACAGCTCCACCGCCTTTTCCTTCCGGTCCGGCCCGTCCGCGCCGGGCTGACCCATCCGATAGCACCAGGCAAGATTGTGCATGGCCCGCAGATGGCCCTGATCCACCGCCTTCTGATACAGCTCCACCGCCTTGCGGGGATCCTTCTCCACGCCGGTGCCGGTGTCGTAGCACCAGGCAAGGCTGCACTGGCCGTCGGAATCGCCGGCCTCGGCCGCCCGGGCATACATCTGCGCCGCCTTCACCGGGTCCCGGTCGGTGCCAAGGCCCATCTCGTAAAAATAGCCCGCGTTGTACACCGCGGCAATGTGGCCCTGCGCCGCCGCCAGCTGGTACTGGTGCAGCGCAGTCTCAAAATTGCGTTCCACGCCCCGGCCCCGCTCGTAGCATACGCCCAGGCTGAACTGGGCGGCGGCATAGCCCTGAAAGGCCGCGTCGCCAAACAGACGGGCGGCACGCTTCTGATCCTTCTCCACACCGCGGCCATCCTGATACAGCGTGCCCAGCAGGTACTGGGCCCGGGCAAAGCCCTGGGCCGCGGCCTTTTCCAGCCAGTAGGCTCCCTGCGCCGGATCCGGCGCCATGCCCTTGCCGGTGATGTGCAGCACCGCCAGATTGCACTGGGCGGGCGGGTAGCCCTTGTCCGCCGCCTGCCGGTAAAGCCAGGCCGCCTGGGGCAGATCCAGCTCGGTGCCCTTACCGAATTCGCAGCACCAGCCCAGGGTGCACAGGCACCACACGTCGCCCAGCGCCGCCGCCTGACGCAGCGCCGGCACCGCCGCCGCATAATCGGTGGGCTGGGTCAGGAACAGCTCCTGCGCCTGACGGGCCAGCCGCTCCCGTTCGTTTGCATCCAAGATCATTTGGTTCTCCTTGCTTGTATGGGGCGCTGCCCGCCCCGGTGTCTTGTGGGATATGGTTTTATTTTACACCCTTTCGCCCCAAAAGGCCACCTTCACCGTCCCGGGTCAGAACAGCCCTTCCGGCAGGCGGATGTCGGTCTGGGGCACCTTTGCCCAGTCGAACACCGCCAGCAGCTCCTGCGGCGTGGCCGGCTCCGGCGTTTCCAGAAGCCCGGCCAGAAAGGCCAGCCGCCCGATGATTTCGGGTGCGGTGTAGCGGCTTTGCAGCTGCTCCAGGCTCACATCCCCGTCCCGTTTGGAAAGCCGTCGCCCGTCCGACGCCAGCAGCAGGGGCAGGTGGTAAAACCGGGGCGCGGGCAGACCCAGCAGCCGGTAAAGATACAGCTGGCGCGGGGTGCTCTCCAAAAGATCCGCCCCCCGCACCACCTGGGTGACTCCCATCAGCGCGTCATCCACCACCACGGCCAGCTGGTAGGCAAACACCCCGTCCGACCGGCGCAGCACAAAATCGCCGCAGTCGGTTTTCAGGTTCTCCCGATAAAGGCCCAGATGGCCGTCGGTAAATTCCACCGTCTCGTCCGGCACCACCAGCCGCATGGCAGGCTTGCGCTGTGCCGCCTTCTCCCGGCGCTGGGCCTCCGTCAGCCGGCGGCAGGTGCCCGGGTAGACCGGCGTGCCGTCCTCCCGGTGGGGGGCGCTGGCGGCGTGCAGCTGGGCACGGCTGCAAAAGCAGGGATACACAAGGCCCTGCTTTTCCAGTGTTTCAAAATAAGAAAGATAGATTTCGTCCCGCTGGCTCTGGTAGTAGGGGCCGTCCGGCCCGCCTTTCGAGCCGCCCTCGTCCCACACAAGGCCCAGCCAGGCAAGATCCGCTTCCAGCTGATCCGCATACACCCGGGGGCAGCGGGCTTTGTCCAGATCCTCAATGCGCAGCACCACCCGGCCATCCGCCTGCCTGGCGCTCAGCCAGGCCAGCAGGCTGCACATCAGATTCCCCAGATGCATCCGCCCGGAGGGGCTGGGGGCAAACCGCCCGGTTTCACTCATGCTGTTTTCTCCCCCTCTGGCCGCGCTTGAGCTGCGCCGCCCGCTCTTTCTGCTCCGGCGTAATCCGGTAGCTTTCCCGCATCTTCTGCAGGGCCTTGTTCCACACCTCGTCCGGGAGCTCTGCCCTCTCCATGGCGGCGATGGTCCGGTCAAAATCCGTGACCGCGAACACCGAGTAGCCCCAGGCCACACCCATCCAGGCATAGTAATCCGGCTGGCGGATGCGCTGATACTCTGCAAAGCAGCGCTCCAGTTCCTCAGGCCGGTTGAAGTGGGTCAGCAGCAGCACCGCCGCGAACCGGGCCTCGAACTCCCGCGCCGAACCGGTATATTGTTGAATTAAGCTAAAATATTCCTCTTTGTATACTCTCGCTTCCCGCAGCCCGGCGCAGAAGCTGTCGCACACCGCCCAGTTGTCGATGCAGGGCACGAACTGCCGCACC
This sequence comes from Allofournierella massiliensis, assembly GCF_004345265.1. Lineage (GTDB taxonomy): Bacteria > Bacillota > Clostridia > Oscillospirales > Ruminococcaceae > Allofournierella > Allofournierella massiliensis. The sequence goes on from NZ_SLUM01000026.1 coordinate 48,437, forward strand.
AGCTCCAGCCGCTCGGCCAGGTCCATTTTTGCCTTGCCGATGAGCATGCCCCGCAGCAGCACTTCCTCAAAGGTCTCGTCCGGCGCGGCCAGCTCGGCGCGCCAGTCCTCCTTTGCCAGTCGGGCGGCAGCCTTGCGCAGCAGCGGCAGCCGCACGCCCAGATAGTTTTCCACACCGGGCATCAGCTTGTGTTGAAACGCCCGGTAGGCCGGGTCTGCCTGTGCAGCCAGCCGGGCCCGGGTTTCGCCGGTCACAGGGCCACCTGATAGCAGCCGTCGCCGGTGCAGCGAATCTCTGCACGGAACCAGGCGGCGCAGGCGTCCGCCAGCCACTGGGCGTCCTTCGCGCCGGTCAGCTCCACGCAGGAGTGCATGGCCAGCTGGGGCAGGCCGATGTCCGCCATGGGCACGCTCACCTGTGCGCCCAGCAGATTGCCCAGAGTGGAGCCGCCGGGCAGATCGGGCCGGTTGTAGTATTCCTGCACCGGCACCTGCGCCGCATCGCACAGGCTGTGGAACACCGCACTGGTCACGCCGTTGGTGGTGTATTTCTGGCTGGCGTTGAACTTGAGCACCACGCCCCCGTTCACCCGCACCGGGCTGGCCGGGTCGCTCATCTCGGCAAAGTTCGGGTGGATGGCGTGGCCGTTGTCCGCGCTGAGCAGCAGGCTGTTTGCCAGTGCACGGCGGCGGTCGGCCTCGCTCTCGCCCAGCGCCTGCCCGGCCCGGGCCAGCACATCCGGCAAGAAGCTGCCGCAGGCACCCTGCCGGGTGCCGCTGCCCACCTCCTCATTGTCGAACAGGCACCACACCCGGCCCTGACGGCCCGCCGGTGCGCCCAGGAAGCCCCGCAGGGTGGCCCAGGCACAGCCCAGATCGTCCAGCCGCGGGCAGAGCAGGAACTCCTCCTCGCCGCCCACGGTCTGGCCCTTGTCCTTGCAGTACAGCTGTACGTCCGTGCCCAGAATGTCCCCGGCAGCACAGCCCGCGGCCTTTGCCAGCAGATCGGTGTAGCAGGCATTTTTGTCCGGCCCGGCAAAGATGGCCTGCATGTCCTTTTTCAGGTCATACTTGTGGCCGTCGTTCACGGTACGGTCGAAATGGATGGCCAGATGAGGAATCACCGCGCTCACGCCGGCCAGATCCACCAGACGGCTCTCCACGCCGGTTTCGGTCTTTACCAGCACCCGGCCCGCGATGCCCAGCGGCCGGTCCAGCCAAGCCGAGCGGATCATGCCGCCGTAGCCCTCGGTGTTCAGCATGGTGAAGCCCGCCTGCTGGCCCGCGCCCTTTACCTTAAAGGAGGGGCTGTCGCTGTGGGCGGCGCTCATCCGCCAGCCCGCGCCTGCGGCCTGCGGCATCACAAAGGCGATCAGGCTGGACTGGTTGCGGGTCACATAGTATTTTCCGCCGGGCACAAGGCTCCAGCTCTCGGTCTCGGTCAGGGGTGCGAAACCCGCCTCCTCCAGCCGCCGGGCACTTTCGGCCACCGCGTGGAAGGGGGTGGGGCTTTTTTCGATGTAAGCAAACAGATCCTGATGGATTGCCATAACAGTCATTCCTCTCTGAAAAAGCGTTTTGTCTGCTTTCGATTATACGGCGGCGGGGCGCTGCCCGTCAATGCAGCCTTGCCAAGGGCGGGCAAATTGGTTACAATCAGGGTAGAAAGACCGCCTGTTTTATCCGAACCTTTGGGAGGTGCCTTATATGAAACTGTTCCGTGTTGCCGACGATTACTGCCGTGCTTCCAGCTGGAAAACGCTGGCGCTGGTCAAATTCTGCCTGTTCTCCGTGGGGCTTATCTGCGGCATTCTGCTGCCCCGCCGCTGGCAGCGGCCTGCCATTGGCGCAGCCGGGGCGGTGTTTGCAGCCACCTACATTCCCCTGATGGCCAGCTTCTTCCGTTTCTGGGCCAGGGACAAAGACTGAGCCGCACGCCGGAAAGGTTCCCGTTATGAAAAAACTTCTTCTGCTGATGCTGTCCCTCACCCTTGCCGCCGGGCTGTGCGGCTGCGAAAAGGGCCTTGCCCCCATGCAGCTGCGCGCCGCCCCGGTGAGCGAAGAGACCCGGCAGGTGCTGGAGCTCACCGACAACGAGCTCACCCTATGGGAATACCGCACCGACGGCGGCGCCTACGATATCACTATGAACTTCTGGGTCTGCCGGGACGGCAGCTGGGAAAAGGCCCAGTTCTACCCCGGCGCGGCAGCTTCCGAAGGCCGCTTCGGGGTGCATGTGACCAGCACCAAGGTGGAGTACATCACCCTTGCGGAGGATGGTACCTGCCGCTACGGCACCGATTGCCCGGTGGATGTGACCAGCCAGTCCGGCACATGCAGCTATTCTTCCCTGACCGGGGAATCGGTGATCGAGCCCGGGGTGGAGATTCCGCTGCTGGCCCGGCTGGGCTGGGACGAATCCTCCGATCCGGTGCCCACCGACTGGCAGAATTTTCAGGACAGCGGCTGTGACACCGGCGTGGCAATCACCGTCCTCTTCACCGAAACCGCTGAAAGCTGAACAAAAACAAGAGGAGCCGCCCGGCCGGGCGGCTCCTCTTGTTTTGTTTGTGCAATCAATATGAGATGGCGATCAGCCCGCGGCCTGCTCCAGGCACTGGGCAACCGCCTTCTTGATGCGGTTGGAGGACAGGGTGGCACCGGCAACGCCGTCCACATCCAGAGAGTTGTTCTCCACAATGGCGGCGGGCACCTTCTCCAGCGCGGGGCCGGCGATGGCCTCGGTCTCCTTGTTCTCGGTCACTTCCACAGAGGCAATCTTGCCGTCCGCAATGGTCACGGCCACGGTCATGGGGCCTTCCTGGCCGTCCACGGTGGCGGTGTAGTCGCCGTCGGTCAGGGTGGCGCTGCTCATATCGAACAGGCTGTCGCTGGCAGCCTTCTCCTTCACGAACAGCTCCTCGTCCAGAATGTTGGAGGCAGCCTTCACGGTGTAGCCGGTGGCCAGCTCGCCCTTCATCACGTTCTGGGCAGCGATGCGGCCGAAGGTGATGGGGCCCATCACGCCGGTACCGCCGGACACGAACTTGCCCCAGATGCCGCCCACAACCTCACCGGCGGCGTACAGGCCGGGGATGGCGTTGCCGCTCTCGTCCAGCACCTGCATCTGCTCGTTGGTGGTGATGCCGCCCAGGGTCATGACGCACAGCGCGTGCAGAGGCACGGCGTAGAAGTGGTCGCCCTCGATCTTGTTCACGGCCAGCTTGTAGGTGTCGCGGCTGTCGTCGTAGCTGCGGCCGAACTCGTCGGTGCCGCCCTCTTCCACGCTCTGGTTGTAGGCATCCACGGTGGCGATCAGGTTCTCGGCAGGCACGCCGATCTTCTCGGCCAGCTCCTCCAGGCTGGAGGCCTCCTGCAGCACATGGTGGCCCATGGAATCCTCGCTGCCGAACATCAGGTCATACATACCGGCGCCCTTGTTGGCCCGCAGATCCTCCAGAATCTTGTCGGTGTAGATGTCGTACTGCACGGCGCCGGGCTGCTCCTCCAGAGCCACCTCACGCACGGAGGGATTGGACTCGCACTCGTTCACAAAGCGCTCGCCGTTCTGGTTCACCACGATGCCGCCGGCCTTCCAGGTGTAGGTGGAGGCGATGGTGCCGGTGGTGGGGTTGTCGGCGCTTTCCAGGCCCATGGGGAAGGTGGGGATGTAGCTCATGCTCTCCTCGTTCAGGGCAGCGCCCACCTTCTGCATCAGCAGCAGGCCGTTGCCGTCCGCGGTGGCGGGGCCACCGATCAGGTAGTCGGCGCCGTTCTCGGCGTACTTGCCCATCAGTTTGGAGTTGGCGGAGTAGCCGCCGGTGGCCACGATGATGCCCTTGGCGGCATCAAAACGGGTCAGATCACCGGTGTTCTGATCCTCACCCACCACGCTGAGCACCTGGCCCTGATCGTTGGCCAGCAGCTCGATGGCCTTGGTGTTGTAAACGATCTCGATCTTGTCGTTGGCCTTCACCACCTTGTCCATCACCTCGTGGGCGGCGGACTTGTAGTTGGCGGTATCCTTGGCCTTGGTCTTGTAAGTACGGGGAATGGAGTACAGGGCGTGCTCGGGAGCGAACACGGCGCGCTTGCCCTCAGCGTCGGTATTGAAGGTATACTCGCTCAGGCCGTTGTCCCACAGCCACTGGAAGGCATTGATGTCCTCGGCCACGAACTCGCGCACCATGGCCTCGTTGGGCTTGCCGCCGAAGTCGCTGCCGGTCTTCAGGATGTCCTGCACGAAGCTCTCCTGGCTGTCCTCCACGCCGTCCTCCTTCTGGATGACGCTCTCGGCGCAGGCCATGCTGCCGTTGGTGTAGTTCAGCGAGCCGCCGGTCTTGCCGGTGACCTCCAGAATGATGACCTTCTCCGCGCCGTTGGCGGTGGCCTCACTTGCGGCGGACAGGCCCGCGCCGCCGGCGCCGATGATCACCACATCAGCGGTCTCGGTGGCAGCATACTCCGCCTCGGTCTGGGCCTGGCTGGACGCAGCCTGGCTGGAAGCAGGGGCGGACGAAGCGGTCTGGGTGCTGCCGCAGCCGGCCAGGCTGGCCGCCATGCAGAGCGCCATGAGCATTGCGATCACGCGTTTCATTTGGTTTCCTCCGTTGTTCCTTCTGTTTGTGGGCGGGACGGCTGTTGGAGCCCCGCGGTTTTGCCGGTCTTTGGGCGGGCGCTGTTCTTCCCGCCGTCAGACTGTGCTTTGATTATATCAGTTGTTAAATTTTGAACACAATCCGCTTTTCGGCCCAAAACCGAATAAAATCATTCCCAACTGCGGCAATATCCTGTTATGATAGAAGAAAAAGGAGGTGATGGCTCATGCAGGCCTTCCGGCCCAACCCCATCGTGCGGGACGCACTGAGCGAAACGCTGGAGAATTTCCGGTTCGACATCCGCCATCTGGGGCTGTTTCGCAGCACGCCGCCCCATCCGGCCAAAACCACCGTGGGCGTGAGCTACAAGCTGGTGTTTCTGTTCCATGGGCAGGTGCGGTTTGAATCCGCTGCGCTGCGGTTTCTGCTGGCACCCGGGGATGTGCTCATCGTGCCCCCCTTCGTGCGCTACACCGCATCGGGCGAAGGCGAACAGCCTATGGAATACGGCTACGCCTATTTCGATTTTGCGGATCCTGCCATGGAAACGGATTTCGCCACTCTCTTCGCCTGCTCCGCACCGGTCTGCCTGCCCGGTGTGCTGGACGAATTCCACCGTCAGGCCGCCCATCATCTGATCGACCAGCTGGACCCGCAGGCACCCGGCGCTCACCTTACCGCCCACCTGATTCTGGAGCATCTGATGCTGGGCATGCTGCGCTGCCAGCTGAACGCCGCCCCGGAGCTGGAGCGGGCGCTGGCAGACCCCAGCGCCCAGCTGGTGCACCGCTGTATCGACGCGCTGCGCCGGATGGAGCCGGCCGATTTCACGGTGAACCGGCTCTGCGAGGAGGTGCACGTCTCTCAGAGCTATCTGTACAAATGCTTCCAGAAGGCCATGAACTGTTCGCCCAACCGGTTTCTTATCCTCTACCGGCTCAAGCTGGCCGAGCGGGAGCTCTGCCGCTCCAGCGCCACCATCCAGCAGCTGGCCGAGCAGTACGGCTACACCAGCGCCGCTGCCTTCAGCCATGTATTCCGGCAGTACTTCGCCGTCTCCCCCGCCGCCTGGCGGAAGGGGCAGCGCAGCGCCATCGAGAAAAAGAGCTGAACAAAAACACCCCGGCAAAAGCCGGGGTGACAGCCTGTCGAAAAAGGTTACCGAAAGGTGGCCTTTTTCTCGTATTGAGGAAAAGAAAGCGGTATAATAGTGTGGGGGGATAAAAATGCTGGTAAAGAACGCAGAAAATCGAGG
>NZ_SLUM01000027.1 GCF_004345265.1 Allofournierella massiliensis
TTGCGGAAAGCTCAGCTTTGCTGCGCCTACTTAAGATGATTTGGAGACTATTTCTCCTAAAATTCTTGAAAAAGTCTCTTCCGATCCTGCTTTTCACAAAAAGTGGGGGCTGTTGCTCAACTTCCGTTTTGCAACAGCCCCTTGAAATGCACTTATTTCACCCGATCCAGGTGGTGGCAGGCAGCCCAGTGGCCGGAGGAAACCTCCTTGAACTCGGGCACCTCGCAGGCGCACTGCTCATCCGCATAGGGGCAGCGGGTGCGGAAACGGCAGCCGGAAGGGGGATTCAGCGGGCTGGGCACATCGCCCTCCAGCACGATACGCTTGGATTCCCGTGCGGCCTTGGGGTCCGCAATGGGAATGGCAGAAATCAGGCTGCGGGTATAGGGATGCACGCTGTGGAAGGTGAGCTCGTAGCTGTCGGCCAGCTCCACCAGCTTGCCCAGATACATAACACCGATGCGGTTGGAAATGTGCTTCACGATGCTCAGATCGTGGGCAATGAACAGATAGGTCAGACCCATCTCGCTCTGCAGATCCTCGAACATGTTGACAACCTGAGCCTGGATGGACACGTCCAGCGCAGAAACAGGCTCGTCACACACGATGAACTCAGGGTTCACCGCCAGAGCGCGGGCGATACCCACGCGCTGACGCTGACCGCCGGAGAACTCGTGCGGGTAGCGGTTGGCATGCTCAGAGTTCAGGCCAACGCGCTGCAGCATGCTGATGATGCGGTCGTGGCGATCCTTGTCGTTGGCAGCCAGCTTGTGGATGTCAATGGCTTCGCCCACGATATCGCCGATGGTCATACGGGGATCCAGAGAAGCATAGGGATCCTGGAACACGATCTGCATCTTGCGGCGATAGGGCAGCATGTCCACCGCGATCTTCTTTTCAGAATCGGGCAGCTTGCCGGAATCGTAGATCACGTTGCCGTCATAGATGATACGGCCATCGGTGGGCTCATACAGGCGCAGCAGGGTACGGCCGGTGGTGGTCTTGCCGCAGCCGGACTCACCTACCAGACCCAGGGTCTCGCCCTTGTTGATGAAGAAGCTCACATCGTCCACAGCCTGGACGTAACGGCGCTTTTTACCGAAGCCGCCGGCATTGAAGTACTGCTGGAGGTGCTGAACCTCAACCAGTTTTTTCTGCTCGCTCATTCGGCTTTCCCTCCTTTGGCTTCAAACTCGGCCTTCTGCAGCAGCCAGCACTGCGTGTAATGGGTATCGCTCAGGTCGGTGCGCGGAGGCATCTGACGCAGGCAGATCTTCATGCAGCTCTTGCAGCGGGGCGCGAAGGGGCAGCCGGCCGGAGGATTCAGCAGGTCCACAGGGCTGCCTTCGATGGGCACCAGACGCTCCTTCTCCTTCTGGTTCAGCTTGGGAATGGAGTTGATCAGGCCCTTGGTGTACTCGTGCTTGGGATTGTAAAAGATCTCGTCGGTGGTACCGTATTCCACGATCTTACCGGCGTACATAACGGCGATCTTCTCGCACATGCTGGCCACGACGCCCAGGTCGTGGGTGATCATGATGATGCTCATGCCCAGCTTTTTGCGCAGCTCCATCATCAGTTCCAGAATCTGGGCCTGGATGGTCACGTCCAGCGCGGTGGTGGGCTCGTCGGCGATCAGCAGCTTGGGCTCACAGGCCAGAGCGATGGCGATCATCACGCGCTGACGCATACCGCCGGACAGCTCGTGCGGATACTGCTTCAGGCGGCGTTCGGGCTCGTTGATACCCACCAGCTCCAGCAGCTCCTTGGCGCGGGCATAGGCTTCCTTCTTGTTTTTGTTGGTGTGCAGGCGCACCATTTCCACAATCTGATTGCCGATGGTGTACACCGGGTTCAGGCTGGTCATGGGGTCCTGGAAGATGATGGAGATCTCTTCACCGCGCATTTTGCGGAAATCCTTCTCGGTCATCTTTTCCACTTCGTGGCCGTTGAAGCGCAGCTCACCGCCGATCAGCTTGCCGGGATAAGCGGTCAGACCCATCAGGGAGTAGGCAGTAACGGACTTACCGGAACCGGACTCGCCCACGATGCCCAGAACCTCGCCCTGCTTCATGGAGAAAGACACGTTGTTCAGTGCCTTTACCTCACCCGCGGGGGTGAAGAAGGAGAGGCGTTCGTTTTTGATATCAAGCAAAAGATCACTCATGGTTCGCTTCTCCTTTCGTTAGTTTTTCAGCTTCGGGTCGAAGGCGTCACGCAGGCCGTCGCCCAGCAGGTTGAAGCTCAGGATGATGATGCTGATGATGGCAGCAGGCAGGAACAGCAGATGAGGATAGGTGTTCATACCCTTCAGCGCATCGGTGGCCAGGCTGCCCAGGCTGGGCAGGGGAACCGCAACGCCCATGCCCAAAAAGCTCATGAAGCTCTCGGTGAAGATGGACGAGGGGATCTGCAGGGTGGTGGTAACGATCAGGGTACCGATGCAGTTGGTGAGCAGGTGCTTTTTGATGATGCGGCCGTTGGAGGCGCCCAGAGCCCGGGCAGCGGTGACGTACTCCGCTTCCTTCAGGGTCAGGATCTGGCTGCGCACGATACGAGCCATGCTGACCCAGTACAGCAGCGCAAACACGATGAAGATGCTGACCAGGTTGGGGCCCAGGGTCTGCAGCCAGCCGAAGCCGGGCATCGCAGCCAGACTCTCCAGAGGCGCTTTCAGGGCGAAGCCCAGCAGAATAATCAGCAGAATATCGGGGATGGTGTAGATGATATCGGTGATGCGCATCATGATCATATCCACCCAGCCGCCGAAGAAGGCGGAGATGGAACCATAGATGGAGCCGATAACCAGGATCATGGCACTGGCCACGATACCAACCAGCAGGCTGATCCGGGCGCCAATCATCAGACGGATGGCGTAGTCACGGCCCAGCTTGTCGGTGCCTGCAATGTGGGGGAACACGCTCTCACCGGCGGCGATGCGCTCCAGCTCCTGGGCAGAATACTCCATGGGAGCCAGGTTCTCGCTGCCGCGCACCTGCTGTTCGTAGCTGTAGGGGTAGAACATGGGCACGATAAAGGCGAAGAACATGATGATAAGGATGACCACCAGGCTTACCATGGCGATCTTGTTTTTGCGGAAACGGCGCAGGCCGTCCTTCCAGAAGCTCACGCTTTCGCGCATGACCACCAGGCTTTCCTGCTCATCCTTGGAGGCGGGCAGAAAATCTTCCGGCTTCAGGTCCAGCTGAAAGCTCAAAGGATTCTTTTTCATATCCATTTTTCTGTATCCTCCTTACTTCAGCTTGATGCGCGGGTCGATGATCTTGTACAGGATATCGACGACCACGTTGATGGCGATGACCAGAGCCGCCAGGAAGATGGTGGTGCCCATGATCATCATATAGTCGCGGTTGGTGATGGCGGAAACGAACTCACGGCCCAGACCGGGGATGGTGAAGATCTTTTCCACAACAAAGGAACCAACCAGCAGGCCGGCCAGCATGGGGCCCACGTAGGTGACAACGGGCAGGATGGCGTTACGCAGAGCGTGCTTGAACAGGGTCTTGAAGCCGGAAACACCCTTGGCGCGTGCGGTACGCATGTAATCCTGGCCCATAACGTCCAGCAGGCTGGAACGCATCAGGCGGGCGATGTAGGCGGTGGGATAGAAGGCCAGAGCGGTCACCGGCATGATGTAAGAAGCCGGCGAGTCCAGGCCGATGGTTGGCAATAGCTTAAGTTTTGAACCGAATGTATAGATCAGCACCGAGCTGGTAACAAAGCTGGGTACCGCGATGCCGCAGGTGGCAAAGAAAATGATCAGGTTGTCGGCCCACTTGCCGCGGTGATAGGCAGCCAGACAGCCCATGGGGATGCCGACAACCAGAGCAACCACCACAGCGGCGCCGCCCAGACGGGCAGAGACCGGGAACTTGGTGGCGATGATGTCGCTCACGTCACGGCCGCGCTGCTTCAGGCTGGGACCGAAGTCGCCATGCAGGGCGTTGACCAGGTAATTCTTGTACTGCACCATGACCGGTTGGTCAAGGCCGTATTTTGCTTCCAGCGCGGCCATAGCCTGGGCGCTGATGGCTTTTTCCGACATGAAGGGACCGCCGGGAACGGCCTGCATGAGGAAAAAGGTGAGGGTCGCCACGATGAACAGGCTCAGAAGACCCATGGCGATGCGCTTGATGGCGTATTTTACCATCTCTTTCACTCCTTATCATCTTTAACCTTTGCCCGCGCGCTGCGGGTAAACGCTCGAATCAAAATACGCGCAGAACTGACCGTCTCTCAAAAACAAGCGCCCCCGGCACACAGCCTTTTGGCTGTGCGTTTGCTGAGAACGCCGTGTTGTTTGTTCGATGATCTCGGGGACTGCGCGTACACAGATACAAAATATATACTACTTTATTCTACTAAATTTGTCAACGCTCTTTTTCAAATTTTCGCTGTATTTCTTTGAAAATCAGGCCTTCTTTTCCCATTCCAAGGCCATTTTCCCAGCCACTACATATCTTTTTGTCTTTATTATAGTAGCATAAGAGCAGAATTTGTATTCATTTGAAGTACATATTTTTTCATTCTGCACAAAAAGCGAGGTGTTTGCTTGCTGACGACAGTTCCTGCCGCGCGGAACGGGCAAAAATGTGAAAAAAGGATGAAAACCCACATTCCTTTCTTTCTCAGCCCTCCCGCTTCCATAAAAACTTCCGAAGCAGTTTTGGCCGGGGCCGCTTTCTTGATCTGATATAAGGAGGCCGTTGATCCGAAAACAGAGAGGAAAGGGCAGAGCAAAAGGGCCCAAATTGAGACCCCGCAAAAAAATTTAAAAAATTTCAAAAAAAGCGTTGACAATCGAAAAGGAATCTGATAATATATTTCTTGCACCGCACAAGACGGTTGCAAACGAGATGCGCTGGTAGCTCAGTTGGATAGAGTGTCTGACTACGAATCAGAAGGTCAGGGGTTCGAATCCCTTCCAGCGCACCATCAGAACCTGCAGGCTGAAAAGCTTGCAGGTTCTTTTGTTTTTCCGGTTATTGCGCAGACATCCGCCGGGGACAGGGGCCGTTGCAATTGGGGCGCGGCTTTGCTACAATAGAAACATTAGGCGCGGCGAACCGTGCCATGAAAAAGGAGTGTTTCGATCATGACCCCTGAACTGATCATTCAGATCGCCGCGGTGTTGGTGGTAGTGGTGATTTTCGGCGTTGCCGTATATCTGCTGAGCCCCGCGCGCAAAACCGAAAAAGCGGCCAAGGCCGGCCCCATTCCGGACGATGAGCACGAAAACGCCGAGGCGGTGCTGCGGCAGCTGCGTCGGTATGCAGCCACCAATGAATTCCGTGTGGTGGAGCCGGTACAGATCGGCAACGACAAGATCAGCGCAGATCTGGACGCATTGCTGGTAGGTTGGTTCGGTGTTCTGGGTGTGAAATGCCTGGGATACGGCGGAACCATTTACGGTCAGGCTTCCGATTCCGAGTGGGTACAGGAAATGAACGGCCAGCGCCGGGTATTTACCAACCCCCTGAAGCGTGCCGAACAGAGCGCCCGCGCTGTGCGCCAGGCGCTGTTTGAGGCAAAGATCAAGAATGTTCCGGTGGAGACCGTGGTTGTATTCACCGGCAAAAAGACCCAGCTGGCGCTGCCCCGGTCCTGCGGGCATTACACCATCGAGCAGTTCTCCACCTATTTAAAGTCCGTTCATTTTGAAGAGGACAAAAAGGTCGAGGTGGAGCCGGTGGCCGCCGCGCTCAGCGTAAAGTAAGTTCAGCAGCTCCTTCAGCCGGTGCGCAGTTGCGTGCCGGCTTTTCTTTTTCTGCCCAAATTTTGGCTGTACCGCAATTTACAAAATGTTCATAGTGCTTTAAAACTTCTTCCGCAACTTGTGGGTATACTAAGAATCACAGAACAGCGGAGCCGCAACCGATGTTCTGTACATGATTCCTCCTCACACCAAAGCGATACCCCTTACACCCCTCCGTGGTCCGCAAGCACGGAGGGGAATTTTTTTGCCTACCCGACCGGCAGCGGAATCGCACACGGTTGCTGATTCGCACCCGGTTTTCCTCAGCAAGTACCGCCTGCACCCTTTTTGCCTACCCGACCGGCAGCGGAATTACACACGTTTGCTGATTCGCACCCGCTTTTCCTCAGCAAGTATCACCAGCACCCTTTTTGCCCACCCGACCGGCAGCGGAATTACACATGTTTGCTGATTGACACCCGGTTTTCCTCAGCAAGTACCGCCAGCGCCCTTTTTGCCTACCCGACCGGCAGCGGAATCGCACACGTTTGCTGGTTCGCACCCGGTTTTCCTCAGCGAACACCTCCAGCTGCCTTTTCCGCCCCTCAGGCCGACAAATACAAACCTCATACCAAAAACAAAACAGCCCATGGATGGGCAGCACGTTTTCCTGCTGCCCATCCATGGGCTGTCTTTTTCCTTTATTCTGCGCCGTAGATGCCCTGCACGGTCACCTCGCCGGTGAATACCGCCTGCTCGCCCGCATCGGTCTTTACCACCAGCCGGCCCGCTTCGTCCACATCCACCGCCCGGCCTTCTCCGCCGTCAAAATTCACATGCCGGCCAAGATTGGCGCATCGGGCCAGATATTCCCGCCGGATCGCCGCAAAGCCCTGTCGGTAAAACAGTTCCATCCCATCGGCAAACACCTCGCTCAGCGCCTGTGCCAGCGCCTCAGGGGTGTTCTCATTCATCCTGCATCCCGGAATCTGCACCGCCGAAACACCGTGAGCAAGGCCATTCTGGGCAAAATACGCCTCATCCTGCATCAGGTTGATCCCGATGCCACAGAGAATCGCCCCTTGGGCCGCTTCGCACAGAATGCCACCCAGCTTTTTGCCCTGCCAGATCAGATCGTTGGGCCATTTCACCTGACAGCGTATTCCCACCTGTTCTTCCAGCGCATTCATTGCAGCCAGACTGGCTGCAAGCGGAAGCGCCGCCGGGTCTGCCATCGGTCGTTTGCACACCACCGTATAATACAGCCCCTGGCCCGGCGCATTTGCCCAGGCCCGGCCGCGGCGGCCACGTCCGGCAGTCTGACAGGTGGTATACACCGCGAAGCCATCCGGCAGCTGCTCCAGCTTTCGGCGGCACCAGCTGTTGGTGCTGTCCGCCTGGGAAACAAAGAGGGGAGCGGTTACCATATAATCAGTTCCTTGTGCTGAAGTTTAACTTCTCCGTTTTCATACAGCTGCAGCAGACCGTAGCTGGGCCCGCCAAACCGGGGTGCGCCAATGCTGCCCGGATTGAACAGGGTCACGCCGTCCCGCTCTTCCAGCGTGGGCAGATGCGTATGGCCGAACAAACCGATGGCCGCGCCCCGATCCTTCACCGCCCGGGCAAAATCATCCAGCGTATACTTGACCCCGTAATGATGCCCATGGCAGAAGAAGATCAGGTTGTGTTCAAATACCTCCAGTGCCTCCGCCGGGTAAAGCGAAGAGAAATCACAGTTTCCCCGCACCGCATACACCGGAAGCGTACAGCCCTCGGCCTGCAGGCGCTCAATATCCTTTAACCCGTCGCCCAGAAAAATGATTCCGCTGGCGTGGGGCTGCGCCTCCACCGCTTTCTGTACCAGCGGATAACAGCCATGGCTGTCGGATAAAATCAGAATCTCTTTCATTCCTCATCCTCCTTGATCAGCAGGCGATAGACCTGGCTTTTGGAAAAGGCCGTGCCCTGAGCTGCTTTTTTGGCCGCCGCGCTGGGGGGCATGCCTTCTTCCATCAGTCTGCGCGCTGCCTGCGCGGCCTGTTCCAGCGTAATTTGCTCCTGCGGCGTGGTCTCGGCCTCACCGCCTGCCACCACCAGCACATACTCACCCCGGGGCGCATTCTCCTGATAGTAGGCGCAGGCCTCCTCCAGCGTAGTCTTGCGGATCTCCTCATGCAGCTTGGTCAGCTCCCGGGTCAGGGTAATGCTTCGCTGCCCGCCAAAGGTCTTTTCCAGATCCTCCAGCGTGCCCCGCAGCTTGTGGGGCGCTTCGTAAAAAATCATGGTGCGCGTCTCGCCCGCAAGGCTTTCCAGCCGCTGCTTGCGGGGCTTTGCCGCCACCGGCAGAAAGCCCTCAAACACAAAGCGGCTGGTATCCTGACCGGAAACCGCCAGCGCCGTGACACAGGCGGAAGCCGCCGGGACCGGCACCACCGGGATGCCCTGGGCCAGCGCGTCCCGCACGATCTCCTCGCCCGGGTCCGAAATGGCAGGCATGCCCGCATCGCTGCACAAGGCGCAGCTTTCGCCCGCGGCAATGCGATCCAGAATATACTGGCCCTTTTCCTTGCTGTTGTGCTCATAATAGCTCACCAGCGGCTTTTTCAGCCCCAGATGATTCAGCAGCTTCAGGGTAACGCGGGTATCCTCGGCGGCAACAAAATCCACGCTGCCGAAGGTAGCGGCCGCCCGAGGGGTCATATCATTCAGATTTCCGATGGGCGTTGCCACAATATACAGTGTTCCGGCCATAACTGGCTCCTCCTTGGGTTGCATCCGGCGGCGATGTGATCACATGCCCTGCCGGTAGATGGCCTGCAGCTGCAGGCTGGGGCGGCCGGTTTCGTCCGCCATATAGATATCCGGCTCAAAACGAAGGCCGGGTTTTCGGTTTTTCTGTGCTTCCAGCAGGAACAGCCAGGGGGCATCCTTCGGGGTCTGCTTGGCAAACACCAGCCGCTTTGGCTCCAGCCCTGCGGCACTGAGGATGCAGCAGGTGCGGGCCAGATGCTCCGGCCGGTTGCACATGGCAAAGCGCCCGCCATCCCGCAAAAGGCGTGCCGCCGCGGCTGCCACCTGCTCCAGCGTACAACCGCCCTCATGGCGGGCCGTGGCGCGGGCGGCCTCCGGGCTCACATAGCCCCCGGTGAAATAGGGAGGATTGGCCGCCACCAGATGATAGCCGCCATCCGCCTTCAGCTCGTTCAGATCCCGGTTCAGCGGGCGGATATGGCCGCATTCCGGCTGCTCCGCCACCGCCTGCTCCAGCAGATCGGTGCCCTCGGCATCCAGCTCCACCGACAGGCATTCCCCCCGGTGGCCCAGATCGTGCCAGCGCAGCGCCACGATGCCGCAGCCGCTGCAAAGGTCCACCGCCCGTTCCGCCCGCCGGGGCCGACAAAAGCCGGACAGCAGCATGGCGTCCGTTCCGAAGCGATGGTTTTCGCTGATAAACACCTTGGTCCCATTATACAAAGTTTCGGCGGAATGTGCCATAGAAAAACGCTCCCTGAAACAAAAATAAGGGGAGTGTACGCCGGTTCGACACATGAAACCGGCGGTTTTCCCCTGCTTTTTAAAAACATGGCCCACAACAAAAAAGCGGCGGGCCAAAAAGCCACGCCACTTTTTGTTCTTTGCCAGTGCAAAAAGAGCAGATTAGCCCTCTTCGATCGCACCAACAGGGCAAGCGCCGGCGCAGGTGCCGCAGGAAATGCAGCTGTCAGCGTCGATCACGTACTTGCCGTCGCCCTCGCTGATAGCGCTGACAGGGCACTCGCCGGCACAGGTGCCGCAAGAAACGCAAGAATCGTTGATAGAGTAAGCCATGTTTCATCTCTCCTTTATCTCTGCACTTTTTCCTCAGGCGCGGTGCGCCCCATCCGTGCAGAGAATGCAGCGCGGCCCTGAAAGAGCGAACTCTTTCTTGGGTTTATTGTAGCATAAATTTACAAAAGTTCAAGTGGTTGCCCTGGATTTTCAGACTCAGTCCTGCTCCGGATCCGGCGCCTTGGGAGCCCGTTTTCCGCCCCGCAGATAGACGCATTCGCTGCGCCGGAAATACTTGGGCGCCAGCGACTCGTTCAGCGGCCGCACCTTCAGCATACCGCTCACCGGGTTTGCCTCCACCACAACACCCTCAAATTCCGGGGTGCGTACCACGCTGCCGTTCATGGGGGTGATGCTGTTCAGGTATTCGTAGGCCTTCTGCTCATAGGCCAGGCAGCACATGAGCCGGCCGCAGCTGCCGCTGATCTTGGTGGGATTCAGACTCAGGCCCTGCTCCTTGGCCATCTTGATGCTCACCGGCTGGAAATCCTTCAGAAAGCGGCTGCAGCAGAAAGGCTGGCCGCAGATGCCCAGACCGCCCAGCATCTTGCTCTCGTCACGCACGCCGATCTGGCGCAGCTCGATGCGGGTGTGGAACACGCCCGCCAGATCCTTGACCAGATCCCGGAAATCAATGCGGCCGTCCGCAGTGAAATAAAATACGATTTTGGTGCGATCCAGATTGTACTCGGCTTCCACCAGCTTCATCTCCAGCTTGTGGGCGGCGATGCGCTGGGTGCAGATCTCGAAGGCGGTTTTTTCGTCGGCCCGGTTTTTCTCCATACGGCGGATGTCCACCGCGTCGGCCATGCGCTTGACGGTTTTCAGCTCCCGCACCACCTGGCTGTCCGGAATATCCTTGGGGCCGGCCACCACCTCGCCACACTCAATGCCGCGGGCAGTTTCCACGATCACATGGTCGCCGGTCTTTACATCCAGATCCGCCGGGTCAAAATAGTAGGCCTTTCCGCCTGCTTTAAAACGAACGGAGATCACTTTTTTCATAGTTGGTTTCTCACTTTGCCCTGCCGCGCCGGGCGGATGGTGTCACGTCTTTTGCCTGCGGCTTTGGTTTGGGCAAAAGGTTCAAAAGGGTAGGGAAGAGCTCACCGGGCGATGCGCGCCGCCAGCAGGGTGAGCAGCAGCTTCTGATTCAGGTTGCGGTTCATATTCTGAAGCGCTTCCCCGCACTGACTGGCAGTGCGGGCTGCCTGGTGGGCGCTCATGCCAAAGCGCCCGGCCCCCGCCAGCTCGGCGGCGGCTACGCTGGCCAGATCTGCCAGCAAGCGGGCAGCGGCAGGTTTGTCCTTTTCGTATCCGGCCAGGAGCTGCATCAGCCGGTAACGGTCGCCCTTTGCCACTGCCTGAGCCAGCTGGCAGGCAGTCTCGAAGCTCTGGGCCGCCTGCGGCTCCCGGGCGGCAGCCGCGGCCCGTCCGATGTGGCCATCGTACACGGCAGCCAGCAGCTCCGGGTCCTTACAGTCCGGGCAGTTCTCTTGCAGCCAGCTCACACATTCCTGCCGGGTGACCGGGGCGATGGGATAGATGGCGCACCGGCTGCGGATGGTGGGCAGCACTGCCGCCGCACTGGTGGCGGTGAGCACAAACAGCACCCCCTCCGGGGGTTCCTCCAGCACCTTCAGCAGCGCATTGGCACTGGAGGCGTTCATCTTCTGCGCGCCGTAAAAAATCACCGCCCGCCCGTTGGCAGACAGCGCGGTCTCGAACACCTTGCGGCGCACCTGACGCACCGCATCGATGCGGATCTCGCCGGAAGCACCTTCGCCCCGCACCTCGATGCACTCGGCGGCCCGGCCTTCCAGCACGGCATCCGCCTGAGCACCGCCCTCCGGGTAGAGGTAATCGGCAGCAAGGCAGCGGGCAGCAAACCCCGCACCGCAGCCCGCCTCGCCGCACAGCAAAATACTATGAGAAAGCCGCCCTGCGCGCAGGGCGGCCTGCAAACTTTCTTTCAGGGCCTGATTGCCCCGAAACGCATCCAGCATCACAGCTTTTCGAAGCGCTCCACGTTGGTCACAAAGACGGTGGCGCCGCCCACGGTGACCTGCAGCGGATACGCAGTGGCCACGCCGATGCCATAGCTGGCGGTGCTGGGCACAACCTCGGTGCGCTGCTTGCAGCACTTGGAGATCAGGCCGATGCACTCGTCCACCTTTTCGTCATCGGTACCGATCATCAGGGTCATATTGCCAGCCATCAGAAATCCGCCGGTGGTGGACAAACGGGTAACGGAGAAGCCCGCCTTGATGAGCTCGTTACATACGTTCTTGGAGTCCTCTTTATTTACAATGGCAGTGATCATTTTCATAACAGCAGTTCCCCTTTCGGCAGGCCCGCGCAGTTTGGGCAGCGATTCCACCCGGCGCATAAAACATGGGCCTGTTTTTCTAATTATAGCACGACGTTTTTCAAATTACCACAAAAGCAGCCTCAGTTTTTGCCGCTTTTATTGCCGCCACTGGTTCTGCCAGGCCTTGCGGCGGCGGTAGTCGGTGATCTTCTGGCGAATCCGCCCGATGCCGCCCTTGCCGAAGAACACCCAGAAGCCCAGAAGGCCCGCCAGCATGGCCAGCTTCTGGCCAAGAGGCGCGGTGATCCACTGGAACAGGTACAATACCGCGGAGATCCAGCCCAGCCATTTCACCTTGACCGGCAGCACAAAGAACAGCAGCAGCTGAGTTTCGGGATAAAGATAGGCAAAGGCGAAGAAGAGGGAATAATACAGCGCCGTATTTCCGGCCGAACCGGTGATCAGGCAGCCCAGCCAGGCGCCGATCATACCCAGCAGAAAATAGACGGTGAATTTGAAGCTGCCCCAGGTTCGTTCCAGTGCGGAACCCAGCCAGTACAGCAGATAAATTTCCAGTACCACATAGATGGGGCTGGTGGTCAGCGGGGGAAGGAACACAAAGCTTACCAGCCGCCACACCTGCCCGGCAAACAGTCCGGTCCGGTTCAGATCCAGAAGGAAATACAGCGGATAGTATGCAAACATGACCACCAGCCAGACAATGGCCTGACCGGCCGCCACATATAACATCAGATTCGGGATCCCGAAACGGCCAAACCGCCGCTCCAGTTTATAAAGCCAGTTCATCGCGCAGCACGCTCCTTTTTGCTCAGTTTCGTTTACTTTACCAGAAAATAATCCATTTGAAAAGCCTTTTGCGGCGAATGATTTGTTTTTGTTGTTTCGGTGCGCGTTGAAAAGTTTTCAACGTTTTCCACCGAGATCCCAACATTCCTCACCGCTCCATTCAACGAAACGTTGAACTTAACGGCGTTTTCCACCCGATTTGTTGAAAACTTCCCGCTTTTCACGGGGTTTTAAACACTTTCAACATACTTTTCAACATACAATTGAAAAACTCCTCGTATAACTCATGGGGAAAACTATGTTTATTCTTTGATGAAAATCCTGTTTCCGGTCTTATGGAATGGATTTTTCGCGCATTTTCGCGCATGGCGGCGATTTTTTTTGCACAAAAAAGCGGACTGCTTCTTTCCACATAAAATCGCGAAAAAAGCAGTCCGCAAAGCACGGATTTACCGGGAACACTGCCGCTTTCCGGTCAGTGCTTTTCCTCCAGGGCATGGAAACCTTCACCAAAGACCTCGTTTGCCTCACAGATCATCACCATGGCCCGGGGATCCACCCGATGGGCCGCCTGGCGCACCTTGAACACCTCGTTATTGGAGCAGGCGCACAGAACCATATCCTTTTTGGCTCCGGAGTAGCTGCCGGTCACATCCACCAGCGTGGCGCCGCGCTCCACTGCCTGATCGATCTCTCTCGCCACCTCCCGGCCATAATCGGTGATGATCATGGCCAGCTTGCCGCTGCCGGCGCCGTACATGATCTTATCCATCACAATGGTAAGCGCAAACACCGAGATCATACCGTACAGCGCCGAGTCAATGTCACCGAAGGCGGGCACGCCCAGAAAGATGATAACCGCATCCATGATCATACTGATCTGGCCGAAGCTGAAATGGGGAGCCTTCCGCTTGGCCGCGTGAATCAAAAAGTCGGCGCCGCCGGTGGAGGAGTTGCGCATATAGATGATGGCGAGGCCCGCGCCCATCAGAATGCCGCTGAACACCGCCGCCAGAAGCCGGTTGCTGTCATAAACAGGAAAATGAGGCAGGATGCCGTCGATGATGATGGTACTGATGATCATGGTACGCAGGCTTTTCAAAAAGAAACGCCTGCCCAGAATCCGGAAGGTACACAGGATGATGGGGATATTCAGTACCAGGGTCATGGTACCAATGGGCAACCCGGTAAGAAAGTTGATGATCAGCGCCAGACCCGAAAGCCCGCCGGGAGCGAACCCGCCCTTCGCCGCAAAGGTATACACACCCACGCCGAACAGAATACTGCCCACCGTTTCAAAAAGCACATCCATCAAGAATTCCTTGCGTTTTTCCGTCACACTGAGTTCCTCCTTTAAACCGGTACAGAGAGATGTTTCGGTCCGCTCTGAACACCGGATAAAACAAAAACGGCTTTTTTCACAACACGCTTTGCTCAAACGCTTTGCTCAAAAAGCCGTTATCTTTTCCTACCTTTATTATAGCCGAAGCCGGGCCAAAAGGCAAAAATTCTTTTGTAAAAAGATGGGAAACAGGCAAAAAAACGCCCCCGCACTGTGCACACAGTGCGGGGGCGCGGGGTTCAGCAGATCATGCCGTGACCCTTGCGGGGAGAATTACTCCTCGGTGGAGTACAGCTTAACCAGCTTCTGCAGGTAAGCGTAGCGCTCCTTAGCCTTCTTGTCGGCCAGATCGAACAGCTCTTCAGCACGCTCGGGGAAGGCCAGCTTCAGACGGCTGTAACGGGTCTCGTTGGAGATGAACTCCTTGTAATCCGCGGTAGCGGGCTTGGAGTCCAGAGTGAAGGGGTTCTTGCCTTCGGCCTTCTTGCGAGGATCGAAGCGGAACATGTTCCAGTAGCCAGCAGCCACAGCCTTCTTCATCTCGGCCTGGCAGTTGGTCATACCGCCCTTAACACCGTGCATCTCGCAGGGAGCGTAGCCGATCACCAGAGAAGGACCATGGTAGCTCTCGGCCTCGGTCAGAGCCTTGATGGTCTGGTTCATGTCGGCGCCCATAGCGATCTGAGCAACGTAAACGTAGCCGTAGCTCATGGCGATCTCGCTCAGGCTCTTCTTGCCGATGGCCTTACCGGCGGCTGCGAACTGAGCAACCTGACCGATCTGGCTGGCCTTGGAAGCCTGTCCGCCGGTGTTGGAGTAAACCTCGGTGTCGAATACCATCACGTTGACATCCTCACCGGAAGCCAGAACGTGGTCCAGACCGCCGAAGCCGATGTCGTAAGCCCAGCCGTCACCACCGAAGATCCACACGCTCTTCTTGGAGAGGTAGTTCTTCTTGGGCAGGATAGCCTGGCTGTACTGGCAGTCGGGCTCAGCCTCCAGCAGAGCAACCAGCTTCTTGGTGGCTTCCGCGTTGGCCTTGCCGTCCTCGTAGGTGGCGAAGTACTCGTCGATGGCAGCCTTCTTGTCGGCGTTGGTGGTAGCCTCAGCCAGCTCATGCAGCTTGGCAGCCAGAGACTCGCGGATCACCTTCTGGCCCAGGTACATGCCCAGACCATGCTCGGCGTTGTCCTCGAACAGGCTGTTGGCCCAGGCGGGACCGAAGCCGGACTCCTTGTTGGTGGTGTACGGAGAGGTAGCAGCGGGGCCGCCCCAGATGGAGGAACAACCGGTAGCGTTGGAGATGTACATACGCTCGCCGAACAGCTGAGTGATCAGGCGGCCGTAAGCAGTCTCGGCACAGCCGGCGCAGCTGCCGGAGAACTCCAGCAGGGGCTGGTTGAACTGGCTGCCCTTCACGGTGGTCTCGGCCATCATGCCGTCCTTCTTGCGGATGTTCTCAACACAGTAGTTGAACACATCCTGCTGAGCGGCCTGGCTCTCCTGAGGCACCATGGTCAGAGCCTTGGTGGGAGCGGGGCAGACGTTTACACAAACGCCGCAGCCCATGCAGTCCAGAGGAGAAACGGTCATGGCGAACTTGTAGTTCTCGCAGCCCTTGCCGGTCATCTTCTTGCTCTTCAGAGCCTCGGGAGCGTTAGCAACTTCCTCGTCGGTCAGAGCGAAGGGACGGATGGTGGCATGGGGGCAAACGTAAGCACACTGGTTGCACTGGATGCAGTTGTCGGGATTCCACTCGGGAACCATCACGGCAACACCGCGCTTCTCGTAAGCGGCAGCGCCCTGAGCGAACTGGCCGTCCACGTAATCCACGAAGGCGGAAACAGGCAGGCTGTCGCCGTCCATCTTGGCAACGGGCTCCATGATGTTCTTAACCATCTTCACGGTGTCGGCGTTGCCGGTCAGCTGAACGTCGTTGGCCTCGTCCACAGCGTTGGCCCAGTCAGCGGGAACCTCAACCTTGTGGTAGGCGTCGAAGCCGGCGTCGATGGCCTTCCAGTTCATCTCAACGATGGCCTGGCCCTTCTTGGCGAAGGTCTTCTCAGCGGCCTGCTTCATGTACTTGATGGCATCCTCGCGAGGCAGAACACCGGCCAGAGCGAAGAAAGCAGACTGCAGGATGGTGTTGGTGCGCTTGCCCAGACCGATCTCAACAGCCTTGTCGATGGCGTTGATGGTGTACAGCTGGATGTTGTTCTGAGCGATGTAGCGCTTGGACTCAGCAGGCATGTGGTGAGCCAGCTCCTCATCGGTCCACTGGCAGTTGATCATGAACACGCCGCCGGGCTTTACGTCCTGAACCATCTTGTAGCCCTTAACAACGTAGCTGGGGTTGTGGCAGGCCACGAAGTCAGCCTTGTTGATGTAGTAGGGGCTCTTGATGGGCTTGTCGCCGAAGCGCAGGTGGCTGATGGTCACGCCGCCGGTCTTCTTGGAGTCGTACTGGAAGTAAGCCTGGATGTACTTGTCGGTGTGGTCACCGATGATCTTGGTGCTGTTCTTGTTAGCGCCAACGGTGCCGTCGCCGCCCAGACCCCAGAACTTGCACTCCTTGGTGCCTTCTGCAGCGGTGTTGGGAGCGGGCTTCTCTTCCAGGCTCAGGTTGGTCACGTCGTCCACGATGCCCAGAGTGAAGCGGGCCTTGGGAGCGTCCTTAGCCAGCTCGTCGTATACGGCGAACACGCTGGAAGGAGGAGTATCCTTGGAACCCAGACCGTAACGGCCGCCCACAACGGTAGCGGTGTTGCCGGCCTCACGCAGAGCAGCAACAACATCCAGGTACAGGGGCTCGCCCAGGCTGCCGGGCTCCTTGGTGCGATCCAGCACAGCGATCTTCTTCGCGGTAGCGGGGATGGCAGCCAGCAGCTTCTCGGCAACGAAGGGACGGTACAGGCGAACCTTTACCAGGCCAACCTTCTCGCCCTTGGCGGTCAGGTAATCGATAACTTCCTCGGCAACGTCGCAGATGGAGCCCATGGCTACGATCACGCGCTCAGCGTCGGGAGCACCGTAGTAGTTGAACAGCTGGTAATCGGTGCCCAGCTTCTCGTTGACCTTGGTCATGTACTTCTCAACCACAGCGGGCAGAGCGTCGTAGTACTTGTTGCAGGCCTCACGATGCTGGAAGAAGATGTCGCCGTTCTCGTGAGAACCGCGCATGGAGGGATGCTCGGGGTTCAGAGCGTGAGCGCGGAACTCGTTGATGGCGTCCCAGTTAACCATCTCAGCCAGATCGGCGTAGTCCCACTTCTCGATCTTCTGGATCTCGTGAGAAGTACGGAAACCGTCGAAGAAGTTGATGAAGGGAACGCGGCCCTCGATGGCAGCCAGATGGGCTACAGCGGCCAGGTCCATAACTTCCTGAGGATTGGTCTCGGCCAGCATGGCGAAACCGGTCTGACGGCAGGCGTAAACGTCGCTGTGATCACCAAAGATGTTCAGAGCGTGGCTGGCCACACAACGGGCAGACACATGGAACACACTGGGCAGCAGCTCGCCGGCGATCTTGTACATGTTGGGGATCATCAGCAGCAGGCCCTGAGAAGCGGTGAAGGTGGTGGTCATGGCGCCGGCAGCCAGGCTGCCGTGCACAGCGCCGGCGGCGCCGGCCTCGGACTGCATCTCCATTACCTTAACCTGGGTACCGAAGATGTTCTTGCGGCCGGCAGCGGACCACTGGTCCACGTAGTCGGCCATGGGGCTAGACGGGGTGATGGGGTAGATAGCAGCAACTTCGCTGAACGCATACGCTACGTGAGCGGCAGCGGTGTTGCCATCCATAGACTGTTTTGCTCTAGGCATTTTTCTTCCTCCATAACAATTCAGTATTTAACGTCCTGGCCCCGGGGATCGGGGGAATGGGCGCTATTACTTAACTATATTCTAGCAAATCAAAATGGCAAAGTAAACTGTTTTCGGGCAGCTTTTTCGGTCAGATTCGGTTTTTATCCTTGCATTTTCAGCCCCCTGCACAGGGCGGTGCACCCATTTTTTTACAAAAGCTTTATCCGGCGCCGTCCGGTGCGCGTTGACAAGGGGTTTTGATTGCTTTAATATGGTAATTAACCGGTCTGCACACCTTTGTGCCGGCCAGAAAAACCGGGCTGCGACCCCTTCGGAGCCGCCCCGAAAAAAGGAGTTTTGAACGATGGACACCCCGGGTATTTTTCCCGGCTTTTCCAGCCTTGCCGCCCTTGCAGTCTGCTGTGTGGTGGGGCTTCTGCTTCTGGCCGCCGGCCTGCTGGGCGGCTGGGCTGCCGCCAAAAAGGAGATGCGGCTGCCCGGATGGCTTTCCCGCCTGCTTGCTCCCGCCGGGCTGGGCAATGACGAGACGGTAACCGAAGAGGACCTGTTCGAGCTGGTGGACGACGCGGACGAACAGGATCTGATCGACACCGCCCAGAAAACCATGATCACCAATATCTTCGACCTTTCGGATGTGAGCGCCGGTGATGTGATGACCCACCGCACCGAGGTGAACGCGGTGAACGAGCACGCCTCCTGCCGGGAGGCGGTGGAGCTGGCCCTTTCCACCGGAAACAGCCGGCTGCCGGTGTACCGCAAAAGCCTGGACAATGTGACCGGCATTCTGTATGTGAAGGATCTGCTGCGGCTGTTCGACGATCCCGGCGTGCTGGAGCGTCAGGTGAGTGAATTTGCCCGCAAGGCCATGTATGTGCCGGAAAGCCGCCCCGCCGGTGAGCTGATGATGGACTTCAAAAAACAGCACACCATGATCGCCATCGTGGTGGACGAGTACGGCGGCACCGCCGGTCTTGTGACCATGGAGGACATTCTGGAGGAGATCGTGGGCGACATCCAGGACGAGTACGACACCGAAGAAGCCGAACTGACCCCCTGCGAGGGTGGTTTTCTGGCCGAAGGTTCGCTGGATCTGGAGGACGTGTTCGAGGCCTTCGGCATGGAGTGCCCCGAGCGCACCGACGAGGAGGAATTCGACACGGTGGGCGGCCTGATCGCCGACCGGCTGGGCCGCATTCCGGAAAACGGTGAACCGGCCACCGTCCAGTGGGGCGGGCTGAGCTTCACCTGCCTGGAGGTACGCGACCGCCGCATCCAGCGGGTGCGCTGCACCCGGCTGGAAGAGCCCGACGCACAAAGCGAGGAAAAGGAGCGTTGAATCGTGGCACATTTTGAAAAGCCCCTGAGCAGCGAGACCCGGTTTGAGGGCCGGGTATTCACCGTGACCGTGGACAAGGTGGAGCTGGAAAACGGCCGCACCTCCACCCGCGAGGTGGTGCATCACCACGGCGGCGCCTGCATCGCCGCTCTGACCGATGAGAACGAGGTCTATCTGGTCCGGCAGTTCCGCTACGCCTTCGGGCAGGAGCTGTGGGAGCTGCCCGCCGGCAAGCTGGAAAAAGGGGAGGACCCCTTTGCCGCCGCCAGGCGGGAGCTGGGCGAGGAATGCGGCCTGACCGCCGAGCACTTTGTGGATCTGGGCCCGGTGTATCCCACCGTGGGCTACTGCAGCGAGATCATCTACTGCTGGGCTGCCACCGGCCTTGCTCCCTGCGACATGCATCTGGACGAGGACGAGTTCCTCACCCCGGAAAAGGTTCCCTTCGACAAGGCGGTGGAAATGGTGCTCTCCGGCGAGATCCGGGACGGCAAAACCGTGGCTGCTCTGCTGAAGATCAAAGCCCTGCGGGATGCAGGCAAGCTGTAAAGCGTTTTCAATTCATCAAAAAGCCGTATGTTCGTTGTTGGTTCGAACATACGGCTTTCTTTTTACATAATGGCCTGCCCCTGCAGATACAGCGCCGCGTAGGCGCACAGAGCCATTCCGCTTATCACACACAGTGCCACCCGCAGCCAGAGCACACGAATACGGGCCATGAGGAAAAAGGCCGGAAGGCAGGCAAACAGATACCGGGGGCCGCTGATCATCCAACCCGCCAGATAGGTCATGCCCAGATAGGCCCCGCCCCAGATGAGCCACTCGGTGCGCACCCCGGCAAACAGGCCCCAGGCCAGCAGCCCCAGCACCGCGAAATACAGCAGAATCTGCGGCCAGTAAATAAAGCCCGCAAGCCCCGGATACTGCAGTGCCAGATTCCAGTGCCGGGTCAGATTCTCGCTGATCCACCGGGTGGTCTGATACCAGGGAGGCGCTGCCTGAAATTCCAGAAAGGCGAACCAGTCCCCGAACACCAGCCGGTTGCACAGCAGGTAACCGCCCCAGCCCGCCGGGATCAGCAGCAATCCGAAACTTTTCAGCCCCTGTCGGCCGCTCTGGCGTGCCCGCAACCAGAGCCAGAGCACCGGCAGCAGCAGAACCATTCCCTGGGTACGGCAAAGGGCTGCAAGCCCCCCCAGCAGCCCGGCCCAGCCCCAATGACCGGTCAGGGCCATTCGCATGCAGCAGAGGCAGAGCAGCAGAAACAGGCTTTCGGTATAGATGCCCATGCTGAAAAAGGAAAAGGGATACACTGCCAGAAACGCCACCGCCCACACAGCCTGCACCCGGGGCAGCCAGCGCCCTGCAAGGCTCAGTGCCACAACGCCGCAGCCACCCCAGCACAGCTGACTGACCAGAAGGCCTGCCAGTGCAAAATCGCCTCCTGTGAACAGACTCACCAATCGGATGCACAGGGGATACAACGGGTAAAAGACGATCCATTTGGCATCCTCCCCCTGGGGCAGATAACCGTTTTGGGCAATGAACAGGTAATGGGGGCTGTCGCCTGCCTGTGTGAATCTCTGCCAGAAGTGAGCAAGGAAAGCCTCTGCCCCTCCGCTCTGGTTCAGGGTGAGCCAGGCGAAAAAGAGCACCGCCCACTGCACTGCCAGCATTGCAAAAAAGGCGGCAATGTACTCCCGCCGGGAAAAACAGGCCGGGCGGGGCAGCGGATCCTCCCTGTGGAACATCCGCCATTCCGGCAGCCGAACCGGCAACCAGCCCAGCAGCGCCAGGCAGCGAACCGCCAGAAGCAGAACAAAGGCGATCATTCCTCCGCCGCCCAGCCAGCCAATGATCTGAGCCATCGTATCCTCCTTGCCGCACGGTTTATGCGTTCAGCATATACACCGCGCCATAGAAATTAAACAGGATTGCCGCCAGCAAAAGCCCCCGGGCAGCAGGGCCTGCCTCAAAGTGACGGCGGGCAAAAAATAAAAGGCAGAAGGGGAAGGGATCCACCAGATACCGGGCGCCGAACTGCCAGCCGCCCAGCGTGCGGTGCAGGCACAGCACCACCACCGTGGCGAGATAACAGGCCACCAGAATCCCGTCCGCCCATTCCAGCTGTTTTTTGCGCAGGCGGGCAAACAGCGCCAGCAGCCAGAGCAGCAGCAGCGGATTTGCCACAAAGGGAAGAAAGCCGTTGAACACCGGGAAGGAAAGATCCAGCGCTTTGGTCAGCAGCACCGGACGCAGCAGATTTTTCAGGTTGGGCCAGAAGTAGGCCAGACTGAACTGGCCGTTTTCCTCCCGCATGAATTCCGGCAGATAATTGTGGCCGAATTCCAGAGGGTTTCCGAAGCGCGCCCAGTTGTACCAGCCCAGAGCCAGTGCCACCAGTACGGGCAGTACGCTCACTGCCGCCAGATGCTTCCACCGGCCCTGCCGCACCGCTCCCCACAGCGGCCGCAGAAACAGAAGTACCGCCAGCAAAGCAGAAAAGGGCCTGCAGCCCACCGCCAGTGCCAGCAGAAAGAAGGCGGGAATCTCCCGCCCGGCCAACCAGAAAAAACAGCCCCAGACGCAAAAGGCAAGCGCAAGCAGCTGGGCCAGCATCCAAACTCCGCCGCTGGTACTCAGCCAGAAGGTATTGCTGCCAAGGCTCACAAAAAGGGCAAAAAACGCACAGGTTTCCGGTGTTTTTCCTCCCTGCCAGAACATCAGATACACACCTGCCGCCACAGCCAGCCCATAACAGGCAGCAATCAGATTGGAGGTCACCGCACCGCCCCACAGTGCCCAGGGCAATGCCAGAACAGAGGGAACCGGTGGAAAGGAAAGATAATACTGATTGTTAAATATCGCAAGTTCCAACCATGGGTATTGTTCTCCATTCTGGATGGCCATGCTGCCCTGCAGCCAGTTTTTCGCCTGAAGCAGGTAACTGTCATAGGGATTCTGGGCCAGCAGTGTTCCCCCTGCCAGCGAATGGAACAGCAAAATTGCAAAGGCAAACAGTGCCAGCGTTCCGGCCAGCGCAGCCCCATGCGCCCGGGAAAATGAGGATTTGGATGCGGGCAAACGTCTCCCTCCTTCGATTTTCTGAATTTATCGCTCGTTCAAAATACAATTCGTAATTTTTTTAAATTTTATACTTTTCATGCGGCTACTTTCTTCGCCTGCCGGCCGACTTCAGCCATCGTACGCTTTTGATTATACCTGCCTGGCCCCCATCCGGTCAAAAGATTTTGATCGCACAGACACAAAACGACCTCCCGGACGGATAATTCCATTCGGGAGATCGTCTGATGTTTCATCTCTTATTCAGCTCCAGCGCGGTAACCGCTTCACCGTTTTCGTCCAGCGTCATGGTCAGGCTGCCTGAATTCTCCTCCGCCTTGTCGTAAAGGTAAAACCACAGCTGTCGGTTGCCCTCGCCGTCCCGGCCATAGTGCAGCGCATTGTCGCCGGAATAGCCTTTCACCGCACGCATCACATCCTCCGGCGTTTCGCCCACGCCCCAGCCTGCCCGGATCAGATCGTCGGCCAGGTCATACTCGCTTATCCCGGCGGACTGCAGATGCAGGGTCCAGGGATCCAGCTGGGTGATCACGCCGTTTTGATACATCGCCAGATTCGCCCGGTAGGCAAGGCGCTGGTGCTGGCACAGGCACAGCGCCAGGAACAGCCCTGCCGCCGCAAAGGTGCCCAGACGAATCCAGTCCAGCCGGCGGAATACCGCCAGCAGCGCCAGCACGCTGACCACCGCCAGCACCAGCATGAACCAGCTGGAAAGGATGCGCTTTTCGGTAAACCCGAAGCGGGTCACATACAGCCCCATCTTGGAAGCTCCCACCAGCACAAACAGCAGGTTCGCCGCCATCAGGGCGGCGGTCAGGCCCCGCAGCAGGGGATTGCCCTCCGGCCTGCCCTTACACAGGGCAGTAACGGCCAGCAGCAGCCCGAAGTTGAGCACAGCCACCGCGCACAGCTCAAAGAAGCCCCGCCGTGCGTATTCCGCAGCGGTGAACCCTTCGGGCAGGTGACCAAAGAAGGCCCCGAACAGATAGCCCGCCTGCACTGCGAAGAAAAGCAGATACAGCCCGCAGAAGGCAAGCAGCCCCAGGGTCATGGCATTTTGGGGCAGGCAGCGCTGCTTGTCCAGCGCCGCCAGCCAGCGGCTCTGCCGTTCCGGGTCCGGCTTCTGGCGCAGCACGCTGCCCAGCGCCCCATAAAGATAGGCCCCCACCGGCAGCGAGCCTACAAACATCAGCAGGCGGCCCGCCACCCATTCCGGCACCGTGAGCAGCTTGGCAAAGCGTTCCAGCAGAGAGGCAAAGCCCGCGTCCGCTCCGGCCAGCAGCATGAGCGCCAGCACAAAGAGGGGAACCAGCAGGCAGAGCGCAAGCCCCGCGCCCAATAAATCCCGCTTTTTGTGCTGCCGCGCCGCCCGCAGCTTTTCCCAGACACGCCGGCATCCGTACCACATTACCCGAATGCGCAAAAAGAACCAGAAGAAGGGGCGGCCCAGCAGGCAGAGAACCGCGTCCAGCGGGGCAAAGCAGCCGGTGCGTCCGCCGCCAATGAGCAGGCCCGCCCGGCAGACCAGCCAGTACATGGCCCCCAGATGAAGCGCCAGAACCTGCCAGCCGTAGTAGCCATATTCATAATCATGCCAATATCCCGCGCCATAAAGCAGAGGGCGCAGAATCAGAAGGTTCGCCAGCAGCAGGGCGGCAAAGCCCAGCCACCACCAGCTCTCCGCCGGGGCCTTACGGCCCGCCCGGCGCAGGAAGAATTCCGCCCCGCCAAAAAACAGCACACAGAACACCCCCAGCGTGGCCGGGTTCATTCCGCCCGCGTGCCAGTTGGAAAAGGGCATCAGCGGCGCTCCCAGCACAAGGCCGCAGAAATAAAACCAGCCCAGCAGATAGCTGTAAACCGCCGCGCCCAGCTGCAGCCGGCTTGCCCGGAAGGGCTGGACCGGTTTCGCTGTGTATACGGGCTGCACGCCCACGGGGCGGTCGGTGGTCTGGCCGTTCACCGTGCCGGGTTCCGGCATCACTGCGCCCTCCGGACGGGTCCGTTCTTCCATGGATCATCCCTCCTGTTTCGTTTCTTGTTTTCGCCGGGCTCAGAGCTCCGGCCGTTTGGGGGCATTGGATGCCTCGGGGCGGGTTTCCAGAATTGCCGCCGTGACGCCGTTCACCAGAAGCACCGCCAGCAGCAGCGCCCCTGAAACCATCTGCCCGGCGGGCTGGGTATCCAGCAGGGCGCTGAAATTCTGAATCTCCACCAGATATCGGGTATAGGCAATCCAGCCGTAAAGGCTGATCGCGCAGGCGGCCAGGCTGACCGCGATGCACCAGTGCCAGCGCCTGCCTTTGCGGGCCAGCAGTGCGCCGCCCAGCGGCGGAAGCACCAGTGCTGCCAATCCCAGGAAAATACTCATCAAATTCCACCATTCCGGATGCTGCATAAAGCTCCTCCTTTGCTCGGTGATCGTGTTTGTTACTGCGTGCCGTCCTCCGGCACATATTCCAGCAGGTCCGCCGGCTGGCAGTCCAGCGCCTTGCACAGCGCCTCCAGCGTGGAGAACCGCACCGCCTTGGCCTTGTTGTTTTTCAGGATGGACAGGTTGGCCGGGGTGATGCCCACCCGCTCGGCCAGCTCGCCCGCGCTGATCTTGCGCCTGGCCATCATCACATCCAGATTGATCACAATCGGCATTGCTTTCTTCGCCTCCTCACACCGTCAGGTCCAGTTCGTCCTTCATTTCGCAGGCCTGCCGGAACACGTTCTGCACAATGCGCAGAATCAACGCCATAAAGGCTGCCGCCACCATCACCAGCAGATAGGGCAGATAATAGAGGGCGCTGGCCAGACAGATGGCCGCCACCACCCAGCAGCAGCGGCTGAGCACGGCAAGACAGGTGACATTCTGCTCCACAAACACCTGCCCCTTGTCCAGATTGGCCAGCAGCCGGTACAGCCGGTACAGGGCAAAATAGGCCGGGATGCTGGCCGCGTAAAGGGTGAGCAGGAACAGCGCCTGCCAGGGCAGATCAGCCGTCAGCCGGTAGCGGGTCCAGCTCAAGAACCATTCCACCAGCCAGTAGGCCGCCACATCCACGCCCACCAGCACACCCAGAAAGACCTTCACCAGCAGCTGGGAGATGGCCAGACTGCCCACGGCGTCGTTTTGCTGTTTCATATCCCGTTTCCTCCATTTCGCCCGGCGAACAGCCGGGGCTGTTTTGTTGCTACCACTCTACCACAGGTTTTATTGATTTTCAAGTCTTTTTTATCGTTTTTCGATATTTTTTAATTGTTTTTCAAGGGAACAGTGTTCCATGTGGAACATGTTCTTTTCTTGTTCCGGCATTTTCTGCAAAAAACACCCGTCTGCTTTTGAACAGCAAACGGGTGTTTTTATCAAATTTTATTCAAGCAAAAGGGAAGGGCTTATTCTTCCTCGTCGTCCGCTTCGGCAGGTTCCTCCGCCTGAGCGGCTTCCTCAGCGGCCAGAGCGGCCAGCTCCTCCTCGCTCAGGGCTTCCTCCGGCTCGTTCTCCGGCTTTTCCACCTCGGCGTCGTCGGAATGCTCGGTGCGGGCCACGGTGACCACCCGGTCGCCCTCGCCCAGACGCATCACGCGCACACCGCTGCCGTAGCGGCTCTGGATGTTGATGTCCGCCGCGTGCATGCGGATGATGATGCCCTCCTGGCTGATGAGGATGATATCGTCCTCTTCCTCCAGCACCTTGATGCCGGCAACCTCGCCCTTGCCGTAGTTGCGGATGCCCTTACCGCCGCGGCTCTGCAGGCGGTAGTCATCGATGCGGCTGCGGCGGCCCTTGCCGTTCTCGGTCACGGTGAACACAGTGGCGCCGGGATGTACCACGCCAACGCCCACCACGTAGTCGCCCTCGGCCAGCCGGATAGCGCGCACGCCATGGCCCAGTCGGCCCATGCTGCGGGCGTCCTGCTCGTTGAAGCGGATGGCCAGGCCGTCGTGGGTGGCCACGATCAGCTCATCCTCACCGGTGGTGATCTGGGTCCAGGCCAGGCTGTCGCCCTCGTACATGCTCACCGCCAGCAGGCCGCTCTTGCGGATGTTGGCGTAGGCCTCGATGGGGGTACGCTTGATGACGCCCTGACGGGTGACCATGACCAGATAGCCCTCGGCATTTTCGGCGGGCATACGCAGCATGCTGGTGACCTTTTCGCCGTTCTGCAAGGGCAGCAGGTTCACGATGTTGGTGCCGCGGGAGGTGCGGCTGCCCTCGTAGATCTGGTAGCCCTTCAGCCGGTAAACGCGGCCCTGATCGGTGACGAAAAGCACGAAGTCGTGGGTGGAACCGATGAACAGCTCCTCCACAAAGTCCTCGTCCTTGTGGGACAGGCCGGAAATACCGCGGCCGCCGCGCTTCTGCACCTGATAGGTGTCCTGAGGCTGGCGCTTGATGTAGCCCTCGTGGGTGAGGGTAAACACGCACTGCTCCACCGGGATCAGATCCTCGATGTCCACCTCGCCGGACACATGGGCGATCTCGGTGCGGCGGTCGTCGCCATACTTCTCCTTGAGGGCGGTCAGCTCCTCTTTTACAATGGCATAGACCTTTTCGTCGCTGGCCAGAATGGCGCGCCACTCGGTGATATGACCCTGCAGCTCGGCCAGCTCGCTCTCGATCTTCAGAATTTCCAGACCGGCCAACTGGCCCAGACGGAAGGCGCAGATGGCGGCAGCCTGCACTTCATCAAAGCCGAACTGCTCCATGATGGCGGCGCGGGCCTCGGCCTGGCCGCCCTTGCAGGCGCGGATGGTGGCGATGATCTCGTCCACGATGTCGGTGGCACGCTTCAGACCTTCCAGAATGTGGGCGCGCTCCTCAGCCTTCTTCAGATCAAAGGCGGTGCGCCGGCGCACGACCTGCGCCTGGAACGCCACATAGCGCTCCAGCATGGTTTTCAGGGTCATGGTCTTGGGCACGCCGCCGTCCAGTGCCAGCAGATGCACGCCCACGGTGTCCTGCAGCTGGGTATAGCGGTACAGCTGGTTCAGCACCACCTGAGGGTTCGCGTCCTTTTTCAGCTCGATGACGATCCGCATGCCGTGGCGGTTGGACTCGTCGTTCAGATCGCTGATGCCCTCGATGCGCTTTTCCTTCACCAGATCCGCGATGTTCTCGATCAGGCGGGCCTTGTTGACCATGTAGGGGATCTCGGTGACGATGATCTGGAACCGGCCGTTCTTCTTCTCCTCGATCTCGGCGCGGCCGCGCAGGGTGATCTTGCCGCGGCCGGTGGCGTAGGCGGCACGGATGCCGCTGCGGCCCATGATGATGCCGCCGGTGGGGAAGTCGGGGCCCTTGATGTGCTCCATCAGGCCGGCCAGGTCGATGTCCGGATCGTCGATCAGGGCCACCGCGCCCTCGATGACCTCGGTCAGGTTATGGGGCGGGATGTTGGTGGCCATACCCACGGCGATGCCGGTGGAACCGTTTACCAGCAGGTTGGGGAACCGGCTGGGCAGCACGGTGGGCTCCTTTTTGGTCTCGTCGAAGTTCAGGCCGAAGTCCACGGTATCCTTCTCGATGTCGGTGAGCAGATCCACCGCCATCTTGCTCATGCGGGCCTCGGTGTAACGGTAGGCAGCCGGGGGGTCGCCGTCCACGCTACCGAAGTTACCCTGGCCATCCACCAGAGGATAGCGCATGGAGAAATCCTGCGCCAGACGAACCATGGCGTCATAAACCGACGCGTCACCGTGGGGGTGGTAAGAACCCAGCACGGCGCCCACGGTATCCGCACTCTTGCGGTAGGGGTGGCTGGGGTCGTTGCCGCGCTCGTACATGGTGTAAAGGATGCGGCGGTGCACCGGCTTCAGGCCGTCGCGCACATCCGGCAGAGCACGGGATACGATAACGGACATGGAATAGTCCAGAAAGGCCCGTTCGATCTCGTCTTTTACGTCCCGGACGATGAGATGCGTGCCCGGGGTTACGCTGTTTTCGATCATAGTTTCCGTTTCCTTTCCATTACACATCCAGATTGGCGTATTCCGCGTTCTTTTCGATGAACTGGCGGCGCGGCTCCACCTTGTCGCCCATCAGGATGGTGAAGGCCTCGTCGGCCTTTTCCGCGTCCTCGATGGAGATCTGCACGATGACCCGGTTGTCCGGATTCATGGTGGTTTCCCACAGCTGCTCGGGGTTCATCTCACCAAGGCCCTTATAGCGGTTGATTTTCACGCCCTGGCCCATCTCGGCGCTCATCTGGGTCATTTCCGGCTCGTTGTAGGCATAGCGCACGTCCTTGCCCTTGGTCAGCTTGAACAGGGGAGGCTGTGCGATGTACACATAGCCGCCCTCAATCAGCGGGCGCATGAACCGGAAGAAGAAGGTGAGCATCAGGGTGCAGATATGGCTGCCGTCCACGTCCGCATCGGCCATGATAAAGACCTTGTGGTAGCGCAGCTTCTCGATATCGAATTCCTCGCCGATGCCGCAGCCCAGCGCGGTGACCACGGGCATGAGCTTTTCGTTGCCGTAGACCTTGTCCAGGCGGGCCTTTTCCACGTTCAGCATCTTGCCCCACAGCGGCAGGATGGCCTGAATGTTGGAGTCGCGGCCCATCTTGGCGCTGCCGCCGGCGGAATCACCCTCGACGATGAAGATTTCAGTCTTGGAGGGGTCCTTTTCCCGGCAGTCGGCCAGCTTGCCGGGCATACGGCTGGTTTCCAGCGCACTCTTGCGGCGAACCAGATCCCGGGCTTTTCGGGCAGCTTCCCGGGCGCGGGCGGCCTGAGTGGCCTTCTCGTAGATGGCCTTGGCCACGCCGGGGTTCTCTTCCAGAAATTCCTTCAGCTTATCGTAGACCATGCCGGAAACCAGGCTGCGCACCTCGGTGTTGCCCAGCTTGGCCTTGGTCTGGCCCTCGAACTGGGCCTCGGTGAGCTTGACGCTGATCACGCAGGTCAGGCCCTCGCGCACGTCGTTGCCGGTCAGGTTGTCGTCCTTGTCCTTCAGATAGCCCTTTTCCCGGCCGAAATCATTGATCACGCGGGTGAGGGCATTTTTAAAGCCTTCCTCATGGGTACCGCCGTCCGGAGTGTTCACGTTGTTGGCAAAGGACAGAATCAGCTCGTTAAAGCTGTCGTTGTACTGCATGGCCACCTCGGCGATAATGTCGTCCTTCTGGCCCTTCAGGTGGATGACCTGGGGATGCAGCACGGTATTGTCCCGCTTCTTCTGCAGATATTCCACGAAGCTGGCAATGCCGCCCTCGTAGTGCATGCTTTCGCGCACCACCTCGTCGCCCCGTTCGTCGGTGAAGGTGATGCGGACGCCCGCGTTCAGGAAGGCCTCCTCCCGCAGGCGGATCAGCAGAGTCTCGTAATCATAGACGGTGGTTTCGGTGAACATCACCGGATCCGCCTTGAAGCGCACGGTGGTGCCGGTGGAGGCGGCGGGGCCCAGCTTTTTCAGGGGTGCATCCGGCACGCCCCGCTGGAACCGCTGGTAGTATTCATAGCCATCCTTGCGGACGATGACCTCCAGCCACTCACTCAGGGCGTTTACCACGCTGGAGCCCACGCCGTGCAGGCCGCCGGCCACCTTATAGCCGGAATTTTCGCCGCCGAACTTGCCGCCGGCGTGCAGCACGGTGAGAACAACGGTCACGGCGGGGATGCCCAGCTTGGGCTGGATATCCACGGGAATACCGCGGCCGTTATCGGTGACTTCTATCACGTCGCCCTTCTTGATGGTGACTTCGATGTGGTCGCAGAAGCCCGCCAGCGCCTCGTCGATGGCGTTGTCCACGATCTCGTAGACCAGATGGTGCAGGCCCTTGGGGCCGGTGGAGCCGATGTACATGCCCGGCCGTTTGCGCACCGCTTCCAGCCCTTCCAGCACCTGGATCTGGCTGC
Source organism: Allofournierella massiliensis (assembly GCF_004345265.1). Lineage (GTDB taxonomy): Bacteria > Bacillota > Clostridia > Oscillospirales > Ruminococcaceae > Allofournierella > Allofournierella massiliensis. The sequence goes on from NZ_SLUM01000027.1 coordinate 30,101, forward strand.
CGTCGTACTGGTCGGCGCCCTCCTGCGGCTGCTTGTTCAATTCTTCTGCCATTGTTTTGCCTCCTGTTGTTTCTGGGCGGGTTTCAGCCGCCCGGTGCGCGCCGTGCGCGCTCGTTCCTTTTGTGTGAAAAATGCCCCGTCACACACTGCCCAGCTGATCCAGCCGACCGCAGCGTTTTTCCAGTGTTTTGGACGAGATGGGGCTGATAAATACCGTTTCGTCCGGGAAGTCCGTTACCACGAAGCTCTTGGGAAGCTCGTCGCTCAGGGTAACCACCGCGCCCTCAGTTTCCGCGTGCCGCAAAAATGCCCGCGTATTCTTGGAGATCGAGGTGGTTTCAATATCAAAAATCCCGATGATATCCCTTGTATGGACCACATAGTCCTGCCCTAAATGCAAATACATTTTTTACCTACCCGACCGGTGGTTTGTACCGATTCGTTTATCCTTTCGCACCCGATTCTTCTCAGCAAGGGCCGCTGACCGTCCTGTTGCCCCGATCTTCGGCACAGAGTCATGTTCTTTCGAATCTGGGCCCGGCAGCCTCAATCAGGCCGCGGCAGATTCTTTTCTGTCTGCTTTTTCGATAAGCCTGCGAAGCAGGGAAGAGCAGCCGATATTTTCCCGGCCGGATGCAAAAGAGGTGTTTTTTATAGCTTTTCCAGCACGCCGCCCTCCATCCGGAACAATTCGCCCTCGGTTTTGTGGAACAGGCTGGAATCGCAGGCCGTCACGATGGTCTGCTTCTGGCGCATCCGGGTGAGCAGGTATTCCTGCCGGGTGGCGTCCAGCTCGCTGAGCACGTCGTCCAGCAGCATCACCGGGTGCTCCCCGGTGATCTCCTGCGCGCAGCTGGCCTCTGCCAGCTTCAAACTCAACACCGCACTCCGCTGCTGGCCCTGGCTGGCAAACAGCTTTGCCGGCTGACCGTCCATCAGCACCGAGAAATCCTCCCGGTGCGGGCCTGCCGTGGAAAAGCCCGCCTTCAGATCAGCTTTCCGGCTTTCCCGCAGGGTTTCCAAAAGGCCTTTTTCATCGAAGCTGGGCTGATACACCAGCTCCAGCTCCTCGCTGCCCTGGGAAATATCCCGGTAATTGGCGGTAACCAGCGGCCGCAGCCGCTTCATATACTCCATTCGGCGCAGCGTAAGCTCCTGCCCGTAGCGGGCCAGCTCCTCGTCGAACACGTCCAGCATCTGGGCGGCGCCCGGTGTGCGGTCATAATGCTTGAGCAGGGCGTTTTTCTGGGTCAGCAGACGGGCATACCGCCGCCATGCTGCCAGATATCCCGGATACAACTGGCACAGCGCCGCATCCAGAAAGCGCCGCCGTCCCTCCGGGCTGCCCTTCACCAGGCTCAGATTGCCCGGCTCGAACACCACCGCCGTAAAGCTGCCCGCCAGTGCCGAGGCGCGGCCCAGATCCACCCCGTTGCGTTTGGCCGTCCGGCCCGGGCGGGGAGTATCCCGCCCGCCGATGGTCAGATAAATCTGGTTTTCCTGCCCGTCACTGGTCTCGGTTTGGGCCTGCAGCACCGAAAACGGCTGATCCCGGGCAATCAGCTCCGCGTCCTTTGCACCCCGGAAGCTCTTGCCGCCGGTGAGCAGCCACACTGCCTCCAGCAGATTGGTCTTGCCCTGACCGTTTTTGCCGCAGATCACCGTAAGCTCCGGGCATGGAGTGAAATCCGCCTGCCGGATATTCCGGTAATTCTGTAGCGAAAGCTCCTTCAGCCGCATGGGCTTACTGTCCGTCGGCCACGGTTACAGTGCGGCCTTCCAGCGTTACGGTATCGCCCGGTCGCAGCTTTTTGCCCCGCATTTCACATACCTCGCCGTTCACCAGCACCTGGCCGGCTTGGATCAGCACCTTGGCCTCACCGCCGGTTTCCACCATACCTGCCAGCTTGAGCAGCGCGTCCAGTTTGATAAATTCCGTATGGATCAGAATTCGTTCCATCGTATCAGTTCCTTTGCATTTTGGGTTGAATGTGTGAGTTTTTTGCCTCATTGCCTGTTTTCAGGCTTCAGCGCCCGGCAAACAGGTCTAAAAACGTTTTTTGACCTGTTCAAGGGAAAAATCCTTATCGAAGCGAAAACCGCTTGAATACGCACAGAAGCGGAGGATGCGTTGGGGACCCGGTTTTGCCAGCAGTCCTCAAACACCCTGCCGGCTTGGCAGCGTACGCTGTTTCGAGACCGTTTATTTATACATCCGGATATGCACAGTCTCATCCGGCAGGCAACAATTGTCCAGATCAGTCATTTTTAAAGCGTACCGGCAATACCAGATAGATGAAATCTTCGCCTTCCTCAGGCAGAATTTTCACCGGACTCAGCGGGCCGCTCAGCTCCAGTACCACTTTTTCGCAGCGGGCGTTGCGCAGGGCATCCAGCAGATAGCGGTTGTTGAAGCCGATCTCCACCGGATCGCCTTCCACCTGGGCGGAAAATTCGTCCACAACCTTGCCCAGGTTGGTCTGGCAGCGCACGGTCACCTTGCCGGAAGCATCGAAGAGGATGCGCAGCGGGTTTTTCAGCCGCTCGGTGATGATCAGGCTGGCGCGCTCGATGGTATCGATGAAATCTCTGGTCTCCAGAACCACCCGGGTCTTGCAGCCGTTCGGGATCACATTGGCATAATTGAGGAATTCGCCCTCGATCAGGCGGGAGAGAATGGTATAGTTCCCGGAATTGAAGACCACAAAGCGACGGTTGGCGGAGATGCGCACGTCGTCCTCGTCATCACCCAGCAGCTTGTTCACCTCGGTGAGCGTTTTGGCGGGAATGATGATGCGGATGTGCTTTTCCGCCTGAACCGGACGCTCCACAATGGCCAGCCGGTAACCGTCCAGTGCAACGACGGTCAGCTTGTCTTCTTCAATGGCGAACAGCTCGCCGGTATGAGCAGGTTTTTTGTCGTCCTGGCTTACGGCGTAAAGAGTTTTTTCGATCATGCCCCGCAGCATACCGGCCTTGATGGTTAGCGTATGGTCTGCACCGGGGGTGGGAAGATCCGGATAATCGGATGCGCTCATGGCTAAGATGTCGAATTCCGCCACGCCGCCCTTAATGGTGGCATTGCCGGATTCATTGGTATAGATGCTTACCTCACCGCTGGGCAGGCGGCGAACCATGTCTCCCAGCAGCTTTGCAGACAGAACGATTTCACCGGCCTGGCGAACGTTGGCCTCGATGGTGGTGGTGATGCCCATTTCCAGATCATAGCCGGTAAGGGTGAGCTGAAAACCTTCCGCTTTCAGAAGGATGCCTTCCAGAGCGGGAATTGAGGATCGAAGTGTGACGGCTTTCGACACACCATCAATGGCACTGGACAGAAGGGCTTTGTCGCAAACAATGTTCATGCAGATGCTCCTTTCTTGCGATGGAAAAGTGATTTTGGTCTTCAAATAGCATAGTTTCAGGTAGACGTAGTAATAGGGGGTGTGAAAACTGTGGAAAAACGGCGCGAAGCCTTTTGAAGACCGGGTTTGTGGGCTGTGGAAAGGTGAGCCCGCTTTGTTTAAAAATTGTGGATAAGCGAAAAATGAAAAGTTTTACACAGGCCCTGTGAAAAAGCCTTTGTTGAATGTTGAAAACAAACAGAAAAACTTTTTGCCTGCGCAGGGCACTGTTTTAAGGAAATATTGCAGTTTGTATAATTTAGAAAGTCACGAAACGTGTCGCGGCAGGTATGGGAAAAACCGCGCAGAGAGCCAATTTTTGCAAAAGGCGCAGGGCGCGGTGAAGCGTTATAAAGAGATGAAAAAAGAAAGATAAGCAGCGGCCAAAAACAGGTACAGCCGGCAGGTGCGCCATGCTGTACCCGATGTGCGAAAGGGGCGGCCCGCTCGTATGGCCTTTAGGAGCGGACGTTTTTAATGATATCCTCCACCGTTTCCTTCAGGTGGCGGTCGTTGTTCAGATTGTTCTCCATGGATTTCAGGGAGTACACGATGGTGGAGTGGTCCCGGCCGCCGAATTCCTTGCCGATGTCCTCCATGCTCATGCCGGTGATTTCGCGCACCACATAGATGGCGGTCTGGCGGGCGGAGGAGATGTTGGCGGTGCGGCGCATGCCACGGATCTCCGCGGGGGTCACGTTATAGGTGCGGCCAACCTCGCCGATGATCTTCTCGATGGTCACCGGCACCGGCTGGGTTTCATTCAGAATATCCTTGATGGCGTTCTGGGCCACGCCGATCACAGGCTGGATGCCCTCCAGCATGTAGTAGGCGTTCAGTTTTTTCACCGCGCCTTCCAGCTGACGGATGTTGTTTTTCAGATGGTTTGCGATGAATTCGGCCACGTCGTCCGGCATGTCCAGATTGAACAGCTCGGCCTTGCGGCGGATGATGGCTACTCGGGTCTCGAAGTCCGGCGGCTGAATGTCCGCGGTGAGGCCCCACTCGAAACGGGTGCGCAGCCGCTCCTCCAGGCTCTTGATCTCCTTGGCGGGGCGATCGCTGGCCAGCACAATCTGCTTGCCGGCGTTGTGCAGTGTGTTAAAGGTGTGGAAGAACTCCTCCTGAGTACTTTCCTTACCGGCAATGAACTGGATATCGTCCACCAGAAGCACGTCTGCCGCACGGTACTTCTGGCGGAAGCTCTCGGTGTTGCCCTCCCGGATGGCGGTGATGATCTCGTTGGTGAACTTTTCGCAGTCCACATATACAATATTAAAGTCCGGGTGGTTTTTCTTGATCTCCACCTGGATGGCGTTGAGCAGGTGCGTTTTACCGAGGCCGGACTGACCGTAGATGAACAGGGGATTGTAGGCCCCGGAGGGATTGGAGGCCACGGCCTGAGCAGCCGCATAGGCGAACTGGTTGGAGGGGCCCTTGATGAAGTTTTCGAAGGTGAAGTCGTATTTGCCGCTGGGTGCGCTTACCGGAGCAGGTTTTTCCGGTTCCGGGGCAGGCTTTTCCGGGGCGGCTGCGGGCACGACGAGCTCCACCTCCACGTCGAAGCCCAGCACGGCGGCCAGAGCTTCCTTCAGCAGAGGCGTATAGCGATCCCGCACGATGGTGCAGATAAAATCATTGCGCACAGCCAGCACAACCTTGCCGCTGCCCTCGAAGCTCACCGCCTCCAGCCCGTCGATGTACAGGTTGTAGGTGGCGTCCACCAGGCGCTCCTTGCAGTAGGCCTTCGCTGCGCTTAAAACGTCGTTAAAGGAATCCATAGGCAAAAACGCTCCATTGTTGAAAATTAGTATCTGATTGATTATATCATAAAAAAACGACCTTTACAATGTTATTTATTATACTATAGCTATAATACGGGCTGGAAGGGGGCTAAAAACGCTTTTCGGCCAGCGGGCAAAGGGGGCACAAAGGCCCGCCGGTGCGGCGTTTACAGGGCAAAACAGGGCAAACAGGGCCAAAACAGCCTGTAAAGCAAAAAACTTTGCGGAAAGTGTTGACAAAGGCGGAAATCATCCGCTATACTTTTATGATGCAAGGTCATCTGTGTATCTACACAGAGAAAATCAATAAAATCTGCCCCATTGCGGGGCCTTTTGGAGGATATCGTCATGAAAAGAACTTTTCAGCCCAAGAAGCGTCAGCGCAGTGGTGTGCACGGCTTTCTGAAGAGAATGGCCAGCAAGAACGGCCGCAAGGTGATCGCTGCCCGTCGTGCCAAGGGCCGCGCCAAGCTGTCTGCCTGAGTGTTAAAACAAAGCCCCGCTTTCTTTAAGCGGGCAAGCTTGCAAGGCCACTGAGTTGTTAGTGGCCTTGTTTTTCCATACGGGGGAAGATCCATGCGCTATCGGCCGATCACCCGCAACAAGGAGTTTGCCCGGGCCTATGCCCGGGGAAAGGCCTTTGTGCATCCTAAACTGGTGTTGTATGTGATGAAAAACCGCCTGGGGCACACCCGGGTTGGCATTACTGCAACCAAAAAAATCGGCAACGCCGTGCACCGGAACCGGGCACGGCGGGTTATCCGTGCCGCCTTGCACCAGACGCTGCCCTATGATGTGGGCGGGCTTGACCTGGTGTTTGTGGCCCGGGGCCAGACCACCCGCTGCAAAAGCGGCGAGGTGCAGAAGGCTGCCGAACAGCTGCTGAAAAACGCGGGCCTGGTCAGATGATCGCCCGCGTTTTAGTGCTACCCATAAAGTGGTATAAGAAATACATCTCGCCCCATCTGGGCACCAATTGCCGTTTTCTTCCCACCTGCAGCGAATATGCCATGGAGGCGCTGCTCACCCACGGCGCGGTGAAGGGAAGCATTCTGGCGGCATGGCGCATTCTGCGCTGCAATCCTCTGTGCAAAGGCGGTTATGATCCGGTTCCCCCGAAGGGCCGATGGAAAAACGATGACCGCCGCCTGTTCCGCGGCCATTGACTGCGGGCTGCACACCTTTCTTCTATTTTGCCCCTTGTGACGCGCCCCGTTTTGCGCCGGGGACGTGTCCTACGAAAAAATCTACAAAAGCCCTGGCGCGCAAACGGGGCGGATAGGAAACAAGAATTATGGGAATTTTAGGCATTCTCGGCACGCCCCTTGGTTATGTGCTGCAGTGGATCTACCAGTTTGTGGGCAACTACGGCTGGTCCATCATCCTGTTCACAGTGATCGTGCGCCTGCTGTCCTTCCCGCTGCAGATCAAGCAGCAGAAGAGCACCGCCCGGATGGCTGCGTACCAGCCGATGATCCAGGAGATCCAGAAAAAGTACGCCAAGGACAAGGAAAAGCAGAACGAAGAGCTGATGCGCATGCAGCAGGAGTACGGCTATAACCCTGCCGCCGGCTGTGCGCCCATGCTGATCAACTTCCTGGTGATCTTCGGCATCATCGAGGTGGTGTACCGCCCGCTGAAGTACATCATGCACCTGCCTGCCGAGGCGCTGAACGCCGCGGCCGAGCAGCTGGGCATGGCGGCCAACAACTACATGGCCCAGAGCGAGATCATCAAGCAGGTTCAGCTGGATCCCAATGTGTTCGGCAACATCTTTACCGCCGAGCAGATTGAAGCCATGCAGAACTTCAATGTGAACTTCTTTGGCATCAACCTGATGGATAAGCCCGGCTTTGCGCTGAACACCCTGCTGATCTTCCCCATCCTGAGCATCATCACCATGGCCATGCTGAACGTGATCACCATGAAGATGAGCGGCCAGCAGATGCAGGGCAGCATGAAGTGGATGCCCTGGATCACCAGCCTGATGTTTGTCTGGTTCGCCTTCCAGGTACCTGTGGGCTTCTCTTTGTATTACACTGTGTCTAACCTGTTTATGTTTATCCAGAGCGTAATCCTGCGCAAGATGTATGACCCCGAGAAACTGAAGGTGGAAATTGCGGCGGAGATCGAGGCCAAGAAGCTGGAGCGCAAGGCAAAAAAACAGGTGACCATTGTGGAGAACGGCAAGGAAACCACCCGTTCGGTCAATGAAGCGGAACTGAACCGGCTGCGTCTGGAAATGGCCCGCAAGCTGGATGAGGAAAAATACAAGGACGAGCGGACCGTGCCCCTGAGCCAGCTGAACAAGGAGGAATGAGTCATGCGTGAAGTGATCGTTACCGGGAAAACCGTGGAGGAGGCCACCGAGGCCGCCTGCGCCCAGCTGGGCCTTCCCCGGGAGGAAGTGAGCATCGAAATTCTGGAGATGCCGGTGCACCGGTTGTTCAAAAAGATTCCTGCCAAGGTGCGTGCCACCGTGCAGGAGCCGGAGGTGGAAACCCCGGCTGAACCTGAGGTGAAACCCGAGCAGGCAGCTGAGCCCAAGGAAGAGCCGGCTGCCCCCGAAAAGGCCACCGAAGAAGAGGAAAAGACTGCCCAGCCCCAGCCGGCGGAAACCGTCGAGCAGGTGGAGATTGACAGCAACGAAAAGCTGGCGGCCGCCGTTGCCTACCTGAAGGAGATCTTTACCCTGATGGGCGCCGGCGACGTGGAGATCCATGTGGAGAAGCAGGGCGAGGCCCACATCGTGAAGGTGGAAGGTGAGGACGTTGGCGTTCTGATCGGCCATCGGGGCGAGACCATGGAGAGCCTTTCCTATCTGGCGGGCCTTGCGGCAAACCGCCTGGGTGGCGACTACCTGAAGCTGGGCCTGGATGTGGCCGGCTACCGGGGCAAACGGGAAAAGGATCTGGAAGCTCTGGCCCGCCGTATGGGCGCTAAGGTGGCCAAGACCGGCCGCAGCTACGCCATGGATCCCATGAACCCCTACGAGCGGCGCATCATTCACAGCACCATCAGCACCATGGAGGGTCTGCGCAGTGAGTCCAAGGGTGAGGGTGCAGATCGCCGCGTGGTGATCTACTCCACCGACCCCAACGCCCAGAACCGCAGCCGTGGCCGCGGTCAGCGTGGTGGCCGCGGTCAGCGCGGCGGCCGTGACCGCAAGGGCGGCCCCAAGGGCGAGCGGCGCAGCAGTGTGCCCGGCCGGGAGTTTGCCAATGCGCAGCGCAGCGAGGGTGCAGCGCCCGTTGCCCCCAAGCGCACGCAGCTGATTGACGATGCCGAAGGCTTTGCCCTGTATGGCAAGATTGAGCTGTAAACGTGGCGCAAGCTGATTGATACATAAAAACCGCGGCGTGCGGCCCTGTTCGGGAAGCTGCGCCGCGGTTTTTTAATGCCTGAATAAAATACTGAAAGTAATAATTGATGAAATATTACAAATTCTGCGATGGCATAGCCGCCGGTTGCACTTTTAAACTTCGCATGCTAGGATAGAAACACAAGACTGTTCCCGACAGGAAAGGAAGGATAAAATGCGTTTGGAACGAATGACCGGTTGGCAGGATGCCCGATTTAAAGCGCTGTGGGAGCTGTATGAAGCCAGCTTCCCGGCATACGAAAACCGCACCCTGCCGGACCAGAAGCGGGCCATGGAGGACGAGCGCTATCATGTGGACCTGATCTACGAAGAGGATCAGTGGCAGGGATTTGTGATGTACTGGCAGGCGGACGGCTACCTGTATGTGGAGCACTTTGCGGTGTTCCCCTGCGGGCGGGGCAAAGGTTATGGTTCCAGGGTACTGACCGCCCTGAAGGAAAAGGGCCAGCCGGTGCTGCTGGAAATTGACCCGCCGGAGGACGAGATTTCGATCCGCCGCAAGGGCTTTTACGAGCGGAACGGCTTCTGTGCAAACCCCTACGATTACCAGCATATTCCTTACAAAAAAGACGATGTACCCCACCCGCTGGTGGTGATGACCTGGCCGGAGCCGATCAGCGAAGAAGTTTATCAGGGCTTCCGCCGTTTTATGCGGGACGTGGTGATGGAGTACAGCGAAGCAAAATTTAATAACAATTGGGAGAATATTTTAAAATTCGACTGATTGGATAATAAGCAAAGGCCGCCCGATGACCGGAAGAAGTCGGGTGGCCTTTGCTCTGCGCCCGGCTTGCCTTGCCCTGGCCGGGGCCCTTGTGCTACAATAAAATGAACTATGCTGTTTTGAGAATGGGGGAGTGAAGATGGAAACCACCATCGTGGCGCTGGCAACGCCGCCCGGCGCGGGCGGAATTGCAGTGGTGCGTCTGTCCGGCCCGGAAAGCTACCGGGTAACCGGGCAGGTATTCCGGCCGATGAATCCGGAGAAAAAGGTGAGCGAAGCGAAGGGATACACTGCGATGTTCGGGCATTTTATCGCCCGGGGGAAGACGCTGGACGAGGGTGTGGCCCTCTTCTTCCGGGCTCCCCGCAGCTACACCGGCGAGGATGTGGTGGAGCTGAGCTGCCACGGCGGTATGGTGATCGCCCAGGAGCTGATCACCGCCTGCATTGCGGCGGGTGCGGAACCGGCCGGGCCCGGTGAATACACCAAGCGGGCTTTTTTGAACGGCCGGATGAGCCTGACCCAGGCGGAAGCGGTGATGGATCTGATCGGCGCAGCAGGCCGCCAGGGTGCGGCGCTGGCCGAGAGCGCGCTGAGCGGCGCACTGGCCCGGCAGATCGAGGAATATAAAAATCAGCTGGTGGCGCTGGCCGGGCATCTGGCCGCCTGGGTGGATTTTCCCGAGGAGGATGTGCCGGACCTGGAAGAAAATACGCTGCGCGGTACACTGGAGCAGGTATGCACCGGCGTGCGTGGGCTGATCGGCAGCTACGGCGGCGGTGCGGTGCTGCGGCAGGGTGTGGACGCGGCCATTGTGGGCAGCCCCAACGTGGGCAAAAGCACCCTGATGAATCTGCTGGCCGGATTCGACCGGGCCATCGTGACCCCCATTGCCGGAACCACCCGGGACGTGGTGGAGCAGGCGGTGATGCTGGGCGGCGTGCGGGTGAACCTGTTTGATACCGCAGGCCTGCGGGAGACCGGCGATGTGGTGGAGGCCGAGGGCATCCGCCGCAGCCGCCGCAAGCTGGAGGAGGCCGGGCTGGTGCTGGCGGTATTCGACGGCTCCACCCCCGCCACCGAAGAGGATAAGGAGCTGGCGCAGCTGTGCGCCGGGCGGCCGGCCATTGCGCTGGTGAACAAGAACGATCTGGAGCAGCAGTTTGATGAGGGCATTCTGGAGGGCAGATTCTTCCGGGTGCTGCGCATTGCGGCGGGCCAGGGTGGCGGAATGCCGGAGCTGGAGCAGGCGGTGCGGGAGCTGCTGGGTGTGGCCAATCTGGACCCGGGCGCCCCCTGTCTGGTGAGTCAGCGTCAGCTGGCGGCGGCGGTATCTGCCCGAGACGCCCTGCAGGAGGGTATGCAGGCGCTGGACGGCGGCTTCGGATTGGACGCGGTGAGCGTCTGCGTGGACGACGCGCTGGCGGCGCTCTGCCGACTGACCGGCGAGGATGCCAGCGAGAGCGTGATCGAGGAAGTGTTCTCCAAGTTCTGTGTGGGTAAGTAAAGGAAGGAAACAACAAAGCATGAACCATTTGGGAGATTATCAGGTGATTGTGGTGGGTGCTGGTCACGCGGGCATTGAAGCGGCCCATGCGGCGGCAACTCTGGGCGCAAAGACCGCCCTGTTTACCCTCAGCCTGGACGGCATCGGCAATATGCCCTGTAACCCCAGCATCGGCGGCACCGCCAAGGGCCATCTGGTGCGGGAGGTGGATGCACTGGGCGGCGTGATGGGTCTGGCGGCGGACGCCACCACCCTGCAAAGCCGGATGCTCAACCGGGGCAAGGGCCCGGCGGTGCATTCTCTGCGGGCCCAGATTGATCGGCGGGCTTACCATGACTTCACCAAGCATTTTCTGGAAAAGACCGATAACTTGGACATTAAACAGGGCGAGATCGTGGATCTTGCGCTGGAGGATGGCCGGGTGACCGGCGTATACACCCGACTGAACGGCTTTTACGGGGCACAGGCGGTGGTGCTGTGTACCGGCACCAATCTGGGCGGACGAATTTTTGTGGGCGACGCCAGCGTGGAGAGCGGCCCGGACGGTCAGCAGGCGGCAAACCTGCTGAGTGAACGACTGCGTCAGGCGGGGCTGCCTCTGCGCCGGTTCAAAACCGGTACCCCGGCCCGGGTGCACCGGCGGAGCATTGATTTTTCGGTGCTGGAACCTCAGCCCGGTGAGGAGCCGCCGGAGCCCTTCAGCTTTTTGACCCCGGAGGGTGGGATCAAAAATCAGGTGGACTGCCACATCGCATACACCAACCCGGAAACTCACCGGATCATTCTGGACAACCTGCATCGTTCCCCCCTGTATGGCGGTATGATCGAAGGCGTTGGCCCCCGGTACTGCCCCAGCATTGAGGATAAGGTAGTGCGTTTTTCCGATAAGGAACGCCATCAGATTTTCGTGGAGCCCTGCGGGCTGGATACCGAAGAGATGTATCTGCAGGGTATGAGCAGCAGCTTGCCGGAGGATGTGCAGAATGCCATGTACCGGACCATCAAAGGTTTCGAGAACATCGAGATCCTGCGGCCGGCCTATGCCATTGAATATGATTGCATCGACCCCACCGCCCTGCAGCTGACACTGGAGACCCGTGCGGTGAAGGGACTGTATGGTGCGGGCCAGTTCAACGGTACCTCCGGCTATGAGGAAGCGGCGGCCCAGGGGCTGCTGGCCGGCATGAATGCCGGTCTGGCAGTGCTGGGCAAAGAGCAGGTGATCCTGCCCCGGCATTCCTCCTATCTGGGTACGCTGGTGGATGATCTGGTGACCAAGGGCGTCATGGACCCCTATCGCATGATGACCAGCCGCAGTGAATACCGGCTGACCCTCCGGCAGGATAACGCTGACGAGCGGCTTACCCCCATTGGCCGCAAGGCCGGTCTGGTGGACGATGCCCGCTGGCAGGCCTTTGAACAGGCCATGGAGATCAAGGCCCGGGAAACCAGACGATTGGAGCAGACCAGCGTAAAGGCGGCAGAGCTGAACCGGGTGCTGGAAGAAAAGGGAATTGCACCGGTGGAAAAGGGAGGCACGGCGGCAGAGCTGCTGCGACGGCCCGAGCTGGATTATTCCATTCTTGCCCAGGTGATTGGCTGGGGCGAGGGTGTGGACCGGCGAATGGCGGCCCGCATTACCACCGAGATCAAATATGCCGGATACATTGCCCGGCAGCAGCGGGCCATCAAGGATGTGAAGCGGCTGGAGAATACCCCCATCCCGGAGGATTTTGACTACGCGCCGCTGAACGGTCTGCGGCTGGAAGCCCGGGAGAAGCTGGCACGCATCCGGCCGGTGAGTCTGGCCCAGGCGGGCCGAATTCCCGGTGTGAGCCCGGCGGATATGGCGGTGCTCAGTGTGGCGGTGGAAGCTGCCAATCGGGTCCGGAAAACAGGCGGTGAGAAAGCCGCGAACAGGGAGGCGACGGAATGATCGATACACAGCGTTTGCAGGAAAAATGCGCCCGGCAGGGCATCGAGCTGACTGGCATCCAGCTGGATCAGCTGAATCACTATGCCCGGCTGCTGGTGGAGTACAACCAGAAGGTGAACCTGACTGCTATCACAGATCCGGAGGGCATTGAGGACAAGCATTTTCTGGACAGCCTGCTCTTTGCCAGTCAGCCGGAAGTGACGGGGAAGATGATCGATGTGGGCTGTGGTGCGGGCTTTCCGGGCCTTGTGACTAAGATCTACAAGCCCGAGCTGGAGCTTACCCTGATGGAGCCCACTGGCAAGCGGGTGGAGTTTTTGAAATATGTTTGTGCGGAACTGGGCCTGACCGGCGTGGAATTTGCCAAGGAGCGGGCGGAGGAAGCGGCCCGAAAGCAGTGGAGGGAGACTGCCGATGTGGTAAGTGCCCGTGCGGTGGCAGCTTTGCAGATTCTGGCGGAGTATTGTTTGCCCCTGACCCGGGTAGGCGGTGTATTCATCGCCATGAAGGGCTCTGGCGCCGAGCAGGAGCTGGCCAGCGCCAAGGGGGCCATTGCCAAACTGGGTGGCAGCTACCGGGAGACCCGCTCCTTCCAGCTGCCCGGCGGCGATGCCCGCAGCCTGGTGGTGTGTGAAAAAATATCGCAAACTCCGACCGTTTACCCCAGAAACGGCGGAAAAATTGCAAAATCCCCGTTGAAATAAGAAGAAAAAGAGAAGAATCCAGAGAATTTTGAAAATGGAAATTTCTGGATTACGCAGCGCGCCTGTGGTATACTTTTGCTGGAAGCAGAGGGAGCCGCACGGCGCGCTTCTTTGTTTTCCAAAAAGGATGGGATCATTTCTGCGGCCCGGTTCGGATACATAAACAGATAACAGGGCAAAAGCCGCCATGCAAGCGGCGGCAATGTTTTCCGGGCTGTTGGGCGGGGTGCTGCCCCAGGGCTCCTGCCTGCTGGGGGCCGCAGAATTTTCCGCAACAAAAAGGAGGTAAACCGGAATGCTGCCCCGTAAAATGAAAGTGAAGGGGAAGGTGCTTGCCATTCCCACAGAGCTGATCGACCCGTCGCCCTTTCAGGCGCGCAGGCATTTTGATGAAAAGGAGATCGCGCAGCTGGCGGTAAGCATTCTGGAAAACGGTCTGCTGCAGCCGGTTTCCGTTCGCCGCTATGGAGATCGATACCAGCTGGTGGCAGGGGAACGTCGGCTTCGCGCCTGCAAGCTGGCGCAGCTGAAGGAAATTCCGGCGATTCTTTGCGAGTATCAGGATCAGGCCACTGCTGCACTGGGGCTTTTGGAAAATCTGCAAAGGCAGGATCTGGACGCCTTTGAACAGGCCCGGGGCATTCAGGATGTGATCGCATTGTGGGGCTGCACCCAGGAGGAAGCGGCAAATCGGCTGGGGATGGCGCAGCCCACTTTGAACAATAAGCTCCGGTTGCTTCAGCTCAGTGATGAACAGCAGGCCTTCTGCCGGAACAATCATCTGACCGAGCGGCATGCCAGGGCGGTGTTGCGGCTGGAGGAGGCGCAGCGCCTTCCGGCGCTGGAAGCATTTGCAAAGCAGGGAATGAATGCCCGCCAGGCGGATGAATATGTACAGCGCCTTGTGCAGCGCACACCCAGAAAGAAATCCATTCCCATGGTGCGGGATGTGCGCATCTTTGTGAACACCATCAACAAGGCGGTGCGCCTGATGGTGGACGCGGGCGTGAATGCCTCCACTCGGCGGGTGGAAGGGGATGGCTTTGTGGAATACACGGTGCGAATCCCCACAGAGCAGGAAAGATCGGTGAGCAGGACCGGCTAAATGTTCCACGTGGAACATTTAAAATAGATGCCAGTTCTCCACTCCGTTTTGTGCGGAGATTGGGTTCAGCGATATGGGGAAAACGTGAAAAAGGGAGTCAGGGGGAATGTTCCACGTGGAACATTCCCCCTGATGTTTTTGAGAATGAAAAAGCAAAAATGTTCCATGTGGAACATTTTTGCTTTTCAAAAGTACAGAAAAGAGAGAAATCTGAGGAAAATCCAGTGAGATGGGTGTAATCACGTCGAAATCTATGCTATAATAACACCGATGCCTGCCGCGAAGGGGTTTCGCGGATGCAGATCTGATGAATTGGAGGCACAAGCGGTGGGAAAAGTAATCGCAGTTGCAAACCAGAAAGGCGGCGTGGGGAAAAGCACCACCGCTGTGAATCTGGCGTCCTGTGTGGCGGCAGAGGGAAAACGGGTACTGATTGTGGATCTGGACCCTCAGGGCAACACCACCAGCGGCTACGGAATTTCCAAACGGAATGTGGAAACCAGCGTGTACGATTTGATCATCGGCGAGGCACAGGCCCAGCAGGCCATTGTGCCCACGGAGTTTATGGTGGATGTGATCCCGTCCAACATTCAGCTTTCCGGCGCGGTGATCGAGCTGGTGAATCTGGAACGGCGGGAAAGCCGGCTGCGTCAGGCGTTGGCTTCGGTGGCCGGAAATTACGACTATATCTTTATTGACTGCCCGCCCAGTCTGGACCTGCTCACTTTGAACGGTCTGTGCGCCAGTGATTCGGTGCTCATTCCCATCCAGTGTGAATACTACGCACTGGAGGGCCTTTCCGAGCTGATGAGCACCCTGAAAACCGTGCGCAAGATGTACAACCGGTATCTGGAAATTGAAGGCGTGGTGTTCACCATGTATGCGGGCCGGCTGAATCTGACCCTGCAGGTGGTGGATCAGGTGAAAAAATTCTTCGGGGACAAGGTCTATAAGACCACTGTGCCCCGAAATGTGCGCCTTTCCGAGGCGCCCAGCTATGGGCAGCCCATCAATTACTATGACCCGGCCAGCAAGGGCTGCGAGGCCTATCAGGCCATGGCCAAAGAATTGCTGAGCAATAACCGATAAAAGGAGGGCGGCAGATGGCACAAAAAAAAGGCGGCCTTGGCCGCGGGCTGGAAAGTCTGTTTGAGGAAACAGCCCGGGATGTGGGCCGGGAGGTGAGTACCCTCCCGCTGCGGGACATTGAGCCTGATAAGGATCAGCCCCGTAAGGACTTTTCCGAGGAGCCCCTGTCGGAGTTGGCGGCCAGTATTACCGAGCATGGTGTGCTGCAGCCGATCACGGTGCGCCCCTGCAACAGCGGCGGCTACAAGATCATTGCCGGTGAGCGGCGCTGGCGTGCTGCCCGTCTGGCGGGGCTTTCCGAGATTCCGGTCATTATTAAGGATGTGACCGAGAGCGAAGCCATGGAAATGGCACTCATCGAAAACCTTCAGCGGGAGGATCTGGATCCGGTGGAGGAAGCATTTGGCTACAAACAGCTGATGGAACGCTGTGGGCTGACCCAGGAGCAGGCCGCAAAACGGTTGGGCAAGAGCAGAAGCTCAGTGGCCAACAGCCTGCGGCTGTTGAATCTGCCCCAGCGGGCACTGGAATGGCTGCAAACCGGTCATCTGACCACCGGCCACGCCAAGGTAATTCTGGGTCTGGAAAATGAAGAACTGCAGGAGCAGGCGGCCCAGATGGTGGTGGAAAACGAGCTGAACGTGCGCCAGACTGAGGCGCTGTGCAAAAAGCTTTCCCGGCCGGAAAAGCCGCAGGCCAGCCAGCCGGTGCGGCCTGCTTTGCCGGACGAGGTGGAGCTTGCCCTGCGCGAGGTGCTGGGCAATGAGGTCAAGGTGGCCTACAAAAACGGTCGGGGCAGCCTGACGGTTCATTTTTATTCGGACGAGCAACTTACCGCCTTTGCCAATCTGCTGGGCGGTTATCAAAAGGAAACAATCTGAAAAAGGGGATAGAAACTTATGCTGGACTTGCGTTTTGTACGGGAGAACCCGGAGCTTGTCAAGGAAAACATCAAAAAGAAATTCCAGGATTCCAAGCTGCCTCTGGTGGATGAGGTTATCGCTCTGGATACCGAGAACCGCAACACCGTTACCGAGGCGAACAATCTGCGCAGCGAGCGCAACAAGCTCTCCAAGCAGATCGGCGCTCTGATGGGTCAGAAGAAGTTTGAGGAGGCCGAGGCCGTGAAGGCTCAGGTGGCCGCTCAGGCAGACCGTCTGAAGGAGCTGGAGGCCAAGGAGACCGAGCTGGAGGAGAAGATCCGCAATATCATGCTGGTCATCCCCAACATGATCGATCCCAGTGTGCCCATTGGCCCGGACGACAGCCACAACGTGGAAGTGGAGCGCTTCGGTGAGCCTGTGGTACCGGATTTCGAGATTCCCTACCACACCGAGATCATGGAGAGCTTCGACGGCATCGATCTGGACAGCGCCCGCCGCGTGGCCGGCAACGGCTTCTACTACCTGCTGGGCGACATTGCCCGTCTGCATGAGGCGGTGCTGGCTTATGCCCGCGACTTCATGATCAACAAGGGCTTTACCTATGTGATTCCTCCCTTTATGATGCACGGCAGCGTGGTGCAGGGTGTTATGAGCTTCCCTGAGATGGATGCCATGATGTATAAGATCGAGGGTGAGGATCTTTATCTGATCGGCACCAGCGAGCACACCATGATCGGCCGCTTTGTGGATCAGCTGATCCCCGAGGCCAAGCTGCCCCAGACCCTGACCAGCTACAGCCCCTGCTTCCGCAAGGAGAAGGGCGCACACGGTCTGGAGGAGCGCGGCGTATACCGCATCCATCAGTTCGAGAAACAGGAGATGATCGTGGTCTGCAAGCCGGAAGACAGCATGGAGTGGTACGACAAGATGTGGCATAACAGCGTGGAGCTGTTCCGCAGCCTGGATATCCCCGTGCGTCAGCTGGAGTGCTGCTCCGGCGACCTGGCTGACCTGAAGGTCAAGAGCTGCGACATCGAGGCCTGGAGCCCCCGTCAGAAGAAGTACTTCGAGGTATGCAGCTGCTCCAACCTGGGCGACGCTCAGAGCCGCCGCCTGAAGATCCGTGTGAAGGGCGAGGATGGCCGCAACTATCTGCCCCACACCCTGAACAACACCTGTGTGGCTCCTCCGCGTATGCTGATCGCCTTCCTGGAGAACAACCTGCAGGCAGACGGCACCGTGAAGATCCCCGAGGTGCTGCGTCCCTATATGGGCGGAAAGGAACTGCTGGTTCCCAAGCGCGGCAAGTAAATAACAATCAGGCAGCCTCCGGACACTGGTTCGGAGGCTGGTTTTTTGCAATGGTAAAAAATGGAAGAAATTTTTTAAAAAAAAGATGAAAAAACTGTTGACAAGTCATTGTCTGTTTAATATAATATAAAAGCGCCCTACATACGGCGCAATTTTATATGGCGGTATAGCTCAGTTGGCTAGAGCATTCGGTTCATACCCGAAGTGTCACCGGTTCGAATCCAGTTACCGCTACCAACAAATACAAGGTTTAGCTAGAATACTTGGGGGTTACCCGCAATAGTGGGTGATGAAGTATGCTTGCTGTTTTAGCTAAACTTTGTATTTTTATAAGGCCCATTGGTCAAGCGGTCAAGACATCGCCCTTTCACGGCGGTAACCCGGGTTCGATTCCCGGATGGGTCACCAGAAGCCCGGATCTGTTTTTCAGCAGGTTCGGGTTTTTTCTTACTGTAACAGGTTAAGAAAAATGGATGTTCCACGTAAGAAAACAAGGAGAATAATTATATGGAAAAACAACAAAAGCAGTCGCCTGCCATGATGCTTCTGCGGTTGCTGCAGGGAGCACTCATCGGATTGGGCGCGGTGCTGCCGGGAATTTCCGGTGGGGTGCTCTGTGTGATTTTTGGAATCTACCGGCCGGTGATGGAATTGCTGTCTGACCCGAAGAAACATTATAAAACCCACCTGCCCAGGCTTGCCCCGGTCTTTCTGGGCATGGGAATCGGCTTTCTGGGTGTAGCCAATCTGCTGGCCTTTTTTCTGGAGCGGTATCCCAATCAGTCGGTCTGTCTGTTCGTAGGCCTGATCGGCGGAATGCTTCCTTCGCTGATGAAACAGGCAGGAGAAAAGGGACGGAGTAAAGGATCCTGGATCTCGCTGCTTGTGGCGTTTACGGTGGTATTAGGGCTGCTGGTTGGGCTGGAGCTGTTCTCCGTGCAGGTAACGCCTTCGGTGCTCTGGTATCTGTTCTGTGGCTTTTGCCTGGCCCTCAGCATGATTGCACCGGGCATGAGTTTTTCCACTCTGCTGATGCCGCTGGGTCTCTATACGCCCTTTGTGGAAGGGCTGGGCCGGCTGCGGCCTTCGGTTCTGGTGCCGGGGGTGCTTGGCGCAGTGGTTACCATTGTGCTGCTGGCAAAGGCGGTGGATCGGCTGTTTGAACGGCACTACTCCATTGCATTTCATGCCATTGTGGGTGTGGTATCAGCAGCTACGCTGGTCATTATTCCGTTCCGGGATATGGCATCCTCGTTCGCGGCGCTGCTCAGTGATCTCATCTGCCTGGCTGTGGGTGTTGTGCTGGCGCTTGCATTGGACCGGTTCAACGCCCGTTTTCCCAAAGAGTGAGAAAAAGGACACAAAAACATATAAAAGTAATACTTTTTTTGCAGAAACACGGAAAAACCTGTTGACAAGGCAGGAAAAAGCGTGTAAATAGAAAGAACGACCCAAACAGGTGCCCCGGCTGACAGGATTCAGCCGGGGCCAAACAGTATCAAGACAGAGGAGAATGGAGTCAACATGACGGCAGCAGAAAAACGACCAGCGATCCCGATCAGCCCCGCAGCGGCGCTGGTGGCCATTGGTGTGGTATACGGCGATATTGGAACCTCGCCCATGTATGTGATGAAATCCATTGTAGCAGGCAACGGAGGGCTTCAGAATGCAGACCCGCAGCTGATTCTGGGGTCACTGTCGCTGGTGATCTGGACGCTGACCCTTCTGACCACCGTAAAATATGTGCTGGTGGCCATGCAGGCGGATAACCATGGGGAAGGTGGTATCTTTTCGCTGTACAGCATTGTGCGCCGCAGCCGAAAGCATCTGGTGGTGCTGGCGATGGTGGGCGGGGCCGCGCTGCTGGCGGACGGCGTGCTCACACCTGCAGTAACCGTAACAACCGCTGTGGAAGGCCTGCGCAGTATTCCGGCACTGGAAATTCTGTTGGGACCGGGGCAGGGAAGGATCATACAGATCACACTGGTGATTCTGGCAGTGCTGTTCCTGATCCAGAGGGCAGGAACCAGTTCCATCGGTAAGGCGTTCGGCCCAATTATGACCATCTGGTTTCTGTTTCTCGGGGGAATGGGCCTTTACCACATGGCAGGAGATTGGACAGTGCTGCAGGCGCTGAATCCGATGCTGGCGTTGCGTGTGCTGGTGAGTCCTTATAATAAAATGGGCTTTTTCATTCTGGGCAGCGTGTTTCTGGCAACCACCGGTGCAGAAGCTTTGTATTCGGATATGGGTCATGTGGGCAAGGGCAATATCTATATCAGCTGGCCCTTTGTAAAGATCTGCCTGATTCTGAACTATCTGGGGCAGGGAGCCTGGCTCATTGCTCATCGGCAGGACAAGGAGCTGGGCAGGATACAGGATATGAATCCGTTCTTTGAAATGGTGCCGCCTCAGCTGCGGCTGCTGGCAGTGCTGCTGGGTACACTGGCAGCTATTATCGCTTCCCAGGCGTTGATCACCGGAGCATTCACCATGGTGTCCGAAGCCTGTAAGCTGGATCTGATGCCCCACATGCAGATCATCTATCCGTCTCGTACCATGGGGCAGCTGTATATCCCGCTGGTGAATACCTGCCTGTGGGTAGGCTGTTCGCTGCTGGTGCTGTACTTCCGATCCAGCCATCGAATGGAGGCGGCCTATGGTCTGGCCATTACGGTGACCATGCTCATGACCACCATGCTGCTGTTTGTGTTCCTGCATGACAAAAAGCGCCGTGGGCCTGTTGCGTGGGGATTTCTGCTCCTGTTTGGCGGGCTGGAGCTGATGTTCCTGCTGTCCAGCCTGACCAAGTTTGCGGAAGGCGGTTATGTGGCCGTGGCACTGGCAGCGGTGCTGCTCTTCATCATGTACATCTGGCATCGGGGCACACAGGTGGAGGATACCCAGGCCATCTATCTGAACGTGGATACCTACAAAGAGGTGTTGGGTCAGCTGCGTGATGACGAAAGCATTCCATGTTTTACGGATAATCTGATTTATCTGACCAAGAGCCATTACCACAATTTCGTGGAGCGGGACATTCTGTATTCCATTCTGGAAAAAGGACCCAAGCGGGCGAAGGCCTACTGGTTTGTGAGCATTCATGTGGAGGATGTGCCTTATAAACGGGAATATGAGGTGGAGAACTTCGGAACCGATTATATCTTCCGGGTTCGGCTCAATCTGGGGTTTAAGGAAAACCAGCGGATCAATGTGTATCTGCGCCAGATTGTGCAGGAGCTGATGGAGGATGGAGAACTTCCCCTGCAAAAACAGCGTTACGCGGTGGAAGAACCGGGTGATGTGGGCGGATTCAAGTTCTGTATCATCCGCAAGCGTGTTGTGCCTGAAAGTGATCTCCCGGCTTCCGATCAGGGGATTCTGACTGTGAAATATGCGATTCGCCATGTGGCCGGATCTCCGGCCCGCTGGTACGGACTGGAGAACTCGGTGCTGGCGGTGGAGTATCTGCCTTTGTTTGTGAGAATGAAGGAGACAGCCCCCATTTGCAGAAAAGCAGGTTGGTGCAGAAAAGAAGAATCCGCCCTGCCGGGGCAGATGTAAAGAAGAAGGGACGGGGGAAACGCCCCGTCCCTTCCTTTATATATAGGGGAGCAGAGAGGCTGTTTGAGGGAAAGAAAATATGAAATAAATTTCGAAAAAAGTGTTGACATGTGTTTCCTTGTGTGGTATTATAATCAAGCTGTCGCGAGAGACAGCGAGCCGCTGAAAAGCTGATAAAAAATATTTCAAAAAAGTG
>NZ_SLUM01000028.1 GCF_004345265.1 Allofournierella massiliensis
GTTCCCATTCCGAACACAGAAGTTAAGCTCTGTTGTGCCGAAGATACTTGGTTGGAGACGACCTGGGAAAATAGGTAGGCGCCGGCTTTTCTCTTTGCTTTTTGGTGCCCCGGAGGTGAGCGCCGCCAGTGGCGGATACAGCGAACCGGAGCGGGCTGGGCAGCGACGCAGAGCGATGCGAGAGCATATTATGCGCGAAGTCAGCGCGACACGCCGCAACCGGAAGAGCAGCGCAGCGGCTCGGACGACGAGTGGCAAGGTTGAATGGTTTTGCAAGGCCGGAAATTTAATAACATGCACTTCTAGCTCAGTTGGTAGAGCAGCTGACTCTTAATCAGCGGGCCCAGGGTTCGAGTCCCTGGAAGTGCACCAAACGAAGAAAGGGCACCCAGTTGGGTGCCCTTTCTTCGTTTCGATGGAATTTGAGAGACTCGGACTCCATGGGGCAGCTGATGCGGGCCCTGGGTGCCCCGGAGGTGAGCGCCGCCAGTGGCGGATGCAGCGAACCGGAGCGGGCTGGGCAGCGGCGCAGAGCGATGCGAGCGCATGTTATGCGCGAAGTCAGCGCGACACGCCGCAACCGGATGAGTCCCTGGAAGTGCACCACAAAAAGGCAGGACGTTTGTCCTGCCTTTTTGTTGCGCTTCCCCCCACGGGGGCGGCTTCCCCGTTCGCGCTGCTGGCGCTCCGGTTCAGCGTACCAATTAGGATCCGGAACAAAAAGGCACCCCAATGGGTGCCTTTTTGTTTGCTTGAAAGAGTTTCAGTGTATATATGCGGGAAGAGCGTATGAAAATAGAAAAATCAAAGCCCCAGAACCCTGCTTTCCGGATGGGGCATCCACACAGCGCCCGTGTGGGCGGGGTCGCTTTGCAGAACGCATGCCAGCTCCTGTTCGGCCCGGTCCGTCAGACCCCGACCCAGGCAGCCCAGACCGATCAGGAAATGGCAGTGCAGCCTGTTGCGGGCGGTGAGGTTCTCTTCAAACAGCTGAAGCTCCGGGAGCGAAACGGCGAAGTAGTCGATACGCATGGTGTCGAACAGATGAGTCTCGCCGTAATCCACAAGCTGATGGAAGCACTTCAACGCTTCGCTGCTGCGGTGGAGGAGATGCTCTCCATCTGCAGCCACGCCGAGTGCGGCGGCAGCGTGCAGCCGTTGACCGGGGAGCTGCGCCGGAGCATCCTCAAGGACGTGGACGAGATGAACGACAAGGGCTTCCGGGTGCTGGCCATTGCCCAGAAGAGCAGCCCCGCCCCGGCGGGCTCCTTCGGGGTGGAGGACGAGCGGGACATGGTGCTCATGGGCTACCTTGCCTTTCTGGACCCGCCCAAGGAATCCACCGCCGCCGCCCTGCGGGCACTGAAGGAACATGGCGTCACCGCCAAGATTCTCACCGGCGACAACGAAAAGGTCACCCGCACCATCTGCCGGCAGGTGGGTCTCGAGGTGCGGAATATGCTGCTGGGGTCGGACGTGGCCCGCATGAGCGACGCGGAGCTGGCCCGGGCGGCCCAGTCCACCGACGTGTTCGCCAAGCTCACCCCGGACCAGAAGGCCCGGGTGGTCACGGCGCTGCGGGCCAGCGGCCACACCGTGGGCTTCATGGGCGACGGCATCAACGACGCGGCCGCCATGAAGGCCGCCGACATCGGCATCTCGGTGGACACCGCCGTGGACGTGGCCAAGGAATCGGCGGATGTGGTTCTGCTGGAAAAGGATCTGATGGTGCTGGAGCAGGGCATCATCGAGGGCCGCAAGACCTACGCCAACATGATCAAGTACATCAAGATGACCGCCTCCTCCAACTTCGGCAACATGTTCTCGGTGCTGGCGGCCAGCGCGCTGCTGCCGTTTCTGCCCATGATGAGCGTGCAGCTGATCGTGATTGCCATGAACGCGGTGTTCTGGGGCATGAAGCCCGCCGCACCCCGGCCCGAACAAAAGGAAACCGTATAAAAAAGCAGCCGCCCCGAATTTTTGGGGCGGCTGCTTTTGGTATATCAGGCGTGGGGGTAAAAATCGCTCACCGTGTTGGTCACCAGCCGGAAGGTGAGCTGGGCCATGTGCTGGGGGCTTTCCTCGCAGCCCCGGCTCAGCCAGTCCTTGATCAGGCCCACGCCCCCGGCCACGCAGTAGGCGTAGGTGTATTTCAAATCGTCCATCCGCTCGGGGAAGGCCTCGCGCAGCGCGGCCAGGCTGTAATGGGAGAGCATCTCCTCAATCCGGTGCAGGAAGGCAATGTCGCCGTGAGGGCCCAGCAGAGCGGCGCAGATCTCCCGGTTTTCAAACAGGATGGCAAAGATGTCCTCAATGAAGGGGAAGCTGTTTTCGTTGAAGGGGCTCACCGGATGGGTGCGGATGGTGTGCAGAATCTCCTCGAACAGCTCGTTCTCCACGCTTTCCAGCATGTTGTAAATATCGGTATAGTGTAAATAGAAGGTGGAGCGGTTGATGTCCACCAGATCCACCAGTTCCTTCACCGTCACCTCGTTCACGCTCTTTTCAGCCATCAGCTGGGCAAGGCCGTGGCGCAGCTGGGCCTTGGTGCGGCGGATGCGCCGGTCCGGCTTCTTTTCCATGAATCCGCTTCCTTTCATTTGTAAATTATTTGTGACAGTTCAACATAATGCAACGTTCTGTCTATTAATAGATACTGCGATGCAAACTGTCGGTTGTGTTGTTCTTCTGCACTTAGTATAATTCTCATTGCAGTAAAAAGCAATACCGGGATGAATAAACAACACTGTGTCCTGTTTTGCTGTGCAAAGAGATTGAGGAAAGGAAGCGATTTTTTCGTTCTATGCTGAAAAATGAATGGAAAAAACTGCTGAGCAACAAGCTGATGCTGGTGGTGGTGGTGGCCATCATCGCCATTCCCACCATCTACACCACCCTGTTTCTGGGCTCCATGTGGGACCCCTACGGCAGCGTGGAAAACCTGCCGGTGGCGCTGGTGAATCAGGATCAGCCGGTGGACTACGAGGGCAAAACGCTGGATGTGGGCGCGGAGCTGGTGGATAACCTGCTGGAGGACGCCTCGCTGGACTTCCACCCGGTGAGTGCCGACGACGCGGCCAAGGGCCTTGCGGCAGGGGATTATTATATGGTAATCACCATCCCGCAGGATTTCTCGGCCAATGCGGCCACCCTCACCGACGATCAGCCCAAGCAGATGGAGCTGAACTACGAAACAAACCCCGGCACCAACTACATCGCCTCCAAGCTGAGCGAAACGGCCATGAAGGAGATTCAGGCCAGCGTGCGGGAAGAGGTGACCAAAACCTACGCCGAAACCATGTTTGACCAGCTCACCGAAGTGGGCGACGGCATGCAGGAAGCGGCGGACGGCGCGGGCGAAATCCGGGATGGAGCCGACAAGCTGGCGGATGGCAACAACACCATCCGGGAGAACCTGCAGCTTCTGGCAGACAGCACCCTTACCTTCCGCAGCGGCAGCGAGACCCTGACCGAGGGCCTTGCCCAGTATACTCAGGGCGTGCAGCAGCTGGCGGACGGCGCGAAAAAGCTGGACGACGGCGCAAAGCAGCTGAAGGACGGCGTGGATCAGCTGGGCGCTTCCGCCCCGGCGCTGGCCCAGGGCGTGGGCGCGCTGAAGGACGGCGCGGATCAGCTGGCCCAGGGCACGGCCCAGGCCAGGACCGGCAGCGACAGCCTGACCGCGGGCGCGGCGCAGGTGGACGATAACCTGAAAACCCTGAACGAGGGGCTGGGCCAGTTGCAAAGCCAGACCGCCTCTCTGCCGGATTCCGCCTCGGCGCTGGATTCCGGCGCATCCCAGGCGCTGGAGGGCGCAAAGGCCCTGCAGCAGGGCGCGCAGGGTCTGGCCGCCGGTGCGGAAAAGGCCCGTCAGGGCGCGGATGCCCTGAATCAGGGCCTGCAAACCCTGAGCGGCAAGTCCGAGGAGCTGAATCAGGGCGCGGCCCAGCTGAAAAACGGGCTGGACGCGCTGGCAGCCGCCGCGGGCGGCTCCACCGATATCACCGGCAGTCTGACCGCTCTGGCCGGGCAGCTGGATCAGGCGGCGCAGGCCGCGCAGGGAGTCACGGTGGCCCCGCAGGATCCCGCGGCCCTGATCCAGACCATCGCGGACAACACCGCCGCCGCTCAGACGGGCGATCCCGACGCACTGAACGCAGTGCTCACGGCGGCCAGTGAGCTGGCCAATGTGGCGCAGAGCAACTACAACGACGCAACCACCGCCGACGCGGCCCGCCAGCAGGCGGCCGGAGCCCTCAGCGGCGCGGCCGGTGCGCTGACCAATGCGGCCGGCGGTTCCGGCTCCGGCGATCTGACCGCGGCCCTCGGCCAGCTGCAGCAGGGCGCGGCTCAGCTGCAAACCGGCCTTTCCGCCTACACCGCCGGTGTGGATCAGGCGGCAACCGGTTGTGCGGCGCTGGCGGATGAAACCACCGGCCTGCCCGCTCTGAGCGCAGGGGCCGGCGAGCTTTCCACCGGCGCGGGCGATCTGGTGAACGGCCTTGCCCAGCTGCAGGGCGGCACCAGTCAGCTGGCCCAGCAGGCGCCCCTGCTTACCGGCGGCATCGCCCAGGCGGCCAGCGGCGGCGCGGCCCTGCAGCAGCAGGGCACCGCGGTGCTCCGTCAGGGCGCGGCCCAGCTGAACAGCGGTCTGGACGCACTGGTTGCCGGCAGCGGCAGCCTGAAGGACGGCATGAGCAGCCTGAACGGTCAGCTGCCCGCCCTCACCGACGGCGTGGGCCGCCTGCAGCAGGGCACCAAAGACCTGAAGGACGGCACCACTCAGCTGGTGACCGGCGCGGATACCCTGACACAGAACAGCCCGGCGCTGAACGAGGGCGCGGCCGCCCTCACCGACGGCGCGGGCCAGATCCAGAGCGGCGCCCAGCAGCTGGCGGACGGCAGCGGCGAGCTGGCCGACGGCATCGACCAGCTGACCGACGGCGCGAATACACTGGAAAGCAGTCTGGCGGACGGCGCGGACGAAATCCGCTCCACCAACACCGGCGACGCGGTGGTGGATATGTTCGCCGCCCCGGTGGTCACCGAGGAAACCCAGATGACTCAGGTGCCCAACAACGGGCACGCCATGGCCCCCTACATGATGTCGGTGGCCCTGTGGGTGGGCTGCATCGCCTTCAGCCTGATGTACCCCCTCACCGAGTACGCGGGCAAGCTGAAGAGCGGCACCGCCTGGTGGCTGAGCAAGGCCTCGGTGCTGTATCCCATCGCAATTCTGCAGGCGCTGGTGATGGTGGGTGCGCTGCACGCCATCAACGGCTTTGATCCCGGCCGCATGGGCCAGACTCTGCTGGTGGCCTGCGTGGCCTCGGTAACCTTCATGTCGGTGATGTACTTCTTCACCAACCTTCTGGGCAAGGTGGGCAGTTTCCTGATGCTGGTGTTCATGGTGATCCAGCTGGCCGGCTCGGTGGGCACCTACCCGCTGGAGCTCTCCGGCTCCTTCGTGAAGTACCTGCATGACTGGGTACCCTTCACCTACACCGTCACCGCCTTCCGCCGGGCCATCTGCGCCGGCGAGGACGTGACCGGCTGCCTTGCCTATCTGGCCGTCTGGCTGGTGGTATTCACCCTGCTGACCATTCTGGTGTTCGCGGTGCGCGCAAAGCGCATCAAGGCCGAAAAGCCCACCCTGATGGTCTGGCTGGAGGAGCACCATCTGGCCTGACAAGGGCATCGAAATTCTTCGGTTGCTCCCCTTATCCGGTTCATTCCGGTTCAAATCCCCGTTTCG
Source organism: Allofournierella massiliensis (assembly GCF_004345265.1). Lineage (GTDB taxonomy): Bacteria > Bacillota > Clostridia > Oscillospirales > Ruminococcaceae > Allofournierella > Allofournierella massiliensis. The sequence continues at coordinate 5,756 of NZ_SLUM01000028.1, forward strand.
TGCAAAACGCACGAAACGGGGATTTTTTTGCACGAAATGCAAAAATGAGCAAAGGAAACCATACAAAACGCACAAAAGTATTAAAAAACAGAAAAGATTTTTGCGAAAGGAGCGAATTTTTTTTATATAAGACAGAAGATTTTTCTATCGTTTTTGCGCTTCAAAGGCGGTAGAATTTACCACAGAGAAAGCATCCTGCGGGATGCGAAAACGAACGGCAAAGAACCGAATCCAATCACAGGAGGAAAACGAAAATGAAAAAGAAACTCGCGCTGCTGCTGGCTTCCGTAATGGCCATTGGTATGCTGGCCGGCTGCGGCGGTGCTCCCGCTTCCACCGCTTCCACCGCAACCTCCGGCGGCACTTCCACCGCCACCTCCACCGAGGGCGGCACTGCCACCGCCACCAGCGACCTGCAGGTGGACGTATTCTACTATGACTTCTCCGATGTTTACATCTCCAGCGTGCGCACCGCCATGGACGAGCAGCTGAAGGCCATGGGCATCGAGCCCAAGAACTGGGATGCCGCCGGCAGCCAGCCCACCCAGACCGATCAGGTCAAGACCGCCATCACCGCCGGTTCCGACCTGCTGATCGTGAACATCGTGGAGACCTCCACCTCCGACCCCGCCAAGGACATCGTGGAAGCTGCCCGCGCTGCGGACATCCCCGTGATCTTCTTCAACCGTGAGGTTGCCGACAACGACGTGATCAACAGCTATGAGAAGTGCGCCTTCGTTGGCACCAACGCTCCCGACGCCGGCCACATGCAGGGCGAGATGATCGGTGAGTACCTGCTGGCCAACTACGACGCAGTTGACCTGAACGGCGACGGCACCATCTCCTACGTTCTGTTCAAGGGCCAGGAAGGCAACGCCGAGGCCGAAGCCCGTACCCAGTACGCTGTGGAAGACGCCAACAAGCTGCTGACCGAGGGCGGCAAGCCCGAACTGGCTTACTACGACGCCAGCGCCACCACCAAGTACCTGGTCGACACCGCCGGCAAGTGGAGCGCCCAGGCTGCCAACGACTACATGGTTTCTCTGCTGGGCTCTTACAACGAAGGCAACAAGAACATGGTTGAGCTGATCATCTGCAACAACGACGGCATGGCCGAGGGCGCCATCTCCGCTCTGCAGAACGTTGGCTACAACAACGGCGAAGGCACCACCATCATCCCCGTGTTCGGCGTGGACGCCACCGACTCCGCCAAGGCTCTGATCAAGGCCGGCAACATGACCGGTTCCATCAAGCAGGACGCCGTGGGCATGGCTACCACCATCAACACCCTGGTCAAGAACGTGCAGGACGGCGCTGACCTGATGGCCAACACCGACCAGTTCGTGGTGGACTCCGACGTGGATAAGATCCGCGTTCCCTACCAGATGTACGACGGCACCTCCGAGGAATAATTTCTCCCCGATCCTTTGTGCCTTTGATGTAATCGGCAAGGCGGGGCTGCCCACTGGCAGCCCCGCTTCGCCCTGACAAAAACCACCGCTTCGGGTGTGGCCCGAACGTCGAGCTGCGGCCGAAACGGTGGTTTGTACCGCGAGAGGAGGAAAATTATGGACAAGCCGGCCCTGCTGGAGATGCGAGGCATCTGCAAGGAATTCCCCGGCGTAAAGGCGCTGGACAATGTGGACCTGACCGTCCGCCCCGGCACCGTGCATGCCCTGATGGGTGAGAACGGCGCGGGCAAATCCACTTTGATGAAATGCCTGTTCGGTATCTATCACCGGGATGCGGGCACCATCAAGCTGGATGGCAAGGAAGTGGACTTCAAGAGCTCCAAGGATGCGCTGGAAAACGGCGTGGCCATGGTGCATCAGGAGCTGAACCAGGCGCTGACCCGCAGCGTGCAGGATAACCTGTGGCTGGGCCGCTACCCCAAGGTGGGCGGCATCATGGTGAGCGAGAGCATCATGGCCCGGGAGACCAAAAAGATCTTCGATACGCTGGAGGTCACGGTTAACCCCAAGGCCATCATGTCCACTTTGCCGGTTTCCCAGCGGCAGATGGTGGAGATCGCCAAGGCGGTTTCCTACAATTCCAAGATCATCGTGTTCGACGAGCCCACCTCCTCGCTGACGGAAACGGAAGTGGAGCATCTGTTCCGCATCATCAACATGCTGCGGGACAAGGGCTGCGGCATCATCTACATCTCCCATAAGATGGAAGAGATCCTGCGCATCAGCGACGACGTGACCATCATGCGGGATGGTCAGTGGGTGGCAACCCGCCCCGCCAAGGAGCTGACCATGGACGAGATCATCCGCCTGATGGTGGGCCGCGAGCTGACCAACCGCTTCCCCGAAAAGACCAACAAGCCCGGCGATGTGATTCTGGACGTGCAGCACATCGCAGGCAAATACACCCGCCTGAAGGACGCCACCTTCCAGCTGCGCAAGGGCGAGATTCTGGGCATTGCGGGCCTGGACGGCTCCGGCCGCACCGAGGTGCTGGAAAACCTGTTCGGCGCCATGACCCGTGAGGGCGGCACCATCACCCTGCACGGCAAGCCCATCCGCAACCGCACCCCCAAGGAGGCCATCAAAAACGGCTTCGCGCTGCTCACCGAGGAGCGGCGGGCCACCGGCATCTTCGGCATCCGGGACATCAAGGAAAACACCGTGATTTCCAGCCTGAAGGATTATCTGATGGGCGGCTTCTACTTAAACGACAAGAAGATGAAGGACAACACCGACTGGGCCATTCAGGCAATGCACATCAAAACGCCCGGCCAGCACACCCAGATCCGCTCGCTGTCCGGCGGCAACCAGCAGAAGGTAATTCTGGGCCGCTGGCTGCTGACCAAGCCCGAGATCCTTCTGCTGGACGAGCCCACCCGCGGCATCGACGTGGGCGCCAAATACGAAATTTATCAGCTGATCATCGACCTGGCCAACGAGGGCAAGGGCGTGATCATGGTATCGTCGGAAATGCCCGAGCTTCTGGGCGTGTGCGACCGGATTCTGGTGATGTCCGGCGGGCAGGTAGCCGGTGAGGTGGACGCCCGCAACACCACCCAGGAAGAGATCCTGACCCTGGCCGCCAAGTATGTGTAAAGAGGAGGAACCGACCCATGAGTAATTCCACCAAGGAACTTGCGCTGAAAACCAAGTCCATCACCCCCAAGCAGGTGGGCAATGCGCTTTTGAACAACGCCCTCATTATTATCATGCTGCTGGTAGCCGCCTATGTGGCAGTGACCCAGCCGTCCTTCCTGGCACCCAACTCGCTGATCAACCTGCTGTCTCTGACGGCGGCGTATCTGCCGGTTGCGCTGGGCATCGCCGGATGTATCGTACTCACCGGTACCGACCTTTCCGCCGGCCGTGCGGTGGGCATCACCGCCTGTGTGGCGGCCTCCCTGCTGCAGGCCACCGATGCGGCCAATAAAATGTGGCCGAACATCGGCACCCTGCCCATCCCCCTGGTGATCCTGATCGTTGTGGCCATCGGTGCTGCCATCGGCGCCTTCAACGGCTTCTTCGTGGCCAAGTTCAAGCTGCATCCCTTCATCGTTACCCTGGCCACCCAGCTGATCCTCTACACCATCCTGCTGCTCTACGTCCAGCAGGGCAACAACAAGGGCATGGCCATTTCCGGCCTGTCTGCCGAGTACCGCAACTTTGTTGTGGGCAATCCTCCGCTGCTGAGCTTCGGCAACATCCAGATCCCCAACTATGTGATCTATGCGGTGCTGCTCACCATCCTGATGTGGTTCATCTGGAACAAGACCACCTTCGGCAAGAACATGTTTGCCCTGGGCGCCAACGAAGAGGCTGCCCGTGTTTCCGGCGTAAACGTATTCGCCACCACCATCGCGGTGTTCGCTCTGGCGGGCGCCATGTACGGCTGGGCCGGCTTCGTGGAGTCTGCCCGTATCGCCTCCAACACCGCCAACACCGGCGTGAACTATGAGCTGGATGCCATCGCGGCCTGCGTCATCGGCGGCGTATCCTTTGTGGGTGGTATCGGTAAGATCAGCGGCATCGTCATCGGCGTTATCATGCTGCGCCTGATCTTCGTGGCTCTGCCGCTGGTGGGCATGGACCAGAACCTGCAGTATGCCATCAAGGGCGGCATCATCCTGTTCGCCTGCGCTCTGGATATGCGCAAATACCTGGTCAAGAAATAATCCTTTTGTGCACACGCCGCCGGGCCGCTCCGACCCGGCAGGAAAGGGGCGGCTGTCCGGTAAAACGGGCGGCCGCCCTTTTCCCGTTTTCGCTGGAAAAGCAGCCAGATGCTGCCAAATATGATATACTGTTCTAAGGCGGCACCGCACAATTTCAGGTGGTGGAGCGCGCCGGAAAATTTTTTGTGAGAGGAATCAAAAAGCGCAGGCAAGCCTTGGTGGCTTGCCGAGCATTTTTGGAAAATATCACGGAAAATTTTGGCGCGATACGCCGCCTGAGGCGTAGCCGTAAGTTGTGCGGTGGTGCCTTGAGAAAAACAAATAACCCTTGGAGGGGATACAATGGAAGGTTACCGCATCCTGTTGGTGGATGACGAGGAAGAGCTGCGGGCGGGCATCCGCCGCCGCATCGACTGGGAGGCGCTGGGCTTTGTGCTGGCGGGGGAAGCCGCCAACGGGCAGGACGCGCTGGAGCTGGCCGAGCAGCTGCGGCCGGACGTGGTGCTCACCGACATCAAGATGCCCTTTATGGACGGGCTCACCCTCTGCCGCCAGCTCAAGACCCAGCTGCCGGCGGTGCGGCTGGTGATCTTTTCCGGCTTCGACGAGTTCGACTATGCCCGGCAGGCCATCGGCATGAACGTGTTTGAATATCTGCTCAAGCCCATCACCTCCACCGAGCTGAGCGACGTGCTGGTGCGGCTGAAAAAGGCCATGGATGAGGAGCGCGCCCACCAGAAGGATATGGAAAAGCTGCGCCGCAGCTACGAGGAAAATCTGCCGGTGCTGCGCGGGCTGTTTTACACCCGCCTGCTCAGCGGCCAGCTCAAGCCCGGCCAGATCATGGAACGGGCCGCCCGCTATGAAATCGAGCTTTCCGGCAAAAGCTGGGCGGCGGCCCGGGTTCATGTGAGCGATCTGGGCGACGACCCGGACGAGCTGATCCTGCTGTCGCTGCAGAATTTCTTTGCGGAAAACACCACGCTTTCCGGCTGCCAGCCCCACTGGTGTTTGTACGACGATGATCTGGCGGTAATCGCCGCCTTTGAGGGGAGCGCCGCCATGTACAGCCTGCTTCAGGAGCTGGAGCGGGTGCGGGCGCTGGCCGAAACCCTGCTGGGGCTGCGGCTCACCGTGGGCGTGGGCCTTGCGGTGGAAACGCCGGGCCAGCTGGCCCGGTCGGTGCAGGGGGCGAAAAGCGCGCTGGACTACCGCTCCATTCTGGGGCCGGGGAGAACCCTGTACATCGGGGATCTGGAGCCCCGGGGCGCGGTGGCCCTGCCCTTTGACGCGGCGGCCGAGCGCCAGCTGGTGAACGCGGTGAAGCTGGGCACGCCGGAAAAGGTGCGCCGCTTCACCCGGGGCTGGCTCAGTCAGGCCCGGAGCGACAGCTCCATGAGCCAGATGCAGTGCTTTTTCCTGGAGCTGGTGGCCTGCCTGATGCGCCTTGCCCGGGAGGGCGAGATCCCGCAGGAGGAGGTGTTCGGCCCCGGCTTCACCGGCGCGGTGCGCATTTCGGACTTCAGCGGCCCGGAGCAGCTGGGCAGCTGGGTGGAGGAGCGCTGCCTGCATCTGCAGGAGCTGCTGCGCCGCCAGCGCAGCTACGCCGCCGCCCGCACGGTGGACAGGGCCCGGGAATTCATTGCCGAAAACTTTTCCAACAGCGATCTTTCGGTGGAGATGCTCTGCGAGCACCTGCACCTTTCACCGGCCTATTTTTCCACCATGTTCAAGAAGGAAACCGGCGAGAGCTTCACCGCCTGTGTGACCCGGGTGCGCATGGAGGCCGCCGCCGAGCGGCTGCGCACCACCGAGGAAAAAACCTACCTGATTGCCGAGCAGACCGGCTATCTGGACCCGAACTATTTCAGCTATGTGTTCAAGCGGTATTTCGGCACAAGCCCCTCCAAATACCGGGCCGCGGGCCAGCAGGGGCAGTAATCAACAGCAAAAAAAGGGGGGCAGTGTATGCTGCTGCGGGCGCTTCGGGAGCTGCGAAGCCGGTTTTCCCGCTCCTACGAACGAATGAGCATCCAGCGGGTGATCTCGCTCACCTTCACGGCGGTGGCTGTGGCGGGGGCGCTGTTCATCGGCCTTTCGCTCACGCTGCGGTATTCCGCCGTGAACCAGAAGATGCAGGCGCAGGCCAGCCAGCAGGTGCTGGCCCAGGTGAACCTTTCGCTGGACAATCACCTTCGGCGGATTATGCGGGTGTCGGACACGGTGTATTACCGGCTTTTGAAAAACGCCGATCTGGCCGAGGGCCTTCCCACCGACAGCCTTTCGCTGCTGTATGAGGAAAACCGGGATTCCCTTGTGTCCATCGCGGTGTTCGATTCCGACGGCAATCTGGTCACCGGGGCCCCGCTCAGTGAGCTGAAGGCCGGGGCGGATCCGGCGTCGCAGGGCTGGTTTTCCACCGCGCTGGGCCAGATCGAGAACATCCACTTTTCCACCCCCCATGTGCAGGATCTGTTCCAGACCGCGGACGGCAGCTACCACTGGGTGATTTCGCTGAGCCGTCAGGTGCAGCTGACCCGGGGCGGCGCCAGCGAGAGCGGTGTGCTGCTGGTGGACATGAGCTTTTCCGGTGTGGAGCAGATCTGCCGCAACACCAGCCTTGGGGCGGACGGCTATCTGTATATTGTGGACGCCAACGGCGAGCTGATCTATCATCCCCGCCAGCAGCTGATCTATGCGGGTCTTGTGCAGGAAAACAACCTGGCTGCCTCCCGCCTGAGCGACGGCACCCACTGGGAAAAATTTCAGGGCGAGCGGCGGCAGGTGACGGTGAAAACCGTGGGCTACACCGGCTGGAAGCTGGTGGGCGTGGTTCCGGTGCAGGGGCTGGCGGTGACCACCGCCCAGTTCGTGCTGTTTGTGGCCTCGGTGCTGCTGTTCTCCATTTTCCTGCTGGTGTTCGTGAATGGGCGGCTTTCCGCCCACATCGCGGATCCCATCCGCCGGCTGGAGCAGGCAGTACGCCAGACCGGCCGGGGCGGCGAGATGCCCCAGGTGCCGGAGGAGGGCTGCTATGAGGTGCGCCGGCTGGAGCACTCCATCCGGTCCATGGTGTCCACCATGCGCCATCTGATGGACGACATCATCCAGCAGGAGGAGGACAAGCGCCGCAGCGAGCTGGAGGTGCTGCAGTCCCAGATCAACCCCCACTTCCTTTACAACACGCTGGACTCGGTGATCTGGCTCACCGAGAGCGGCCGCTACGAGGATTCCATCCGCATGGTCACGGCGCTGGGGCGGCTGTTCCGCATCTCGCTGAGCCGGGGTAAGCGGGTGATCCCGCTGGACAGCGAGCTGGACCACGCGGGCTATTACATGACCATCCAGCGCATCCGCTACAAGAACAAATTCACCTTCGAGATCAGCCGCGAGACCGACACCGCCGGCCTTTACTGCCTGAAGCTGATCATCCAGCCCCTTCTGGAAAATGCCATCTACCACGGCATGGCCGCCGAGGACGACGACGGCCGCATCGCGGTGCGTGTCTGGCGGGAAGGGGACGATGTGTACATTGATGTGACCGACAACGGTCTGGGCATGCTGCCGGAGGTGGCGGCCTCCCTGCTGGACGAAAGCCGGCCCCTGCCCGCCAAGGGCTCGGGCATCGGGGTGCGCAACGTGCACCGGCGCATCCAGCTGGCCTACGGGCCCCGCTACGGTCTGGAATTCTACAGTGAGCCGGACGAGGGCACCACTGCCCGCATTCATCTGCCGGTGCTCACCCAGCTGGAGGAGACCGGCGGCAAAAAGGAGGGCATGGCATGAAGAAGAAAGGGGATACGGCCTGGCAGATGATCGTGCTGGGCCTGCTGGCCGCCGCCATGGTGGTAAGCCTGATGATCCCTGAATCCCTGCTCACCCCCGCCGGCCCCAAACGGGTGGAGATCTCGATTCTGCTGCGGCAGGGCGACAGTGCGGTCTGGGCCACCGCCCGGCAGGGCATGGAGCAGGCCGCCGAGGATCTGGGCGCCGAGCTGCGCTTCCTCACGCTGGAGGCGGAGGAGGGTGCCGATCAGGTGGAGCTGCTGCGCCGTCAGGCAGACATGGGCGTGGACGCGGCGGTGGTCATCCCGGCGGACTGCGCGGCGCTGGAGCAGCAGCTGGACGGCTGGCAGGCCCTGCCGGTGGTCACGCTGGAATCCCAGGTGGAGGGCGCCCGGGCCTTTGTGGGCCCCAGCGACGAGGAGCTGGGCCGGCTGCTGGCCGAACAGGCGGCCCGGGGATGCGCGGTGTCCGGTGAGGTGCTGCTCTGGAATGCCTTTCCCGGCTGCGCGGGCCCGGCCCGGCGGCTGGAAAGCGCCAAAGCCGCGCTGGAAGCGGCGGGCTATGCGCCCCGGGTGTGTGAGAAGCTCACCGCCGAACAGCTGGAGCAGGCGGACGCGGTGCTCTGCTTCGAGCCGGTGAGTCTGGAGCAGGCCGCCGCGCTGGCGGCCCAGTGTGAAACCCCGCCGCGGGTATATGGGGCGGGAGTGTCCTCCACGGTGGTGGCCGCGCTGGAAACCGGCGACATTGCCGCCGTGGCGGCCTGGAGCGATTACGCGGCAGGCTATCTGGCGGTGAGCCAGGCGGTGAACGCCGCCCGCCGCCAGCCGGTGGAAAGCAAAACCCTGCCGGTGACGCTGGTGCAGGAAGGAGAAACCTATGATCAGGACCATCAAAAGCTGCTTTACCCGGTCTTTCCCTAAGGCGGTGGCGCTGGGGCTGGCGGCTGTGCTGCTGGCCGGCTGCACCGCTGCCGGGTCGGCGGAGCCCCGCACCCTGCGGGTGGGGGTGGCGGTGTATCTGCAATCCGATACCTTCATCGGTACGCTGGTGCAGGAGCTGGAACGGCTGGCCCAGGCCCGGGAAATCGAGGACGGAGTGAAGATCAACCTGAACGTCGTGGACGGCCGGGGCTCCCAGCTCACCCAGACCGAGCAGATCGACCGGCTCATCGCGCTGGACTACGATGTGCTGTGCGTGAACATTGTGGACCGCACCAGCGCCGCCCAGCTGATCGACAAGGCCCAGGAGGCGGACATCCCCGTGATCTTCTTCAACCGGGAGCCGGTGGCGGAGGATCTTTACCGCTGGGATCGGGTGTATTATGTGGGGGCCAAGGCGGAGGAATCCGGGGTGCTGCAGGGGCAGATTCTGCTGGACCGCTGGCTGAACCGGGAACAGCCGATGGACAAAAACGGCGACGGCATTCTGCAATATGTGCTGCTGGAGGGCGAGCCCGGCCATCAGGACGCCATGCTCCGCACCGAGTATGCGGTAAAGACCCTCACCGGCGCGGGGGTGGAGGTGGAAAAGCTGGCGGGCGACACCGCCAACTGGGATCGCAGCCAGGCCACCGCCCGGATGAGCAGCTGGATCGAGCAGTTCGGCACCTCCATCGAGGCGGTGATCTCCAACAACGACGACATGGCCCTGGGGGCCATCGACGCCTGCCAGGATCTGGGCCTCACGGAGGACGAGATGCCGGTGGTGGTGGGGGTGGACGCCACCGCCCCGGCGCTGGAGGCGGTGCGGGAGGGCACCCTCTGCGGCACGGTGCGCAACGACGCGCAGGGAATTGCCGGCAGCATGCTGGAGCTGGCCCTCGCACTGGCGAAGGGCGAGGAACCGGCGGCCAGCCTGCCCCTCAGCGATGAAAAGTACGTCTGGCTGCCCTACCAGCGGGTGACCCTGCGCCAGCTGGAGGCGGAACAGGGCGGCGTTTGAACGATTCGCCCATTCTATGGAATTTTGTATCTTGTTTTAAAAAGGATATAGGAATCGGTGAAAGAGTTCGCTATAATTTAAGCAGAAAAACTGGTTCGTGAAAATATTGCAAAGAAAGGACTTTTGTTGCATGAAAATCTCAACAAGACCCTTCGGCACCACCCGAAGCGGCGAGGAAGTGCACTGCATCCGCCTGGAGCACGACAGCGGCATTGTGGCGGAAGTTCTGAGCTACGGTGCCATTCTGCGGGCGCTGTGGGTGCCCACCGCAGCCGGGCCGGTGCAGGTGTGCGCCGGCTACGAGACGCTGGAGGAATACGAGGCGGGCACCTGCTATCTGGGCGCGGTGGTTGGCCGGTGCGCCGGCCGCATCGACGGCGGGCATTTTGTGCTGAACGGCACGGAATACCAGCTGCCCCAAAACCAGAACGGCAACCACCTGCACGGCGGCGTGGAGGGCTTTGACCGCAAGGTCTGGGGCATTCAGATCCTGCCCAGATACCGGGGCGTGCGCTTTTTCCGCCGGTCGGAAGACGGCGAGGAGGGCTACCCCGGTGCGGTGGAGGTGAGCGCCACCTACCTGTTCGAGGAGGACGGCGCGCTGACCCTGCGGTTTGACGCGCTGGCCGAGGGCGACACCATCCTGTCCATGACCCATCACGGCTACTGGAATCTGGCAGGGCAGGGCAGCGTGGGCGGCCACTTGTTCACCACCCCGGCGGATCGCTTTGCCGCCATCCGGCCGGACGGCGTGCCCACCGGCGAGCTGATTCCGGTGGAGGGCACCCCCTTCGACTTCACCCGGCCCGCGGTGCTGGAAACCCGCTGGGACAACGATCACCCCCAGCTGGCGGAGGGCAGCGGCTTTGACCACACCTTCCTGGCGCCGGGCAAGGGGCTGCGGCCGGTGTGCCGGCTGGAATGCCCCGAAAACGGCCTGCAGCTGGATGTGAGCGCCACCATGCCGGGCATTCATCTGTATACCGGCAACTTCCTGGAGCCGGTGCGCCGGGGTGCGGCGGCGCTGGAAGCCCAGTTTGTTCCGGATGCGCCCAACCACCACCAGTTCCCCTCGGTGGAATTGCCGAAGGGAAAACGCTGGGAACATCAGATCCAATACCGCTTTGCCTGCAACGGCGAAAGCGTTTGAACACCACAGGAGGAAGATACCATGCAGACGATGGAAAACTTTTTGCAGAAGGTGCGCGGGGGCGAGTACGACGACCGCCTGCGCCGGTTGTATGTGTTCCACGACACCGCCGAGGAGCTGGAAGCAGCCCGCGCCAAGGTGTGCCATGTGATCGAGGGCTTTGAGCAGGCCTTCCCCGGCGTGGACTGCGCCGGCGCCGCGGTGTTCAGCGGCCCGGGCCGCACCGAGATCGGCGGCAACCACACCGACCACCAGCACGGCTGCGTGCTGTGCGGCAGCGTGAACATGGACATTCTGGCCTGCGCGGTGCCCACCGGCGACCATTTCGTGAAGGTGGTCAGCGAGGGCTATCCCGCCCTGACCATCGACCTGAACGATCTGGCCATCCATGCGGACGAGACCAACACCTCCGCCGCCCTGATCCGCGGCGTTGCCCACGGCGTGAGCAAGGAGGACTTTGCCCTGAAGGGCTTCTGCGCCTATGTGACCAGCACCGTGCCCGGCGGCTCCGGCCTGTCCAGCTCGGCGGCGTATGAGATTCTGCTGGGCAACGTCTTCAACCGGTTCTGCTGCGAAGGCAGGCTGGACGCGGTGAAGCTGGCCCAGATCGGCCAGTATGCCGAGCGGGAGTATTTCGGCAAGCCCTGCGGCCTGATGGATCAGGCCGCCAGCTCCATCGGCGGCGTGGTGGCCATCGACTTCAACGACCCCAGCCAGCCGGTGATCCGCAAGGTGGATTACGATCTGGCCCGCTCCGGCTACCAGCTGTACATCATCGACACCCGCTCCTGCCACGCCGACCTGACCGACGACTACGCCGCCATCACCCGCGAGATGGGTGCGGTGGCCGCCTTCTTCGGCAAGCAGGTGCTGCGTCAGGTGGATGAGGCCGAGTTCTACGCCGCCATCCCCGCCGTGCGCGAGAAGGCCGGCGACCGGGCCGTGCTGCGGGCCATGCACTTCTTCGACGAGAACCGCCGTGCCCAGGCCCAGGCCCAGGCTCTGGCCGAGGGCGACATGGAGGGCTTCCTGGCGCTGGTGCGCGCCTCCGGCCGTTCCTCCTCGGAGCTGCTGCAGAATATCTGGTCGGTGGCCGAGCCTGCCCAGCAGGCGGTGACCCTGGCTCTGGCTCTGGCGGAACGGGTTCTGGCCGGCCGCGGCGCGGTGCGCGTGCACGGCGGCGGCTTTGCGGGCACCATTCAGGCCTTTGTGCCCCAGGATCTGGAAGAGAAGTTTGTGAGCAGCATGGAAGCGGTGCTGGGCGAAGGCGCCTGCCATGCGGTATCGGTGCGGCCGGAGGGCGGCTGCATGGTAATGAGCAGCGAAAAGGAGTAAGGCAATCATGACAGTGGGACAGGCAATTGCCAGCCTCGTGCAGTACGGGCTGGAGAAAAATCTGATCGAGCCCTGCGAGAAGATCTGGGCGACCAACGGCATTCTGGCCGTGCTGCGGCTGGATGCCCTGAACGAGGCCCAGCCGGTGGAGGGCGCAGCCCTGCCCGAAATCCTGAACACCCTGCTGGACGACGCGGCCAGCCGCGGCGTGATCGACGGCGAGTCCATCACCCAGCGGGACATTCTGGACACCGCCCTGATGGCGGTGCTCACCCCGCGCCCGTCTCAGGTGATCCGCACCTTTGAGGAAAAGTACGCCGCCGGCCCCGAGCAGGCCACCGACTGGTACTATCAGTTCTCCAAGGACACCAACTACATCCGCACCGACCGGATTGCCAAGGACCTGCACTGGACCACTTCCACCGAGTACGGCGAGCTGGACATCACCATCAACCTGTCCAAGCCGGAAAAGGACCCCAAGGCCATCGCGCTGGCCAAGAGCATGCCTCAGAGCGGCTACCCCAAGTGCCAGCTCTGCGCCGAGAACGAGGGCTACGCAGGCCGGATGGATCATCCCGCCCGGGGCAACCACCGCATGATCCCCATGACCGTGTGCGGCGAGCAGTGGATGCTGCAGTACTCCCCCTATGTGTACTACAACGAGCACTGCATCGCCCTGAACGCGGCCCATGTGCCCATGAAGATCGACCGCAGCTGCTTTGACAAGCTGCTGGATATCGTGACCCGCTTCCCCCACTACTTTGTGGGCTCCAATGCGGATCTGCCCATCGTGGGCGGCTCCATTCTGGCCCACGAGCACTTCCAGGGCGGCCGCTGCCTGTTCCCCATGGAGGCCGCTCCCGTGGAGCAGGAGGTCACCATCCCCGGCTTTGAGGACGTAAAGACCGGCATCGTGAAGTGGCCCATGTCCGTGCTGCGTCTCACCGGCCCGGACAAGGAGCGCATCGCCCAGCTGGCCGAGAAGATTCTCGCCGCATGGCGCGGCTACACCGATGAGGCCGCCTTCATCTTTGCCGAGACCGACGGCGTGCCCCACAACACCATCACCCCCATCGCCCGCCGCCGCGGCGCGGACTACGAGATGGATCTGGTGCTGCGCAACAACATCACCACCGAGGAGTATCCTCTGGGCGTGTACCATCCCCATGCGGAGCTGCATCACATCAAGAAGGAGAACATCGGCCTGATCGAGGTCATGGGCCGTGCCGTTCTGCCCGCCCGCCTGAAGGAGGAGCTGGCTCTGGTGGCCGAGCTGCTGGAAAACGGCGGCGACCTGACCGCCGACGAGCGCACCGCCAAGCACGCCGAGTGGGCTGAGGACATCCGCCGCCGCCACGGCGCCTTTGCCAGGGGCGAGGCCTGGCCGGTGGTGCAGAAGGAGACCGGCCTGGTGTTCGCAACCGTGCTGGAGCACGCAGGCGTTTACAAGCGGGACGAAGAGGGCCGCGCGGCCTTCCTGCGGTTCGTGGCCAGCCTGGGCTGATCGGCTGCATTTTCTCTAAAGACATAACAAAAACGCTGTACCCTGGTTTTTTGGGTACAGCGTTTTGTTTTTAAAAAATTATTCGCCCGCCTTGCTGCGGTCGATGATCTCCTGCTGCATGGCGCGGGAAACCGCCATCACCGCCCGGAAAAAGTCGCCGGTGTAGCCCTGCATGGCCTCGGGGGCCCGGGCGGCGGCCCGGTCGATCACCGCCTGCTCCCGCTCGGGCTGCAGCACCTGCATGCCCCGCTCCAGCTTGTAGCGGGCCACCTGCTCCACAATTTCCATCCGCTGCAGAAACAGGGCGGTGAGCTGGCTGTCCACCTGGTCAATGCGGCCGCGCAGCTCGTTCAGATCCAGCTGTTCCATGGCGTTTACTCCTTTGCGTTTGCCAGAGCGGTGAGAAAGGCCTCCACCGCTTCCGGTTTGGTGGCCCAGCTGGTCACCAGACGAATCTGGGTGTGGTCGGCGTCCGGCCGGTCGTTGACCTCCCAGTGGAAATCCTTCTCCAGCTTTTCCAGCACCCGGTTGGGCAGGATGGGAAACTGCTGGTTGGAGGGGCTGTCCGACCCGAAGGGATAGCCCAGGGCGGCAATGCCCTCCTTCAGGCGCATGGCAAGGCCGTTGGCGTGTTCGCCCACCTCAAAATACAGCCCGTCGGTGAACAGCTCCTCAAACTGGATGCCCAGCAGCCAGCCCTTGGCCAGCATGCCGCCGTGCTGCTTGATGATGTAGCGGAAGTCCGGCTTTAAGGCCGGGTTCAGGATGCACACCGCCTCACCGAACAGCGCGCCGTTCTTGGTGCCGCCGATGTAGAAGGCGTCGCACAGGCGGCCCAGATCGGTCAGGGAAGCGCCGCCCGCGGCCAGCGCGCTGGAAAGACGGGCCCCGTCCAGATACAGATACAGGCCCAGCTCGTCGCACACGGCCCGCAACGCTTCCAGCTCGGCGGTGGTGTACACACCGCCCACCTCGGTGGTGTTGCTCACGTAGACCAGTTTGGGCTTGACCATGTGCTCATCCGGATGGGCGGCCACTGCAGCGCGCACCGCGTCCGGGGTCAGCTTGCCGCCCGGCGCGGCGGGCATGGCGATGCACTTGTGGCCGGTGGCCTCAATGGCGCCGGTCTCGTGCACGCAGATGTGGCCGGTGGAAGCGGCGATGGCCGCCTCATGGGGCCGCAGGAAGGCGCACAGGCAGGTGGCGTTGGTCTGGGTGCCGCCCACCAGAATGTGCACGTCCGCATCCGGCCGGCCGATGGCGGCGCGGATCAGCTCGTGGGCATGTTTGGAATGAGGATCGGTGGAATAGCCGAAGTTGCCCTCCAGATTGGTGCGCACCATGGCATCCAGAATGCGGGGATGGGCGCCCTCGCTGTAATCATTGGTAAAACGATACATGTTCAGCAAACCTCACTTTTACAGCAGCATTACAGTGCTGCTTGAATGGAATAAACTATCTTTTATGATACCATTTTTTCACAGAATGTCCACTGGCTGTCGTTTGTTTTTGGCGGCACTTTATGGTATACTCTAAGTTGTATCAGTATGTTATGGCAGCGCCGCGGGCAGGATACCACCCCCAAAAAGCACACCGCGGCCGCCCAAAGGAGAAACAAATGAAAGCAGTAGTCAAGGTGGGCACCTCCACGCTGGCCCACGTCACCGGTCGGCTGAACATCCGCCACATCGAGGAACTGTGCAAGGTGCTCAGCGATCTGAAAAACGCCGGCCACGAGATCATTCTGGTGTCCAGCGGTGCCATCGGCATGGGCGTTGGCAAGCTGAGCCTGCCCGGCCGCCCGGCGGATATGCCCACCAAGCAGGCCGCCGCCTCGGTGGGCCAGTGTGAGCTGATGTATACCTACGACAAGCTGTTCACCGAATACAACCACACCGTGGGCCAGATCCTCATCACCGGTGAGGATGTGGAGCACCCGGAGCGCAGCGTGAACCTGAAAAACACCCTCAGCCGCCTGCTGGAGCTGGGTGCGCTGCCCATCGTGAACGAGAACGACACCGTGTCCACCACCGAGATCGCCCTGGGCGACAACGACACGCTGGCCGCCATTCTGGCCCGCAGCGTGAAGGCGGATCTGCTGGTGCTGCTCAGCGACATCGACGGCCTGTTCACCGCCGACCCCCATAAGGACCCGAACGCAAAGCTGCTGAGCGTGGTGGAAAAGATTACCCCCGAGATCGACGCGCTGGGCGGCGGCAGGGGCTCCAGCCTGGGCACCGGCGGCATGGCCACCAAGCTGCGTGCGGCCCACATCGCCACCGAAGCCGGGCTGGACATGGTCATCGCCAACGGCGCGGCCCCGGCGGTGCTGTATGATATTTTTGAAGGGGAGGCCGTGGGCACCCGGTTCCTTGCCCGGAAGGAGGCATAAACAATGACCACGCTGGAGATTCTCCGCGCCGCACGGGGGGCGAAAAACGCCCTGATGCTGGCCGATTCTGACCGGAAAAACCGGGCGCTGCTGGCCATGGCCGACGCGCTGGAGCGCAGCTGCCCGGCCATCCTTGCCGCAAACGGGCAGGATCTGGAAAACGCCCGGGGCACCGTGCCGGACGTGATGCTGGATCGGCTGCGCCTGAATGAAGAGCGGGTGGCGGGCATGGCCCGGGGCATCCGGGAAGCGGCCACCCTGCCGGATCCGGTGGGCCGGGTGCTCAGCGAAGAAACCCGCCCGAACGGCCTGCTGCTGCAAAAAGTGACCGTGCCCATGGGCGTGATCGCCATCATCTACGAAAGCCGGCCCAACGTGACCAGCGACGCGGCGGCCCTTGCCATCAAGAGCGGCAGCGCCTGCGTGCTGCGGGGCGGCAAGGAAGCGTTCCTTTCCAACAACGCCATCGTGGATGCGCTGCGCGCCGGTTTGCAGGCGGAGGGCCTGCCCGCCGAGCTGGTGAGCCTTGTGCAGGATACCAGCCGCGCCAGCGCCACCGAGCTGATGAAGGCCTCCGGCCTTGTGGATCTTTTGATTCCCCGGGGCGGCGCAGGGCTGATCCGGGCCTGCGTGGAAAACGCCACCGTGCCCTGCATCCAGACCGGCACCGGCATCTGCCACATCTATGTGGACAAGGCCGCCGACCTGGACATGGCCCTCGCCATTGTGGACAATGCCAAGACCAGCCGCCCCTCGGTGTGCAACGCCGCAGAGGTGTGTCTGGTGCATAAGGACGTGGCGCCCGAATTTCTGCCCCGGCTGCACCAGCGGCTGGTGGCCGACCGGCAGGCAAAGGGGCTGGAGCCGGTGGAGCTTCGGCTGGACCAGGCTGCCGCGAAGCTGATTCCCGGCACCCCGGCGGGCGAAGCGGACTTCGACACCGAGTTTCTGGCCTACACGCTGGCGGTGGCGGTGGTGGAGGACGTGCAGGCGGCCATCCGCCACATCAGTGCCCATTCCACCGGCCACAGCGAGTCCATCGTGACCGGCGACGAGGCCGCCGCTGCGGCCTTCACCGCAGGGGTGGACAGCGCTGCCGTGTATGTGAACGCATCCACCCGCTTTACCGACGGCGGCGAGTTTGGTCTGGGCTGCGAGATGGGCATCTCCACCCAGAAGCTGCACGCCCGGGGCCCCATGGGCCTGGCCGAGCTGGTGAGCTACAAGTACATCATCCGGGGAAACGGGCAGATCCGCTGACCGCCCGCACCCAAAGGAAGGAGAGCGATTATGGCAAATTCCATTACCAAAGAAGAACACGAGCGCAACAAACGCCGCCGGTTCCGGCAGCTGCTGGGAGCGGTGCTCTGCCTGCTGATTCTCATCGGCGCCTTCAACGTGCTGGCACTGGCCGTCAGCGGCGTTGCCTCCCTCTTCGACGATACCGACAAAAAGCTGGAATACGAATCCCGGCTGCAGACCCTTGTGATGTTCGACCCGCTGCCCTTCGCCAGCCTGGATCAGATGGACGATTCCACCGCCCGTCTTGTGAAGGAAAGCGCGATCTGGTCGGCACTGTACACCGCCCAGCAGAGCAGCACCGGGCTGGACAACTACGAGCGTGACCCGGACACCGACGCCCTGATCATGCCCGCAGTGGATGTGGACGCGGCAATTGCCGCCCTCTACGGCCCGGACTACAAGATCGAGCACGGCAGCTTCGACGGCGTGGATATGAGCTATATCTATCTGGAGGAGCAGCAGGGCTATCTGATTCCGGTTACCAGCCAGATGGGCCTGTACACCCCCAAGGTAGAGCAGCTGAAAAAGCAGGACGGCAAGCTGCGGGTTACCGTGGGCTATGTGCCCACCCCGGCGCTGAGCGGCGACTACAGCATGACCACCCCCAGCGAGCCCACCAAGTATATGGATTATATCTTCGAGAAGAACGGCCGCACCTGGTACCTCACCGCGCTGGAAACCAGCGAGATGAAGCCGGCCACCAGCAGTTCCTCCACCTCCCAGCCTGCCGAGGATGCGGTGGTGCCGGAGTTTGACCCCACCAGCGCCATTGCCGACAATGCGGACAGTGCCCTGCTGGAGAGCACGGAAAGCCAGCAGGCGGATTCCACCACGGATTCCGCCGCCACCGATGAAACCGGCGAAACCGGCGAAACGGCCGAAGAGGGCTGAGCCCTTCCGATGTAAACAACAAAAACCCCCGCATGGTTTTTCCATGCGGGGGTTTTTTCGCGTATGGGGTTACGGGGTGGGGATGTCGCCCACGCCGGAAAGCACCAGCCGGGGCCGGAAGGGGAACTGCTCAAGATTCTCCCGACGGGTCACGCCGGAAAGCACCAGAGCGGTGTCCATGCCGGATTCGATGCCGGCAATCATGTCGGTGTCCATCCGGTCACCGATGATCACGGTATCCTCCGAGTGAACGCCCAGCAGCCGCAGGCCGGTGCGCATCATCAGAGGGTTGGGCTTGCCCACAAAATAGGGAGTCTTGCCGGTGGCGGCCTGAATGGGAGCCACCAGACTGCCGCAGGAGGGGATCACTCCATCCTCGGCCGGATCCACCAGATCGCTGTTGGTGGCCACCAGCTTGGCGCCCCGGTTCACAAAGTTGATGGCCTTCACAATGTGTTCGTAGCCGTAGTTTTCGGTTTCGCCCACAATCACGAATTCCGGATCCACGGTATTGATGGTGATGCCTGCGTCATACAAAGCGTTCATCAGCCCGTGGTCGCCGATCACATAGGCGCTGCCGTTCGGTGACTGGCTCCGGATGAAGCTGGCGGTGGCCAGGGCGCTGGTGTAGAAATGGCTCTGGTCCACATCCAGCCCCATGCGGGCCAGCTTCTGCTGGTATTCCCTGGGCGAAAGATCGCTGGAATTGGTCAGAAACAGAAAGTTCTTGTTTTCCCGGTAGAGCCAGTCCACGAATTCCTTCACACCGGGCAAAAGCCGGTTGCCGTGGTAGATCACGCCGTCCATATCGCAGATGAAGCCCTTTTTGCTGCGCAGCTGTTCCAAAATCACATGCCTCCTCGGTAAAATGCCCGGTTCCGGCGGGGGCAGCGGAGTGCCGGCGGGCGCATTGAACATGATTCGTATCTATTGTACTCTGGAATGACTGGCAGCGCCAGTGCCAAATCATAAAATGTATAAAATTCGGCAGAAAATACAGAAAATTCACTTTGGAAGACAAATCGCAAAAAAGCCCCGACTCCCAGCGGGAGTCGGGGCGAAAACGGGCAGATACTCAGCGCAGCTCGATGGTGTAATCGAAGCCGTACTCGGCCTTCAGCGCGTCCACCTTGTCCTGGCAGTCCTCAATGAAGGTGGGGGTGTAAACGCTCTTGCCCTCCTTCTTGTAGTCCTCCAGAATCTGGTTCAGCTTGCCCCAGGCTTCGTCCTGGCGGGCCTGATCCATATCCTCGGGGAAGGAGATCAGAAATTCACGGTGCTTGGGAATACGAGCTTTCATAATAACGGTTCCTCCTGAAATCGTGTTTGTTTATATGCCGAACAGCCGTTTGGCGTTTTCGGTGGTTGCTGCAAAGATCACATCCGGATCCACGCCCCGGACTTCGGCCAGAAATTCGCCGGTGTGGGCGATCAGGCCGGAATCACAGCGCCGACCCCGGCAGGGCTCCGGCGCCATGTAGGGGCAGTCGGTCTCCAGCAGAATGCGCTCCAGCGGAAGGGCAGCGGCGGCCTTCACCGCCCGCTTGGCCCCCTTGAAGGTGAGCGCCCCGCCAAAGCCGATGTACATGCCCTGCTCCGCCAGCATCAGCGCGTCCTCGGCGCTGCCGGAAAAGCAGTGCACCACGCCCCTGGGTTTATACTGCTTCAATAGGGCGTATACATCTGCGTGAGCCTTCCGGTCATGCACAATGATGGGCTTGTCCAGCTCCAGCGCCAGCTTCAGATGAGCTTCGAACAGCTCCAGCTGGGCTTCCTTCGGGATGGGCCAGTGGTAGTCCAGCCCACACTCGCCCACAGCCACCGCCTTCGGGTGGTCAAACAGGGGCTTGATGGCCGCAAGCTCCGCCGCCCAGTCGCCGCCGAAGCGGGTGTTGGTGGAGGTGTCCTCCTCGATGATGCTTTCCGGGTGGATGCCCAGCGCCGCATACATATAGGGGTACTGGTCGGCCAGCGCAAGGCTGGCACGGCTGGAATCGTAGTCGGTGCCGCAGTCCACCACACCAACCACGCCCCGGCCGGGCAGCTCGCTCAGCAGAGCAGAGCGATCCTCGTCGAACTGGTGGCTGGTGTAATGGGCATGGGTGTCAAAAATGGAGTACATGCGCGCTTCCTCAGTGGATGGCGCTGCCGGGCTTCACATCGTCCGGGAAGAATACCACGGATGCACCGCCGTCCGGCATGTCGGCAGCCATGACCATGCCCTCGCTCACATACTTGCCCTTCATCATGGGCCGGGGAGCCAGGTTGGCCACGATGCCCACGTTGCGGCCGATCAGATCCTCGGGCTTGTACCACTTGGCAATGCCGGAAAGGATGGTGCGCTCCCGCTCGCCGTCGAACAGGGTCATCTTCAGCAGCTTCTTGCTCTCCTTCAGGTTCTCGCAGGTGAGCACCTTGGCCACACGCAGCTCCACCTTGCAGAAGTCGTCGATGGTGATCTCGGGCAGATGCTCGATGGGCTCGGCAGCTTCCTCAGCGGCAGGGGCAGCAGCGGCGGCAGCCTTGGCGGCTTCCTCCTCCGCGGCCTTGCGCTTGGCCTCCTGCTCGGCGGCCAGCTCAGCCAGCTCCTTGGCGGCATCGATGCGGGGGAACAGGGCCTCGCCCTTGTGTACGGTGTATTCGGTGCGGGCGCCGAAGGTGAGGGCGTCGAAGGTCAGCTCGCTCTCGGCAAGGCCCAGCTGCTCGGCCATCTTGCCGGTGGTGTTGGGCAGGAAGGGGGTGAGCAGGATGGCGCTCATGCGCAGGGATTCGCACAGGTTGTACAGCACCATGGCCAGACGGGGCTTGTTGGTTTCGTCCTTGGCCAGCGCCCAGGGAGCGGTCTCGTCAATGTACTTGTTGGCGCGCTGGATGGCCTTGAAGATCTCCTGGGTGGCCTGAGGAATCAGCAGATCGTCCATGCAGGCGGTAACCTTGGCGGGCATGGCGTTCACGGTGTCCATCAGATCCTGATCGAAGTCGCCGGCTTCGCGCTCGGCGGGCAGGGTGCCGCCGAAGTATTTCTCGATCATGGCCACGGTGCGGCTGAGCAGGTTGCCCAGGTCGTTGGCCAGGTCGGAGTTGATGCGGCTGATCAGCGCCTCGTTGGAGAAGATGCCGTCGTTGCCGAAGGGAATCTCACGCAGCAGGAAGTAACGGATGGCGTCCACGCCGTAGCGCTCGCACAGAACCACCGGATCCACCACGTTGCCCTTGGACTTGCTCATCTTGCCGCCGTCCAGCAGCAGCCAGCCGTGGCCGAACACGCGGCCGGGCAGGGGCAGATCCAGCGCCATCAGCATGGCGGGCCACAGAATGGTGTGGAACCGCAGAATCTCCTTGCCCACCATGTGGATGGTGGCAGGCCAGAACTTGTCGTAGTCGGAGTACTTCTCGTTGCCGTAGCCCAGAGCGCTGATGTAGTTACTCAGCGCGTCCACCCACACATACATGGTGTGCTTCTGGTCAAAGGGAACGGGGATGCCCCAGGGCACGGTGGTGCGGGAAACGCAGGTGTCCTGCAGACCCTGATTGATGAAGGAGATCATCTCGTTCTTGCGGCTCTCGGGCTGGATGAACTGGGGATTCTCCTCATACAGCTTCAACAGGCGGTCGGCGTATTTGCTGGTCTTGAAGAAGTAAGCCTCTTCCTCCGCATCGTACACCTCACGGCCGCAGTCGGGGCACTTGCCGTCCACCAGCTGGCTGTCGGTCCAGAAGCTCTCGCAGGGCTTGCAGTAATGGCCCTTGTAGACGCTCTTGTAGATGTCGCCCTGATCGTACAGCTTCTGGAAGATCTTCTGGCAGCTTTCGATGTGGTAATCATCGGTGGTGCGGATGAACCGGTCGTAGCTGATGTCCAGCAGCTTCCACAGGTCCTTCACGCCGCCTTTGCCCTCCACGATCTCGTCCACATACTGCTTGGGGGTCACGCCCTTGGCAGCGGCCTTGTCCTGGATCTTCTGGCCGTGCTCGTCGGTGCCGGTGAGGAACATGACGTCCTTGCCCTGCATCCGCTTGAAGCGGGCCAGCGCATCGCAGGCCACGGTGGTGTAGCTGTGGCCGATGTGCAGCTTGTCGCTGGGGTAGTAGATGGGGGTGGTAATGTAATAGGTGTTGTTCTGGCTCATTTTCTTCTATCCTTTCATAACGGGGCCGCGAATGGAACGGTCCCGGGATTTACAAATTCTCCCACTGGGAAAAATCAATGGGCTTGCCGTGGTCGTAGGTGGTAAGATCCTTCTCGTCGATGGGGCGCACCACCCGGCAGGGGGTGCCGAAGGCCACCACGTTTGCGGGAATGTCCCGGCTGACCACGCTGCCCGCGCCGATCACCGAGTTTTCCCCGATGGTCACACCCGGCAGGAGGATGCAGCCCGCGCCGATCCACACGTTTTTTTCAACGGTCACCGGCTTGTTGTACTGGGCCGCCAGCCGGCGCAGGCCCGGGTGGATGGGATGGGCGGCGGTGGAGATGGTCACATTGGGGCCGATCATCACATTGTCGCCCAGATAAACGTGGGTGTCGTCCACCAGCGTCAGGTTGAAGTTTGCATAAACATTGTTGCCCAGATGGGTGTAGCGGCCCCAGTTGGCGTTGAAGGGCGGCTCAAAAAAGCAGTTTTCGCCCACCTCGGCAAAGATGCGGGGCAGAAGGGCCTGATGGCCTTCCATGTCCCGGGGGTCCAGCTGGTTGTACTGGTGAATCAGCGCCCGGCATTCCATCTGCTCGCGGAAAAGCTCCGGGGAGTTGCAGCTGTAAAGCTCGCCGGTGTGCATGCGGGGTTCCAGTTCTGCCATGGAAAACACTCCTTTTTTCGGTGTTCAGGGTGCTTAAAAACCAATGGGGGTCTTGCCGCAGGCCAGCAGGGTTTCCTCGGCCAGCACCTCGGTGCTGTCGATGAAAAAGTCGTCCAGCCCTTCGTCCCGCTTGATGAGCGAAAGCTCGGTGCAGCCCAGCACCGCCTTTTCGCAGCCCGCGGCACGCAGCTCGGCGGCGATCTCCATGAAAATCTTCATGTCGGCCCGCTGGCCCTTTTTGATCTGGTCGTAGATGATGTTCATCAGCTGGGTCTGGCGGGGCAGGGAAGGAATGGCAAAATCGATGCCCTCGGCCCGGCACATGCGCTGGTAGGTGCAGCTGCCCACGGTGCCGCTGGTGGCAAGAATGCCCAGCCGGGTGCAGCCCTGCGCCTTGGCGTGCTGCACGGTCAGCCGCACCATGTTCAGGATGGGCACCGGCAAACTGCGGGCCAGCCGGTCGTAAAAATAATGGGCGGTGTTGCAGGGGATGGCCAGAATGGTGGCCCCGTATTTCACCAGCATCTCCGCGTCCCGCTCCATCTGGGCGAAGGGATCGTCCTCGCTTTCGCCCAGAATGTAGGCGGTGCGATCCGGAGTGGAAGCCCGGCTGGAGATCACGATGTCCAGGTGATCCTGATCACACTGGGCGGGGGTGTGCTCGGTGAGCATCTGATAGAAATACACGGTGCTCATGGGGCCGAGCCCACCCAAAATACCCAAAACGGGATGTTCGTTCTGCATGGCCTGATTCCACGCCCCTTTGCTCAGATTGGCGGGCAGAACAGCTGCCGCCTGCAATTTATTTATTATATCACCTTTGCGCCCTCAATACAATTACAAGGCGGTGGCAGCCGGTGGGGAAAAGGCGGTGGCAGCCGATGGGGAAAATGCGGCGGTGCAGACACAAAAAACCGCGGGATGCCGGACACGGCACCCCGCGGAGAAGTCATTCAGTACATTGGTCTGCCCTCGATTTAGATGGATTTAAAACGCTTCATCAATACGACTTTCTCGTCATACATATCGATTCACGTTCCTTTGCCATATACCGGCAGGCTTTGTCGCTTCACATTGCCTGCATCCCTGGTGGTCTACGGGCAAACATTCAGCACATTGGCGTTATCCTCATTTCGTACGATTTGATAAACTCAGATTTCAAAGCGCCTTGAAATGGTACGCGAAACATTGCTTAGTACATTGGACTCAAAGCCTCTTCTGGTTTGATTCGGATGAAAAGAAACATATCAAAAAAGGATTTCTACCGTTTTATTGCTCTGGTTTGCTGGTGATCAAAGCCGTTTACTTGGATGGATTTGGTCGAATGCGTCTTGTGGTTCCGTTACTGTTGTTCGGCTTCCATGGCTTAAAAGAGGTTGCAGACAAGACCTAAACTCAACTTTTATTTCCTTGGTGCGAAGTGATTCAGAACACTCGCATCGCTCTTGCTCCATACCAGGCTAAAATACCAATTTCCTCACATCAAACGATGCTTTAACCGTTTTTGGTACGATCCATCGGGATCAAATCCACTTTCGGTTTTTTTATAAAAACTGCTTGTTGGGCAGGGATGGGATCTACACGCTATTTGAATCTTATTCCGAAAATCCAAAACCTTTTTGGGTGTCGCCGTCTGGTTTTTCACTGTTGCTACAGGTTCTTTTGGAATCATTCTCCTTCGACCTGCGGTTTTTTCCGATCCATCGATCCTGGAAATACCGGATCATCCGGTTCATTTGATTCATTTGGAATCCTGTGTTCCAGCTTGGCCTTTGGCATTCAAGAAATCATCTTGCTGTGAAAAAGTGATTTCGGGGATTCAGCGGCAGGTCCCATCCTGCCAGATCTGGCCGGGTTCTTCAATTACCATGATGGTCCTGCTCTCCTTTCTTTCCTCGTTGCGGCTCTTCCTGTTATTCTGAACAGGTTGCCTAGAGTTTCTTGACCTTGGTTTTATCTCCCTTGGTGTGTCTATAATATACCACACAAAAAGCCCGGTGTATATTGACAAATTAGATATACTTATGATGTATTATTTGTATATTTGTTGCATTGAAAAATGCGGGGATTTGGTGCTATAATAAAAATGTTGGAGTGCATCCCGGCATCCTTGCTGTGGGTGCACTGTTTTTTTGCAGCCGGGGCAAGCGAAAAGCCGCTGCTATTTAATGTATTATATATAGGGGGAGAAAAAAGCCTGCAAAAAACTTCAAAAAAATTTTCAAAAATCTGTTGACAAACCGTATATCCGGGGGTATAATGATGAAGCTGTCAGATGTGGCCCGTTGGTCAAGCGGTCAAGACGGCGGCCTCTCACGCCGCAAACGGGAGTTCGATTCTCCCACGGGTCACCATATATGCACTTCTAGCTCAGTTGGTAGAGCAGCTGACTCTTAATCAGCGGGCCCAGGGTTCGAGTCCCTGGAAGTGCACCATTTGTTCCTCCTTAGCTCAGTCGGTAGAGCATGCGGCTGTTAACCGCAGGGTCGTTGGTTCGAGCCCAACAGGGGGAGCCAGAAAAAAGCGCATCGGGTAACCGGTGCGCTTTTTCTTTTGCAAAGCGGCAACGACACTATGCGTTAATAGCCGCAAGAACCGGCGGGGTGCAATAAAGCAAAACCGATTGAACAGGCAAAACGGCGCAGGGCGGCTGTTACCTTTGCCGGAGCCGATCTGAGCCCAGTGGGCGATGCAGCGAGGCGGAGGCGGGCCCGGAAACAGAGCGATGTGCCGCGGGCCGCTGGCCCGTGGTGCAGCGCGACAATTTCCGGGCTCGGAATGGTCGTTGGTTCGAGCCGGGCAGGGGGAGCCGGGGCGGGCGGCGTGCTCACTCAAAAAGCAACCGAATAAAAAGCGTACCGGTCAATGAACGACCGGTACGCTTTTTGTTATGTGTTCTGCGTCTGCATTTCGGCGGGGACATGAAGGCGGAAGCTGTTTTTCTGGGTTCGCTTGCTTTCATACATGGCCTGGTCGGCGGCCAGATGCAGCGCCGCGTAGTCCGGCTGCACCGGCGGCGAAAGCGCCACGCCGATGCTGGCCTTGACCGGGCCGTTCAGTTGAGGCAGGGAAATTCGTTCCAGATGGGTCAGGATCATCTGTGCGCGCCGGGCCATCAGATCCGGGTCCAGCGGGCTTTCCAGAAATACCACAAATTCGTCGCCGCCCACCCGGGCTACAATGTCTCCCGCCCGGAACAGGTGCTTGAGCACGTCGCTCACCGCAACCAGCACCTGATCGCCCACCGAGTGGCCCAATGTGTCGTTGATCTGCTTGAAATCATCCAGATCAATCATGAACAGCACGCCGCCGCCCACCTTTTTCAGTCGGCGGGAAATCATCTCTTCGGCGCTGCGATTATAGACCCCGGTGAGCACATCCATACTGGCCCGGCGCAGCAGATCCTGCTCCCGGTCAAATCGTTCGGTGATGTCGGTGAGCTTGCCCACGATCCGCCCGCCGGCCCCGCGAACGCCTTTCAGCGCCTTGCAGCGGCATAAATAGACCCAGATCTGCCCATCCTGCCCCAGAAAGGCCACCTCTGCCTTGATCACCGGCCCGCCGGGCCGGGCTGCCCGCAGCAGACGGCGCAGCTTGTCCGCTGCTTCGGTCAGGCCCCGGCCGCCTGCGTCGCCGCGCAGGGGCAGCAGATCCGGCAGCCCCAGCACCGCCGGCGCTGCGGGTGTGAATTCCAGGCGGGCAGAATCGCAATCGTATTCAAACAGAAGGGTATCGGTGAATTCCTTTAGAACATTCGTCACATTCATGGGGTGTGTCTCCTGATGAAAAAGGATATTTTCTCCTATTATACGGCATGGATTCCCCCAAAGCAAGGAAAATATGAATTATTTAGTGTATGCTAAATGCGTTATACATCATTTATCGGAAAAGCTGTGCAGAATAAAATAATGATAAAAGGTGATGTGTTATGCGAAAGACCCGAGAATGCAGCAATCTGAAAACCCTGGGAGCAGACATCAAGGCCGCACGGCATGCCCTGCGGCTGACCCGGCGCGCTCTGGCCGAGCAGCTGGGCATTGATCCGCGCTATCTGGCCAACATCGAAAACAGCGGCAGTTTGCCCAGCCTGCCCATTTTCTATGAGCTGGTGCGCATCTGCAAGCTGCCGCCGGAACGCTACTTTTTTGAACAGCAGGAAAACCAGCCCAGCGAGCAGCGCCGCCGCGTGAGCCAGAAGCTCACCCTGTGCAGCGAGGAATTTCTGCCGGTGGTGGAGGGTGCGCTGGACGGTGCGATCCAGGTGCAGGAGAATCGCATCGAGCAGGAGGAGTGACCGCTGCGGAAAAACGCTCTTTGCTGAAAAAAGCGGAATTGTTCTTGAATGGGGAACAATTCCGCCCTTTTTTTGCAAAAAAGCAGCGGCGGGGCCCCTTTGCGTCTTGACGAAGCGGCCCCGCCGCTTTAATATTAGATATGTTACGGGCAACCCCCGGTCCGCGGGGGAAAAACAAGCGGCGGCGCAGCCAGCGTCGCGGTAAGGAGTATGAAGATGAAAAACAGCGAAAAGAATTTCGACACCATTGTGGCCCTGTGCAAAAACCGGGGCTTTGTGTATCCGGGCAGCGAGATCTACGGCGGCCTGGCCAACAGCTGGGACTACGGCCCCCTGGGCGTGGAGTTCAAGAACAACGTGAAGAAGGCATGGCTGAAAAAGTTCGTGCAGGAGAACCGCCTGAACGTGGGCCTGGACGCCGCCATCATCATGAACCCCCAGACCTGGGTGACCACCGGCCATGTGGCTGGCTTCTCCGACCCTCTGCTGGACTGTAAGAGCTGCAAGGCCCGCCACCGTGCCGACAAGCTGATCGGCGACGTGCACCCCGAGGTGAACGTGGACGCCATGAGCTTTGAGGAGATGGATGCCTTCATCAACGAGCATGAGGATGTGGTCTGCCCCGTGTGCGGCAAGCACGACTTCACCCCCATCCGTAAGTTCAACCTGATGTTCAAGACCGCCATCGGCGTCACCGAGGACTCCTCCAGCACCTGCTACCTGCGTCCCGAGACCGCCCAGGGCATCTTCGTGAACTTTGCCAACATCCAGCGCACCACCCGCCGCAAGCTGCCCTTCGGCGTGTGCCAGGTGGGCAAGGCCTTCCGCAACGAGATCACCCCCGGCAACTTCACCTTCCGTACCCGCGAGTTCGAGCAGATGGAGTGCGAGTTCTTCTGCAAGCCGGACACCGATCTGGAGTGGTTCGCCTACTGGAAGGACTTCTGCAAGAACTGGCTGCTGAGCCTGGGCATCAAGGAGGAGAACCTGCGCCTGCGTGACCACGAGCCCGCCGAGCTGGCCTTCTACTCCCGCGCCACCACCGACATCGAGTACGCCTTCCCGTTCACCGACTGGGGCGAGCTGTGGGGCATTGCCGACCGCACCAACTACGACCTGGGCCGCCATCAGGAGGCCAGCGGCAAGAGCCTGGAGTACTTCGATCCCGACACCAACGAGCACTACATCCCCTATGTGATCGAGCCCTCTCTGGGCGCCGACCGTGTGGCTCTGGCCTTCCTGTGCGAGGCTTACGATGAGGAAGTGCTCACCGACGACAAGGGCAAGGAGGACAAGCGCGTGGTTCTGCGCCTGCATCCCGCCCTGGCTCCCTACAAGGCCGCCGTGCTGCCCCTGTCCAAGAAGCTGGGCGAGCAGGCCATGCCCATCTGGCAGGAGCTGAGCAAGTACTTCATGGTGGACTACGACGAGACCGGCTCCATCGGCAAGCGTTACCGCCGCCAGGACGAGATCGGCACCCCGCTGTGCATCACCGTGGACTTCGCCACCTTCGGCAGCGACACCGAGGAAGGCGACGGCTGCGTGACCATCCGTGACCGCGACACCATGGAGCAGGTTCGTCTGCCCATCAGCCAGGTCAAGGACTACATCGAAAAGAAGATTCAGTTCTAAAGAGACTGTATGGAAATCAGGCGGGGCTTTTAAAGCCCCGCCTTTTTCGCTATAATAAAGGCAATTGTGAAATGCAGAGCCGCAAGAGCCTGCAAAAATTTCAGAAAAAGCGAGGAATGAAGCAATGAATCAGGAACTGCTGAACAAATATGCCGCCTTCACCGTGCAGGTGGGCGTGAACGTGCAGAAGGGCCAGACCCTTATCATCCGCTGCCCGGTGGAGGGCGCTTACTTCGGCCGCGCCTGCATGGAAGCCGCCTACAAGGCCGGCGCCCGGGACGTGGTCATCCGCTGGGAGGACGAAAAGGCCGCCCGCATCCGCATGGAGCTGGGCGAGGAGGAAGCCCTGAGCGAGACCAAGCCCTACGAGCTGCGCAGCTATCTGGATTACGCCGAGAGCGAGGGCGGCTGCTGCCTGCTGGCCATCCATGCCTCCGACCCGGAGATCTTCAAGGGTCTGGACACTGGCAAGATCAACCGGGTGAGCCTGGCCAAGCAGGAGGCTATGAAGTCCTGGCGGGAATACACCATGAAGGACCGGGTGCAGTGGTGCGTGGTGGCCATCCCCACCCCGGCCTGGGCCGCTTCCGTGTTCCCGGGCCTTGACGAGGACGAAGCCCAGGAGAAGCTGTGGAGCGCCATCTTCGACGTGTGCCGGGTCACCGGCGGCGACCCGGTGAGCGCCTGGAAGGAGCATGTGGCCAAGACCAGCGCCTGCCGCGACAAGCTCAATGAGCTGCAGCTGGAGAGCATCCACATGACCAGCGCCAACGGCACCGACCTGACCGTGGGTCTGGCCGAGGGCCACACCTGGGAGGGCGCCTGCAGCAAGGCCGAAAACGGCGCGGTGTTCATCGCCAACGTGCCCACCGAGGAGGTGTTCACCGCACCCCACCGGGAGCGGGTGAACGGCGTGGTCAAGGGCACCAAGCCCTATGTGTACAACGGCCAGCTGATCGAGGGCTTCTCGGTCACCTTCAAGGACGGCGTTGTGGTGGATTACTCCGCCGAGAAGAACGCCGAGCTGCTGGGCCAGCTGCTGGACAGCGACGAGGGCGCCCGCCGCATCGGCGAGATTGCTCTGGTGCCCGCCTCCAGCCCCATCAACCGCAGCGGTCTGCTCTTCTACAACACCCTGTTTGACGAGAACGCCGCCTGCCACATCGCCTTCGGTGCGGGCTACCCCACCACCGTGAAGGGCGGCGCGGCCATGACCACCGAAGAGCTGCTGGCCTGCGGCGTGAACGATTCCGCCATCCACGAGGACGTGATGGTGGGCGCGGAGGACATGACCATCACCGGCCTGACCAAGTCCGGCGAGACCGTGACCATCTTCGAAAACGGCGAGTGGGCCATCGGCTGAATGAATTTTTCACACAAAGGAGGGGCGCCTGTGGAAAACACAGCGGCCGTGAAACGATGGGGCGCAGCGGCGGGGCTGGCCTGGCTGAGCAGCCTGGCCTTCTCGCTGGATGTGCTGGACCCGGTGGCCCGGGCAAAGGAGCAGACGGTGGAGGGCGTGGCCCTCACCGTGCTGCTGGCGGTATTTTACCACTGGGCCATGGAAAAGACCCCGGCGGACAGCCGGCAGCAGCGGCGGATGCTGCCGCTGGCGGCGCTGCTGGGCCTGTTCACTCTCACCGGCCTGAGCATGGAAGCCAGCGACAGTCTGGCCTTCCTGTATTCCGGGCTGGTCTGCCTTGCCAAGGCCGCGGCGGTCTGGGCGGGGTATGCGGTGCTGATCTATTTCTGCCTGCGGGCGGTGTTTTACGGGCTGGACCGGCTGGCCGCTTCCCCCGGCCGCAGCCGGAAGGGGCCGGGCTGGCTGAAAACGGCCAGTCCCAAAACCG
Source organism: Allofournierella massiliensis (assembly GCF_004345265.1). Taxonomy (GTDB): domain Bacteria; phylum Bacillota; class Clostridia; order Oscillospirales; family Ruminococcaceae; genus Allofournierella; species Allofournierella massiliensis. The sequence goes on from NZ_SLUM01000028.1 coordinate 36,777, forward strand.
TGCTTTGCAGCATGGGGGTGATTCTGCTCTGCTGGCTGCCCTACTACATCTGCCTGTTTCCCGGCGCGTCCAACAGCGACACCTGGTGGCAGCTGGAGCAGGTGACCGGCGCCCAGCCGCTGAATGCGGGCCATCCGCTGCTGCACACCTTTTTGCAGAGCGGGCTGATTCTGGCGGGCAAAACCCTGCTGGGCAGCTGGAACGCCGGGGTGTTTCTGGCGGTGCTGGTGCAGAGCCTGTCCATGGCGGCGGTGCTGGCGTACAGCGTGCATTTTCTGGTGCGGCTGAACGTTCGGCCCGTTCTGCTGGGTCTGCTGCTGGCACTGTATGGCCTTGTGCCCACCTTCCCACGGTCTGCCACCATCCTGATGAAGGACACCCCCTACAGCTTTTCGGTGCTGCTGTTCACCGTTCTTGTGCTGGAGGCGGTGCTGCTGCCCCAGCAGTTTGCCGCGAAGCGGTATAAAAAGCCGCTGGCGGCGCTGGCAGCCTTTCTGGTGTGCACCATGCGCTACAACGGCCCGGTGCTGCTGATCGGCGTACTGCTGTTCTCCGGCCCGGCGCTGTGGAAAACGGCGAAAAGCAGCCGGGCCCGGGCGGCGCTGGCCGCATGGCTGGTGCTGCCGCTGGTGCTGGGCTACGGCATCTCCGCCGGGCTGAAAGCACTGCCCGGCGTGGAGCAGGCTAACCCCAACGAGACCCTGAGCGTGCCGCTGCAGCAGACCGGCCGCTTTGTGCGGGATTTCGGCGATGAGGTCACCGACGAGGAGCGCGAAGTCATCGACCGGGTGGTGCAGTACGATCAGCTGGCCGAAGTCTATACCCCCTGGCTGGCGGATCCCATCAAGTCCTACATCAACCGGGAGGACGCCACCGACGCGGATCGGGCAGCCTACCGGCAGGTCTGGATGGCCCAGACGCTGCGCCATCCGGTGAACGCGCTGGAGGCCTTTGTGAACCTGAACTACGGCTGGGTGTATCCCGGCGTGACCAATCCCTGCTGGAGCTACAGCCCGGTGGCGGACAACGACTATGTGACCCGCCCGGCGTTGCTGGACCGGCTGGAAGCGTTGCTGGACAAGGCGGATTTTGCCTTCCTTTTGCCGGTGACCAGCTGGTTTGAAAATCTGGGCCTTGCGGCCTGGGGTCTGCTGGCGCTGGGGGCCTGGCTTTCGGTCCGGCGGGTGAAGGGCCTGGGCGGCGCGCTGAGCATGCAATATCTGACGCTGCTCATGTGCCTGTTCGGCCCGGTGTTCTTCGGCCATGGCCGCTATGGCTGGCCGCTTTTGTTCTGCTGGCCGGTGCTGCTGGCGGCGGCGATCTTCGCGGCGCGCAGAAACGGGGGCCGCGCATGAATCAGCGCTATCTGCGGCCCGCCGGCGCGGATCTTTTCCGGGTGCTGGCGGTGGGCATGGTGGGCGCGTTCCATTTCTGGCAGCAGAGCTGGGTGGGGCTGCCCGGGCTGGATTTTCTTGCCCGCAGCGGCGGCGCCTGGGTGGACGGTATGATCCTGCTTTCCGCCTTCTGCCTGTATCTGCCTTATGCCCACGCCTGGGCACAGCGCAGCCCCTTTCCCGGCTGCCGGGGCTTCTGGCGGCGGCGGGCGGTGCGCATTCTGCCGTCCTATTATGCGGCGGTGCTGGTAAGCGCCGCGGTGCAGGCGGCGGCCCACCGGCCCGACCGGGACTTCTGGCTGGACGTGGGCAGCCACCTGTTTCTGATCCCCACGCTGGTGCCCCAGGGCTATGTGCACTGCCGTACCAACGGCGCGCTGTGGACCGTGGGGGTGCTGGTGCTGTTCTATCTGCTGTTTCCGCTGCTGGCCCGGGCGTTTTACGCCTGGCCTTTGCCGGTGCTGGCGGGCCTGTGCGCTGCGCAGGAACTGTATGCCCGCTGCCGGGTGCTGCCCATGCAGGGGGTGGAATACAGCATGCGCTTCAACCAGCTGCCCGCCTTTTTCGGGGTGATCGGGCTGGGCTTTGCCGCCGCGCAGGCGGTGGCCCTGCTGGCGCCCGGGCAGACCCGGCGCCGGGAATGGGCCTTTGTGCCGGTGGCGCTGGCGGGGCTTGCGGGCGCGGTGTGGGTGCTGCGCCGCATCGCCTACTGGCAGGATGGCCCCCATGGTCAGCTGGTCTGGCGGCTGCCGCTGGCGGTCTGCTTTGCGGTCTGCCTGATCGGGCTGTGCCTGGGCCCCCGGCTTCCCGGGGCAGGGCTGTGGGCGGCGCTCAGCGCCATCAGCTACAATTTTTATATCTGGCATCAGTGGCTGGCGGTGCGCATCAAGTATGATCTGCGCATTCCTCCCTGGCAGGGGGAAACGCCCCCCAACCAGCTGGGGCAAACCGGCTGGATGTACACTTATCTGGTGCTGATCTGGGCGGTGGCTCTGGTCGCTGCCTGGCTGGCCACCCGGTTCATCGAGCAGCCGGCGGCACGGTGGCTGCGGGTGCTGGCCGGGCTGGAACCCGCAGCCCCCAAAGCGGCCGGCGTGCCGGCCTGAACCGTTCGCCGCTGGGAAACTTTCCCTGCGGGGCTTGCAAAGCCGGACCGGATATGATATAGTAGCTAGTGTAAGAATAAGGTTTGAATGGAGAGTGGGCCGCAAGGCCCGCTCTTCTTGCTTGTTTGGGCAAAATATGCAATGGGAGGTTTTGCAGATGGCAAAAGCAAAAGGCGGCCAGAACACGGTGCAGCAGGTGGAAGCCCTGGTGCGCCCCGTGATCGAGGGCATGGGCCTGATTCTGTGGGACGTGCGCTTTGAAAAGGAAGGGCCGGACTGGTACCTGCGGGTGCTGATCGATCCCGCCGGCGAAGGCCCCCTGGACATGAACACCTGCGAAGCGGCCAGCCGGGCCATCGACCCGGTGATCGACGCCGCTGATCCCATCGACCAGGCCTATTTCCTGGAGGTGGGTTCCCCCGGGCTGGGCCGCCGGCTCACCCGGCCGGAGCATTTTGCCCGTTATCTGGGCCAGAAGATCGCCGCCCGCCTCATCCGGCCGGACGAGAGCGGCAACCGGGAGATCGCGGGCCTGCTGCGCGGCATCGAGGGCCAGACCGTGACGGTGGAAACCGAAAACGGCCCGGTAAACTTCGAGCTGGCAGCTGCCAGCTTCGTGAAGCTTTGCGACGACGAGGACCTGTTCTAAACCGGTTTTTATAGATTAGAGCCAGACAAATTGGAGGAGATCGAAAAAAATGAATGCAGAATTTTTTGAAGCGCTGACCATGCTGGAAAAAGAGCGTGGCCTGACCGCTGAATACCTGATCGAGAAGATCAAGGCCGCCATCGTGATCGCCGTGAAGAAGGATTACGAGGTGGAGGACGAGAACGTGCTGGTGGAGATCGACACCGTGACCGGCAAGTTCAATGTGTCTCTGGTGCGCGACATTGTGGAAGAGGTGGAGAACCCCCACACCCAGCTCACTCTGGAGGAGGCCCAGGCCATCCGCAAGACCTACAAGATGGGCCAGCGCGTGGTGACTCCCCTCAAGACCAAGGACTTCGGCCGCATTGCCGCCCAGACCGCCAAGCATGTGATCCGTCAGGGCATCCGCGAGGCCGAGCGCAACCAGCTGTTCAACGACATGCAGGGCAAGGCCCACGAGATCGTGACCGCCCGCGTGACCCGCGTGGATCCCGATCGCGGCCTGGTGGCTCTGGACATGGGCAAGGGCGAGGCCATTCTGCCCCGCTCCGAGCAGGTGCCCGGCGAGGAGTTCTTCGAGGGCCAGCATGTGCAGGTCTATGTGAAGGACGTTGTGGTCACCGAGCGCGGCCCCCGCGTGATCATCAGCCGCACCAGCGAGCAGCTGGTCAAGCGCATGTTCGAGATGGAAGTGCCCGAGATCTTCGACGGCACCGTGGAAATCCGCGCCATCAGCCGTGAGGCCGGCGTGCGCACCAAGATGGCCGTCTGGAGCAAGGACGAGAACATCGACCCCGTGGGCGCCTGCATCGGCGCGCACGGCGCCCGCGTGGGCAAGATCGTGGAGGAGCTGCACGGCGAGAAGATCGACGTGGTGCGCTGGAGCGAGGACGTGAGCGAGTTCATCAGCGCCGCTCTGAGCCCCGCCAAGGTGGTCAAGGTGGAGATTCTGGAAGGCGATAAGAAGGCCTGCCGCGTCACCGTGCCCGACCATCAGCTGAGCCTGGCCATCGGCAACAAGGGCCAGAACGCCCGCCTGTGCGCCCGTCTGACCGGCTACAACATCGACATCCGCCCCGAGAGCGGCTACTACGGCGAGGAGGAAGAGCAGCCCGCTGCTTCCAGCGAGGAATAAGCCCTTCGCCCCAACAATCAACGGAAAGGAGCGTCCCACCGCGATGCAACAACGTAAGATCCCGCTGCGCCATTGCCTTGGCTGCAACGAGTCCAAACCGAAAAAGGAGCTGGTGCGCGTCGTGCGCAGCCCGGAAGGGGAGATCTCTCTGGATCTTGTGGGCAAAAAGCCCGGCCGGGGCGCTTACCTTTGCCCCAGCGCCCAATGCCTGGCCAAGGCCCGCAAGGCCAAGCGGCTGGAGCGCGCGCTGGATACCCAAATTCCGCCCGAGGTATACGAAAGCATCGAGCGCGAAATAGAAGGAGCCGAGCGTGGAGAATAAACAAAAACTGTTGTCGGCTGTTTCCCTGTGCCGCAAGGCCGGCAAGCTTGTGATGGGCTTTGACGCGGTGCGCGAGAGCGTGATGAGCGGCAAGGCGTGGCTGGTGCTGCTGGCGGCCGACGTGAGCGACGGCACCGCCAAGCGGATGGCCCGCACCTGCGAGGACATCACCGAATGCCGCCGGATGCCCCTCACCCAGCTGGAGCTGTGCGGCATAAGCTACAAGAAAGTGGGCGTGTACAGCGTGCTGGACGAACATCTGGCCAACCTGTGCAGCCAGTACCTGGCGGATGAAAAGGAGGAAAACGAATGACCATTAAATATAAAGTGAGCGATGTGGCGAAGGACCTGAACGTCCCCGCCAAGCAGATCGTGGACCTGCTGGCCCAGAAGGGCGGCGATGTGAAAAAGACCGGCGCCAACCTGACCGAGGAGGAAGTGAACCTGGTGTTCGAGCATTTCACCCAGGCCAACGCCGAGGCCAGCCTGGATGCCTATCTGGACAGCGCACCCAAGCCCCAGCCCAAGGCCAGCGAGGTGCTGAAGAAGGCCGACGGCACCGTGGTGGAGATGAACAACAATAAGAAAAAGGCCGATAAGAAGAAGGCCGAAGCCAAGCCCGAGCCCGTGAAGCGCGAGGTTGTGACCAAGGTTGTGGACACCCGCACCGTGGACGTGAACCTGGACCGCTTCAACGAGAAGTTCGACGAGCTGGCTTCCACCAAGAACGTGGAGAACCGCCGCAAGCCCCAGCCTGCCGGCAACAAGCAGAAGTTCTCCAACAACCGCAACAAGAAGGGCCAGAATTTCCCCAAGCGCCGCGAGACCGAGGCCGAGCGCCTGCAGCGCATCCAGCTGGAAAAGGCCCGCAAGGCCCAGCTGAAGGTGCAGATCCCCGAGGAGATCACCGTGGGCGAGCTGGCTACCCGCCTGAAGCAGACCGCCGCCAACGTGATCAAGAAGCTGATGGGTCTGGGCGTAATGGCCAGCGTGAGCGAGGTCATCGACTTCGATACCGCCAGCCTGATTGCCGATGAGTTCGGCGCCAAGGTGGAAAAAGAGGTGCATGTGAGCATCGAGGAGCGCCTGTTCGAGCAGGACGAGGATCCGGAAGAGAGCCTGCAGGAGCGCCCGCCCGTTGTGGTGGTTATGGGTCACGTTGACCACGGCAAGACCAGCATTCTGGACGCCATCCGCAAGAGCCATGTGACCGCGGGCGAGGCCGGCGGCATCACCCAGCACATCGGCGCTTACCAGGTTACCGCCGACGGCAAGGTCATCACCTTCCTGGACACCCCCGGCCACGAGGCCTTCACCAGCATGCGTGCCCGCGGCGCCAACCTGACCGACATCGCGGTTCTGGTGGTTGCCGCCGACGACGGCATCATGCCCCAGACCGTTGAGTCCATCAACCACGCCAAGGCCGCCGGTGTTTCCATCATCGTGGCCATCAACAAGATGGATAAGCCCACCGCCAACCCCGACCGCGTGATGGAGCAGCTGACCCAGTACGAGCTGGTTCCCGAGCAGTGGGGCGGCGACGTGATCTGCGTGCCCGTGTCCGCTCTGACCGGTGCCGGCATCCACGACCTGCTGGAGAACATCAACCTGGTGGCCGAGGTCAAGGAGCTGAAGGCCAACCCCGACCGCCGCGCCAAGGGCGCCGTGATCGAGGCCCGTCTGGACAAGGGCCAGGGCCCCGTTGCCACCATTCTGGTGCAGAAGGGCACCCTGCATAAGGGCGACTGCGTGATCGCCGGCACCGCCGTGGGCCGCGTGCGCACCATGAAGAACGACAAGGGCCAGTTCATCGAGGAAGCCGGCCCCTCCACCCCCGTGGAGATCACCGGTCTGACCGAGGTTCCCAGCGCGGGCGACCTGTTCGACGCGGTTGCCGACGAGAAGCTGGCCCGCGAGCTGGCCGACAAGCGCGCCGCCGAGGAGAAGGAGCGCCAGTTCAGCAGCTACCAGAAGGTCACTCTGGATAACCTGTTCAGCCAGATCGCCGAGGGCGAGCGCAAGCAGCTGGACATCATCGTCAAGGCGGACGTACAGGGCAGCGCCGAGGCCGTGAAGCAGAGCCTGGAGAAGATCTCCAACGACGAGGTTCGGGTCAAGGTCATCCACGCGGGCGTTGGCGCCATCAACAAGTCCGACGTGATGCTGGCCAACGCCGGCAACGCCATCATCATCGGCTTCAACGTGCGCCCCGACCCCGTGGCCAAGGAGGAAGCCGCCCAGTGCGAAGTGGAAATGCGCATGTACCGCGTGATCTACGACGCCATCAACGACGTGACCGACGCCATGAAGGGCATGCTGGCCCCCAAGATCCGCGAAGTGGAGCAGGGCCGTCTGGAAGTTCGTCAGGTTTACAAGATCAGCAGCGTGGGCCTGGTGGCCGGCAGCTATGTGCAGGAAGGCAAGATCACCCGCAACAGCAAGATCCGCGTTGTGCGTGACGGCATCGTCATCACCGAGGACGAGATCGCCAGCCTGCGCCGCTTCAAGGACGACGTGAAGGAAGTGGCCCAGGGCTACGAGTGCGGCGTTACTCTGGAGAAGTTTGCCGACATCAAGGAAGGCGACATCTTCGAGGCCTACATCCTGGAAGAGTACCGGGATTGATTGATTCAACAGCGAACCGGATGGCTGCCGCCCGAGGTCAGAAGGCTTCGGGCGGCAGCCGCCCATAAGAACAAGGAGAAAGAGCTATGGCAAACCCGAAAAATCAGGGCCGCCTGGCCCAGGATATGAAGCGGGAAGTGATCGGGATCATCAGCCAGATGAAGGATCCCCGGCTGGAGGGCGGTCTGCTGACCGTGACCCGGCTGGACGTGACCCCGGATCTGGATGTGGCGAAGGTCTATGTGAGCGTGATGGGCAAGCCCGAGGGCGCCGCCGAGGTGGTCAAGGCCCTGAACAAGGCCAGCGGCCATGTGCGCACCGAGATTTCCCGCCGGATGCATATCCGCAAGGCCCCCCGTTTTGTGTTCGCGCAGGACGATGGCGCGGCCTACGCGGCTCACATCAACGAGCTGCTGGCGGGGCTGAACAAGGGCAGGGAATAAATGCCCCATATCGTGAAAAGAGGAGAACGTCATGAGTGAGATCTTAGACCTGCTGGCCGTCATCGGCCGCCTTCTGCGGGCGGAGAACGTGTTGATCCTGTGCCACAAAAACCCGGATGGCGACACCATCGGCAGCGCCGCTGCCCTGATGCACGCCCTCAGGCGTTTGGGCAAGGAAGCGGCGGTGCTGTGTGCGGATCCCATCCCCAGCCGCTATTCCTATATGGAGATCGAGCTGTTCCAGGGGCAGTTCGAGCCGGGCTATGTGGTGGCCGTGGATGTGGCCAGCATTCAGCTGTTCGGCGACGCACTGGCAGAATATCTGGACCGCATCGATCTGTGCATCGACCACCACGGCTCCAACAGCGGCTATGCGGACGCTTTGCTGCTGGATGCCCAGGCCGCTGCCACCTGCGAGATCATGTACGACATCATCAGCGCCATGAACGTGGAGATCACCCCCTGCATCGCCCGGTGCCTGTACACCGGCCTCTCCACCGACACCGGCTGCTTTCTGTTTTCCAACACCACCGTCAAATCTCACCAGCTGGCCGCAAAGCTCATGGAGGCCGGCGTGGATGTGGCGGAGCTGAACATGATCCTGTTCGAGAGCAAGTCCAAGGCCCGTATGGCCATCGAGCGCACCGCGCTGGAAAATCTGGAATACCACTTTGAGGACCGCTGCGCCCTCATGTCGCTCACCCGCGAGCAGATCGCGGCCAGCGGCGTGGCAGCCAACGAGCTGGAGGACATTACCAGCCTGCCCCGCAAGATCGAGGGCGTGCAGGTGGGCATCACCCTGCGCCAGCTGCCCCAGGGCAGCTACAAGATCAGCGTGCGCACCACCGCCGAGGTGGACGCCTGCGCCATTGCCAAGCGGCTGGGCGGCGGCGGCCATTCCCGGGCTGCGGGCTGCGAGCTGGAAGGCAATCTGGACAACGCCAAGGCCGCCATTCTGGCCGAGGTGGAGCGGGAGCTGAAACGGGCGGATGCGGCCGCCCAGGAACAGGAGTAACCCCATGAATGGCATTTTAATCGTGGACAAACCCTCCGGCTGGACCAGCTTCGACGTGATCGCAAAGCTGCGGGGCATTCTGGGCACCCGGAAGCTGGGCCATTCCGGCACGCTGGATCCCATGGCCACCGGTGTGCTGCCGGTGTTCGCCGGGGGCGCGTCCAAGGCGGTGGATATGCAGCCGGATCACACCAAGGCCTACCGGGCTCTGATCCGTTTCGGCATTGCCACCGATACCGGCGACGTGACCGGCGCCGTGCTGCGCAGTGAGCAAACGGCCGTCACCGAAGAGCAGCTGCGGGCGGTTCTGCCCCGCTTTACCGGTGACATCATGCAGACTCCGCCCATGTATTCGGCGGTGAAGGTGAACGGCTCGCCGCTCTACAAGCTGGCCCGGCAGGGCGTGACTGTGGAACGCAAGGCCCGCCCGGTGACCATTCACCGGCTGGAAGTGACCGGCAGGGAAGGCGAGCAGGACTTCGTGCTGGAGGTGGACTGCAGCAAGGGCACCTATGTGCGCACGCTGGTGGAGGATCTGGGCGAGGCGCTGGGCGTTCCCGCCACACTGGCGGGGCTGCGGCGCACCCGGGCCGGCGTGTTCGGTCTGGAGCACAGCCACACGCTGGAAGAGATTCAGGCAGCGAAGGACGAAAACCGGCTGGAGGAGCTGCTGCTCCCGGTGGAAACGGTGTTCGCCCATCTGCCCCAGCTCACCGTCTCGCCGGGCAACACCGCCCGCCTGCTGAACGGCGCGCCCTGCTACCGCATCAAGGCGGAAGACGGCGTTTACCGTCTGCAGGGGCCCGAAGGCTTTCTGGGCCTGGGCCGGGTGACGGATTCCATTTTAAAAACCGAGAAACTTTTTGTGGAAAGGACGTGAACCGCCCTGAAGGTTTATACAACATTGCAGGCGCTGGAAGCGGACCTGACCGCCAGCCGGGGGAGCAGCGTCGCCCTCGGCTTTTTTGATGGCGTTCATCTGGGCCATCAGGCGGTAATTCGTGCCGCCGCCGAGGATGCGGCGCAGAACGGCTGCTCCACGGCGGTGTTCACCTTTCAGCTGCCGCTGAACAGCACCATGAAGGGCGGCCGGCTGCAGAGCGAAGCCGAGAAGCACCGGGTCATGGCGCAGCTGGGCGTGGAGCACTGCATGGAGCCCCCCTTCGAGGACGTGTGCGGTTTCAGTCCGGAAGAATTCGTGGAAAAGATCCTGCACCGGGGCTTCAAGGCCCGGGCGGTGTTCTGCGGCGACAACTTCACCTTCGGCAAAAAGGCCGCTGGCAACGTGGAGATGCTGCGTGAGCTCTGCGCGCCGCTGGGCATCCGGGTGCAGGTTGTGCCCATGGCCACCTACGAGGGCCAGCTGGTCAGCTCTACCCGCATCCGGGCGGCGCTGGCCGGGGGCGATATTCCGGCGGTGAACGCCATGCTGGGCCGGCCCTATCGCATCGACTTTGCGGTGCGCCACGGCAAGGGTCTGGGCCGCACGCTGGGCTTCCCCACCATCAACCAGATCTATCCCACGGGCTTTGCAGAGCCGAAATACGGCATCTACATCACCCGGGTGAAGGTGAACGGGCAGTGGTATGCGGGAGCCACCGGCTTCGGCACCCGCCCCACCGTGAACACCACCGGCGAGGGCGCCACCTGCGAGACCTTTATCCCGGATTTTTCCGGCCAGCTTTACGGCGAGGAGCCGGAGCTGGAATTCTATGAGTACATCGCCCCCAGCCGCAAGTTCGACACGCTGGAGGAGCTGACCGCCTGCGTGAACGACGCGGCGGCAAAGGCCAAGGCGTATTTTGCGGCCAGAGGCTGAGCGCCTCCGCGAAAATAATCCGGAAAACCACAGCCCGCGGCTTGATTTTTGCCGCGGGCTGTGGTATAGTTAATAGGCTACCATGGCCCAGTATGGGGTGTATGCTCTGCATCAGAGCGCCTCGATTGCCCCACACCTGGTCATTGGCAAATATTTAGAAAACGAGGTATTCACAATGGAAGCCAAGAAGACTATCATCGAGTCCGCTCGCGTTCACGAGACCGATACCGGTTCTCCCGAGGTGCAGGTTGCCCTGCTGACTGCTCGCATCAACCACCTGAACGAGCACCTGAAGAACAACACCCACGACCATCACAGCCGTCGTGGCCTGCTGAAGATGGTTGGCCGCCGCCGCAACCTGCTGGCCTACCTGAAGAAGAAGGACATCGAGCGTTATCGTGCCCTGATCACCAAGCTGGGCCTGCGTAAGTAATCAAACGCAAAAAAGGCAGGCGGTTTTCGAACCGCCTGCCTTTCCCTGTATTTTTTTGCCAAAACAGAAATGCCGTGTGTGCATTAGCGGTAAATCGAACGTTTTGCCCCAGGAGCGGCACTGCGCAATTGCAGGTGGGCGGAACGCTGGATTTATTGCTAAAGCCACAGGGCCTTTCTGATGGGATATTCAATTCAAATGATCAATCAGGAGGTAACATTATGGCTTTGGAATTTGCATCCAAGCGTGAGGAATTCACCAATTTCAAAACCTTCGAAATGGAACTGGCCGGCCGTCCGCTGGTGGTTGAGACCGGCAAGATGTGCGGTCTGTCCAACGGCAGCTGCCTGGTTCGCTACGGCGAGACCGTGGTTCTGTGCAACGTGACCATGAGCGAGAAGCCCCGCGACGGCATCGACTTCTTCCCTCTGAGCGTGGACTTTGAGGAGAAGCTGTACGCTGTGGGCCGCATCCCCGGCAGCTTCATGCGCCGTGAGGGCCGCCCCGGCGAGAAGGCCATCCTGACCAGCCGCGTGGTGGACCGTCCCATCCGTCCTCTGTTCCCCAAGACCATGCGCAACGACGTGTGCGTGACCATGACCGTGATGAGCGTGGATCAGGACTGCAGCCCTGAGATCACCGGCATGATCGGCACCTCCATCGCGCTGTCCATCTCCGACATTCCCTGGGCCGGCCCCATCGGCGGCGTGTTCATGGGTCTGGTGGATGGCCAGCTGGTGGTCAACCCCACTCTGGAGCAGCGCGAAGTCAGCGACCTGCAGCTGACCGTTGCCGCCACCGAGAAGAAGATCGTGATGATCGAGGCCGGCGCCAACGAGGTGGACGAGGTCACCATGCTGAACGCCATTAAGGCCGCTCATGTGGAGATCAAGAAGATCATCGAGTTCATCAACGGTATCGTTGCCCAGATCGGCAAGCCCAAGAAGGAATTCCAGGACATGGATCTGGATCACGACCTGTTCGAGGAAGTAAAGGCCGAGTTCCTGGACGACTTCAAGGCCGCCATGGACACCGACGACAAGAACATCCGCGACGCCCGCCTGCTGCCCATCCGGGAGAAGCTGGAAGAGAAGTATGCCGAGCAGTGGGGCGACGGCACCATCGAAGAGCTGATGTACAAGATGCAGAAGTTCGTGGTGCGCCGCTGGCTGCTGGATGAGGGCAAGCGTGTGGACGGCCGTGGCATCAACGAGATCCGTCCTCTGGCTGCCGAGGTTGGCCTGCTGCCCCGCGTACACGGCAGCGGCATGTTCACCCGCGGCCAGACTCAGGTTCTGACCATCGCCACTCTGGGCTCCACCAAGGACAGCCAGCTGATGGACGACCTGGGCACCGAGCAGTACAAGCGCTACATGCACCACTACAACTTCCCGCCCTACTCTGTGGGCGAGGCCCGCGCACCCCGCAGCCCCGGCCGCCGCGAGATCGGCCACGGCGCTCTGGCGGAGCGTGCTCTGGTTCCCGTGCTGCCCAGCATGGAGGAGTTCCCCTACACCCTGCGTCTGGTGAGCGAGGTTCTGTCCTCCAACGGTTCCACCAGCCAGGCTTCCATCTGCGGCAGCACTCTGGCCCTGATGGACGCGGGCGTGCCCATCAAGGCCCCCGTTGCCGGCATCTCCTGCGGCCTGATCACCGAGGGTGACCGCTGGATGACCATGCTGGACATCCAGGGCGTGGAGGACTTCCACGGCGATATGGACTTCAAGGTGGGCGGTACCCACAAGGGCATCACCGCCATCCAGATGGACATCAAGATCGACGGCCTGACCTACGAGATCATCGAGGAAGCCTTCGAAAAGTGCCGCAAGGGCCGTCTGTTCATTCTGGACGAGATCATGCTGCCTGTGATCCCCGCTCCCCGCGCCCAGCTGAGCAAGTACGCTCCCAAGATGCTGAGCATGGTGATCCCCGTGGATAAGATCAAGGACGTGATCGGCAAGGGCGGCAAGGTCATTCAGGATATCTGCGCCAACTGCAACTGCAAGATCGACGTGGAGGAGGACGGCCATGTGTTCGTTTCCGCCATCGACATCGACGACGCAAACCGTGCCATCCACACCATCAAGACCATCGTGGAGGACCCCGAGGTGGGCGCCATCTACAAGGGCCGCGTGACCCGTCTGATGAACTTCGGCGCGTTTGTTGAGATCGCTCCCGGCAAGGAAGGCCTGGTGCACATCTCCAAGCTGGACTCCAAGCGTGTTGAGCGCGTGGAGGACGTTGTGGCCGTGGGCGACGAGCTGATCGTCATGGTCACCGAGATCGACCAGCAGGGCCGCATCAATCTGAGCCGCAAGGACGCTCTGGCCGCCATCGAGGCCAAAAAAGCCAAGGGCTGAGCCTGAACGCCCCGCAAGGGAAGGCAAGCTGCATCTTTGAAACAGAACAAAAGCCCGCTCCGGCTGCTGCCGGAGCGGGCTTTTCCACTGTGAAACAGGAAAAGAAAACGGGGGAGGAGAGAAGTTCTATGAAAACGGTACAAAAACGCCTGCTGCGCCGCTATCTGCTGCTTTGTATTGGGCTGGTGATCATGGCCTTTGGGGTGGCCTTTTCCATCAAGGGAGGGCTGGGCACTTCGCCCATTTCCAGCCTGCCCTATGTGCTCAGTCTGTTTACCCCGCTCACCGTGGGCACTGCCACCATCGCCATGCACATCACGCTGATTCTTTTGCAGATCCTGCTGCTGCGCCGCAATTATGAGCTCATCCAGCTGATCCAGCTGCCGGTGGCGCTGGTGTTTGGCACACTCACCGATGGGGCTGTCTGGGCCATTCAGGGCATCGCTGTTCAAGGCTATGCGGCCCGTTGGCTGGTGTGTGCCGTGGGCATTCTGCTGGTGGGCGTGGGCGTGAGCTTTGAGGTTACCGCGGGTGTGGTCACGCTGGCAGGCGAGGGCATGGTGCTGGCGGTATGCCGGGCATTCGGCACGCCCTTCCCCAAAACCAAGGTCGGCTTCGACGTGACGCTGGTGGTCATTGCCAGCGTGCTTTCGCTGCTGTTTCTGCACCGGCTGGAAGGCGTGCGGGAAGGCACGGTGGCCGCGGCCATACTGGTGGGCATGGTGGCCAAACAGGTGAACCGGCCCATGCAGCGCTTTTCCCGGCGTTTTCTGGAAGCATGAACCGGAACAGATAAAAAACCGGAGAGCAGACTGCTCTCCGGTCAGCCTGTAGAAAAACCTGCTTTGGCAATCAGGCCAGAGCAGGTTTTCTGTTTGAAAACAAGAAGACAGGTGGAAAAAGCAGTGAAATGTCAGG
>NZ_SLUM01000029.1 GCF_004345265.1 Allofournierella massiliensis
GTTTCAGACTACAACAAAAAATGAGATAGGCAACCCTTTCGGGGAAGTCTATCTCATTTTTTTCATTTTAGGCTATTTTGCAACAGCCCCTTTTTATGCGGTTTTCCGGGATCGCACTGCCGGTTTGGCTCAGGCGTTTTCCCCGAAGAACAGCTTCAGGTCATCCTCCACGGTGCCGATGCCTGCGATGCCGAAATTCTCCACAAGCACCTTGGCCACGTTGGGGCTCAGGAAGGCAGGAAGGGTGGGCCCCAGATGGATGTTCTTCACGCCCAGATGCAGCAGGGCCAGCAGCACAATCACTGCTTTCTGTTCGTACCAGGCAATGTTGTACACAATGGGCAGGTCATTGATGTCGGCAAGGCCAAAGACTTCCTTCAGCTTCAGAGCGATCACCGCCAGCGAGTAGGAGTCGTTGCACTGGCCCGCATCCAGCACCCGGGGGATGCCGCCGATGTCACCCAGGGGCAGCTTGTTGTATTTGTACTTGGCGCAGCCTGCGGTGAGGATCACGGTATCCCGGGGCAGTGCTTTGGCAAACTCGGTGTAATAATCCCGGCTTCTGGCGCGGCCGTCACAGCCGGCCATGACCACGAACTTTTTGATGGCGCCGCTCTTCACCGCATCCACCACCTGATCGGCCAGCGCCAGCACCTGCGCATGGGCGAAGCCGCCCACAATTTCGCCGGTCTCGATCTGGGTGGGGGCGGGGCAGGTTTTTGCCTGTTCGATGATGGCGGAGAAGTCCTTGGTCTGCCCGATCTCACCGGGGATGTGCCTGCAGCCCGGATACCCGGCGGCGCCGGTGGTGTACAGCCGATCCCTGTAGCTGGCTTTGGGGGGAACGATGCAGTTGGTGGTCATCAGAATGGGGCCGTTGAAGCTCTCGAACTCCTCCTTCTGCTTCCACCAGGCGTTACCATAGTTGCCCACAAAGTTGGGATACTTCTGGAACGCCGGATAGTAATGGGCGGGCAGCATTTCGGAATGGGTGTAAACGTCCACGCCGGTGCCCTGGGTCTGCTCCAGCAGCATTTCCAGATCCCGCAGGTCATGGCCGGAAACCAGAATACCCGGGTTTTTGCCCACGCCGATGTTTACCCGGGTCACCTGCGGGTTGCCATAGGCGGAGGTGTTGGCTTTGTCCAGCAGGGCCATGCCGGTCACACCGTATTTGCCGGTTTCCAGCGTCAGGGCAACCAGATCGTCCACCGTGAGGCTGTCGTCCAGCGTGGCGGCCAGTGCGCGCTGCAAAAAGGCATCCAGCTCTTCGTCCTGCTCCAGCAGGGCGTTGGCATGCTTGGAATAGGCGGAAAGACCCTTCAGGCCGTAGGTGATCAGTTCCCGCAGGGAACGGATATCCTCGTTTTCGGTGGACAGCACGCCCACGGTTTGGGCTTTCTGCTCCCAGTCGCCGCTGCCGTCCCACAGGGCGGCTTCGGGCAGATCGGCCGTGTGATCCAGCTGGCTGAGCAGCTCCTGCTTTGCGTCCAGCGTGGCGCGGATGCGGGCCACAATGGCTTCCTTATCGAAGTTGGCGTTGGTGATGGTGGCAAACAGGTTCAGGGTGATCAGCTGGTTGATTGCGGCGGGCACTGCGCGGCCTTCGCCGCGCAGTGCGGTGGTCACCGCGCAGATGCCCCGGCTCACGTACACCAGCAGATCCTGCATGGCGGCCACATCGGGGGTCTTGCCGCACACACCGGATTGGGTGCAGCCCCGGCAGCCGGCGGTTTCCTGGCACTGATAGCAAAACATTTTCTGTTCCATGGTTGAACGTCTCCTTGTTCATGGGGATAAAAGTGCGCCGGAAATTTACTCAAATGGTGCCCGCCGACGCCTGCGGACAGCTATGATGATACCGTATTTGAAACGGAAGATATGTTGGAAAAACAACTTTTGTGCTGATTTTTGTGTGGCAATTCTGGAATCTGCGCGGAAAAAATGGAATATCCCATTAAAAACCTTGGGATTTTTATACACAAAAAGGCAGAAACTGTCACTATTTTTTCATTGACCTGTGGACTTTTCTGTGATAGAGTGGTAACAAACAGACAAAACTTTTTCCATACCGCACAAAGAAGGTAGGGAATTGGTGAATTTGCCTGTGAAATTGCTCCAAAAATTGTCGAGTATCCCATTTGACAAACGTTGGGCAAAACGGTATGCTTTTATTATGTCACACAGAGGTCCGGCGCGTCGTTTTGGGCAGGCCGGTTCAGGTCGCCGAATATGACTCAGATCACTCCAGAATTGCTTCAGCAGGCCAAGGCAGGGCAGGAAGCCGCGCTTGCCGCCGTGCTGGCCCACATGATGCCGGTGATCCGCAGTCACGCGGCCGCGGGGGTATGCCCCGGGCTGGATCTGGATGACGCGGTGCAGGAAGGAATTATCGGCCTGTTTGCCGCCATCCGCAGCTATCGCCCCGGCGAGGGGGCCTCGTTTGGCACATACGCGGGCCGGTGTATCCAGAATGCGATTCGCACCGCCCGGCGGGCGGCGGGCCGCAAAAAGCACGGGCCGCTGAACCAGAGCGTCCCCCTCAGCGAGGAGGACACCACCCCGGGCCCGGAGGAGCTTGCCATCCAGAATGAGCAGCTGCAGGACACCCTGCAGACCATTCAGACCCGGCTTTCTCCCTTCGAGCAGGAGGTGCTGGAGCTGTTTTTGAGCGGCTGCAGTTACGAGCAGATCGCTCAGGCGCTGGGCAGAAGCCCCAAGTCGGTGGAAAATGCACTTTCCCGCCTGCGTCGCAAGCTGAAAGAAGCGCGTGGTTAACAATCTATTTTTGAATTATGGGCGAACGGCCTGTAAGAATATATGCCCCTGTAGCTTAACATTTAGAGCATTGGTCAATTCCAAAGGTGTCGGTTGAAATCCTTCCGCGGGCAAAAAAACAGAATGCAGAGGAGAATCTAGCATGTACGAAGATAAGACCCTGGTATGCAAAGACTGCGGTAAGGAGTTTGTGTTCACCGCCGGCGAGCAGGAGTTCTACGCCAGCCGTGGCACCCGTGAGATGTTCGAGGCTACCTGCGCCGCTTGCGGCAAGGTTGCTCGCGTGCCCTTCCAGCCCCGCGAGGATCGCCCCGTTTACTGCAGCGAGTGCTTCGCCAAGATGAAGGAGAACGGCTGATCCGTTTTTCGTTTCTTTGCGATCCAAAGCCCCCGGTATCAAACCGGGGGCTTTTTCTGTGCCCGGGGCGCGGCCTTGTGTTTTCGCGGCATTTACGGTACAATGAACAGGCAGCAGAGCGGTGCGGATCGATCTGTCTGTATATAATATATAATAAGGTAGGAGCATGCGGGCAAAGGCCGCAGCTTCTGAAAAAAACGGCACCCTGCCGAAAAAACGAAGGAGCCCTGTTATGGCATCGAACCAAGCAGCAAAAAAGCGCTGGCGGCTGGCAGCCGCAGGCCTTCTGGTGGCGGCGATCACCGCGCTGGCCCTGGCCTGGACCGCCTACAATGTGATCCATACCGTGAACGGCCAGTCGGAATACTACCAGGTGCATGATTATTACGCGGAAAACCAGGTGATGCTTGCGGCTGACCCGGCCGAAGGCTGGACGCAGGGCATCCTTGCGGGGCCGGACACGCCGCTTTACGGTGTGCGTCTGTATTTTTCCAGCCTGGATCGGGTGGTGCACGGTACCCTGTATGTGGATCTTCTGGACGAAAGCGGCCAGCGGCTGACCGGTGCGGCACTGGATATGACCGAAATTCTGGGTCTGGATTTTCAGGGCATTGTGTTTGAACAGCCGGTGTTCCCGGAAAAGGACGCCACCCGCTATACCCTTCACATTTACTACGAGCCTGCCACCGCGGAGGATGTGCTGGGCCTTGTGTACGGCACCGGCCCCATGCCGCAGGAGGTGGAGCTGGACGAAAACCAGATTCCCTTTGTGCCGGACCCGGACGCGGCGGTGAGCGCCAATGCGGCGAATCCGGCCTTCCCGCTGACGGGCGGTACGGTGCAGCCGGAGGGCGGAGCCACTGCGGCTTTGCAATACATCACCAATTACAGCGGCAGCATCGGTCTGTGGCTGTGTATCCCGGTGGCTGTGGTGCTGTTTGCGGCAGTCATGGGGGCCTGGTGGCTGATCTTCTGCAAAAAAGCCGGCGCGGCGGCCTGTGTGGCCTATGCGGTGGCGGCGCTGGGTCTGGCCTGGTCACTGATCACGCCCCCCATGGCGGGGCCGGACGAGTACACCCATCTGGCGGGAGCCTATTCCATGGCCAGCCGGATGATGGGGCAGCCCGGTGTGGAAACGGGCTACGATAACTGGGGCAAGGGAACCTACACCCTGCCCATGCGCATCTGTGATGCGCCCTATATGCGGAACAAATCCGGCGAGGTCGGCGTGTTCGGTTACAAGCAGATTCTGGATCATCCGGGTGGTTTTGGAAACAGCGGCCAGCTCACCGAGCGGGTGGATGTGGTGGCGCCCTCCAATCCGCTTCCGGCCCAGTATCTGCCCCAGGCGCTGGGAATTCTGCTGGCCCGGCTGCTGGGCCTGGGCTTCTATCCCATGCTGTGGATGAGCCGGCTGTTCAGCGTGGCCTGCTATACCGCACTGACGGCTCTGGCGGTGAAAATCGCACCCCAGGGCAGCAAGGAGATCTTTGGTGCGGCGGCTCTGCTGCCCATGGGCCTTTCGCTGGCGGGCAGCTTTTCGGCGGACACCACGGTTCTGGGCATGGCCTTCCTGTTCACGGCTCTCTGCGTGAGTGCCATGACAGAGAAAAAGCAGGTGAGCATCGGTCGCTGTGCGGCGCTTCTGGTGCTGGCGGCGCTGCTGGCTCCGGCCAAAGCCATCTATCTGGGCATGGTGACGCTGGTGTTCCCCATTGGAGCGGAACAGCTGGGCGGAAAGCTGCGCAGCCGCATCTTCAAGGCTCTGGTGTGTGTGGCGGCTCTGGCCGGCTGGCTGATGGCCAACGGCGAGACGGTGGCTTACACCTTCCGCAGCGTGGATACCGAGCGCATCCGGCTGGCAGTGCTGCCTGCACTGGTGCTGGTGGCACTGTGCGGTATTGCCTGGTACAAGCTGCATAAAAAACGCTGGTTCAAGTGGGCGGCGCTGGGCGCCTGCGGTCTGATCCTGCTGGCAGGCGGGGGTACGGCTGTCTGGGTGCTGGCAAACAGCGGACAGACCTTTACTCCGGAGGAGCTGGCTGCCGGAATTCAGCCCAATGGCGAATCCATCTACACCTTCAGCGTGGGCTATATTCTGAGCCATTTGAGCCAGACGATCAAGCTGCTGGCCAACACGGTCACCGAACAGCTTCCCGTTTACCTGCAGGGGCTGGTGGGGGCGCTGCCCGGCGAGCCCATTGTGCACAAGCTGACATTGAGCTGGAGCCTGACCATCCTGCTGCTGCTGGTTCCGGTGTGCGCTTCGGTGCGCCGGGCGGAACAGCCTGCCCGGCTGAACCGGCCCACCCGCTGGGTGATGGGCCTGGTGGCTTTGTCGGTGGCGGGGCTCATGGTTGTGGCCGCGCTGATCTGGACGCCCATCAACGCCACCACCGTGTTCGGCATTCAGGGCCGTTATCTGCTGCCGGTTCTGCCCATCCTGCTGCTTTTGCTGGGGGAACAGAATGCCTTCTGTGCCCGGCGGGATGTGAGCCGGGGCGTGCGCTGCGCGGCAGTGTTCGTGAGCGCCGCGGCTGCACTGCAGAGCTTTGCGCTGTTTTGCGGGGCCTGACGGTTGCAAAATATGGAGAAATTGGGTATAGTATAAGTACCGGCGGCACGCACAGCCGCCCGAGTTTGAAAAGGAAAGCGAGATCGAACATCATGATCATTACCAAAAATACCATCATCGGCGATATTCTGGACACCGACGGCTCCGTGGCTCCCTTCTTCCTGGAGATCGGCATGCACTGCCTGGGCTGCCCCTCTGCCCGCGGCGAGACCATTGAGGAGGCCTGCATGGTTCACGGCACCAACGCCGACGAGCTGGTGGCCAAGCTGAACAAGCACTTCGGCAACGAATGATCGCCCCAAAACTGGACGAACGACTGCAGGCGGCGGCAGATCTGATCCGCCCCTGCGACACCGCGGCGGACATTGGCTGCGACCACGGCAAGCTGTCGGCCTATCTGGCCTGCACCGGCCGGGCCCGGCGGGTGATCGCCGCGGATCTTCGCCCCGGGCCGCTTTCCACTGCGCAGAAAACCTGCGAGGAAGCGGGCTGTCTTGCACATGTGGAGCTTCGCCTGGGCGATGGCCTGAGCGTGCTGGCTCCCGGCGAGGCGCAGGCGATAGTGATTGCGGGTGTAAGCGCCCAGACCGCCATCGAGATGCTCACCGCCGCACCCTGGGTGAAGGCGGAGAAAACTCAGCTGGTGCTGATCCCGGCCACCAAGGCTCCGATGCTCCGGCGCTGGCTGTGGGAAAACGGCTTTTCGCTGAACGCCGAGCGGCTGGTGTGCGCGGCACACCGCTGGTATGCGGTGATGGACGCGGTGTACACCGGCCAGGCGAAGCGGCCCACCGACGCGGAATGCCTTCTGGGATTGACGCAGGATCAGCCGGGCGCGGCGGAGTACCGGGCCCAGCAGCTGGAACGGCTGAAAAAATTCCGCCGCGGGCTGGAAAACGATCCGGCCGGCGCGCAGCGGGCGGACCGGCTGCTGCGGCAGCTGGAAGGCGAGGCGTAAAGGAGGAAGATCCCCAATGGCAAGAGTGCGCGAGATCTGCGAATGTCTGGAGCAGCTGGCCCCGAAGGAGCTGGCGGAAAGCTGGGACAATGTGGGCCTGCTGGTGGACTGCGGGGCCGAGGTGACCAGCGTTCTGGTGGCGCTGGACATCACCGACGAGGTGGTGGCCGAGGCAGAACTGCAGGGCTGCCAGCTGATTGTGGCCCATCATCCGGTGATCTTCAAACCGCTGCGTACCCTGGCCCGGCGGGACGTGGCCTTCCGGCTGGTGAAGAAAAACATCTCCGCCATCTGCATGCACACCAATCTGGATGCGGCAGAGGGCGGTGTGAACGATGTGTTGGCCCGGCTGTTTGAGGCGGAAGACCCGGAATCCTTCGGGGAAGAGGGGATCGGCCGGGTAGGCAGCGTGGAGCCCACCGACGCAAAGGCGCTGGCGGCGCTGTGCCAGAGCCGGTTGAATGCTCATGTGAAGCTGGTGGACGCGGGCAAGCCCATCCGCCGGCTGGCGATGATCGGAGGCAGCGGCGGCAGCATGTTGGCCGATGCGGCGGCAGCCGGAGCGGATGCTCTGCTCACCGGCGAGGCCAGCCATCATGATGCCATTGATGCCCGGGCCATGGGCCTGAGCCTGATCGTGGCCGGCCATTACAGCACGGAATTTCCCATCGTGCCGGTGCTGGCGGATCACCTGAGCCGCCGTTTCAGCGGCCTTCGGGTCATCTGCAGCCGGCGCAACAAGGACCCCTTTTCCTATTTATAATAGTAAGGAGGCAACGCCATGTGGCAGGAACGGGAAAACAGCAGCGTGGGTTATAACGAGGAAATGTTTGGCGAACCCTCATCCCCTGTGCAGCAGGAGCCGGAACAGGAACCACCCCGCCCCCGTGCGGCGGCAGGCGATGCGCAGGCGTTGCTGGCCCGCCAGCTGGCTCCCGGCGAGCGGCTGCTCTGGTCCGGAAGCCCCAAAAAGCTGCATGGGCCCCGGGGCGCGGGCAAGCTGTTCGCGGTGTTTTTCCTGGGTTTTGCCTGCTTCTGGGAGCTGATGGCGCTTCAAACGCTGACAGCGGGCGCGGGTGTTTTCGGAATTGTGTTTCCGCTGTTCGGCATTCCGTTCATTCTGGTGGGCATCAAGCTGCTGTTCCCGCAGGTGGGCGGCCCCAAACCGGAAGAGATCGTCTATGCGGTTACCGATCAGCGTGTTCTGGTGGTGACCCGAGGCCGGGTAAGCTCCTGGGAGCTGGATTCGGTTCAGGGCGTGGAAAAGCGCTATTATCCGGACGGGACCGGTGATCTGATCCTTTCCAATGGACAGGTGGAGACCTATTACCGCAATGGTCACACCCACCACAGGAATATCACGATGGAATTTTCCGGTCTGGCTGATGTGGACGCCGCAGAAGCGGCGCTGCGCAGCCGGTGAATCAAGTTGACTGCAAGCAGGCCGTGCCGCCCGGCACGGCCGCTTTTTTTACAAAGAGGTGAGACCCATGGCATTAGATGCCGCATTGCTGGCCCTCGCGGCCCGCGAACTGAAACAAACCCTGCTGGACGCCAAGATCGACAAGATCTTCGAACCCACCCGGGACGAGGTGGTCATTACGCTGCGTACCCGGACCGATACCTTCAAGCTGCTGCTTTCCGCCCGCAGTGGTTCCGCCCGGGCCTGCCTGACCCAGGACACCTTTGAAAATCCGGCGGTTCCGCCCAGCTTCTGCATGCTGCTGCGCAAGCATCTGACCGGTGGCCGGCTGGTGGATCTGCGGGTGGAGCCGGGGGACCGGCTGGCCTTCTTTGAATTCCAGTGCACCAACGAGATGGGCGATCTGGTTCGCAACATTCTGGCGGTGGAGCTGATGGGCCGGTATTCCAACCTGGTGCTGGTGCAGGACGGCCGTATCATCGACGCTCTCAAGCGGGTGGATTTTGAGGATTCCCAGATCCGCCAGCTGCTGCCGGGCCTTGCATACACTCTGCCCCAGAAGCCCAACAAGCTGGATATGTTCGCGGTGAGCAGCGCCGGGCTGGTGGCTGCCGCCTGCCAGAAGGATCTGCCGGTGGCGGATGCGCTCATGCGCAGCTGCGCCGGCGTGGGGCCGGTGGTCTGCCGGGAGGCGGCCTTCCGGGCGTTGGGCGAAAGCGCGGCCCAGGCGGACATGCTCACCGAGAGCGAAAAGACCGCGCTGATTGCTGCCATCGACGGCATCAAGGCGGATTACGAGGCGGGCGGCAAGCCCTGCCTTGCCTGTGATGAGACCGGCAAGCCGGTGGAGTTCAGCTTTACCCCGCTGACTCAGTACGGCGAGCAGCGGCTGACCCATTACGACAGCTTCAGCACCATGCTGGAGGGCTACTACTCCACCAAGGACCGGGCCGAGCGGCTGCGCCAGAAGAGCAAGGATCTGGCCAAAACCGTGAAGAACCTGCATGAGCGGGCCATCCGCAAGCAGGCCGCCCGAAAAGAAGAACTGGCCCAGAGCGGCAAGGCCGACCAGCTGCGGCTGTACGGCGAGCTGCTGCAGGCAAACCTCTGGGCGGTGGACAAGGGCATGCGCAGCGTTCAGGTGCTGAACTACTACGATGGCCAGACCATCGAGATTCCGCTGGACGCCCGGCTGAACGGCGTGGGCAACGCCCAGAAGTATTTCAAGGAATACAAGAAAAAGCAGACCGCCGCCAAGATGCTGAAAAAACTGCTGGAGGAAGGCGAGCGGGAGATCGAATATCTGGGCACCGTGCTCTATGAGGTGGAGACCGCCACCGGCGAGCAGGCGCTGGGCGAGATTCGCGCCGAGCTGAAAAGCCAGGGCTATCTGAAGTATTACAAGATCCGGGACAAAAAGCAGAAGCCGGCGGACTTCTATCGTTACCGCTCTTCGGACGGCTTCCTGATTCTGGTGGGCCGCAACAACCTGCAGAACGACAAGCTCACCCTGCACACCGCCCGGGGCAAGGATCTCTGGTTCCATGTGAAGGATGCCCCCGGCAGCCATACCGTGGTGATGAGCGAAGGAAAGGACATCCCTCTCACCACCCAGAACGAAGCGGCCATGCTGGCGGTGGTGCATTCCAGCCTGAACGGTGGCGCAAAGGTTGCGGTGGACTACACCGAGGTGCGCAACATCCGCAAGACCGGCGATCTGAAGCCCGGCATGGTACTCTATGAAAAATACGAGACCGGCTATATTACCCCGGAGGCAGGCATCGAGGAGCGCCTGCGGGAACAGCCGGCGAAAAAGTGATGCGAAGGAGGAATCAAGTATGTATTGCAAACAGTGCGGCAGTTATCTGGAGCCGGATGCACTGACCTGCCCGGTGTGCGGTGCGCCCGCGCCGGAACCGGCACAGCCAGAAGAACCGGTCGGCCAGCCGATCGAGAGGACGGAACATCCTTCCGGCGCACCGGAACAGCACAGTGCCTCCTGGGAATTTGGTGCCGGGGTAACCGGCGGCCCGGCAACGCCTCCGCCTCCGCCGACGTACGGCGAGCCCTGCTACCAGCGCCCGGCCCCGCCTGCGCCGGATCCCGACGTCGACGAACCGGAAGCGCCGGTGAAAACGCTGGAGTGGCTGTGGAGCCTGATTCTTACCGCGATTCCCATTGTGAATCTGGTGGTGCTGTTGATCTGGAGCTTCGGCACCGGTACCAGCACCAGTAAACGCAACTGGGCCAGGGCCAAACTGATTCTGGTGGCTGTGAGCACGGTGCTCAGTGTGATTGCGATCATTGTTCTGCTGGGAGTGATGTTTTACGCCACTGGTCACAGCCACGCATTTGGCTACAGCTACGGGCCTTACTATTACTATTGATGTATCGATGCCCCGGAGCGGGGAGAAAACGCCTGCTCCGGGGGCATTCGCCTTCTGAAAAGCGGCAGGGGAACGGCTATGGTAAAACGCGTTTGGCATATAGCCGAAAAACTTTTGAAAAATTTTATTTTTTTTACAAAAAGCCCTTGCAACCGGCGAATCCATGTGCTACAATAAGTCTCGGCTGCAAATGGCTTGTGTACCAAGCTGCGCAAGCCATGATATGCGTTGATGCGGGAGGTTGCCGTCACACGACGGGTTTTTCCGCGGAGTATGTCCGATCTAGAACCGGGCGAAAGAATTACTGAGAGCAAAGGGATACGTACACTGTCGCATTCTGCGCGGCGTACCAATGTCCAACACAATTTGCCGAAGTGTGTCCGGGGGAACTGCCAAGCGGTTCACCGGCTTTTATCGTGCCAAATTGTGAAACACCCGGCGCTGTGTTCAGTAGTTGATCGGCCGCCTAGGCACCAAATAATTACAGGAGGCGACGAAAATGGCAGTCAAAGAGAAAATCAGAATTCGTTTGCAGAGCTACGATCATCAGCTGATCGACGGTGCTGCTGAGAAGATTGTGGAGACCGCTAAGCGCACCGGCGCTCGCGTGTCCGGCCCCATCCCTCTGCCCACCGACAAGGAAGTGGTCACCATTCTGCGTGCTGTTCACAAGTACAAGGACAGCCGTGAGCAGTTCGAGACCCGCACCCACAAGCGTCTGATCGACATTCTGAAGCCGTCCAACAAGACGGTTGAGGCTCTCATGAGCCTGCAGCTCCCCGCTGGCGTAGACATCGAGATCAAGCTGTAAGCTTACATTTAAACAGGTAAGGGCGGCCGCTCTGGTGCCGCCAACTGCCGGATTCAATGAAGGCAACATCGATCGAAATGCTATCCAAACGGAGAGGTCATGTTGGCATCCAAGTTACTCACGATGTCAACCAATAACCTTATAGGAGGAAAAGAAAAATGCAAAAAGGTATCATCGGCAAAAAGCTGGGCATGACTCAACTGTTCGATGAGAACGGCAAGGTCGTTCCCGTAACCGTCATCGAGGCTGGTCCCTGCACCGTAGTGCAGAAGAAGACCGTTGAGAGCGACGGCTATCAGGCAGTTCAGCTGGGCTTCGGCGAAGTTTCCGCCAAGCGCGTAAACAAGCCCGCCAAGGGCCACTTCGCCAAGGCGGACGTTGCTCCCAAGAAGACCCTGCGTGAGTTCCGCCTGGCGGATATCAGCGCCATGAACGTGGGCGATATCCTGAAGGCCGACGTGTTCGCTGCTGGCGACCACATCGACGTAGTTGGCGTAAGCAAAGGTAAGGGCTACGCCGGCACCATCAAGCGCTGGAACGGCCATCGCCTGCGCGAGAGCCACGGCACCGGCCCCGTTGCCCGTCATGCGGGTTCCATGGGCGCCTGCTCCACTCCCAGCCGCGTATTCAAGGGCAAGAAGCTGCCCGGCCACCTGGGCGCCGAGCGGGTTACCATCCAGAACCTGACCGTCGTCAAGGTAGACGCCGAAAATAATCTGATCGCTATCAAAGGCGCTGTTCCCGGCCCCAAGGGCGCTGTGGTTTGCATCAGCGATAGCGTGAAGGCGTAAGGAGGGAAAGCACAATGGCACAATTTGACGTTTTGGATATGAACGGCAAGAAAGTTTCCACCGTAGAGCTTTCCGACGCCGTGTTCGGTATCACCCCCAACGAGAAGGCTGTGCACGCCGCTGTGGTCAACTTCCTGGCCAACCAGCGTCAGGGCACTCAGAGCACCAAGACCCGCAGCGAGGTTCGCGGCGGCGGCCGTAAGCCCTGGCGTCAGAAGGGCACCGGTCATGCCCGTCAGGGTTCCATCCGCGCTCCCCAGTGGACTCACGGTGGCGTTGCTCTGGGCCCCAAGCCCCGCGATTACAGCTACCGCATCAACCGCAAGGTGAAGCGTCTGGCCATCCTGAGCGCCCTGAGCGCCAAGGCTGCTGCCGGCGACATGATCCTGGTCGACAACCTGAGCGTTGCCGAGTACAAGACCAAGACCGTGGTCAACATGCTGAACGCCCTGGGCGTTAGCAAGAAGGCCCTGATCGTTACCCCCGAGGTTGAGGCCAAGCTCGTGAAGAGCGCCGCCAACATCCCCGGCGTGGTTACCACCGTGGCTACCAGCGTGAACACCTACGACGTTGTGAACGCCGACAAGTTCATCCTGAGCGTAGACGCGGCCAAGAAACTTGAGGAGGTTCTGGGCTAATGAAAACTGCACAAGACATCATCCTGGCTCCTGTCATTACCGAGAACTCTATGGCGGGCATTGCTTCCAAGAAGTACACCTTCAAGGTTGCCACCGATGCCAACAAGGTAGAGATCGCTAAGGCCGTTGAGAAGCTGTTCGGCGTCCAGGTCGAGAAGGTTAACACCATCAACGTGCGCGGCCGTTACCGCCGCCAGGGCATGCACGGCGGTTACACCGCCGCCAAGAAGAAGGCTGTTGTTACCCTGAAAGAGGGCAGCAAGGGCATCGAGTTCTTCGAGAGCATGGTATAAGAAACCGCTTAAAGCAGTTTCTTTCAAGAGCCCGAGCAGGGCTCATGTATGGGGATATGACCCCGATAACAATTCATAAGTAACAAAGGAGAATAGCAATGGCTATCAAGAAGTATAAGCCGACTACCCCGGGCCGCCGCGGTATGACTGTTACTGACTACAGCGTGCTGAGCAAAGTGGCCCCCGAGCGTAGCCTGCTGGAGCCCATGAAGAAGGCTTCCGGCCGCAACAACACCGGCCGCATCACCGTTCGCCATCACGGCGGCGGCAATCGCACCAAGTACCGTGTGATCGATTTCAAGCGCAACAAGTTTGATGTTCCCGCTACTGTAAAGACCCTGGAGTACGATCCCAACCGTTCTGCTCACATCGCTCTGGTTCAGTACGAGGACGGCGAGAAGCGTTACATCCTGGCTCCCGAAGGCCTGAAGGTTGGCGATGTGATCATGGCTGGCCCCAATGCCGACATCAAGCCCGGCAACGCTCTGCCCTTCGCCAACATCCCTGTTGGTACCATCATCCACAACATCGAGCTGTACCCCGGTAAGGGCGGCCAGCTGGTGCGCAGCGCCGGCAACATGGCTCAGCTGATGGCGAAAGAGAACGGCTACGCTCTGGTTCGTCTGCCCTCCGGCGAGATGCGCAACATCCCTCTGAACTGCATCGCTACCATCGGCCAGGTTGGCAACGTGGATCACGAGAACGTGAACATCGGTAAGGCCGGCCGCAAGCGCCACATGGGTTGGCGTCCCACCGTTCGCGGTTCTGTTATGAACCCCTGCGATCACCCCCACGGTGGTGGTGAGGGCAAGAGCCCCGTTGGCCGTCCCGGCCCTGTTACCCCCTGGGGCAAGCCTGCTATGGGTTACAAGACCCGCAAGCATCACAACCGCTCTGACAAGTTCATTGTCAAGCGCGCGAACGGTTAAGAGAGGAGAACGAACATGGGTAGAAGTGTTAAGAAGGGACCTTATGTCCTGCCTGTTCTGCTGAAGCGCGTTCAGGAGATGAATGCCGCCGGTGAGAAGCGGGTTCTGAAGACCTGGAGCCGCTCCTCCACCATTTTCCCTGATTTTGTCGGTCACACCTTCGCGGTGCACGACGGCCGCAAGCATGTGCCTGTGTATGTAACTGAGGATATGGTTGGTCACAAGCTGGGCGAGTTCGCCCCCACCCGTACCTTCAAGGGCCATGCCGGCTCCAAGACCGGTAAGTAATTAAAAGGAGGAGTAAAGCAATGGAAGCTAGGGCACATCTTAGATACGCCCGCATCAGCCCCCGGAAGGTTTCGGTTGTTCTGGATCTGATCCGCAACCAGCCTCTGGATAAGGCGCTGGCGATTCTGCAGTACACCCCGAAGGCCGCTTGCGAGCCCCTTCTGAAACTGGTGAAGTCTGCTGCCGCGAACGCGGAGAACAACCACAACATGGACAAGAACAGCCTGTATGTGGCCGAGTGCTTTGTTACCCCCGGCCCCACCCTGAAGCGCATCCGTCCCCGCGCCCAGGGCCGCGCTTACCGTGTGCTGAAGCGCACCAGCCATGTGACCGTGGTTCTGAAAGAGAAAGAGTAAGGAGGTAAACACAATGGGCCAGAAAGTCAATCCCCACGGCATTCGCGTGGGTGTAATCAAAGATTGGGACAGCCGCTGGTTTACTTCCAAGAAGGAATTCGGCGACACCCTGGTCGAGGACTACAAGATCCGTAAGACCCTGAAGAAGCAGCTCTTCGGCGCGGGTATCCCCAAGATCGAAATCGAGCGCACCGTGGACAATCAGTCCGGCGCTCCCAAGCTGAAGGTCAACATCTTCTGCGCCAAGCCCGGTATGGTTATCGGCAAGGGCGGCAGCGAGATCACCAAGCTGCAGGAGCAGCTGGCTAAGATGACCGGCAAGGCCGTCAACGTGAACATCGTTGAGGTCAAGAACATGGACACCAACGCTCAGCTGGTAGCTGAGAACATCGCTTCCCAGCTGGAGCGCCGCATCGGCTTCCGCCGTGCGATGAAGCAGTGCATGGGCCGTGCGATGCAGCGTGGCGCCAAGGGCATCAAGACCCAGGTTTCCGGCCGTCTGGGCGGCGCGGACATCGCCCGCACCGAGAGCTACCACGAGGGCACCATTCCCCTGCAGACCCTGCGCGCCGACATCGACTACGGCTTCGCTGAGGCTGCTACCACCTACGGCCGCATCGGCGTTAAGGTGTGGATCTACAAGGGTGAGGTTCTGAAGGGTTCCAAGCCCGCATCCCGTAAAGAAGGAGGCAACAAGTAATGTTACTGCCTAAGCGCGTCAAATACCGCCGTGTGCATCGTGGTCGTATGACCGGTAAAGCCATGCGCGGCAACACTGTTAACCAGGGCCAGTATGGTCTTGTTGCTCTGGAGCCCGGCTGGATCGACTCCCGTCAGATCGAGGCCGCCCGTATCGCCATGACCCGTTACATCAAGCGTGGCGGTAAGGTTTGGATCAAGATCTTCCCCGATAAGCCCGTTACCGAGAAGCCCGCTGAGACCCGAATGGGTTCCGGTAAAGGTTCTCCCGAGTACTGGGTGGCTGTTGTGAAGCCCGGCCGCGTGCTGTTCGAGCTGGCCGACGTGAACGAGGAAGTCGCTCGTGAGGCCCTGCGTCTGGCCATGCACAAACTGCCTGTTAAGTGCAAGTTCGCCAAGCGCGAAGAGAATGTAGTAGAGGAGGGTGGCAACGCATGAAAGCTGCAGAACTGCGCGGTATGTCCGCTGCTGACCTGAATAAGAAGCTGGCCGAGCTGAAGGAAGAGCTGTTCAACCTGCGTTTTCAGCACGCCATCAACCAGCTGGAGAACCCCGGCCGCATTGAGACCGTTAAGCGCGACATCGCTCGTGTGCTGACTGTCCTGGCTGAGAAAGCGTAAAGGAGGTTAAACGATGGAACGCAATTTGAGAAAGACCCGTGTGGGCACCGTTGTGTCCGACAAGATGGATAAGACCATCGTGGTTGCCGTGAAAGACAGCGTGCAGCACCCCCTTTACAAGAAGATCCTGAAGCGCACTGTTAAGTTCAAAGCCCACGACGAAAACAACGAGTGCGGCATTGGCGACCGTGTAATGATCATGGAGACCCGCCCCCTGTCCAAGGACAAGCGCTGGCGCATGGTCAAAATCGTAGAGAAGGCGAAGTAAGCCTGGTACTTTGAAAGGAGGATCTGGCAATGGTTCAGATGCAAACTTATCTCAAAGTGGCCGACAACACCGGTGCCAAAGAGTTAATGTGCATTCGTGTGCTGGGCGGCTCCCGCAAGAGATACGCTAACATCGGTGACGTTGTGGTTGCTTCTGTTAAGAAGGCAGCTCCCGGCGGCACTGTGAAAAAGGGCGACGTGGTCAAGGCTGTGATCGTTCGCAGCAAGCAGGGCCTGCGTCGTGAGGACGGCAGCTACATCCGTTTCGACGAGAACGCTGCGGTCATCATCCGTGAAGACAAGAACCCGAGAGGCACCCGTATCTTTGGACCCGTTGCTCGCGAGCTGCGCGAGAGCGGCTACCTGAAGATCTTGAGCCTGGCTCCGGAATCGCTGTAAGGAGGTTTTAAGAATGAACAATCTTCATGTTAAAACCGGCGACAACGTAATGATCATCAGCGGTAAAGACAAAGGCAAGACCGGCAAAGTGATCGCCGTTAGCCCCAAGGAGGGCAAGGTGATCGTTGAGGGTCTGAACATGGTCACCAAGCACGTGAAACCCCGCCGCCAGGGCGAGCAGGGCGGTATCGTGAAGGCCGAGGGTGCTATCTACGCCTGCAAGGTTATGCCGGTTTGCCCCAAGTGCGGCAAGGCCACCCGCGTGGCTCACGCTGCCAAGGATGGCAAGAATGTGCGCGTCTGCCGTAAGTGCGGCGCCGAGCTGTAAGGAGGGAATACAACACAATGGCACGTTTGAAAGAAAAGTATGTCAATGAAGTTGCTCCCGCCCTGATGAGCAAGTTTGGGTACAAGAGCGTTATGCAGATTCCCAAGCTGGACAAGGTAGTCATCAACGTTGGCTGCGGCGACGCCAAGGACAACCAGAAGATGCTGGACGCCATCCTGGGCGACATCGCTCAGATCACCGGCCAGAAGCCCGTTGTGTGCCGCGCCAAGAAGAGCGTTGCGAACTTCAAGCTGCGCGAAGGCATGCCCATCGGCGTGAAGGTTACCCTGCGCGGCGAGCGCATGTACGAGTTCGTGGATCGTCTGTTCAGCGTGGCTCTGCCCCGCGTGCGTGACTTCCGCGGTATCAACGGCAACTCCTTCGACGGCCGCGGCAACTACGCCGTGGGCATCAAGGAGCAGCTGATCTTCCCCGAGATCGACTACGACAAGATCGACGCTGTGCGTGGCATGGACATCTGCTTCGTGACCACCGCCAAGACCGACGAAGAGTCCAAGGAGCTGCTGAAGGCTCTGGGCGCTCCGTTCGCTAACTAAGGGAGGGTACGACTGTGGCAAAAACTTCTATGAAGATCAAGCAGCAGCGTGAGCCTAAGTTCTCCACCCGCGGTTACAACCGCTGCAAGATCTGTGGCCGTCCCCACGCCTACCTGCGCAAGTACGGTATCTGCCGTATCTGCTTCCGTGAGCTCGCTTACAAGGGCGAGATCCCCGGCGTGAAGAAAGCCAGCTGGTAAACACTGTTTTAAGCTGTGAGTTCCTTTGCGCTCCTCCCCGTGCCGGTTCGGCGCGGCGGGGGAGGCGGCAAGGGGTCTCACACTTAAATATATGTGAGGCGAATGCTTCACAACTGTCCGAACAAAAACGAAACGAAGAACCTTAAAGGAGGTTAGTGGCATGCACATTACTGATCCTATCGCGGACCTGCTCACCCGCATCCGCAACGCCAGCACTGCCAAACACCCTTCTGTAGACGTTCCCGCTTCCAACCTGAAAAAAGCGATCTGCCAGATTCTGGTTGACGAGGGCTACATCAAGAGTGTGCAGCTGATCGAAGACAACAAGCAGGGTACCCTGCGCCTGACCCTGAAGTATCAGGAGAACGGCACTCCCGTTATCGCCGGCCTGCGCCGTGTTTCCAAGCCCGGCCTGCGCATCTACACCAACTGCGAAGATATGCCCAAGGTCATGAAGGGCCTGGGCACCGCGATCATCTCCACCTCTAAGGGCGTTATGACCGATAAGGCTGCTCGCGCTGCCCATGTTGGCGGCGAAGTACTCGCCTTTGTGTGGTAAGAAAGGGGCAAAAAGACAATGTCGAGAATTGGAAGAAAACCCATCGTCATTCCTGCGGGCGTTGAAGTGACCGTGAATGGCCACAACGTTACCGTGAAGGGCCCCAAGGGCACCCTGAATTCCAACATCCATCCTCTGATGAACGTAACCGTCGAGAATGGTGAAGTGCTGGTGACCCGCCCCAATGACGAGAAGCAGGCCCGCAGCCTGCACGGCCTGACCCGCACCAACATCAGCAACATGGTGGAAGGTGTTGTGAACGGCTTTGAGAAGAAGCTGGAGGTTCAGGGCGTTGGCTACCGTGTGGCCAAGCAGGGCAAGAGCCTGGTCATGAACCTGGGCTTCTCCCACCAGGTGATCGTCGATGAGACCGACGACATCAAGATCGAAGCTCCCGATGCTAACACCATCATCATCAAGGGCATCGACAAACAGAAGGTCGGCCAGTTCGCGGCGGAAGTCCGCGAGAAACGTCCTCCCGAACCCTACAAGGGCAAGGGCATCCGCTATGCTGGTGAGCACATCATCCGCAAAGAGGGCAAGGCCGGCAAAGGCAAATAAGGTAAGGAGTGAAAGACAATGGTTAATAAGCCTGACAAGAACGAAGCTCGTCTTCGTCGTCACCGCCGCGTGCGCGGTAAGATCAGCGGCACCGCTGAGCGCCCCCGTCTGGATGTATTCCGCTCCTCCAAGCACATCTATGCCCAGATCATTGATGACGTTGCCGGCGTGACCCTGTGCAGCGCTTCCACTATGGAGAAGGGTTTTGAGGGCTTCGGCGGCAACATCGAGGCTGCCAACAAGGTTGGCAAGATGATCGCCGAGAAGGCTCTGGAGAAGGGCATCAAGGTCGTAGTATTCGACCGCGGTGGCTTTGTATATCACGGCCGCGTAAAAGCTTTGGCTGAGGGCGCTCGCGAGGGCGGCCTGGAGCTGTAAGGAGGATACACATGCAGAGAAATAACGAGACCGGCAGTGAAATGCTGGAAAAGGTTGTTGCGATCAACCGCGTATCCAAAACCGTTAAGGGCGGCCGTATCTTCAAGTTCAGCGCTCTGGTAGTCGTTGGCGACGGCAAGGGCACCATCGGTTTTGGCCTGGGTAAGGCTGGCGAGGTTCCCGAGGCGATCCGCAAGGGCATCGAGGACGCTAAGAAGAACATGCACACCATCGCCCTGAAGGGCACCACCATTCCTCACGAGATCGTGGGCGAGTTCGGCGCCGGCCGCATCCTGATGCGTCCCGCCGCTCCCGGTACCGGTGTTATCGCCGGCGGCCCCGTGCGTGCGGTTCTGGAAGTTGCCGGCATTAAGGACATCCGTACCAAGTGCCTGCGTTCCAACAACCCCTGCAACGTGGTTACCGCCACTTTCGAAGGTCTGTGCCGTCTGGTAAGCGCTGAGGAAGTTGCTGCCAAGCGCGGTAAGACCGTGAAGGAAATCTTAGGTTAAGGAGGCAGTCAACCATGGCAGAGACCGAGAAGAAGGTAGTAGCCACCGAGGCTGCTGAGAAGAAGCCTGCAGCCAAGAAGACTGCGGCTAAGAAGACCACCACCGCCAAGAAGCCCGCTGCCAAGAAGGCCGAGGGCGAAAAGGCTCCCGCTAAGAAGGCTGCCTCCAAGAAGGCTGCCGCTGCTGCTACTGTTACCGTCAAGCTGGTTCGCAGCCTGTCCGGCCGCAGCGAGAAGCAGATCGCTACCGCTCTGAGCCTGGGTCTGAAGAAGATCGGCGACGTGACCGTTCAGCCCGACAACGCCCAGACCAACGGCAAGATCGCCAAGATCAGCCACATGGTAGCGGTGACCAAAGCGTAACAGCAAGGAGGTGCAAGCAATTGAAGCTTCATGAATTACAGCCCGCTCAGGGCTCCAACACCGCTGCAAAGCGGAAGGGCCGCGGCCACGGCAGCGGCAACGGCAAGACCGCTGGCTACGGCCACAAGGGTCAGAAAGCTCGCTCCGGCGTCAAGAAGGCCGGTTTCGAAGGCGGCCAGATGCCCCTGCAGCGTCGTCTGCCCAAGCGCGGTTTCAACAACATCTTTGCCACCAAGTACGCCAACGTCAAGATCAGCGACCTGGAAGCGAAGTTCGAGGCCGGCAGCGTAGTGGATACCAAGGCTCTGGTAGAGGCTGGTATCATCAAAAAGTCTCTGGACGGCATCAAGGTCCTGGGCAACGGCGAGCTGACCAAGGCTCTGACCGTTCAGGCCGCCGCCTTCACTGCTTCTGCTAAAGAGAAGATCGAAAAGGCAGGCGGAAAGGCCGAGGTGATCTAAGGTGTTTGATACGTTCCGGAATGCGTGGAAGATCCCTGAGCTGCGCAAAAAACTTCTGTTCACCCTTCTGGTGATCGTGATCTTCCGGATTGGCTGCGTCATCACTGTGCCGTACATCAATCCGGAAGCGCTGCAGCTGTTCGCAGGCGGTACCGGCAACATGCTGGACTACCTGAACATGATGAGCGGCGGTGCCTTGTCGCAGTGCGCGATTTTCGCGTTGGGCGTTACTCCTTATATCAATGCCTCGATCATTATTCAGCTGCTCACCGTGGCCATCCCGGCCCTGGAGCGGCTGAGCAAGGAAGGCGAAGAGGGCCGGCGCAAGCTGACCCGCATCACCCGCTACACCGGCGCCGGCATTGCGCTGGTGATGAGCGTGGGCTACTATCTGGTTCTGCGCAGCTACACCGGCGTGCTGGCCTACACCACCGGCTGGGAGGCCATCTTCTCCGCTGTGGTTATCGTGTTCAGCTTCACCGGCGGCGCGCAGCTGCTCACCTGGATGGGCGAGCAGATCGACTTCAAGGGCATCGGTAACGGCATCTCGCTGCTGATTTTCGCGGGCATCGTATCCCGCTGGGGCAACGTGATCACCACTGCCCGCACCATGATCACCAACGCCATGAACGGCGAGATCAAGTACTTCATCCTGATCCCGGTGATCCTGATCCTGGCTCTGGCGGCCATCGTGTTCGTGGTCATCCTGACCAACGCCGAGCGCCGCATTCCCGTGCAGTATGCAAAGCGCGTTGTGGGCCGCAAGATGTATGGCGGTCAGTCCAGCCACATCCCCCTGAAGGTGAACATGAGCGGCGTTATGCCCATCATCTTTGCCAGCGCCCTGCTGAGCATCCCCGGCACCATTGCCAGCTTTATCCAGACGGACAGCCCCATCTGGCAAGGCTTCTTCAGCGTGTTCAACTACAACAGCCTGCTGTACGCTGTGCTGTACCTGCTGCTGATCCTGGCCTTTAACTACTTCTATGTAGCCATTCAGTACAACCCCGTTGAGATTGCCAACAACCTGCGCAAGAACAACGGCGCCATCCCCGGCATCCGCCCGGGCAAACCCACCAGCGACTTCATCACCAAGTGCCTGTCCAAGATCACCTTCGTAGGTGCGATCTTCCTGGGCGTCATCGCCGTCATGCCCATCATCCTGGGCAACGTGGCCGGCATGAACATCCAGCTGGGCGGTACCAGCCTGCTGATCGTTGTGGGCGTGGCTCTGGACACCGGCCGCAGCATGGAAAGCTATATGCTGATGCGCCATCACAAGGGCTTCTTAGAGTAATGAAAATTTCAATGACCCATGAGAAAGGGGACAACCTGGTATGAATATCATCCTGTTAGGCGCTCCCGGAGCAGGTAAAGGCACTCAGGCGGAGGTAATCTGCGATACGCTGAAGATCCCCGCTGTGAGCACCGGCAACATCCTGCGGGCCGCAGTCAAGAACGGCACCGAGATGGGGCTGAAAGCTCAGGAGTTTATCGACAAAGGCGCGCTTGTCCCTGATTCCGTCATCATTGGCATCATCAAGGAACGTCTGGCTGAGCCGGACTGCGCCAATGGCTTCATTCTGGACGGCGTGCCCCGCACGGTTGCCCAGGCCGAGGCTCTGGAGCAGATGGGCGTGACCATCGACAAGGTGATCGACCTGGAAGTGGCGGACGAGATCATCATTCATCGCCTCGCCGGCCGCCGCGTTTGCTCGGCCTGCGGTGCGTCCTACCACGTGGAGAACAAGCCCAGCCGGGAGCCTGACCGGTGCGATCGCTGCGGCGGCGCGCTGATCATCCGCAAGGACGACGCTCCCGAAACCGTGAAGGGCCGTCTGAAGGCCTACCACGAGCTCACCGAGCCGCTGATCGCTTTCTACCGTGAACGCGGCAAGCTGGTGGTGGTAGAAGGTCATGAAAGCATTGCCGACACCAGCGAACTGCTGCTGAAAGCACTGGAGGCGTGAGCATCGTGATCCAGATCAAGAATGCCAAAGAGTTGGAGGTCATGCGGCGAGCCTGTGAAATCAGCGCCGCCGCCCTCCGGCTCGGGGGCGAGTCGATCGAGGCTGGTATTACCACCGCCGACATTGACAAAATTATTTATGACTATATCGTGAAGCAGGGCGCCAAGCCCAACTTCAAGGGGCTTTACGGCTTCCCGGGCACCGCGTGCATCAGTGTGAACGACGAGGTGATCCACGGTATCCCTTCCAAAAAGAAGGTGATCCGGCCCGGCGATATTGTCAGCATCGACACAGGCGCTGCCTGGGGCGGCTTCAACGGCGACAATGCCTGCACCTTCGGGTGCGGCAAGCTGGATCTGGAAGCCCAGCGGTTGCTGGATGTGACCCGCGAGTCGCTGCACAGAGGCATTCGTGCCGCGGTGTGCGGCGCCCGCATCGGCGACATCAGCAACGCCGTGCAGACCTATGTTGAGGAACATGGGTTCTCGGTGGTGCGCAGCTTTGTGGGCCACGGCGTGGGCAAAGAGCTCCACGAGGATCCGGAGGTGCCGAACTACGGTAAACCCGGGCGCGGCCCCCGGCTGGTCAGCGGCATGACGCTGGCCATTGAGCCCATGGTCAACCAGAAACACTATTCAGTGGCAACACAATCCGATGGATGGACGGTAAAAACGGCGGACGGCGGTCTCTCTGCCCATTTTGAGCACTCGATCGCCATTACCTCCGCAGGGCCGGTCGTCTTGACAAAGGACTGGGAGGGACCGGGATGGACTTTGTAAAAGGTCAGCTCGTTCGATCCCTTGCCGGTCGCGACAAGACCCGCACCTTTGCGGTAATGGCCGTGGAAGGCCAGATGCTTTCTCTCGCAGACGGCAGTCTGCGCAAAGTAAGCCGGCCGAAGGCCAAAAAGATAAGGCATGTGGCCCCCACCGCCACCGTCCTGCGGGAAGAGATTCTCGCAGACGACACACAGCTCAGTGAGGCGATCCGCGCCTATGACGCTGATCACCCCATGTAAACTCACGAGGAGGGAAGAGCTTGTCTAAAGAAGACGTAATCGAAGTAGAGGGTACGGTCGTAGAGGCCCTGCCCAATGCCACCTTCCGGGTGGAGCTGGCAAACGGCCATCGGTTGCTGGCACACATCTCCGGCAAACTGCGGACCAACTTCATCCGCATCCTGCCCGGCGATAAAGTAACACTGGAAATGTCGCCCTATGATCTTACCAAGGGCCGCATCACCTGGCGCTCCAAGTAAGAGCGTCCTTGAGTCAAAAGGAGGTTCATCATCATGAAGGTTAAACCTTCCGTGAAACCCATCTGCGAAAAATGCAAGGTCATCAAGCGCAAAGGTCGCGTGATGGTCATCTGCGAAAACCCCAAGCACAAGCAGCGCCAGGGCTGATTTAAAGCCCAAAACGCTAGGGGGGCAAGTGCGTAGATTCCCGGCGCAGCCCCCGACATGGACATGGGATGTTAATTTAGGAGGTTTTTAAACTATGGCACGTATTGCCGGCGTTGACCTGCCCCGCGAGAAGCGCGTTGAAGTAGGCCTGACTTATATCTATGGCATTGGTCCCAGCACTGCTAAGCAGATCCTGGCTGGTACCGGTATCAATCCCGACACCCGCGTTAAGGACCTGACCGCTGAGGAAGAGGGTCTGATCCGTGAGTACCTGGACAAGAACAACATCATCGTGGAAGGTGACCTGCGCCGTAACGTTGCGCTGGACATCAAGCGTCTGGTGGAGGTTCAGTGCTACCGCGGTGTCCGCCATCGCAAGGGCCTGCCCGTTCATGGTCAGCGCACCAAGACCAATGCCCGTACCCGCAAAGGTCCCAAGCGCACTGTGGCAAACAAGAAGAAGTAAGGAGGAGCAAGAGAAATGGCAATCAAAGCTGCTGCTAAAAAGGGCGCCGTCCGCACCAAGCGGCGCGAGCGCAAGAACATTGAGCGCGGCGCTGCTCACATCCAGAGTACCTTTAACAATACCATTGTTACCATTACGGATACTCAGGGCAACACCGTTTCTTGGGCCAGCTCTGGCGGTCTGAACTTCCGTGGTTCCCGTAAGAGCACTCCGTTTGCTGCCCAGTCCGCTGCCGAGACCGCAGCGAAGGCCGCTATGGAGCATGGCATGAAGACTGTTGAAGTGTACGTGAAGGGCCCCGGCGCTGGCCGTGAGGCTGCCATCCGTGCCCTGCAGGCCACCGGTCTGGAAGTCAACATGATCAAAGACGTTACCCCCATCCCCCACAACGGCTGCCGTCCCCCGAAGCGCCGCCGCATTTGATCGAAAGGAGAAACACTAGTTATGGCTAAGAATATGCAGCCTATCGCAAAGCGCTGCCGCGCTCTGGGCATTTCTCCTGCTGTTATGGGTTATGCGAAGAAGAACACCAATCGCAATCCTGGCGGCCAGATGAGAAAGAAGAAGAGTGAGTACGCTCTTCAGTTGGCCGAAAAGCAGAAGGTCAAGTTCGTTTACGGCATCATGGAGCGTCAGTTCCGTTCCTACTACGAGAAGGCCAGCCGCATGCCCGGCAAGACCGGTGAGAACCTGCTGATTCTGGTGGAGCGCCGCCTGGACAACGTGGTTTACCGCCTGGGCTTTGCCGCTACCCGTCGTGAGGCTCGTCAGCTGGTGAGCCACGCTCACTTCACCGTGAACGGCAAGAAGGTTAACATTCCTTCTTACCTGGTGAAGGCTGGCGACGTGGTGGAGGTTGCCTCCGCCAGCCGCTCTTCCGTGAAGTTCAGCAAGCTGACCGGCGAGGACGCCCCCGTGGTTGCCCTGCCCCAGTGGCTGGATCGTGAGAAGAACTCTCTGAAGGGCACCGTTACCAAGCTGCCCGTTCGCGAGGACATCGACCTGCCGGTTGAGGAACACCTGATCGTTGAGTTGTACTCCAAGTAATAAGCTCAGCGCATAGGGAAAGCGAACAACAAAGGCCGGCCAAACGCGCTTTGGCCGGCCCACCAAGGAGGGTTTTACTATGATGGAGATTGAACGCCCCAGAATCGATACCACCAGCCTGTCTCCGGACGGCCGCTACGGCAAGTTCGTCGTTGAGCCTCTGGAGCGCGGTTTTGGTACCACCTTGGGCAATAGCTTACGGCGTGTCCTGCTTTCGTCGCTTCCCGGCGTTGCCGTCACCAGCGTAAAGATCGATGGCGTGGTCCACGAGTTCAGCACCATTCCCGGCGTGAAAGAAGACGTGACCGAGATCGTGCTGAATCTGAAGGGCATCGCAGCCAAGCTCTACGCCGACGGACCTGTCACCGTGCGCATCGAAGCGTCCGGTGAGGGGGAGGTTACTGCTGGCAGCATCAAACCCAGCGATGAGATCGAGGTGCTCAACCCCGAATGGCACATCGCCACCCTGGAAGACAACGGCAAGCTCGTGATGGAGCTGACCTTTGACAAGGGTCGCGGCTATGTGCCGGCAGAGCGTAACAAGCAGGCTGTACTGGAAAAGAACGACCTGAATGTTCTGCCCATCGACAGCATCTACACCCCCGTTCTGAAAGTCAACTACACGGTGGAAAACACCCGCGTTGGCCAGATCACCGACTACGACAAACTGACTCTGGAAGTTTGGACCGACGGCACCATCAACGCCAAAGAGGCTGTCAGCCTGGCGGCCCGCGTGCTGACCGAGCACCTGAACCTGTTTGTCAACCTGTCGGAAGAGGCCATGGGCGCTGAGATCATGGTGGAGAAGGACGACAAGGGCAAGGAGAAGGCTCTGGAGATGACCATCGAAGAGCTGGATCTGAGCGTGCGTTCCTTCAACTGCCTGAAGCGTGCCGGCATCAACACCGTGGAAGACTTGATTAACAAGTCCGAGGACGAAATGATGAAAGTTCGGAACCTCGGCCGCAAAAGCCTGGAAGAAGTCATGGCAAAGCTGGACTCCCTGGGCTTCACACTTACCAAAGACGACGAGTAATTACTGCAAAGGAGTGAAACGGGATGCCCGGTACCAGAAAACTCGGCCGGACCAGCGATCACCGCAACGCTATGCTGCGCGCTATGGTCACCTACCTGTTTGAAAACGGCAAAATCGAGACCACCGTTACCCGCGCCAAGGAAGTTCGTTCCATGGCGGAGAAGATGGTAACCTTGGGTAAGAAGGAAGATCTGCATTCCAAGCGCCAGGTCTTCTCTTACATTACCAAGGAGACTGTTGCCAAGAAAGTCATCGATGAGTACGGCCCCAAGTATGCCGACCGCAACGGCGGCTACACCCGCATCATCAAGATCGGCGCCCGCCGCGGCGATGCTGCCGAGATGGCGATCATCGAGCTGGTTTAATCAAAGCCTGCGATCCCTGCCCCGCAACGGGCAGGGATTTTTTTGTTGCGTTCCGTTTCAGGCCCAGGAAGGAAAAAACAGGGCCCCGCACTGGAATTTCACAGCAAAGAAGGCGTTGAAAATATTGACGGAATGAGCCGTGATGCCTATAATAAAAGTTGTTGTTTTTACTGCTGCCTTACGGTGCGCAGGCGGCGCTGCCGCCCGCTGCCCGGGGCGATCCCATTGGCAAAGGAGCGAATCAACCCATGAAACCCTTGATCCTGCAATCCGACTTCGGCCTGGCGGACGGTGCGGTGAGCGCCATGTACGGTGTGGCGGAAGGCGTGTGTGACAGCCTGCGCGTATACGATCTGACCCATGACATCCCCCAGTATGACATCTGGGAAGCCAGCTACCGCCTGATCCAGACGGTGCAGTACTGGCCCGAGGGCAGCGTGTTCGTGAGCGTGGTGGACCCGGGCGTGGGCAGCGACCGGCGCAGCATCGTGGCCAAGACCAGCGGCGGGCATTACATCGTCACGCCGGACAACGGCACCCTGACCCACATCAAGCGGATGAGCGGCATTGTGGAGGCCCGTGTGATTGACGAGACCCTCAACCGCCTGCCCAATTCCGGCGAGAGCTACACCTTCCATGGCCGCGATATCTACGCCTTCACCGGCGCACGGCTGGCCTCCGGCGTGATCAGCTGGGAGCAGGTTGGCCCGGCCATCGACCCGGCCAGCATTGTGGAGCTTCCGGTGGTGGACGCAGTGCTCAGCGGAGACGTGGTGAGCGGTACCATTGACGTGCTGGATGTGCGGTTCGGCAGCCTGTGGACCAACATTCCCCGCACCCTGTTTGCGTCGTTGAACATCGAGCATGGCCAGCGGGTGGAGATCACCATCAGCAACGATACCCGGGTGCTGTATAAAAACATCATGGTGTATGCCAAGAGCTTTGCCGATGTGTATGTGGGCGAGCCGCTGCTGTATGTGAACAGTCTGGATAATCTGGCGGTGGCCATCAACCAGGGCAGCTTTGCCCGGGCCTACAACATCGGCACCGGCACCTCCTGGCGCATCAGTGTGCGCAAGGCGCCCCGCATGATCTACGAATAAGGTCCGCCCGGGCCGGAATCAGGGAAATTCTTGCGTGCCCCCGGCCCGTGATCCATACAAGAAAAAGTGAGGGAATCGTCATGAAAAAAATGTCTGTAAAAACCGTGGTCGCCATCGGTATTGGCGCAGCTCTGTTCTTTGTGCTGGGTAAGATCTCCATTCCCACCCCGGTACCCAACACCTATATGAGCCTGCAGTACGCCATCCAGGCCGTATTCGCCGGCCTGTTTGGCCCCATTGCCGGCCTGGTGATCGGTCTGATCGGTCATGCTCTGGTGGACTTCACCGCCTACGGCCCCTGGTGGAGCTGGATCATCGCTTCCGGCGTGTTCGGTCTGCTGACCGGCCTGTTCCTGGGCAAGCTGGATCTGGAGAGCGGCGTGTTCGGCAAAAAGCAGATCATCCTGTTCAACGTTTCTCAGCTGATCGCTCATGTGATCTGCTGG
Organism: Allofournierella massiliensis; assembly: GCF_004345265.1. Classification (GTDB taxonomy): domain Bacteria; phylum Bacillota; class Clostridia; order Oscillospirales; family Ruminococcaceae; genus Allofournierella; species Allofournierella massiliensis. The sequence goes on from NZ_SLUM01000029.1 coordinate 28,326, forward strand.
GGTGTAGTGGCTCCCGTTCTGGACATCGTTATCTACAACGAGCCCATTGAGAAGCTGTTCGCCCAGGGCCTGACCGCCGGCATCGTGAACGCCATCACTACCGGTGTGGTGGGCACTGTGCTGCTGGTTGCCTACGCCAAGACCCGCACCAAGAAGGGCTCTCTGAACCGGGAGTAATTCTCCGGCCGGGTTGGCATTGATCCCGAGCACAGAGCGGGGCCTTCCGGCACTATGGGCCGAAAGCCCCGCTTTTTCATTGACAGGCGGGCCGGAATACAGCCTCGCCGCCTTTCCCGGGGAATGATTCCCCAAACAGACCCCCGCCGCCCCTCTTCCGGCGTGCGGGATTGAGCAACAAAAAACGGAGGAACCGCCGTGGCACAGCCCATTATCGAATTCAAGAACTTTGGTTTCCAGTACGACGCCCAGGCAGAACCCACTCTGTACAACATCGACCTGGCCATTCAGCCGGGGGAGCGGGTGCTGATTGCAGGCCCGTCCGGCAGCGGCAAAAGCACCATCGCCAGCTGCATCAACGGACTGATTCCCTTCAGCTATCCCGGCAAATGCACCGGTAGCCTGATGGTGGACGGTGTGGACGCACCCCATGCCAGCATTTTTGAACTGTCCAAGCATGTGGGCACTGTTCTGCAGGATCCGGACGGCCAGTTCATCGGCCTGACGGTGGGCGAGGACATTGCCTTTGCACTGGAGAACCAGTGTGTGGCCCAGCCGGAAATGAAGCAGACGGTGGAACGGGTGGCCCGCCTGGTGGACGTGGAGAACCTGCTGGATCAGGAGCCCCATGCCCTGAGCGGCGGCCAGAAGCAGCGTGTGAGTCTGGCCGGCGTAATGGTGGACGATGTGAAGGTGCTGCTGTTCGATGAACCGCTGGCCAATCTGGACCCGGCTGCCGGCAAGCAGACCATCGAGCTGATTGATCAGGTACAGAAAAAGACCGGCGCAACGGTGATCATCATCGAGCATCGGCTTGAGGATGTGCTCTGGCGCAGTGTGGATCGGATCGTGCTCATGGGTGAGGGCCGCATTCTGGCGGACACCACCCCCGAGGCATTGCTGGCAGGAGATCAGCTGACCGAAAACGGCATCCGGGAGCCGCTGTATATCACTGCGTTGAAATACGCCGGCGTTTCCCTGGAGGCGGAGAAAAAGCCTGCCCATGTGAACACGCTGCTCCTTACCGAACAGGACAAGACGGCAGTGCGGGACTGGTACCGGCAAACGGTGGTTCGGCCCCAGCCGCCCGCAGCTGCTCCGCTGCTGGAGGTAAAGGATCTGTGCTTTGGTTACAGCGAAGGCGTTACCAACCTGCGGGATGTGAGCTTTACCCTGAACGAGGGCGAGATGGTAAGCATCGTGGGCCGAAACGGCGCGGGCAAAAGCACGCTGGCCAAGCTGATCTGCGGCTTTGAAACGCCCCGCAGCGGCAGTATCCGGCTGAATGGCCGGGATCTGGCGGGGGATACCATCAAGGAACGGGCCGCACACATCGGCTATGTGATGCAGAATCCCAACCAGATGATCAGCCAGAGTCTGATTTTTGACGAGGTGGCGCTGGGCCTGCGCACCGCAAAGCTCCCGGAGGACGAAGTGGAGCGCCGGGTGAATGAGGCGCTCACCGTATGCGGGCTGTATCCCTTCCGGAAATGGCCGGTTTCCGCTTTGTCCTTCGGGCAGAAAAAACGGGTGACCATCGCCAGCGTGCTGGTGATGCAGCCTCGCGTGCTGATTCTGGACGAGCCTACCGCCGGACAGGATTTCCGCCATTACACCGAGATCATGGAATTTCTGCGCAGCCTGAACCAGAAGGGCTACACGGTGATCATGGTCACCCACGACATGCACCTGATGCTGGAATACACCAGCCGGGCGCTGGTATTCAGCCAGAGCCGCATGATCGGTGATCTGCCCCCCGCCCGGCTGCTGTGCAGCGAGGAGCTGGTGGAGCAGGCGGCTCTGAAGGAAACAAGCCTGTTCACGCTGGCTCAGCAGTGCGGCATTCAGCCGCCGGAGGCCTTTGTGCAGCATTTTATTGACTACGACCGGGAGGTACGCGACAAGTGGCAAACAGTCTGATCCTTTCCTATCTGCCCCGGGGCAGTGTGGTGCACAAGCTCACCGGAACCACAAAGCTGATTGTGTTTCTGCTGTTCAGCGTTGCCACCATGGTCACCTACGATACCCGGGTACTGGTGGTGTTTCTGGTGATGAGCCTGGCCATCTTCAAGATCAGCCGGGTACGTTACCGGGACGTGAAGCTCATCCTCTGGATGGCCTTTGTGTTCCTGTTGCTGAACAACCTGTTCGTCTATCTGTTCAAGCCGGAATACGGCGTGGAGATCTACCAGAGCCGCACCCTGCTGGTGCAGCTGGTGGGGCCCTATACCCTCACCGCACAGCAGCTGTTCTACCATTTGAACATGACGCTGAAGGTGGTGGTGGTCATTCCGCTGGCGCTGGTGTTCATCCTGTGCACCGATCCCAGCGAGTTTGCCGCCAGTCTGGCCAGCATCGGTGTGAGCTATCGCATTGGCTATGCGGTGGCGCTGGCACTGCGCTACATTCCGGATGTGCAGCGTGATTACCACAACATCAATCAGGCCCAGCAGGCCCGCGGTGTGGACATTTCCGGCAAGGACAAGCTGATGGATCGGCTGAAGGGCAGTGCGAATATCCTGCTGCCGCTGATTCTGGGCAGTCTGAACCGCATTGAGGTGATTTCCAACGCCATGGAGCTGCGTGGCTTCGGTAAGAACAAAAGCCGCACCTGGTACGCCAAGCGGCCCTTTGCCACCCGGGACTGGGTGGTGCTGATTCTGGGCACGGTGATTGCACTGGGCTCGCTGGTCATCACCTTCTGGGATGGCAGCCGTTACTACAACCCCTTTGTATAATAAACATAAAATCAAAAGCCCGGAGCTCTGCCGCAGAGCCCCGGGCTTTTGCGTACAGGCCGATAAAAATTGGGCATAATAGCAAGGATATGACGAAAAGTTTGGCTATTTTGATAGAGAAATAACGGCTGATCGGGCGTTGCAAATCAGGTTTACAGGAGGGCAGGCTGCGGGAAAAAACGAAAAACATTGGGCAAAACGCCCAACTTTTCTCCCGCGGGAGAACATACACCCGGGCAAGCCGCAGAAAATGACGAAAAGAAGAGAATTGCTGAGCATAAAAGTAAATTTTATGTTAATATTAAGTTGAACTGTATGTGCCCTGTAATCGGGCGATAACAACCATTTAACAACGTAAGGAGCGTTTAACGATGTATCAAGCCAACGGTACAGAGAGCCTCATGGCAAACAGCGGCGTTGCCGAACTCGGTCTGATCGCGACCCCCGGCGCTCAGGAGCTGACCGCCCTGATCGACCGTCATCTGGTGGCGTGGGCCCGTGAAAAAGGTGTAGATCGCGAGACCTTCATCATCCCCAGCGAGTGCCCCCGCTTTTCTTCCGGCGACGGCAAGGGTGTGATCCGTCAGAGCGTTCGCGGCGACGATTTGTACTTTGTGGTGGATGTGGGCAACTACAGCTGCAAGTACAAGATGTTCGGCAACGAGAACTGCATGAGCCCGGATGACCACTATCAGGATCTGAAGCGCCTGATCCAGGCCGCTTCCGGCAAGGCCCGCCGCATCACCGTGATCATGCCCCTGCTCTACGGCAGCCGTCAGCATCGCCGCTCCTACCGGGAAAGCCTGGACTGCGCCTACGCGCTGCAGGAGCTGCACAGCATGGGTGTGGAAAACATCATCACCTTCGACGCCCACGATCCCCGCGTTTCCAATGCGGTGCCTCTGATGGGTATGGACAATGTGATGCCCACCTATCAGGTGCTCAAGACCATGTTCAAGTGCATCGAGGACTTCAAGCCCAACCGTGACAACTTCATGGTCATCAGCCCGGACGAAGGCGCCATCAACCGCAACATGTACTACTCCAGCGTGCTGGCTGTGAACCTGGGCATGTTCTACAAGCGCCGTGACTACTCCCGCATCGTGAACGGCCGCAACCCCATTGTGGCTCACGAGTACCTGGGCGAGAGCGTGGAAGGCAAGGACGTATTCATTGCCGACGACATCATCTCCTCCGGTGAGAGCATGCTGGACATTGGCTACGAGCTGAAGAAGCGCGGCGCCAAGCGCATCTTCTGCTACGCCACCTACGCCATCTACACCAACGGCCTGGCCGAGTTCGACAAGGCCTACCAGGATGGCATCATCTCCGGTGTGTTCGGCACCAACCTGACCTACCGCACCCCCGAGCTGCTCAGCCGTGAGTGGTTCCATGAGGTGGATGTGTCCAAGTATATCGCTCACTTTATCGACGCGATCAACCACGACATGAGCATTGGCGACATCATCGATCCTCACAGCAAGATCGACGCTCTGCTGAAGCGCTACAACGTGAAGTAAGCAAAACGCTCCGTTATAAAAACAAAACACCGCCCCGGCGTTCCATCAGGAAGGTCGGGGCGGTGTTTTTGATTGGTGGTCATTTCAGCTTGGCAAACTGGTCAATGGCGGTCTGAAGCTGGGCAATCACCTGATCGGTATCCTCGCCGCTGCGCACGCAGTGCTCCAGATGCTCGGTGAGAATCAGCTTGGCCACCTGAGTGATGGCACTGTTCACGCTGGAAAGCTGGGTCAGCAGATCGCCGCAGGGGCGGCCTTCATTGACCATTTCCCGAATACCGTTCAGCTGGCCGCTGATGCGGGCAAGACGGCGGTTTACGTCGGCGGAATGTTTGCAGTGGGTGCAGTGCATGGCGGTTCCTCCTTGCCTGGGGAAAATGAAAAAAGACGGACGAAACTTCGCCGCAGAGCATTTTCCGCGGCAGATTTGAAAACAGAACACCCGGCGCGGCCGAAAAATCGGGCCTGCCGGGTGCGTATGAACGGGGGATGAAATCAGCCACCCGTGTAGGTTGCCCAGGTGAGATCCAGCACCGGCCCGAAGGGATCGAACACCACATGCTCCACACCCTGAGCCATGACCAGCGCCTGATCCTGATACCACAGGGGGGCAATGGCACCGCCGGCCAGCAGTGTCTGCTCCGCCTGAGCGATCTGCCCGGCATCCGGTGCCAGCTGGCCGGCCAGTTGACGGAGCTGGCTGTCGAATCCGGCGGATTCCCAGCCGGTGAAGGCGCCGTCGGCAAACTGCTGCAGGAAGGTTACGCAATCCTCGCTGGAGGGAGAGAAGGGCAGCAGAGCAATCTGATAATCCCCTTCGGCCACCGTGCTTTCCAGCTCATCCAGCGGCATGGCCTTCAGGGTGAAATAGGCCGAGAACGCGCCCAGCTCTTTCTGCCACTGCTGGCTGATCTGTTCGATCAGAGCCTGGTAATCAGCGCCTTCCGGATACAGCACCTGAATGCCGCTGAACTGCTGCAGGCCGGCCTCGCTCAGCCCGGCGCGGCAGCTTTCCTTCACATCGCTCACGGTGGGCATCTGACCGCCCACGGTATCCCGGTAGCCGGAACCGTTCACCTCCATGGCGGGCGGAATCAGGCCGTCGGCAGTGCTGAATCCGGCGGGAAGGGTTTCGATTCCCATGGCACTTGCGCCCAGGGCCAGCCGCACATTTTGGGATGCCAGCTGTTTGTCCTCGCAGTTGAACACCAGTGCCCAGGTGGTGGCGGTATAGGGGATGCTGGGAAGGCTGCCGGCGGAGGATGCTTCGTCGATGGCGGCGGTCACATCCCCGGCGGCCACGGCAGCCGCGCCGGTGGCTGCCGGTTCGCTCTGGGCGACCGAGGTGCCGGAGGCGGGGGCCGGTGTGGGGGTGGACTGCGCGGTGGTATCCAGCACGATGCGCAGGCTGGTGATCAGGCTGCCGCTGGCGTTGCGGCGCAGGAACAGACCGTTTTCGTTCCAGTTGTACAGATAAAAATGACCGTTGGCCAGTGTGGTGGCAGCGCTCAGACCGTAGGCACCGGCACTGTGCTCAAAAAACTCCTCGTTGCAGGGCATGGCACCCGGCTGGGCCAGCTTTTCCAGAAATGCCGGATCCGGGGCGTTCAGTTGGTAGACTACCGTGCGCTCGTCCGGGGCACTCACACCCAGCGTGCCGCCTTCGGCGCCTTTCAGGTTGGAAAAAAGCTCCCGATAGGGGCTGTTGGTTTCTTCCCGGAAAACCCGCTCCATGCCGAACACAAAGTCTGCAGCGGTGAGGGGATATTCCTTTTCGTGTTTTTTCAGCTTGGTATAGGCCAGATCCTCTTTCAGGGTAAAGGTGTAGGTCAGGCCGTCCTCGCTTACGGTGTAGCTTTCGGCGCAGTCCAGAACCGCGTCGCCATTTTCATCAATGCGGGTCAGGCCCCGGTAAAGGTTGGTTACGGCAATGCGTTCAGGGCTTTCCTGCGCAATCTGCGGGTCCAGGTTGGCGGGAACATGATCCACACGCCAGGTGAAGCTGGCCCCGCTGGAGCCGCAGCCGGTCAGAAATCCGGCAGTCAGAACAAGGCAGAGCAGGATGCAGAGAATACGATGGAATCTCATGGGAAAAGGTCCTTTCGGTAAACGGCACAGTGGGCCGGTGATGGTACAAAAAGTGCATGGACATACATATTTAGCTTATCAAAAAAACGGGAAAAATACAAACCCGGAGGGCGGCAAAGAAGTGCAAAATCAGAAAATAAACTGTAAATTTTAAAAAGAAGAAAATATTTCCGGCCCAAAACAGCCAAAATGCGGGGTTCATCCCGGGGTTCTGGTTGCGCGGGCGGCCAAAAGTGACTATAATAGCAAGAGACCATTTGCATCACACCAGTCAAAATAAAAGATATGTTCCAGAGAGAAGAGGGGTTTTGCGTTATGCAGCAGGATAAGCAGCGGCTGGCCGCGTTTATCAAAGGGAAAAAGGTAGCCTTTATCGGCGCGGGCGTAAGCCACAAAACGCTGATCGGGCAGTTCTGCGCCATGGGGGCAAAGGTGACCCTGTGCGACAAAAAGCAGCTGGCGGATTTTGGCGATTACGCCGATACGCTGAACCAGCTGGGCGTGGCCCTGAGCCTGGGCGAGGATTATCTGAACGGTCTGGCCGGGCAGGACATCATCATGCGCACGCCGGGCTTTGAGTACTACACCCCGGCCCTGCAGGCGGCCAAAGCCGCGGGCAGTCTGGTGACCAGCGAAATGGAGCTGTTCTTCGAATACTGCCCCTGCGAGATCACCGCCGTCACCGGCTCGGACGGCAAGACCACCACCACCAGCCTGATTGCCGCCATGTTTGAGGCGGCGGGCCGCACCGTGCATCTGGGCGGCAATATCGGCCGTGCCCTGCTGCCCATCCTGGATCAGATCGACCCGGCGGACGAAGCAGTGGTGGAGCTGTCCAGCTTCCAGCTGATCAGCATGCGCCGCAGCCCCAAGGTGGCGGTGGTTACCAATGTGACCCCCAACCATCTGGATCACCACAAGGATATGCAGGAGTATGTGGACGCCAAGCGGAACATCCTGCTCTGGCAGGATGAGACCTGCCGGGCGGTGCTGGGCTACGAGAACGAGATCACCCGCGGCATGCAGGCGGACTGCAAGGGAACCCAGTGCTGGTTTACCCGTCTGCGAGAGACCGATAACGGCGCCTTCCTGCGGCAGGACGGCATGCTCTGCATGGCGGAGAACGGTACCGTGACCCCCATCCTGCACAAGGACGAGATCAAGCTGCGGGGTGTGCACAACATTGAGAACCTGCTGGCGGCCTGTGCCGCCGTGTGGGGCCGGGTGCCGGTGGAGGCCATGGCCAGTGTGGGTTCCAGCTTCACCGGCGTGGAACACCGCATCGAGCCGGTTCGCCTGCTGGACGGCGTGCAGTGGTACAACGATTCCATTGCCTCCAGCCCCACCCGCACCATTGCGGGCCTGCGCAGCTTTGACCAGAAGATCATCATCATTGCCGGCGGTTACGACAAGAAGATTCCCTACGAGCCGCTGGCCCCGGAAATTCTGGCTCATGTGAAGGTTCTGGTGCTCATGGGCCAGACCGGCCCCAAGATCGAGGCGGCGGTGCGCGCCTGCCCCGGCTTTGCGGAAAGCGGCCTGATCATCGAGCACGCAAAGGATATGGCCGAAGCGGTGCAGCTGGCTCGAAAGAACGCCAAACCCGGCGACGTGGTCAGCCTGTCGCCTGCGTCCGCCAGCTTTGATCTGTACCCCAACTTTGAGGTGCGCGGCCGTCACTTTAAGGAACTGGTGAACGCCCTATGATCTGCGCGGTCAATTCCGCACAGACCCGGCGGCGATTTGAAGCCGCGCTGGCCGATCCCCGGTCGGCCGGCGTGGCCTGCCAGTTGGGAGCGCTGCAAGCGGTATTCGGCTCGCTGCCCGGCTCCGGCTGGCGGTTTTATACCGGCGGAGAAGGGGAAGCCCCTTTTGCGCTGGGCGTGCGGGGGGCGTCCGCTCTGCTGGCCGGCCCGGCGGATGCGGAGGAGCTGGCGGGCTTTCTGGGCTTTTGCGGGGTGCAGCAGCTGCGCACCACAGCTGCGGTGCCGAAAGGCTGGCAGCCAAAAGTGCGGTTTGTCCGCATGATCCTGCCTGCCGGTGCCACGCTGCCCCGGCAGCCTGCGCCGGAGAAAATCCGGTTGAATGAGTGTCCCGGTGTGGGGCAGGTGACCGACCTGTTCTGCCGGGGCGAGAGCCTGGGCAGCGGGGCAGAGGATGCCCGGGACTGCTTTTACAGCGAGACCTGCACGCTGGTGAACCATGGCCGGGCCCTGATCTGGGCGGCGCAGGCCCCGGATGGGGAGCTGGTTGCCACCGCAGGCGCCTACGCGCTCTGGAACCAAACCGCCTATCTGGCCGGCGTGGAAACGCTGCAAGGCCACAGAGGCCGGGGCGTGGGGCGCTTCCTTGTCTGTGCGCTGGTGAACCGGCTGGCCGGGCAGGGGAATACGGTGGAGTTGCTGTGTACACCGGAGCGTGCCGGTTTTTACCGGGCGCTGGGATTTGAACGAGAAGGCGAAGTGGGCAGCTTCGGCCCCTGAAAAAGAGCTGCCTGTTATCAATACGAGAAAAGAGGATATTATCATACATGATCGAGCAATTTTTTGATGTGAGCCCCCGTTTTCAGGAGCTGGACGCCCGTGCCATGGAGCTGTGCCGCCCGGAATTCGAGAAAATCGACGCCATTCGGGACTACAACCAGGTGAAGATGCTCAAGGCCTTTACCGATAACCGGGTGGCCGCCACCCACATGATGGGCAGCACCGGCTACGGCTACGACGATGCGGGCCGTGACCGTCTGGATCAGGTGTTTGCACAGGTGATGGGCGCGGAGGATGCCCTCTGCCGTCCCCATTTCCTGTCCGGCACCCATGCGCTCACCGTGGCGCTGTTCGGCCTGCTGCGTGCGGGCGACACCCTGCTGGCCGCCACCGGCCGCCCTTACGACACGCTGGAGGGCGTGATCGGCATTGGTGATGCGGGCAAGGGTTGCGGTACGCTGGCGGAGTACGGCGTGAAATACGACGAAGCCCCCTTGCAGAACGGCCAGCCGGACTATGCACTGATTGCGGAGAAGGCAAAGAACGCCACCGTCTGCCATATCCAGCGCAGCCGGGGCTATTCCAGCCGGGCCGCCTTTGATCTGGCCACCATTGAAAAGGTGATTCGCACCGCCAAAGAGGCCAACCCCAACGTGGTGGTCATGGTGGATAACTGCTACGGCGAGTTCACCCAGACTGCGGAACCCACCAGCGTGGGTGCGGATCTGATTGTGGGCAGCCTGATCAAGAATCCCGGCGGCGGCATTGCCCCCACCGGCGGCTATGTGGCCGGCCGGGCGGATCTGGTGGAAAAGTGCGCCCACCGGCTCACTGCCCCCGGCACCGGCCGGGAGCTGGGCTGCACGCTGGACAGCCTGCGCCAGCTGTATCTGGGCCTGTACTATGCCCCCGGCGTGACCGCCGAGGCCATCAAGACCAGCATCTACGCCAGCTGCCTGCTGGATCTGCTGGGCAAGAACCCTCTGCCCAAGTACACCGACCCCCGCAACGACATCATCACCAGCTTCGAGACCGGTGATCCGGAGGCCATGGTGGCCTTCTGTCAGGGCATTCAGGCGGGCAGCCCGGTGGACAGCTTTGCCGCCCCGGAGCCCTACGCCATGCCCGGCTATACCAGCGAGGTAATCATGGCGGCAGGCGCCTTCACCAATGGCAGCAGCATCGAGCTCAGCTGCGACGGCCCCATGCGCCCGCCCTACACTGTTTACCTGCAGGGTGGCCTGAACTTTGCGGCCAGCCGTGCAGGCGTGCTGCTGGCGGCTCAGAAGGCCTTCGGGGAACGCTGAGACGGAAAAACATGTATAAAAGATCCCTGTGCCGGCCCCGGCATGGGGATTTTTTGTGTTTTATTTTGTACGAACAGAAGAAAAACGGTTGAAGAAAAATTGATATAATTTTGTAAGAACTGAAATGTTTCTGCAAGAAAAGAAGCGAAAATGAACATAATTCACAAAATTAATGATGGATCGATGAAGAAACTGGATATTCTGTTTGTTTGTGAAATATTGCTAAAAAACTGACAAAGTTTTTTGCTCTGTATAAGTAAAAATGTGAAAAAAACGGCGCTTGCCATTTGTGATTGATTTGTGTATAATGCCTTGGTGCCCCAAAGCAAAGAGAGAGTATAAATTGGGAGGAATCAACGAAATGTCTTATGATTTTTTGTGGCAGATCGCTCTGATCCTGGTAAGCACCAAGGTATGCGGCCTGATTACCCGCCGCTTCCAGATGCCCCAGGTGGTAGGCGCTCTGCTGGCAGGTTTGCTGCTGGGTCCTGCTGTGTTTGGCCTGCTGCCCAGCGACAGTGAAATGATCAAGCAGCTGGCGGAGCTGGGCGTGATCGTGATCATGTTCTCTGCCGGTATGGAAACCGACATTCGCGACCTGAAGAATGCCGGTAAGTCCGGTTTTCTGGTGGCGATACTGGGCGTTCTGGTGCCGCTGTTCGGCGGCGCGGGTCTGGCTGCCTGGCTGGCTCCCACCGAGAACATGCTGCAGAACTTCTTCATCGGCACCGTGCTGACCGCCACTTCCGTGAGCATCACGGTGGAGGCCCTGCGTGAGATGGGCCGTCTGCAGAGCCGGGTGGGCAACACCATTCTGGCCGCTGCCATCATCGACGATATTCTGGGCATCATTGCCCTGACCATTATGACCAGCCTGGGCGGCGGCGGCGAGAGCATTGCCATCGTGCTGCTGAAGATCGTGCTGTTCCTGGTGGTCTGCTGCTTTGTGTATGTGGTTGGCCTGAAGGCGCTGGACTGGTACATTGAGCATACCGGCCGCAAGGATCTGCGGCGTTTCCCCATTGCGGCCTTCGTGGTCTGCCTGATGATGGCCTGGATCGCCGAGCACTTCTTCGGCGTGGCCGACATTACCGGTGCCTTTGCCGCCGGCCTGATGATCGGCGCCACCAAGAAGGCTGGCTATATTGCTTCCAAGTTTGAGCCGGTGCAGTACCTGTTCCTGGCTCCTGTGTTCTTCGCCAGCATCGGCATGACCGTGGTGCTGCCTGCCATGAACACCCAGATCGTGATCTTCAGCATTCTGCTGGTGGTGGTTGCGGTTCTGTCCAAGTGGCTGGGCTGCGGCGTGGGTGCCAAGCTGTGCGGCTTTTCCACCCGTGAATGCAACCAGATCGGCCTGGGCATGGTATGCCGCGGCGAGGTTGCGCTGATCGTTGCCAACAAGGGCGCGGAAGTGGGCCTGATGCCGGACGCACTGTTCGGACCCGTGATCATCATGGTCATTATCAGCACCATTCTGACCCCGATTCTGCTGAAGCTGGCATACCGCGGCGAGGACGCTCTGAATCTGGAGGAGAGCCCGCTGGAGAACCGCAGCGAAGCGCTGGAACAGCTGGACATCGTTACCGACCAGCTGCTTACCCGCGAGCAGGAAATCAAGGAAAAGAACCAGAAACACTGATCCGTTTTTCTATGCGGGCCCTGAGAAAGGGCCCGCATAATTTTTTTCAAAAAAAGGAAAAAAGGGCTTGCATTCTTTATTGAGTTGTGTTATATTATTAAAGTCGCCGAACGGAAAGGCGACCGGATATTCCTCCTTAGCTCAGTCGGTAGAGCATGCGGCTGTTAACCGCAGGGTCGTTGGTTCGAGCCCAACAGGGGGAGCCAGAAAAAAGCGCATCGGGTAACCGGTGCGCTTTTTCTTTTGTAAAACACCCAACGACCCTGTGCGTTCACAGTCGCAAGAACTGACGGGGTGAGGCAGAGCAAAACCGGATGCACAAACAAAACGGCGCGGGGCGGCTGTTCACTGCGCCGGAGCTGAGCGCGCCCAGTGGGCGATGCAGCGAAGCGGAGGTGGGCCCGGAAGCAGAGCGATGTGCTGCGGGCAAAAGCCCGTGGTGCAGCGCGACAATTTCCGGGCTCGGAATGGTCGTTGGTTCGAGCCGGGCAGGCTTTCGCGGGGGCCCTTCTTCTGCGCATCGGGCAGCCGGTGCGCTTTTTCTTTTTATAGGGCACAAACAATCCTGTGCGTCGGCACTCGCAAAAGCTGCACAGGCGGCAAATATCGTGACTTTGCAGCAGGTTTGTGATAAAGTAAAGAGGAGAAGATTTGCCAAAAGGAGGCGCCCGCCATGGAATCCGCGCTCAAAACCAAATACAAGCTGGCCAATGCCCTGAAAGAACTGGTGGGCCGCGAACCTCTGGACAAAATCACCGTCAAACAGATTGTGGAGGGCTGCGGTGTGAGCCGCCAGACCTTCTATCGCTGCTTTCTGGATAAATATGATCTGGTAAACTGGTATTTCGAGCGGCTGGTGGAGCAGTCCTTCAAGGAGATGGGCGTGAGCCTTACCCTGCGGGAGGGCCTTCTGAACAAGTTCCGTTTCATCAAGGCGGAGCAGAGCTTTTTTGCCTGCGCCTTCGGCAGCCACGATGCCAACTCGCTGATGGCCTACGATTACGAGTATATCTACCGTTTTTACAGCGAAATCATCACCCGCAAAACCGGCGCGCCCCTTACGGAAGATGTGGCGTTCCTCCTGGAAATGTACTGCCGTGCGTCCATCCAGATGACCGCAAGCTGGGCGGTGAGCGGTATGAAACGCAGCCCGGAACAGATGGTGGAGCTGCTCATTGAGGCGATGCCCCAGCGGCTGGAGCTGCTTCTGCGGGATCTGCATCCGGAAGCCTGAAATCTGCCTTTCCGGCCTTTTTGATAAAATTATGAAATGTGACACTGGGATTCATGTGTAACTTGTAAAAGGGAAAACCACGTTGTTATAATAATAACAGTGAAGCGCTTCCCGCAGGGTTGCAGCGGAAGAAGCGTCCCGGTTTTACTTTCATAACAAAAAGGAGAGGTTTACCCATGGCTAACCGCATTGTTCTGAACACCATTTCCTATCATGGCAAGGGTGCCATTGAAAACATCGTTCCCGAGCTGACCGCCCGCGGCTACAAAAAGGCTTTTGTCTGCTCCGACCCCGATCTGGTCAAGTTCGGTGTGACCAAGAAGGTTACCGATCTGCTGGATGCTGCCGGCTTCGCTTACGAAGTTTACAGCGAGATCAAGCCCAACCCCACCATCGAGAATGTACAGCATGGCGTTGAGGCCTTCAAGGCTTCCGGTGCGGACTGCATCGTGACCATCGGTGGCGGCTCCTCCATGGATACCGCCAAGGCCATCGGCATCATCATCAACAACCCCGAGTTTGCTGACGTGCGCAGCCTGGAGGGTGTTGCTCCCACCAAGAAGCACGCTGTGTTCACCATCGCTGTTCCCACCACCGCCGGCACCGCTGCCGAGGTTACCATCAACTACGTCATCACCGACGTGGAGAAGAAGCGCAAGTTCGTTTGTGTGGACACCAACGACATTCCCGAGGTTGCCGTGGTTGACCCCGATATGATGAGCAGCATGCCCAAGGGCCTGACCGCTGCCACCGGTATGGACGCCCTGACCCATGCCATTGAGGGTTACATCACCAAGGGCGCCTGGGAAATGACCGATATGTTCCATCTGAAGGCCATCGAGCTGATCGCCAAGCACCTGCGTGGCGCTGTGGCCAACACTCCGGAAGGCCGTGAGGGCATGGCACTGGCTCAGTACATCGCCGGTCAGGGCTTCTCCAACGTGGGCCTGGGCATCGTGCACAGCATGGCTCACAGCCTGGGCGCTGTTTACGACACCCCCCACGGTGTTGCCAACGCCATCCTGCTGCCCACTGTGATGGAGTACAACGCTCCCGCCACCGGTGAGAAGTACCGCGATATCGCCAAGGCCATGGGTGTGGAAGGCACCGAGAACATGACCCGCGACGAGTACATCAAGGCCGCTGTGGACGCTGTGAAGAAGCTGAGCGCCGACGTGGGCATCCCTGCCGACCTGAAGGAGATCGTGAAGGAAGAGGACGTGCAGTTCCTGTCTGAGTCCGCTTACGCCGATGCCTGCCGTCCCGGCAACCCCCGCGACACCAGCGTGGAAGAGATCGCTGCCCTGTACCGCAGCCTGCTGTAAGCAATATTTTGCATCTGCTTTGTGCGCCCCGAGTTCGCTCGGGGCGCATTTTTTGTTGGTGTATTTGGATTATCGCGCCGGATCCAGCTGCGCCCGCAGCTCCTGTACCGCCGCCTTTTCAATTCGGGAAACATAGCTTCTGCTGATTCCCAGAAGCTGGGCTACCTGTTGTTGGGTCAGTGGGGGTTGGCCGCTCAGGCCGTAGCGGAGCAGAATCACCTGCCGTTCCCGGCCGGTGAGCTGCTGCACCAGCGTGCGCAGTCGGCTGGATTCCTCCCGACACTCGCAGTCCTCGTCCAGAAGAAAATCATCCGGTACCACATCCAGCACGGTCAGATGGCTGCCGTCCTTGCTGGTCTGAATCGGCTCCTGCATGGAAAGGGTAAGGGGAGCCTTCCGTTCCCGCCGAAGGTGCATCCGTATCTCATTTTCAATGCAACGGGACGCATAGGTGGAAAAGCGCACCTGCTTGGTGCTGTCGAAGCTGCTCACCGCCTTGATCAGCCCGATGGTACCGATGCTGATCAGATCCTCCGCATCGCCGGGCAGGGCGCAGTATTTTTTTACGATGTGGGCCACAAGGCGCAGGTTGTGGCGGATGATGGTGTCCCGTGCGTCGGCATCGCCCCGGCGAAGGGCCGCGAAGGCCTCCACCTCTTGCCTGGGTGTCAGCGGGCGGGGAAAGCTGCCGCTTTCCAGATGAAGCGCCAGATACAGCACCTGACTGGCCAGAAACTGCAAAAATACCTCGAGCATACAAAAAGCCTCCTTTTTTGCGTATATGCGAAAAATCGGCGTGTCTCGCCTGTTACAGCCTATGCGCCCGGAAGGCAGGGCAAGACCCGGAAAAGGAGTCCATGCTGCGGAAAAACGGCGGCAGTGTTATAATGAAGAAAAAGACCGGAGAAAACCACCGGAACGAATCGGAGGAAAGTGTATGCAGCCGGAGAAGAAGGAGAAAAAGCAGTTTTACCTGAAATGGCCCTGGAATCTGGTGGTCTATATCCTGCTGGTGGTTCTGTTTCGCGTTTTTTCCATCCCGCTGATTTTGCTGCTGATGTGGTGGAACAAAAAGCAGCAGCCGGGCGGCCCGGCGGAGGGGTATTGCATGCAGCGCGCCCGGGGCCAGCTGATCCAGCTGGTGTGGGCGGCCGTCGCCCTGCTGATGGCTGCGGCCGGTGCGGCCTATCTGACCCTTTCCTGGAATGCGGACAAAACCGGCTGGGATTCTATGGAGTACATCAAGCTGGCAGCTGCCGGTCTGCTGGCGGTGGGAGGAGTGCTGGTCGCCGGGTATCTGGCCTACACCGGTTTGCGGGATGCTTTCTGCCCGGAGAAAAGCCGGCTGGCCCAGTCCATCCGGGATCAGCTGCCCTATCCGGAGGAAGCGCCGCCGGTGAAGGAGCTGTTTGCCATGGTGGATGAGGATCTTTGCCGGAATGGGCAGTGGTTCGGGAAACTGGCAGTGGGCAGTGAGTGGGTTCTGGGCGACGAGGCGGTTATGATTTCTCACATCCGGGGTGCTTTCTGGCAGGATCAAATCAGAACCAGACGCAGCGGAAACCGGGTCAGTACCACCCGTATTCTGGAGCTCTGGATTCTGGACAATCGCCAGCAGTGCCACTCCACCGCTTTCCGCCTGCCAAAAGAGCTGCAGGCCGCGGTGGAATGCCTGCGCCAGCGGGTTCCGGCCGCTGTGTTCGGGGAATACGATTCCCGGGAATACAACGACTGCATTCATGCCGACGAGCAGCAGTGGTATTTCATGGAGCAGGAATATGAGCGCCGCAAGGCACAGCTGGAGCAGGGGAGCCGGTGAACCATTCTGCCGGGCTGCGATTTGAAGCATTCCAATCAGAAACAAAACAGACCGCACAAAACAATGTGCGGTCTCAGCTTGTAGAAAAACCTGCTGTGACAATCAAGCCAGAGCAGGTTTTTTGCATGAAAAGTAAAAGAACAGAGAAAAAGGAAGAAGATTTCCTCT